>JASHOH010000004.1 GCA_030041215.1 Candidatus Sulfotelmatobacter sp. | reverse complement strand
CGCGGGAACGGTTTTTGTAGGGGTCATCGACCCGACCGTGGGCAGCACGAGAAAAGCCGTTGTCGCCAAGTCGAGGCGCGGCCAATATTTCGTGCTGCCAGATAACGGCCTGCTCACGCTGGTCGAGCAGAGAGATGGCATCGAGGCTGTCCACGAGATCACGAACGCTGACTGGATGATCGGCACAAAGCTCTCATCCACTTTTCATGGGCGCGATATTTTCTCGCCAGTTGGAGCGCATGTGGCCCGCGGCGAAGACTGGACCAAGGCCGGTCCGGAAATGCCTGTGGCGTCGCTGGTGCGGCTTGATCTCAAAACGCCGAAGTGGGATGAGCACGGAGTCACAGCGGAGGTAATTGCGACCGACGGGCCGTTTGGCAATCTGGTCACCAACCTTGATGGCGAAGAATTTCTCAAGCTTGGATACAAGCGAGGCGAGGAAGTTTCCGTCAAAATCGGCGAGAAAGAAATGAAGATCAGATTTGTGCGAACCTTCAGCGATGTGCCTGTAGGGCAGCCGCTCTTATATATAGATTCGCGAGGAAGGCTTGGGCTGGCAGTCAATCAGCGAAGTTTTGCCGCGACCTATGATGTAAAGCCGCCTGTGGAATTTTTTATTGCGCGGGCGGCGAAATAGCATCAGTTTCACATTCTTTCTACGAGAACTGGAGATTTCAATGAGCACTACCAGCGGAATCGGAATCACTCGCCTTGGCCAGGTCGCGATCAACGTGAAAGATGTCGAGCGCGCAGCCTCTTTCTACCAAGACGTTTTGGGATTGAAACTGCTGTTCAAAGCGCCACCGGGACTCGCATTCTTCGATTGCGGTGGCGTGCGGCTGATGCTTGACCGGGCCGAAAAACCGCAGTTCGATCATCCCAGCTCGATACTGTATTTTGTTGTGCCTGACATTCAGGCGGCGTATCCGAAATTAAAACAGGAAGGGGTCCTTTTCGAGGATGAGCCGCATCTCGTCGCCAAATTGGCGGCGCATGATCTCTGGATGACGTTTTTTCGAGACTCGGAAGACAACGCGCTGGCCCTGATGAGCGAAGTCGCTCGGTAGAGGCGGACAGCGGCGCGGGAGCCTGCTATCATCGTGAACAAACGGCAGTTTTATGGAAGACGAAACACCAATTCCTTACGTTTCTGGTTCAGGAGAAGGACTCATGGAAGAAGGTCCGGTTATACATTCGAGCGCGCGCCGAGATGAAGACATCGCGCTCGACCTGATGAAGTTCATTGCGATGACAACGGGATACGGCAGAACCACGGGCGGCAGCGGTGCTGGTTTTACCGGTGGCGGCGCAGCCGCAAAACCCGAAGAGTACGCCGCCCACTTGCTCGAGTTATACGGAAAGTGCAAAGACGCGGTGAAGAAGTAGCAGGGAGTACCGGGTTCGGCGTCCCGACTACCGAGTTGTGAGTCTTGACTGCCAACTTTCGACTCGCGTTGCTCGGCTAATGGATCGCGCTTGGCCCTTCTTCACAATCTTTGCCAGACTCCTACTTTTCGCCCGGCTTGTAATTAATTCCCAACTGATCAAACAGAAAGCTGAAGAAATCGGCCCCTTGCTCAATTTCTTCATCCAGAGCAGTGCCGATGCCGTGCCCGGCGTTGGAAGACGTGCGCAAAAGAATCGGCCGGTCGGAGCTGGTGGCCGCCTGAAGGCGTGCCGTCATCTTGCGCGACTGCATCGGATTTACCCGGTGATCGTTTTCGCCCGTAAGGAACAGGACCGCAGGGTAAGCAGTGCCATCCTTCACATGATGGTAAGGTGAGTAGGCATATAGCGCCTTGAACTGCTCGGCATTTTTTACCGTGCCAAATTCGGTGACGTTGAAGGCCCCATTGGGATCGAGTTCGACTCGCAGCATGTCGTAGATTCCGACGAAAGAAACGACAGCACGAAAGAGATCCGGCCGCTGAGTAAACGCGGCGCCCATGAGCAGGCCGCCGTTGCTTCCACCGATGATGGCACGATGGGCCGGCGAGGTATATTTGTGGTCCACCAGAAACTGGGCGCAGGCGATGAAGTCGTCAAACACATTTTGTTTGTGCGTCAGATTGCCGGCCTTGTGCCATTCTTCGCCATATTCGCCGCCACCGCGCAGATTGGCAGTCGCCGAGATGCCGCCTTGGTCGAGCCAGATGCGAGTCTGAGAGCCCACGAAGAACGGCTTCAGGCTGATGCCGTAACCGCCGTAGCCATCGAGCAACGCTGGGTTGGAACCATCCAGCTTGGCGCTCTTGAGCTTAATGATGTTCAATGGAACGCGGGTGCCATCTTTCGACACGGCAAATTCTCGAACCACTTCGGCGTCATCGAATTTCACCGGAGAAGTTTGGTAGAGTGCTGTCCGCACAGACTTGCCACTGCCTGCTTCAAAGCGGTACCAGGCAGGAGGGTCGAGATAAGTGGACGTGTAGAAAAGCGCGTCGCCTCCGCCCATGGAAACGACTTGACCGATTGCCGATATCGGTGGCAGTTGGGGAGAAGGTAGAGCGTGTCCCTCGCCGTCGAAAACACGTACGCGAGAGGGTCCGCCGATGATATCGACTATGTACAAGTGGCCGGGAGCGGGCTCGAAATTCTCGATCGAAGCCCGGGTCGATTCATCGGAACCAGACCCCGGGCTTTGCGGCACGACGACGTTCGCGTTCGCCAGCGCAAGATGGGCAAGTGGCAGGCGCAGAATCTGACCGCGGGGCGCGTTCTTGCGCGACAGCAGATAGATGAACTCTTCATCCCTGCCGAATTTTGCGGAAACGATTCCATCCTCAAAGTGTGCGATCTGTGTCCATTGACCCGAGGAGTCCATCACGAAGTGTTCGTACTCACCGCCGTCGCCATTCGCCACGGCCGCTAACAACCACCGTCCATCCTCGCTGCTGTGGAGTTTGATTTCGGCAATTCGAGGGAAGTCCTTGCCGATCACATAAGCGTCTTGTTTTGGATCATCGCCGAGCTTGTGAAAATAAACCTGCTGGTAGAAATTGGCGTCTTCCGGCGGACGCTCATTGCCCTGCGGATAGCGCGTGTAATAGAAACCGGAATTATCAATCTTCCAATCGATGCTGCCACCGGCGGTAGCGAAGTTGACGCGAGGAACCAGGTCTGAGAGTTCTTTGCCAGTTGCGGTTTCGAAAATGTGCGCCGAGCAATCTTCCGATCCGCCTTCCGACATCGCCACAGCTACATATTTTCCATCCAGTGAGGGCGTATAGAACTCGATCGAGAGTGAACCCTTGCCGCTTGCAGTATTGGGATCGAAGATGACATTCGCGCTTGCAGGATCATCTGCCGAGCGCATCGCCACCAGCATCGGTTGCTGCTGTGGAGGCTGGTATTTCATGGCGAACAAAGTGCCGCCGCGGAACCCCAGGTCCCAGTAGGCAGTCGAAGAGGCCGCGACTAACTCCTGGATACGTTTCTTGATCGCAGCGCGCGCGGGAAGCTGGTCGAGATATTCCCGGGTGCGGGCGTTCTGAGCGGCGCTCCATTGTTTGACCGCGGGATCATCCCAGTTCTCCAGCCAGCGATAATCATCGGTAACTTTGACGCCTTGGTATTCGTCTGTGACGGGATGCTTGGGGGTTTCGGGCGGCTTGGGAATGGATGGTCCCTGGGCCGGCGCGCTAAGCGCAAAGAGAACGAGAAAGAAGACACCCCAGCTTTGGAATAGAGAATGCTTACTTTTCATGGCGAGAGCCTCCCGGGCGCACTGAATTATACGACCGCAGCGGCATGGCGGTTCCCGAGGAGTCGATGAAAGATTCGCAACAACAAATAGACCGCGGCGTAATCGCCGCGGTCACGGGTTCGACATGCTTATCGCCGAACAAACATCGAAAAGATGTTAGCGGCGGCGCTTCTTGGCTTTTTTCTTGGCCTTCTTGGCCGGTTTTCTGGCAGCTTTCTTCGCCGGTTTCTTCTTCGCCGGCTTCTTGGCAGCTTTTTTCTTCGCAGCTTTTTTCTTGGCAGCTTTCTTCTTCTTCGCTGCTGGTTTCCTGGGACCGCCGCCGGCTGGTGCGGCGGGCCTTGGCGGAGACGGAGGCTCCGGGGCCGGCTCGCTCATCGCCGGTTCCGGCATACTGGGTTCTTCTTCCTCCTCTTCCTCCTCTTCGAAATCTTCTTCCAGCGACTCGCTGTATGCGCCGCTGTCGCCGAAATCTTCTTCATCATCACGTCCGTAAAGGGTGGGGTCGTAGAACGTCATTGCTCCTCCTGATCTTGTTTGGCTCCTGACGCGACAACGATGCGCCGGGTTGCCGGGCATGGAAAATTAAAAGACCACAAGAACTCTATTCTGGAACGGCGCGCGATTATAGCACGACGGTCGGTGCAGCCTGCAAGGCCCAACATTACACCGTCCTGCTTATCCTGTTAACACACACCGCGTGGGAATGGAAGAAGATTTTGTGGAGAGTAGCAATTTAGCGGACATCTGCCGCCGCAAAATGCAGGTATTGGAAAAGAATGCGGGAACCCGCAGGCTCCCGCTCTGAAAATTAACTACGCGCCTGGCTTACTTCAAGGACTTCACATAGCCGGCGACCGCTTTGGCATCGGCGTCGGAGACCCCGCTTAGCGGCTTTTTGTGAGGCGGCTTCTTGGCATCGTTGCCCTTTGTCAATAAGGCAACAATGTCATCCGCAGAAAGGCTGGTGCCTTTGAGCGCGGGCCCGACTTTGCCTTGGCCTTCAGCACCGTGGCAGCCAGCGCACTTAGACTTGAAAATGGCGGCTCCGTCCTGCGCGGAGGCAGGGGCAATGCACAAGGCCGTCACAGCAAGCAAAAGACAGAGAACGCGAAAACGCATGAGACCTCCTTGACTTCAGTTATCTTTTGGGATGGTTAGGAACATCGTCCGGGATTTTAGCGCAGGTTTCGGACAATGTCACACCCTGGCGCATCGTGGACGGGACAGATTGCTTCATTTTAAGAAGTTTTTGCCGTCTAGCGGGCTGTTTGTATCACCAGAATCATACCGGGTCGAAGCACGGCGATATCGCCGTTCGTACGCTTGAGGGCGGCAACGGTGGTCTTATACGCGGTCGCGATCGAGTAGAGGGTTTCTCCCGATTTGACAGTGTGGCGGAGCACTTTTGTTTGATTCTCTGCATCCGCCTGCGTATCTGATTCCGCCTTAGTGGCGTTCGCATTTGCCACTTGGGCAGTCTTATGCGTGCGAATCCCCGCTCTGGAGGCAGTCGATGTGGCAGATACCGATTCACTGGGCGTAATCGGCAGGTGGAGGTAAAGGACTCTTCGCCCGGTCAGTGCATTGCCATGAAGCCCATTCCAGCGGCGAACCATCTGAGCAGAAACCTCAAAGTTCTCGGCAACAGTCTCGACCGTATCTCCCTTATGAACTTTATAGCGGGTTATGCGGCGGGCGTAGGTCGTACCGTCATTGAGAGAATGTCTGCCAACGGCAAGTGGAATGATAATTCTTGAGCCGGCCTCTAAATCTGCCCCATCAAGCTGGTTGGCAGAGATAATCGATTTCGTGGTCACGCGATAGGTGCGGCTGAGCGAAGCCACGGTATCGCCCGGTTGAACTCTATGGAACCGCCACCACAATCGCATATCAACTGGAATTGAGGCGATCTCGGTTTGGTAGTGATCTTTTGTCCCAGCCGGCAGATGGAGCTCGAACTTTCCTTCCTTGGGCGTGCTGTAGCGCAGCAGGCTCGGGTTTAGGTCCTGAACCTCCGTTGTTGTGGCATCAACGCATTCGGCAACCAGCCGCAAATCCACCGGATAGTCGATGGTTACCGTGTCGAAGGTCAGTGGTTCATCCAGAGAAACGTCATCAAAACCGTACTGCGACAGATTCTTGGTCATGATGGTGACGGCCAGGATTATAGGAACGTAGTTTCGTGTTTCTTTCGGCAGAACGTTCCGCCGGTAGAGCTCCCAGAAATCGGCGTATCCCGTGCGCTTTACGGCCGCTTGCACCGTTCCCGGCCCGGAATTGTAGGCCGCCATCGCCAGATACCAGTCGCCGAACTCAGCATAAAGATCTTTCAGGTGCCGGGCGGCGGCGCGTGTGGATTTGACTGGATCCTGGCGATCATCGATCCACAGGTTGCGCTGAAGCCCGTATCCCCGAGCGCGGCTGCCCATAAACTGCCAGATGCCGCGCGCCCCGGCGCGAGAAACCGCCAGCGGATGGAATCCCGACTCGGCCTGCGCCAGATAGACCAAATCCTGTGGAACACCTTCCTGCTTGAGGATGGGCAGCATCATGGCGCGATAGCGGCCTGAGCGGGCGAACGCGCGCTCAAATGTTCCCCGCCCACGGTTGGAGAAGTAGCTGATATAGCCGGCCACTTGGTCGGTCATCATCAGGGGGAGATCGGAGTGAGTCGACTTGATCTCCGCCTGTACTTTTGCCTTTACATTTGGGTCGGCCGAAGGCGTAATGCCATTGGTTTCGTCGATGGGGGCCGGCTCTGACTTCTGGGCCTCTGAGTCGGCAGCCTGACTGCCGAGATCGAGGCCGTCAATTCCTTCAACAATTCGGCTAAATTCTTTTTCGAGCCTGTCGTCAGACCGGATATCAAGATTGCTGTCGAGCAAAGCGTTCAGAGCGCTATCGAAATGCTGCTTGGCGACGTCTGTATTGCCGGCGTTATAGGCATCCAGCCCTGCCTGATACTCTTTCTCGACATTGCTGACCAGGTCCCCAACTGCATCCGCAGCTGGCGTCACTGGGGGCTTTGCCTCGGACTGAACGGAGACTCCCGTCTGTTGTTGCGGTGGTTCATCCGTGCCCGCTGAAGAAGATTGGGCTGGTTTCGTCGAAGACGTGGCTGAAACAGGCGGGGAGGTCAGCGCCGGCGGGGCTATTCTGGAGGAAAGGAACGATGCCGGCTTCTGCGCTGTCTGGCAGGAAGACCCGACAATGGCCAGAACCGAAAGCAAGACGATCCGCATTTGGAGTTTTCCAACTCGCATATTTCTCAATCAGATACGGATTGTCGCTAACTCCTCCCTTACGCCGCTGAATTGTATCAAGAAATCGTACCCTGCCCTCAGGTTCGGGTCAACGCCGGAACGGAACCATGCCCGGTTACTTTAGGCATCCGGCCCGGGGATTACCTCTAGGCCAGCTATCAGACGGCAGAATTCCGACAAAAGGTTTGCATCCGCGCATCTCCTAGTGTCTTCCTGAAATTGCCTTACACCCGCCAGTAGTCGGGACACCAGACCCGAACCGCCTTCTTAATATCGGCTTGCGTAAGTCTCTCCGACAGAGTCCGCTCCACGAGATTGGGCACTTCGGGATCAGAGGCGAAGCGCAGACCAATCAACTGCTGTTCAGTTAACTCCGGAATTCGCGAGCGCAAAGGCTCCTGTAGCAGTGTCGCCAGCCGCAAACGTTCTTCCAGCCGGATTAGCCGGTCTTGCACTTTGAGCGAATAAAGGCGCATCTTGAAGATGGCCACTGTTGCTCCCGCAATCAGCAGGAACTGCCACCCCGTCGTGGGGTTGGGATGATACCAGAACCGAAAAATAGAAGCGAAGGTCGATCCGCCAAAAATGGGCAGCAGAAAAAAATGAAACAGCGGATCCAGTCGTGTGTGGTTGGCGTAAGTTTGCGGCATTTTTTCAGCCATGAAGAAAAGGCTCCTGAAGGGACGGGATAGTGTAGCAAGGAAACGCGGCGAATCGTAATCGGCAGTCGCACTCGGACGTTCCGCTGTAAGGTCTTAGGACTTGATGCCATTTAATCAATAACACGGGCTGTGATTCCGCAATCGAGCGGAATCTTTTTCGGCGCTTTGGAATCCAAGCCAGCCATGAAAGCCATTCAAGTCAAGCAGGTGGGCGGACCGGAAGTGATGGAGCTGGTGGATTTGCCAGTCCCTCAGCCGAAAGTAAACGACGCCGTTGTCGAACTCTCTGCCTCTGGAGTGAACTACATCGACGTTTATATCCGCGAAGGCCGTTACAAGAACCCCCTCCCGTTTGTGCTTGGCCAGGAAGGGGCAGGGGTGGTGACGGCAGTCGGCTCCGATGTCAAATCGGTCAAGGTCGGAGACCGAGTCGCGTGGGCGAGCGTGCTCGGTTCTTACGCGGAGTATGCCGCGGTCCCAGCCGATCGCCTGGTGCCGGTTCCTGCGGGCGTGAGCGATCAGCAGGCAGCCGCGGCAATGCTGCAAGGTATGACGGCGCATTATCTGTCGCATGATACCTATCCATTGAAGCAAGGCGAGACAGCGCTGGTTCACGCGGCGGCCGGCGGGGTGGGTTTGCTGCTCACTCAGATGGCCCACAACATCGGTGCGCGAGTGATCGCCACGGTCTCCACAGAACAAAAAGCTAAACTGGCGCGCGATGCCGGCGCCGATGATGTAATTCTCTACACGCAAAACGATTTTGAGACCGAAACGAAGCGACTGACCAATGGTAAGGGCGTAGACGTGGTTTACGACTCGGTCGGCAAGACAACGTTTGACAAGGGCCTGAACGTGCTGCGGCCGCGGGGCATGATGGTTCTCTTCGGCGGGTCGAGCGGGCCCGTGCCGCCGTTTGATCTGATCGTCCTATCGCAAAAGGGATCGCTGTATGTGACCCGTCCGACGCTAGGTCACTACACCATCACTAGGGAAGAACTCCTGGCACGCTCAAGCGCAGTATTCGGCATGATTGCTTCCGGCAAGCTGAAGCTGCGAATTGAACATACGTATCCGTTGGCAGAGGCGCAACGCGCGCATCGCGATCTGGAAGGAAGGAAAACGACAGGGAAATTGCTGCTTATTCCGTAAGTGTGGCGCGGGTACCTTTGCCCGCGAGATGCCTGTCTTGTAACGGAGTTACCGGTCACACCGTGCGCCGATAGGAGATCACGTATTGCGGCACTTCCATTGCGGCCGCCAGCCGATCATCTCCAATCGGCTCCCCTGCCTTTAATTCCAGCGGCACCACCCCCGCCCAGGTCGGAAACGAATAGTCTTCTTCATCATCAATGGGCGGCCCGGTGCGGACCTTGGCTGAGAATTCTTCAATCGGCACACGCAAGACCGCCGTTTGTTTCAACTCGCGCTCGTTCGGCTGACGGGCATCGGCCCAGCGGCCGGGAATGATGTGCTCCGACAAAATCCGCAAGGCCTCGAGTTTCTTTTTCGGCTCATCCACCAGCGTTGCCTTTCCCAACACAACTACTGACCTGTAATTCATTGAATGATTAAAGACCGAGCGCGCAAGCACAAGTCCATCGAGCAATGTCACTGTTATGCACACCGGCAAGCCCTCTCGCATATGCCGCAGCATACGGCTCGCAGCCGAGCCGTGGATGTAAAGACTGTCGCCGCTGCGACCATAAGAAGTGGGAATCACGTATGGCTGCCCGTCGACCACGAAACCGACGTGGCAAACAAAGCCTTCGTCAAGAATCCGGTAAGCAGTTTCGCGGTCGTAAACGCCGCGATGCGGCTCGCGAACCACACGTGTTCGCGCGGTGGGCATTTCTGATTGGGACATGAAGAGACGAACTCCAGGCAAGCGCCAAGGATGGATGAAAGCAAAGTGTAACATCCGAAGGCGGGCTTACAGCTTCGGCTTGGGACCTCGCCTATCGCTCCACTAGGTGCGCGGCTTGGCAATTAAAGCCGCTTTTCTTTGCGTCCTTAGCGGCATTTCTTTGCGTGTTTTGCGGTCGAGAGCTTTTTCGGCAGAGTGCAAAGAAATCTCGAGGTTCGCAAAGGGGCCTGGTTGCCCGCAGTGATCATCTTTCGAGCGATAACGAATTGTCTTTTGTTCCCCCGCGACGTCTACCAGTAAAATTTCAGGGCGAACTGGAACTGCCGGGGATCATAGGCAGCCGTGGCTTGCCCGGCGTTCGTGAACAACGGGCTGACGGCCGACACATTGTACCTGTTGGCGATATTGAACATGTCGGCGATCAATTCGCCATTGAAGCGTTCGTTAAAGTAGACGCGCTTAGCCAGACGCATATCGTTAAAGACAGTCCAAGGCTGCACCCCGGCATTCCGGCCAAGGTTGCCATCGAGTTGCACTAGCGTAGGAGTGATTCCGGTCGGACTGACCACTCCAGGCAAATAGGGCTGCACGCACGGTTCCTGAAACATCCCAGTGGGCGAGAATTTCGAAGCAACAGGAAGATAGCCGGCTGCAGTGCAGATGGGATTGACGAAGGTATTCGGGCGACCGGTAAGTGACGACAACTGAAAATTATCGTCGTTGCCCGTGATGATGTTGAAGGGACGGCCGGAAGCAGCTTCCAGAAGTGGCGCGAATGTCCAATTGCTGAAGAACTTCCGGGCGAAACCTTCGCCCAGTTTGCCGGACTGGTAGACGCCGCTAAAGACGAAGCGATGTCTCTGATCGAACAGCGAGGTCGAACGATCACGGTCGGGGTAGTAGCTGTCTTGAGGTGTTAGAGTGGCTTGCAAGTCGGTTGAATCGTCAATCGCATGGGAGTACGTGTAGGAAGCCAGGAACTCGTAGTGATTTCCGAAGCGCTTGCGCAGGTTGGCGCTGAGGCCGTTGTAGTTTGAGGTCCCATTGGAGTAATTAGCGTCCATGTCGCCGAAAGGAACACAGCCGCCCAACGTGCTCAGGTTGCTACAGCTCGTGTTGAAGCCCTGACTGGCTAGAGCCTGGACCATGGCCTGCGCGATGGCCACACATCCTGACCCACCGGGGACGAAGTTCTGGTAAAAAAGCGCTATGGACGGGTTGATTCCTCCGGGGCGGAAGAAGTTCATTAACGAGGCGTCAACGTAAGGAACTGGGCTAGTCGGGCTGCCGCCGGGACTACAGCCGCTAACGGTGAAAGGACTGGTGGGGTACTGGCCAGGAGGCAAGCCTGAAGCAGCAGCGTCAACCAGCGCAGCATTGAAGTTGGCCACCATCAGGTCGCCGCGGATGGCGTTGGCATTGATCGGGCGGTTGAGACGCCGTCCGCCGTTAAAGTTGTAAGCGAGGCTGAGAGCGAAGCCGCCCCCGAGATCACGTTCGACGCTGAAATTGACCTGTTGAGCGTAAGCGTAGACGAAGTTCTTTCCCTGCGGATAGCCGAAGGGCTGAAACCCCAGAGGCAGGAAAGTGTTGGGGTTCAAATAATTCTGATTTAAGAAAATAGACGAACTCGCGGAGGCTACTCCGCAAGAAGTTCCAGCAACGCTACAAGAAAAAAGTTGCTGATTGGGTGAGTAGTTCAATAGGCCAAGCACGCTGGAGGCTATAGGCCCTGTCGTGGGTGAGCAGGGCGAAGAGCCGGAACCAGTGGCAGAAGGAACCAAACCCTGAAAGATCTCGACCGCATTCAGGTTGCCGGGATTCCCCGCACCGGCGCAGGGTGTTCCGGGGCCAAAAGCAAGTTGTCCGCTGCTTGAGCCGTCGGAGGCATCGCCGAGAAAGTAAAGGCCGAGCAACGGATGATCGAAAAAGATGCCGTACGAGCCACGAAGAACGGTTTTGCCATCGCCCTTGGGATCGAATGCGAGGCCAAATCGAGGTTGGAAGTTGTGGGTCGCGGTTTGAATGCCTTTTTGCAGGCCGAGGATGTTGTATGCGCCACGCGCCAGTGGCGACGTGATGGGCTTTAGCGTGGGAGGCAATTCGATGTCGTAGCGCAAGCCGTAGTTGAGCGTGACCTTTGAGCTGACGCGCCAGGAGTCCTGCCAGAAAGCGCCGATTGGGATGTTGTGGAACGAGTCGCTGGGACTGCCCAGACCCTGGATGACATCAGCGGGAATGCCTGCGCCATACGCCTGCACCGGCGATAGACCCGGCCCAAATGAAAGACTCAGGTCAGCGGCCGACAATGAACCGATATCAACGACACCTCCGTAGTTAACGGTGAAGATGGCATTGATGGGAATGTAGTTGAAATCCACACCAAACTTGGTGCCATGACGCCCGATAGTCCAAGAAAAATTGTCCGTGAACTGGTAGCGCTGCTCGGTGCGCTGAATGTACGAATAAGGCTCACGTCCGAAGTACGCGTAGCCAGGAATGTTAACGGCCGGATCGGCGCCGCCAGGAATTTGTGTGTTGTAAAAGTACGAAAGGCCTCGGCGAGCATACTGGAAACGGAACTCATTTACGCGACTGGTGCCGATGGTCCACGTATCCTGAACGGTTCCAGCCACGTCGCGGAAAGTTTGCTGCGAAGTGCGAGAGTAGGCATTCTGGCCGAAAGGCTGGTCCTGGCCTCCGACTTCGATGCCTGTGATTGTCGACGGGCTAACGTTGGCGCGCAGCATCAGACGGTTATTGGCGGTAACGTTGTGATCCAGGCGAAGCGAGTAAACGCTGGTGCCTTCAAATACGGGATAGTTGCCTACTTGCGATGCCAACGTCTGAAAGGAAGCTGGTACTGGGGCACAGGGACCGGGCGGCGTGCACGTGGTTGGGAATCCCGCCCAATTGGAAAGCAATCCCCCGGTCAAGCCCTGCACCAACCCGGTCGGCCAGGCCCCCTGCACCGCTTGGCCGGAAGAAGCGCCGACAAGGACGACGTAGGATTCGAGGTTGGTGAGGCCGATCGTACCCACTTCGGCAGGCGTCAAAGTTTGCAAGTAATTCGCTTCGACCGGAGTCGCCTGGATGATTCCGAACGGCAGGGGTACCGCCCCTCCAGCGATAGTGGAAGTATCAAATGGTACCAATCCGAAATTGCCCTGCCCAATGGAAGCAAACCCGGTTTCGTGGCGGCGGGTGATTTCATAAGCAAAGTAGTAGTACGTCTTGTCCTTCTTGATGGGGCCACCAAAGGCAGTGCCCGCTTGTACGCGGGTGTACGCCGGATTTGGGACTGTACTGAAAGGATTGACCGCCTGAAAATTGCGGTTCCGAAGAAATCCATAGACATCGCCGTGGAACTCGTTGGAGCCGGAGCGGGTAATGATATTGACCACCCCGCCGGCGGCGCGGCCGTATTCCGGAGCATAGCTATTGGTGATGATCTGGAATTCCTGTACGGCTTCTTGAGAAACGGTGGAGCGAACGCCATTCACACCATTGTCTGTCGCATCGGTGCCATCGACATTGACCAGGTTCGAGCGCGCACGTTGGCCGCTTATGTTCAGGCCGGAGGTGGGGGCCGCGCCAGTGTTGGGCGCATTGTCACGCACCACCTGGGAGTCGGTGAGTGTGAAGTTGATGTAATTGCGCCCATTGATCGGGAGATTGTCAATTCTGCGTTGGCCGATTGTGTCTGTGGTCGAAGTACGTGAAGTCTCGATTAATTCCGCCTGAGAGGTGACTTCCACGACTTCCCGGCCAGTTTCGAGCGAGAGTGTAATCGGAAGGTCCACCAGGCCGCCGACCGTAATGCTGACCCCTCGGGCTTCCGACTTCGCAAAACCGGGCGCAACAACCGTTACTGTATACGTCCCTGGTGGCAGCAACCGTACACTATACCCGCCCTGCCCGTCGCCCGTAGCCGTGCGTTCGAGGCCTTTCGCCACGTCGCTGACTCGCACACTGGCAGCGGCGACAAAATTACCTTTAGGGTCCTTCACTGAAACATGCAGATCGCCGGTGGCAGCGCCGCCTTGCCCGAACACCATGGACGAAAGCAACACGAACTGTGAGAGGGAAACGGTCTTCCAGATGCGACTGATTGGAATGCCAATCATAGAGGCTCCTTGAGTCCGCATTTCTTGGCGGAGAAAACAGGTCCAACAACTTGCACGCTTCGTTGTGGTCGAGATAGGAACAAGGTTTCGGGAGGACGAAGGCCCCGCAGGTTTTTACACCAGAAACGGTGCCGAAAACAAGGGTGAATGTGGCAGGTAGCGGATCAGTCAACGACGCTCGACCGCAAAGGCAAAGGCGTCTCGCAACCGACAGTGAGACGCAGTCAATTAGAAACGGGACGAAAGCCGAACCGGAACTGCCGGGTTCTGCAGCCTGCCGAGCAGCATGGCAGCACCGTTCAAGCGCTCGTAGCGCTCCACAACCCGGGCGGCAGGCCCTCCCGAGCCGGACCATGCCAGAGCCGCATAAATCCTCAGCAAAGCCATGGTCGCGTTGCGCCGCAGGAGCAGAGCGTCATTGACCAGGGCATGGGCTGCCGCGGCACATCGCGGATCACCGGCAGCCAGGACGGCTTCTCCCTGTCGCACGAGCACGGCAGCATTGCTGGCGACAACCTGAACATACGCGGCCATGGCGCGCAGCCGTTCGCGCCGAACTGCGCGGAACTGCGCTGGCGGTAACCGGCGGCGCAGGTATGCGTCCTCAGCCGGGTCGATCAGGTTGCGAAATGCCTCAATATCAATCGGGCGGATAGTGGCGAGCGCGCCAGTCGGGCGGAAGCTCACTAGAGTTTGTTTGGCAGAAACGCCCAAAATAATCACGAGCGCGATGGCAGAAGCGACGACGAGAACGATGGCCAGATTCATTGTTGTAACAAACGCTCCAGTTCCCGGTTCCACAGTTCGAGGTTGTTGTGCTCCGGCGCAGGAATAGCGGCCGTAGTAATGCTCTTTTGCGGGACGAGGAGGAAGTAGAACCAGATGAGGACGCAGAGGTGGTAAGTGGCCATGTTGAGGAAGACGAGGAGTATTCGATAGGAATTCGGGAATGCTCCATTCGCAATGACTGCCCATGTTCCGAGGTGTACACTGGCAGATACCCCCAGCCCAAGGACAATGCCAAAGACGGGGCGGGTCCAGCGCAGCTTAAAATAGGCAGCGTACCCAAAGAGGAACAGAATCAGTCCGCACTCAATCATGTAAATGGTCTGCTCCAGGATGTTTTCGCCGGCGACGATCCAGTAGGGATTGTTCTTCGGGGTATAAGCGGCCACGACCGTAGCCAGGAATACAAGAGCCACGCCGACCCCGCTTATGAGCCGTCTACCAACTTTGGCTATGGAGCAATACCGGCCGGAAACAAAGCTGAATATCTCGCCGATTAATGCAAACTTGATCGCGGCCCCGACAAGCAAGCTCGCCCAGAAGATACGCCACCAGGTAAAAGCACCGATCGAAGGCAGGATGTCGGCGACGTAAACCGTGAGTTGCGCGCTCGCCATCACGACCGCGAAAGACCAGAATGTAGGGAACTGCTTATGAAGCCGGCGGCGCCAAAGTAGAAAAGCCAAGATCAACAGAAAGACATTTGGCGCCACCCAGAGATAGTGCCAAAGAGGTGAGTGCGCCTGCAGCATGAAGCGCTAACTATACAGCCTCATGCTGCTGGCGGCAACAAGGGCAAGGGGTGTGTCCGGTTTTCGTAACGCGAATGAGAAGCTAAGGCTTGCAAACGGTTCCGTTACAATTAGTGCCGCCGCCGCCGCCGCCATCGGCATGAGCCACAGGAGGAACGGCTAATGTGCTGAGGAACATCACGGCTGCTGCAAGAGCGAGTAGTACACGTTTCACGGTTGTTTTCTCCTTGTTTGAAAATGCGAAGCGTGATACTTTCATGACCGCGCCCGGCTGGAAAGATGACCTTCGGCTCGGTAACTTTTCGGAATTCGTAACAAGCTTCTCGCCCATATGACCCTTAAATCGGCCCTCCAAGATCTGCGAGAAACCACGCTGGGCGCGGTGTCTGGGCTGCTGGCCAAGCTGGCCTATCTGGCCTCTCTACACCGCCGGGAAGGTGGTTATCTGCATTGGGGTATGGAGTTGGTGCATGGAGAAGAAGCGTCTGAGCGCGCGCTAAAAACGGCCCACGCTGAGGTACTGTCTACTGTGCTTAGGACGCCGATAGCAGATTTGGAAGGAGATTTGCGCGAGGCGAGCCGCAACAGCGAGACGACCGCGGAAGCCTACGTAGACACAATGCGCGAGCAGCTCAATGAACTGATTCCGTCACCGCAGGATACAGCCTCAGCTCGTCACCTTAATTCAGTGCTGGTTGCGCTTTCGAGCCTGGAGAAGAACCGAAAGCGTGCCACTCCGTCAGCTTCATAGCCACGCCCACAACCTGGCCGATGATTTCAGCTTCCTGCGGATGCCGCAGAACACGAATCGGTACCGGCGACAGCGGATGAGGCTGCAAAATCAGATCGTCGCGTCGCATACTGCACCAGCAGCAGGTGTGACCCTCGCGCGTTTCCACGAAGTAGATCGGGCGCTCATACTCGCATCGCCAAATGCCTTCGACAACTTTGCTCTTAGCTTCATCAACCTGGATAAAGCTGCCGGGAGGGAGAATGGGATACATGGTGAAATCCTCATTGCCGATGTACCCGTAAGTGAAATCGGTATGAGCAAACTGCGCCAGATACGCCAGCGGAACCAGGCCCCACTGCTCGACCATGCGGCCCAGATTGGTGGTGCGCTGCTGATCAAACCCAGGATCCATGCGCACCGGCATTTGCACCGACGAGAGCCCGGAAAGAGCATCCGAAAGGTGGGACTTCGGCGGTGTAATCGTCCCCAGGTCAGCGGCCATGTTATTCATGTCGACGCCATACCACGCCAGCAATTCCCGCATATCGCGGCGATAAATTACGGACATGGTGTAGAGCCGGAAAATACTAGGCAGAACACCTTTGGTTTCAATATCGGACAAACGGCTAGGAGGAATTGAGAATTCCTCGTTCCGATATTTTTCAGCAATACGGGCGCTCGACATTTCAATGTCGCGCATGGTGAGGCCGAGCTTTTCGCGCAAAGTGCGAAGGCTTTTACCGGCTGGGAGCATTGGAACGCCTCCAGGAGAATGGGCACATCATAACAGGATGGCGCGTTTTATGGGCATGTTTCCTGCAAGAATTTATATTTTCGATATCTTGTTACGAATTCAGAACAAGCATAACGCCGATCAGAGCTGGCGATTAACGAATATTGCGAAAGAAAAGCCAAAGCGCGTCACGGCATCCGGGCCTGACGGCACGAGGCATTTTGTTCGGATTTCGTAACAAGCACGTCTGCTTTTTTTGAAATTTGACCTTACCACGCTTTTCCACTTTGATTCTCAGCTCCCTTTTTCTCTGGCCAGGAAGCTCCGGATTCGCCCTTCACCAACGTGACATTTGTCATCGCAAGGCCATGATGAACCACACTGGCGACACGACCGCCCTTACGCGATGATTCGCCTTGCCGGACAAATTCCCGGCAGCCAGCTTCTTGAAAAGAGGTTCGTATGATTCCCAATTTGGCAAAAATACAAACGCCCCGGTATGAATCGCAACGAGAAAGAACGCTGGTGGCCAGCCTGGAGAATGCCAGCAAGAACTACGGATCACTGCGAGCTCTGCGGAATGTGAATTTCTCTTTGAGCGCTGGCGAAGTTCTGGCGCTATTAGGGCCCAATGGCGCAGGCAAGACCACGGCTGTAAAGCTCTTCCTGGGGCTGATCGAGCCGGATTCAGGAAAGACCCAGGTCTTTGGCGGAAACCCCAGGAACCCGGAAAATCGCATGCGCACCGGCGCCATGCTCCAGGTGGGCAAGGTCCCGGAAACACTGCGCGTCGGGGAACATATCGATCTGTTCTCCACGTACTATGCGAATCCCATGCCCCTCAATGAAGTATTGGTGGCAGCCGGGCTCCAGAAATTGCGCGACCGCAAATTCGGCGATCTTTCAGGTGGAGAGAGACAGCGAACATTGTTTGCACTGGCAATCTGCGGCAATCCTGACCTGCTGTTCCTGGATGAGCCGAGCGTGGGCCTCGATGTCGAGGCCCGCCGCATACTGTGGAAGGAAATTCGCCGGCTGGTCGATCGAGGAAAAACCGTCCTGTTGACCACGCATTACCTGCAGGAGGCCGAAGCCCTCGCCGACCACATCGCCGTGATTAACAAAGGGGAGATCATTGCGGAAGGTACGCCAGCGGCAATTAAAGCTCTTGCCAGCGGCAAGCGTATCCGCTGCATCACGATGCTGAATGAGACCACCCTCCTGCAAATTCCCGGGGTTACCGACGTTCGCCAAGACCGCGAGGCCGTAGAGAT
The DNA here is from genome assembly GCA_030041215.1 of Candidatus Sulfotelmatobacter sp. Taxonomy (GTDB): domain Bacteria; phylum Acidobacteriota; class Terriglobia; order Terriglobales; family Acidobacteriaceae; genus Sulfotelmatobacter. The sequence goes on along the minus strand of JASHOH010000004.1, from coordinate 41,785 downwards.
TCACGTCCGCGAGGCCGAAACGGTAATTCGAACTCTTCTGGAGCTTGACCCCTCGCTCTCGGGCCTGGAGATTACGACGGCTGGGCTGGAAGAGGCTTTTCTAACTCTTACGCAAGAAAACGAAACGAGCACACGTTACCACTGAAGATTCTTGTGACGCGCGACAATCGCGCATCAGGAAAACGAGGCACAACATGAGCACCGCATCTTTGGCACTGAGCAATACTGCGATCCAACGCACACCCGCCCACACCCTGGCGATCTATGCTAAAGAAGCGAAGTACGAGTTTCTGAAGAATCTCCGCCTTCGCGTATATACGGCCTCGGTGATCAGCTTTCCACTGATGTTCTACGTCTTGTTTGGCCTGGTGTTGAACGCGAAGGAAAGAATTGCAGGCATGGGCGTTCCCACGTATCTGATTGCCACCTACGGTACGTTCGGCGTCATGGGTGCGTCATTGTTCGGTACGGCATCAGGTTTGGCTTCAGACCGCGGACTGGGATGGCTGCAAGTAAAACGCGCCAGTCCAATGCCGCCCTTCGCCTATTTTGCGGCGAAGGTCATCTTGAGTCTGATATTCAGCACGATCGTAGTTTCGCTCCTGCTGGTGCTGGGCATCGGCTTTGGCGGAGTGCGCATGCCAGTGCTCGATATGGCCCGGCTTATGGGAACTCTGATGGCTGGCTCGCTGCCGTTTTCGGCAATGGGTTTGGCCATCGGGTACTTCGCCGGCCCGAACTCTGCGCCCGCAGCCATCAACCTGATTTATTTGCCGCTCTCGTTTTGCAGCGGCCTGTGGGTACCGTACATTTTTCTGCCGAAGCTAGTGCAGAAGATCGCGTTGGCTCTGCCGCCCTATCATCTTTCGCAATTGGCCTTGGGCGTAGTGGGAGCGGGCCGGCACGAGCCTGCCATCACGCACTGGGAAGTACTGTTTGGCTTCACCCTGATTTGCCTGGGAGTAGCGCGGATTGGCTTCCAGCGTGATCAGGGCAAACTCTACGGCTGAGCGGCAGATCAACACAGTTCGGGGAAGGAACTCGAGAGGAAAAATATGAGCGCGGAGGCCAAGAAAAGTTACGCTTCTACATTGATTCTGATCGGGCTCGGTGTGCTCGCTTTTTACGTCGGCGCGCAATGGCTGATGGTGCTGATTCCAGCCGCGGTCCTGGTTTGGTACCCCGCCTGGGAGCGACTTTGAGAAGGAACCGCAACTGACAAAACTCGATCCTGCAAGGCGCGAGGTCGTGGAAATATAATCCGGAGTGAGGTGAACCAAGCTCGTGAAACGCGCGAGTAACTCTATGAGGCTAATCCCCAAGAACAGCGAATACACGTGGGCGCTATACTCGGTGCTGTACTTCGGATTTTTCTTTATCGATCCCATCGAGAGCCACGCGAGCGCGCGGGTTTGGTTCTTCACTCTGCTTGGGACGGCCGCGTTCCTGGTGCTGTACTTCGGCCTGTTCTGGGTGAGCTGCCGCCAGGGAATGCTGCACCTTGCCGCTATGTGCGCGTTGGGCGCGGCCTTCGCCAAATATAACGGCGGGGCCACGACATTCTTCATTTTTGCTGCTGCTTGCGCTCCCTTTGTTGCCGACAACGAAGCAGATGGCTTCAAAGCCTTGTTCGGGGTTGAGGCCGCCGCAGCCTTGACCTGGTGGGCTCTGCATCTCAACGGCTGGTTCCTTTTTTTCGCCAATGGCCTCGCCTTCGTTATCGGCATCAGCAACATTCATTTTGCCCAGCGTAATCGAACCAACAAGAAACTGATCAAGGCGCAGGAGGAAATCGAGCACCTTGCAAAAGTTGCCGAGCGCGAGCGCATCGCCCGCGATCTGCATGATGTGCTAGGGCACACGCTCTCAGTGATTATTTTGAAATCTGAACTGGCGGGAAAGCTGATGGACCGCGATCCGCAGGGAGCAGAAAACGAAATTCGCGAAGTGGAACAGATTTCACGGCAGGCCCTTGCTGAGGTTCGCGACGCCATTCGCGGTTATCGTTCGCAGGGCTTGCCAGCCGAACTCGCGCAAGCAAAGGCGACACTTGAAACTGCCGGAGTCGCCGTGAAATGCGAAACGGCAAAAATCGCGCTTCCTGCATTGCAGGACAGCGTGCTGTCGATGGCGGTAAGAGAAGCCGTGACCAATGTTGTCCGGCACGCTAATGCCCGCAATTGCACGCTGCGGCTGGAGCAGCAAAACGGTTCCTGTAGCCTCGAAATTGCTGATGATGGCAGGGGCGGTTCGCAGCCAGAAGGCAATGGGCTGCGCGGGATGAGAGAACGCGTTGAGATGCTGGGAGGAAAGCTTAATCGCGAGTCGCGCGCAGGGACGAGGATCACGATTACACTGCCGATTAAAGAAGGAGTGTGATCGAACTAAATAAAAATCTTAAAACGCGAAGATCGCTAAGAAAGCCTCCCAAGTCCGCCGAGAAAAGCGGGCGTCCTTAAAAACAATTGGCCGATGAAACCTGCCGTCAAAGAAAGCCGCAAGACGATCCGAGTAGTCCTCGCCGAAGATCAGGGCATGGTGCTCGGTGCGCTCGCCGCTCTGCTCGAAATCGAAGGCGACATCTCCGTCGTCGCTCAGGCGCGCAATGGCAAAGAGGCGCTCGAAGCCGTGCTCACGCACAAACCTGACGTGTTCATAACAGATATCGAAATGCCGCTGATGACCGGCCTCGACGTCGCCGCCGAACTGAAGCGCCGCCGCACCGGTACGCGAGTCGTCATCGTAACAACATTTGCTCGGGCAGGATATCTGCGCCGCGCGCTCGAAGCCGGAGCCTCCGGATATCTTTTGAAAGACATGCGCGCTGAAGAACTCGCCGACGCCGTTCGGCGCGTTCATCAGGGCCTGCGCGTCATCCATCCCGATCTCGCTCAGGAGGCCTGGGGAGAAATGGATCCACTCACCGACCGCGAACGCCAAGTCCTGCGCCTAGCCGGTGAGGGCATGCAGAGCGGCGACATCGCCGCCGAACTTGGCCTCTCTGAAGGCACCGTGCGTAATTATCTTTCCGAAGCTATCAGCAAGATGGGCGCGAGCAATCGCGTTGAAGCTTCGAGAATTGCGCGTACCAAGGGCTGGCTATAATTCTTCGTGTTCGTTTTGCGAAACTGGAACGAACGTTGCGTGAGCCGGGGGACGCTCAGTTGTGAAACAGCCTTGGCCTGTTCTTAATGGTCTCCCGATTGAGATTTCTTTGACCGTTGCTTGGCTCCGCCCCCCCCGAAGGTCGCCCGTTTGGGATCATTGGTTTAGCGAGAAAATCTGAAATGACCCATGGCGCTCAATCACTTGGGGGCAAAATCTTGGAAACAATGAGGTTACGATCCGACCTTGCACGGTTCCCTTTCGTTGCCGCTGTGCGTAGCTCCTTTGCCGGGAGAATGATGGATGAACTTGCCTGTGGAAGTCCGTGAGAGTTGTCACAGTGGGGCTGTGGAAAAGCTGCTCGCAATGGTCAAGGACAGGTTAGCTGAGCCGTTCCGACAACAAAACAACCTCCTCCGCATGCGGTCATAGCGAGGCAATTCGGTCCATTGGGGTTCGGCGGAGCGTCTGCCCAAACCGTGTACGTCCCGACCACCCCGCTAGCGCATTGCGCCACTCCGGTCGAGCTCACGGTGACTGCAGAGGTCGACTGGTTTTCATAGCACGAACCCCAGCCTGGCTTGGACAAAGGGACTGCTTGGTTCGGATTGGTGCTGTAATATCCGACCGCAGTAAATTGCACCTGACCATTGGGATAATCTTTGGCATCGGCAACTGCGGGAGTGATGGTAATAGACTCGAGCGGATCGGCTGCGCCAGGTGAGTCCGCCGGATTCCCGCAGGACAATGCGGCCGACGCCACCACAGCTAGCGCCACAATGAAAGGTATTGGAACAGAGTTCTTCACGGCCCGGTGCCGAATTCGTTACCCGACAGCTGTTTGGATGCAATCTCAACAGTTCGGGTTACTCGGCGCTCGCGGTCCTTAAGACATGGTCGGTCTAGGGCAATCTCATAATGAAGCTAGAAAGTAAGATTCGCTTTCCCTCGGGGGCTAAAGCCCGCATTTCTTGAGGGGCCGAGCGGTGCGGCAGGAAGCCCTTTCAAAAGCGATTTATAAGATGGCTTCTACCCAGCTCGCTCCACCGCCGCATCTTCTTTCTTCACTGTCTTGAACCCCCACGCCATCCTCGGCGTGTTATGCGCGATGCCGAACTGTCCCTGCGCGTCCAGCACAATAATCCCCCCATGTCCATTCACGCGTTGCTTGAGGTAGTTCATCGCCTCCTGCGCGGCCCATTCGGGTAGATTTCCGGCGGCAACGCGATCTGCCGTCCACTTGGCCAAAACCAGTTTCATGATTGGCTCGCCCCAGCCGGTGGTAGAAACCGCTGCGCTTTCGTTGTTCGCATAGCAGCCGCAGCCGATCAATGACGAATCGCCCAACCTCCCCGGAGCCTTGTTCAGCGTGCCGCCCGTCGAAGTCGCTGCGGCGATATTGCCGTTGCTGTCGAGCGCAACCGCGCCCACCGTGTCATGCGAGATGGTCACGTCATCCGAACTGGGGGCAAAAAGCTCTTTGCCATGAGAATTCGCCTCAGCCTGGTATCGGCGCAAGCGTTCGACCTCGCGTGGGATGACGAGATCTTCATTGCGGCACAGTTCGCATCCGTGCTCGGCGGCAAAACGCTCGGCGCCTTCGCCCACGAAGTAAACATGCGGGCTTTCGCTGAGAATTTTGCGCGCAGCGCGCACAGGATTGGGCAGACGCTCGACGCATCCCACGCCGCCGGCGCGCAAAGTGGCGCCATCCATAATGAGCGCATCAAGCTGCACCTTGCCATCGCGGTTGAGAAAGCTGCCGCGCCCGGCGTCGAATATTTCGTCGTCTTCCATGATGACGACCGCTTCCTCGACGGCGTCAAGTGCGGAGCCGCCGCGCTCCAGCACGCTCCATCCCGCGGCAATCGCATTGCGCATGCCATCAATATGGCCTTCGACCATGTCATCAGGCATGGCCCAGGCTCCGCCATGAACGACTAAAACAGGATCCATATTTGAAATACTTTCTAGTTAGTGCGAATGGGTAGAAGCTATCTCATAATGAAACAAGAACGTAAGATTCGCTTTCCCTCAGGGGCTAAAGGCCGCATTTCTTGAGGGCGCGAGCGCGCGGCTGGAAGCCGCGCCCCTTCAAAACCGGTTTATGAGATGGGTTCTAGTCTAGCAGGAGCCAGATTCCCAGTCTGGATGCCGGCTTCGCCGCGCACTCATGCCGATGCGCCAAGCGCCCATTGTGATCTGTGTCACAGACGCATTTGTGTTCACTCCGTCAGCATGGCCCAATGGGCCGAATATCAGACGAGACGCTGAATGCCATGCGCCAAAGCATCGTGGACGGAGCACCAGATACTGCCTCTGACCTGGCACGGCGCGCTATTGCTGCCGGCGTCGAACCGCTGGAAGCGATCAACGACGGCTTTGTTCCTGGAATGCACGCTGTAGGCGAGCAGTTTGCACGCGGACAAATGTTTCTGCCGGACATGATGGCTTCCGCCGAAGCGATGCGCGCGGCCATGGCCGTGCTCGATCCAGAATTAAAGAAGCAGGGCGCCGATCGCCCGGTGGCCGGCACCGTCGTGCTTGGCACAACCAAGGGGGATATCCACGAAATCGGTAAAACTCTGGTGGGGACCCTGCTCGCAGCTCATGGCTTCAGAGTTCACGATCTCGGAGTCGATGTTTCAGCCGAACAGTTTGCATCAAAGGCGCGCGAATTGAATGCCGATATTGTCGGCGTCTCGGCCCTGCTGACCACGACCATGCGCAACCAGCGCGGAGTGGTCGAAGCTCTGGTCAAAGCCGGTCTGCGATCGCAAACAAAAGTGATGGTGGGCGGAGCGCCGGTCACGCGGCAGTGGGCAGAGGAAATTGGCGCAGATGGCTACGCGAAAGACGCGATGACAGCTGTGGCTTTGGCCCGCAGTTTAATGGAACAAAAACCCGTTCCGGAGCCGGCATGAAGCCGCATTTTCAACTGCTCGAAAAAGAACTGATCGAACGCATTCTTGGGGAAGCGTTCCAACTCATCGAGAACCCGGGCGTACGCGTGGCTCCCTATGTGTTCGATTTGCTTCGCGAAGCCGGAATCGCAGTAAAGGATGGCGTGGCTCGTATTCCAGAGCCTCTGGCGCGATCGCTTCTCGCGCGAGTTCCGCGGGAATTCTACCTTTACGACCGCAAAGGAAACCGTGCCGTCCACTATGGCGGCAACGATGTCCACTTCGATCCCGGTTCGTCTTGTTTGAACATACTGGATGCGGAAAGCTGGCAGCCGCGCCCTGCAGTTTCGAGCGACCTGGTCAGGCTCGTGCAAGTCGTCGAGATGCTGCCGCAATTCGCTGCGCAATCAACGGCTGTTGTCTGCAACGATGTGCCGGCGGAGATCGGCGACTGGTATCGCTTGCTCCTGGTGTTGTGGCATTCAGAAAAGCCCGTTGTCACCGGGGCGTTTTCCGCTTCCAGCCTGCACGTTCTGCTGGAGCTGCTTGCAATCGAGAGCGGCGGCCGCGAAGCCTTACGCAACAAACCTCGGGCAGTGTTCGACGTGTGCCCATCGCCGCCTCTGAATTGGTCCGAGTTTGCGTCGCAGAATTTGGTTGATCTGGCGCGCGCAGGAGTACCCGCCGAAATCGTGAGCATGCCGCTCGCCGGCGCAACAGCCCCGGTCACTTTAGCTGGTTCAGTGACGCAACACGCCGCCGAGTGCCTCAGCGGAATCGTGATTCATCAGTTGGCACACCCGGGCGCACCCATTGTCTGGGGCGGAGCGCCGGCGATCTTCGATATGCGTTCCGGAAGGACACCCATGGGCGCAATTGAAACCGCGATGCTCGATGTGGCCTGCGCCGAAGTCGGCAAATATCTTGGCTTGCCCACACACGCTTATTTAGTTGCTGGCGACGGCCGGGTGATCGACGCGCAAGTAGAAATGGAAAGCGGGATCTCCGCGGTGCTGGGAGCGCTGGCCGGAATCAACATGATCTCCGGCGCCGGAATGCTTGATTTTCTGGCCTGTCACAGCATTGAAAAACTGGTAATTGACGCGGAAGCTATCGCCTCGGCACAGCGGCTCATCGAAGGCATTGAAGCGCGCGGCGATTCGCTGGCCCTAGCCGCCTTCGCGCAAACCGGACTGCAAGGCGATTTCCTCAAGCTGAAAGAAACCCGGGCGCTGTTCCGCAAAGAACAGCACTTCCCTTCGGCGGTGATTGACCGCGGCCTGCACGCCTCAGACACCACTGCGCTCGATATATTGCAGCGCGCCCGCCAACGCGTAGAGGAATTACTCGCGTCATATCAGCGCCATCCGCTCGCGCCTGAGCGCGAAGAGGAAATGCTCGCCTTCGCGCAACGCGAGGGCAAGAAAGCAGGCCTGGAAGGATTGCCCGGAATCCCCACTCTCGAGTATGCCCGGGAAACGGGGCTTATCCAGTGAAATGGGCCGTGGTCTTGGCCACGCTGTGGTTATGCCCTTATCTGCCGGCGCAGACTCCACAGCCACAGCCGGCTCCCTCTCATCCCGAGGTCATTCTGCTGGGCACGGCACATGAACTCCACTTCAAACCGGAAAGCCATTACTCTCTTCCCGACCTGCGCAGTGAACTCGAAGCCTTGCATCCGAATTTGATTTGCGGCGAAATCGAACCCGAGGCTTATCAGGGGCCGATGGAAGGTTATTTCCCTCCCGAAGCCGCATATATCGCCGAAATTGCCCCCATGCTGCACGCGCGCTTTGCTCCGACCGACTGGCGCATCGCCAAAGCCTGGCAAAGCCGCGCCGAGCAGATGCAACCCAAAGAGGTCAAAGACAAGATAGACGCGCTGACTGAAGAACAAGCCCGACAGATGCAGTCGCAGACGAATCCATCCCTCTTCGATTTCCTCCATACCAGGAATCTGGCCGTGGCTGACTATCAGTTCGAACAACTGGCCGGAGAAAACACAGTCTCCGACATTGCCCTGGGGGCCTGGCATGAGCGCAATCGCCGCATCGTGGAAAATTGTCTGGACGCGAGCGCCGGTGCCGCCCGCATCGTCTTCGTCTACGGCGCTGGCCACATTCCCCAGTTGCAACGCCAACTGGCGGCACGGGGAATCATTGCTCAGATCGCTACCCGCCAGTTTGTTCCCTCGGGTTTGGGAGGCGTACCGCCGTCCGTGATGGCCCGATGGCAACGTAATCTGGACAACTTAAGACGGATCCTGGATGGAAGCCTCGTTGTGTCCCGGGATTCCTTCGACAAGGTAAAAGACAGCCACCGCGTTCAAGACCTCGAGTTAGCGCTGAAAACATACCTGAACCGGACGGACACAAAATAACCGTCAAAATTGCGCGCAGCTTTGGAGCGGAGAAGTGTTCGCTTCAGTGTTGAAGGCGCAGGCAGACTTTTCGAATACGGAACCAGGGAGCACCTATTCCGTGAACACCACCGATTGCACACCAGAAATCTCAAAGCGTTTGCGGCAGCGCATGTTTTTGCAGGCCATCATATCGTCTTTGCGCAGCATGTACGACCGGGCTTTGGCGAAGCGGGCGCGGTCGCGCTCGTCGGCACGCCCGGCGAGCTGGCGCTTTTTGGTGCGTATCAGCCAGGTGACATCGTACTCGGCCGACTGATGGCAGTGAGGACAGTTCAGCGTGGCCAGCTTCTTTTCGGTGCGCTCGTCGAAAAAATCACGTTCTTCCATGTGCAGTCGTTGATTGCTGGTCGTTCGTCGTTGGGCGTAATAACCGGCGGCTGCAAAGAAATCCGCACGGAAAACAACCCGGCATCGATTATTACAGTTTTGCGCCGAACAAAGCTATGGCAACATGAACGCCATTATGCGCAAGAAAAAGAAGAGACCATTTCGGGCGGTCCAGGCGGTGAAGGAGCTGGCGCGGGAACGACTAGGCGCGCCACCGGCGGAGAAGGTCGTCCCGCAAAAGAAGAGAAAAGCAGAGAAACACAGACCCACCCTGGGAAAGCTGCTCGGGGAAGACGGCGATCTCACTTAGGAGTGGCATCTTGCCCGATGAAGCATTTTCACCCCGTAAGGGATTAGTTAAAGGTCACCGTGACTGTCGTATTCTCCTCCATGGTGATTGTGCATGGGTTTGTGCTGGGAGGGCTGTTACAATTTTGCCAACTTCCAAAGGTCGAGTTTGTCCCAGGGTTTGCGGTCAAAGTTAACTCAGTGCCACTTGGGACTTCGTATACACACGCGCCGGAGCAGCTTATGTTTAATGGCGAAATCAGCACCGTTCCCGACCCCGTCCCTGCGAAGGTCACGGTAAGCGCCGGGCCGCCGCCGCTCCCGCTGCTGGTAAAGCACACGACATTCGCGGTCATGGAGCCGGTCACTACGGCCCCTGACGAAGACACGCCCGAACTATCACTATTCGTTGTCACGCTGGCTGAAATTATGGCGCCTCCGCACAGTTCGCCAGTCGCGGTGAGTAGCCCCGTAGAGCTCACGGTAAACAGCTGCGGTGTGTTGGACAGCCAAGTCACCTGATCAGTAATGTCCTTCGTGACGGGAGGGTGGATGTAATCCCCGTATGCCTTTAGTTGGACCTGGATGCCAGCGTCCTGGATGACTGGGATATTCGACGCCCCAATTGTTTCGGCCGAGGGCTGAACCGTGATCGAAACCAATTCTTGCGGATCGCCGCAACTGGCCACGCTAAGCAGCGTGAGCGCAACGCTGATAAGGACGATGATGCCGAACCACTTCCTAGTCATTCAGGCTCCTGGCATGAGCGGTTAGCCTTGCTATAGTGGGGAAAAGCAAATGTAGTGCAAAGGCTCCGGAAAAAGCAAGATTGTACTGTGGTTACACCTTGCGACGGCCGAGCCGAAATCGCCTTAATCAATATTTCATGGCATCGGCAACGACTGCAACGAATTTCCGTATATCTTCTTCCGTCGTATCGAACGAACACATCCAACGCACGATCGACTCCTCGTCAATCCACGTGTAGAAAAAATATTGTTGCTTAATCTTTTCGATTGCATGGTGAGGAATCTGGGCGAACACGCCATTCGCTTCGACCTTCCAGACAATCCTTACGCCCGGGATGCGGTTCAGTTCTTTCGCCAAAACACTCGCCATCCGGTTGGCGTGTTCAGCGCTTCGCCGCCAAAGATCGTTCGTCAGCATCGCCTCGAATTGCGCCGCGACAAAGCGCATCTTCGATGCCAGTTGCATCGATTGCTTGCGCAGGTAGAGAAAATTCTCGGCCTGTTCTGGATGAAAGAACACGACCGCCTCACCCCCGAGCATTCCATTTTTCGTTCCGCCGAAAGAAAGAATGTCGATGCCCAGATCGCGCGTTGCCTGGCGCAGCGTTTGGCCCAGCGACACGGCAGCATTCGCAATGCGCGCCCCATCGACGTGCAGGAACATGTCATGTTCATGCGCGAAGCGGGCCAGCGCTGAAATTTCCTCCGGCTGATACACCGTGCCCATTTCCGTGGCTTGCGTGATCGAAATCACCCGGGGCTGCGCGTGGTGCTCGTCCCCGATACCGTGATAAGCGTGGTGAACGGCCTTCACCGTGATCTTGCCATTTTCGTGCGGCAGCGGGATCAGCTTGCAGCCCGTGAGTTTTTCCGGCGCGCCGCACTCGTCAGTATAGATATGGGCATAGTCGCTGCACAGCACGGAATGAAACGAACGCGTGAGAGCCTGCAAGCTCAGAACGTTGGCTCCTGTGCCATTAAATGTGAAAAAAACGGCGATATCCGCCCCAAAGTGCTCCTCGAATTTTCTGATCGCAGACTGGGTGTACGGGTCATTACCATAGGCCGGCACATGGCCCCGGTTAGCACGAGTAATGGCTTCAATAATTTCGGGATGCACTCCGGCGTTGTTGTCGCTGGCAAAACTACGTAAGGGAATGGGAGTCTTTTCCATGTGGCAACAATGTAGCAGACCGCTATATCGATATTTGCCTGAAGTTCGTCTCCTGCCTTCAGCCCTGGCGAGGTTCTGGATGCCAGGTTAAGAAAAACCTTAGACAAGTGTTGATGTTAGTCCTGCTGGTTCGTCTAAAGATCTGAAGATCAAACCGGCGAGGAACGGGCCGCTAGGACTCTTCAAAACAACCAGACAAGGGCAGAAAATTCAAGGCAAATTGTGCGAGAATTCTTATGCGAACGCTGCCACAGCGCCACGTGGCGCGTGAATCCTTAGCTAATTGGAGAAATCTATATTCTTAATTGGCTTGGGGGACGGGCAAAGGCGCGAACCATCCAGACCTGACTGTTTAATTTCCCTGGAGAACGTATGGCGAAGCGGATGATCATCATGTTGCTGGCGGTGGCTGCTCTAATTGGCGGGCTTGGTTTCGTGAAATACCACCAGGTAGAAACCGCCGTTGCGAATGCGGATTTCCAGGTTCCGCCCACCTCCGTGACTACCGTCATCTGCAAGCGCGAAACCTGGCCATCAACTTTATCTGTAATCGGTACCGTGACCGCCATTCAGGGGGTGATGGTAAGCGCCGACCTGCCCGGCACCGTCGACAAAATTCACTTCGAATCTGGCCAATCGGTGCATGAGGGCGACATTCTGGTGGAACTAGATACCCGTCAGGAAAGGGCGCAGCTCGCCAACATGGAAGCCCAGAGCGATCTGGCGCGCGTTCAATACAATCGCGCGGATCAATTGGTCAAAGCCGGAGTGATTTCGAAATCAGAATTCGACAACGCCGCCGCCCAGCAGAAATCGACCCAGGCCCAGGTCAACGACATCAAGGCAGCCATCGCGCGCAAGACCATTCGATTGCCCTTCTCTGGAGTTTTGGGTATCCGGCAGATCAGTCTTGGCCAATATCTAGCGGCAGGACAGGCTATCGTTTCCCTTGAGTCGCTCAATCCTATTTACGTAAATTTCGGCGTTCCGCAGCAGGATGCAGCCAAGCTTTCGATTGGCCGCGCCGTGCGAGTGAACAATGAAGACCTTCCGGGATTGTCGTTTAGCGGCAAGATCACAGCTCTCGACTCGGTGATCAGTGAGCAGACCCGCAACATTCAGATCCAGGGCACGCTGCAGAATCCAGGCCTGAAGCTACGTCCGGGCATGTACGTGCAAGTCGAGCTGCCGCTCGGCACTGCGCGCGAGGTCATTCCCCTGCCGGCATCGGCCATCAACTACGCGCCCTACGGCGATTCGGTGTTCGTCGTTACCGATATGAAAGACCAGAAAACCGGCAAGACTTATCGTGGAGTGCGGCAAGTGGTCGTAAAGATTCAGGGCAGCCGCGGCGATCAGGTCGCAGTCGTATCCGGGCTGAACCCCGGCGACGAGGTCGTTAGCGCGGGGGCTTTCCGCCTCCGCAACGGCGCACCGGTCGAAGTCAACAACTCGGTGCAGCCATCAAACAGCCCGCACCCCAATCCGGAAGAGAGTTAAGGCAACGAAATCCACTGACCGCCAGACAGGTCAGGAGCGAGCATGAAGTTTACGGACATATTTGTAAAGCGGCCAGTGCTGGCAACGGTGGTAAACCTCATCATCCTGATCGCCGGCGTGCAAGCCATCCGCTCTCTGAGTGTCCGGCAGTATCCCCGCAGCGATGAGTCTGTCATTCAGGTCACCACGGTTTACGTGGGCGCGAGTGCCGACCTTGTACGCGGCTTTATCACCACTCCGATCGAGCGCGTGCTCGCCAGCGCCGACGGCATCGACTACATGGAGTCGACCAGCGCCCAGGGCTTGAGCACGATCTCCGTTCACCTCAAGTTGAACTACGACGCCAATGCCGCCCTCACCCAGATCCAAGCCAAGGTTGCGCAGGTGAGGAATGACTTGCCACCTGAATCACAGATTCCGGTAATCGATCTGCAAACCGCGGACAGTGAGTTCGCTTCCATGTACCTCGGGTTCTCAGCGAAGGACATGGATGAGAACCAAATCACCGATTACCTCACCCGCGTGGTCCAGCCCAAGCTCAGTGCCGTGAGTGGCGTTCAGAAAGCGGACATTCTCGGCAATCGCACTTTCGCCATGCGCATCTGGCTCAAGCCCGATGAGATGGCAGCCCGCGGCGTCTCGCCCTCCGACGTGCGCGATGTCTTATCGAAAAACAACTATCTGTCGGCGCTCGGCAGTACTAAGGGCTCCATGGTTTCCGTGAACCTTATCGCCAACACCGATCTGCGCACCGCGCAAGATTTCAAGCAGATGGTGGTCAAAGAGCAGAACGGTGTAGTCGTGCGCCTCGGCGAAATCGCCGATGTCGAGCTTGGCGCGGAAAATTACGATCAGGACGTCCGCTTCAACGGCGAAACGGCAACCTTCATGGGAGTTTACGTCCTTCCCACGGCTAATTCGCTGGAAGTTATCAAGAATGTCCGCAAGGAGCTGCCCCTCATTCAGGCGCAGTTGCCCGCGGGGATGAAGGTCGGCATTCCCTACGACGCGACCGAATACATCCAGGATGCAATCAATGAAGTGCTGCACACGTTGGGTGAAACTCTGCTGATCGTCGTCATCGTCATCTTTCTGTTCCTCGGCTCGTTCCGCTCGGTGCTGATTCCTGTGGTCGCGATTCCGGTGTCGCTGATCGGCGCAGTTTTTCTGATGTTGATTGCGGGATTCACCATCAATCTTCTGACCCTGCTCGCCATCGTGCTGTCGGTCGGTCTGGTCGTCGACGACGCCATCGTTATGGTGGAAAACGTCGAACGCCACTTGCACATGGGCAAGTCGCCTTTCATCGCAGCAAGAGACGCTGCGCGCGAGCTGGTCGGGCCGATCATTGCCATGACCATTACGTTGGCCGCCGTCTACGCGCCGATTGGCATTCAAGGCGGCTTGACTGGATCGCTTTTCCGCGAATTCGCGCTTACGCTGGCCGGCGCAGTGACCGTCTCCGGCATTGTGGCCCTGACGCTTTCGCCCATGATGGGATCGAAGCTGCTGCGTGCCGGCGACACTGAACACGGTTTCGCGGGCATGATCAACCGCCATTTCGAGTGGGTGCGCAGCCAGTACACGCGGCTGCTGGCTGGCACTCTGCAATATCGGCCAGTCGTTCTCACGCTCTGGTTGATTGTTGCTGCTCTGATGGTTCCGTTTTACATGTTCTCCCAGCACGAACTCGCGCCCGACGAAGACCAGGGCGTTGTATTCGGCGTCATTCAGTCATCAGCCAATGCCACGCTCGACCAAACCAACTTGTTCGCTAACCAGGTATATGACGTTTATCGCTCATTCCCTGAGGGGGAAAGCCTCTTTCAGATCACAAACCCCGGCGGCGGGTTCGGCGGCATGGTCACGAAACCCTGGAGCCAGCGCAAGAAAACCACGCAGCAATTACTGGTTGAATCCGCCGCGAAGCTTTCAAAGATTCCCGGGATACGCGTGATTCCTCTCACGCCGCCACCGCTTCCTGGCGGCGGCAGCTTCCCTGTCGATTTCGCGATCGTATCGCCCGCAGAGCCGGAGCAGATCAGCGAGCTCGCCCAAAAGATCGTGCAAAAAGCCATGGCCAGCGGCATGTTCATCTACGCTGATACGGACGTGAAATTCGACCAGCCGCAAACGGAAGTCGTTTTCGATCGCGACAAGCTGCGGTCGCAAGGCGTGGACCTGAGCCAGGCCGGCCAGGACCTCTCCACCATGCTGGGAGGAAACTACGTCAACCGCTTCAGCATTCAAGGCCGCAGTTACAAGGTGATTCCGCAAATCCAGCGTGTCGAGCGGCTCACGCCCGAACAGCTTTCGCACATCTATGTGAAAGGCTCGGCCGATAAGCTCGTTCCGCTCTCTACATTCGCCACGCTGAAAACCACCACCGAACCGCGTTCTCTGAACAAATTTCAGCAGTTGAACGCCGTTCGCATTCAGGGCGTAATTCCACCGAACGTTCCGCTCGACAAGGCCCTCACGTTCTTGGAAGATCAGGCAAAGCAGATTCTGCCGCAAGGATTCACCTACGATTACGCCGGTGAATCGCGCCAGCTCCGGGTTGAAGGCAGCAAGTTTCTCGGCACATTTCTTCTCTCGGCAATCCTGATTTATCTGGTGCTGGCCGCTCAGTTTGAGAGCTTCCGCGACCCCTTCATCATTTTGGCAGGTTCGGTGCCACTGGCCATCTCTGGATCGCTGATGTTCTCCTTCCTCGGCTTCACGACCCTCAACATCTACAGTCAAGTAGGTTTGATCACGCTCGTTGGTCTGATCTCCAAGAACGGAATTCTGATGGTGGAATTCGCCAATCAGTTGCAGGAAACCGGCAAGAGCAAGCTCGAAGCCATCATCGGCGGAGCCGGTACCCGACTGCGTCCGATCCTGATGACCACCGCCGCAACTGTCTTCGGCCACTTTCCGCTTGTCTTGGCCCGAGGCCCCGGCGCCGGCGCGCGCAACAGCATCGGCATCATGCTGGTCAGCGGGATGATCATCGGCACAGCATTTACGCTGTTCGTCGTGCCCTCGATCTATATGTTGGTCGCAAAAACTCACGCCGTGATCCGCGACGAAGAAGAAGAGAAGCTGACAGTAAGTGAGCCGGTGGAAGCTGCTTTTGACTAAAAGGACATCGACAATTTTTGGGGGTGACGAAGCCTTCGTATGTGAGAACCTTTTGCAGCTTCTCCGCGTACTTTGTGGCATTTCTTCGCGAACTCTGCGGTTTAGGCTTTTGGACTTGATTTTGGAAATCGTGGGCTTAAAATGCGCTCCCACGATGATCTGAACCAGCTTTCGCCTTAGCTTTCTTCTCTCGCGCCTTGCGCCGCATCTTCGCCATCCACTCTCTCGAATACATAGTGCCCCGGCATTTCGGCGAGCCGCAATGGCAAGGCGCAGGCGAATCGTCATCGTATAAGTTGTAATCCCACATCAACTCTTCCCCGGCAGCGATATCACGCCGAGCGAAGATCCAAGCGCGATTGCCGATTTCCTCGATCTCGCAATTGGGATCGCACGAGTGGTTCAGATAAGCGCCCAGCCCTTCGCCATCGATGATGGTTTTGCCGTCTCCCAGACCATACAGATACGTGCGCGGCGCGCCATCGTAAAGGCGGTCAGCCTCTTCCGGAGTAATGCGCGGCCCGGCGTACTCTACGATGCGCTCTCCTTTGCGAATAGGCATGTTGGTGAATACTCCGATGGAATGAATGCGCGAGGGTCGAACGACTAAGGGCATGAAACTAATTTTGCATGCGCAGTCGGTTTAGAGGAAGGCGAATAATCAGTTTGTTTCTTCGTCAGCGGAGAACACATGCGGATGCATTGGCGTTCACAGCGCCAGGCAACTGAGAACTGGGAACTGACAACTGAGAACTGCCAGGCTGGGACTGTCTTACTCGCAACTCGGGATTCGTGACCTCGCGCTTCTTACGGGTCCCACACCGAACTTCCGTATCCCTGACCGCGGGCCGACTCCTGCATCTGCTCGAGGTGCGCTTTCTGCTCTTGCAGGTCTGCCCGCATTCGCTCGACCTGCTGCTGTTTCTCCTGCTGGTGCTGGTTCCACTGCACGCACCCCTCCACGCAGTTGCCGGGAGCAAACTGAATGGAAGCGTTAAGGTCGTCGATTTGTTTCTCTAGCGAAGCGATCTGGCCCTTCTGGCCCTCGATCTGCGATTTCCATTGTTCGGCTGACTGCTTGGGTGAGTCTGCGGCTGCAGGCGCGGAATTTGTCTGATTCGAATCGTTTGCCGCCGACGCTGCCACAGCCGAAGTGTGCTGCCGAATCTCTTCGTTCGTGATGACCTTGGTTGACTTCGAATCCTTAGTCTGCGCGGCCTTGGACTGTTCCTTTTTCGCACGCTCCTGGCGCGCCAAGTCTCCCAGCGACGGCGTGTCCTGCGCAGTGGCGAATACGCCGATTAGAAAAATCGCGGATGCGGCGACGTGACTTAATTTCAAATTGACGAACATACGGACTCCAGGGAGTACGGTGAAGAACCCCAATCCCCAATCCTATTCGCTCACAGAAAGTTCCGGACCATTACCAACGGAACGCTTCGTTCAGTACGGAAGTGCAGCAACCAGCAGGATGTCCGTCGCCAGGGTTACTCAAGAAAATGCGGAGCTTCAGGACAGTAAGTTAAGCGGGGATTGCGGTTGCGCCGATCCCCGCGAGTCGGCCGCCAACCATCGCCGGAACTAGCTGAATCTGCACCAGTCGCGGCAGCGCAGGTCTATCTTTCTTCGCCAGAAGGTTTTTTGAGGGAATCCCCGTCCGCGCGTAAGATTTTTCGCAGTCAGCCGTCGAGGGCCCGCGCATGTTGCCTTCCAGAAACGCCATGCCTGGGCAACGCGTGCAGGTTGCGCCGTGCAGGCATTGCGAGCAGCCGGAAAGATCGCGCAGGCGGATGGAGCGCACTTCCTTCAACTGCTCCGAATTCTGCCATATGTCAATGAAACGCTGCTGCCGCACATTTCCGCAGGAAAGCGGAAATGCAACGCAGGGATAGAACTCGCCGTAAGGCGAGATATAGCAGGCGTTATGCCCGGCGCTGCACGGGAAAGCGTCCATACTTTCTTCGCTGACAGGCGCAGGCGGCGCACAAAATTCTTCCACATCTGGCATGAACGATTGATCGTGGAGAACTTCCCGCAGGACCGATTCATCCGTATTCAAGCCCAGAATCGATCGGTCACCGTCAAGCATCGGCGAAACAGTAGGATCGAGCGTGCACTCGACGCCCAGTTCTTCTGCAAGGGCGCGGACACCGTAAATATCCTGCATATTCGTCCGCATCAGCACGTTCGCTATCGTAACTTTCAGGCCTTGCGTCTTGAGCAGGCGGATCGCGGCAATCGACCGCTTCAGCGAGCCCGGAAGTTTGGTAATTACATCGTGAACCTCTGGCCGATGCGAATAAATGCTGATTTGCAGCGATTGCACGCCAAGATCGCTGAGTTTCGCCGCCTGTTCTTCGCGGATCAAAACCGCATTCGTCTTCAGCTTGACGCAGAAAGTCAGTTCCCGCGCGCACTCCAGAATTTCAAAGAAGTCTTTGCGCAAAAAGATTTCGCCGCCGCTGAGGGTAAGAATGAAGACTCCAGCTTCAGCCATCTCCTTCAGCAGGTTCTTAATTTCTGCCGTGGTGAGTTCACCGTGGTCGTGATGATCAAGGTAGCAGTGCACGCACTTCTCGTTGCAGCGATAAGTGAGGTCGAGGTGAACACTGAAAGGAATGCCTAGCTGCTGGGCGCGCTCACCCATTTCCATCAGCAATGTGCTCACAGCCGCCCCTCGTTGCGAGCGCTTGATTCCGCAATCGGCTTTTCGGAGATCAGCAGGATGCCGTGCTTAGCCAGGTCCTGGGCAAGAGATTCTGCGTCGCGCAAGGCCTCTTCAGGACTAACCTCGTATTCGGAGCAAATTTTGCTCTCGACGATTTCCTCCAGCGGAGTTGCACCGTCAGCAGCCTGCCAGAGAATAGCCGCCGTCGGGTTCAGCGTAAAAAGCGTGGATCCATGCGCCGACATGACGAGCATCTCTTCGCCCAGCTTGCGCGCGGCGATACGGCGGCTGCGCGCGACATAGAGTGGTTTAGTCATCGAATCAGCTCCCATACGCGTGCGTCCGGCACAAACGTGAGCCGCAAAACCGGCACGCGATCAACGAACTCACATGCGGCCTGAAAAACCAGTCGAACCATCTCTGCATCTTCGGCAAAGAAAAGCATGTTGGCGAGGACCGCACGCCCGGCTTCGGCTGCGCCCACGGGCTCGATCGAGTTCGAGAGACCCTTGGCGAGCAAATAAAGAGCGGCTACAGGCGCCGACGCGTTTTCCCCGGCTTGGCCGAGATCTCCAATGAAAGGCGTGCCAAAGGCGAGGTAGCGATCGTCAAGGTTGCGGACGTACGAGATCTCGTCGGTGAGAAGTGTTGCGTCGGCGGGAGCGAGACTTGAGATCGTCGTTTTCCCAGCTCCGGATTCGCCCGCGAAAAGAAATGCCTTGCGGTTGCGGATGACGCTGGCGGCGTGCATGAGAAATCCGCCACTTTTCGCCAATAGCAACGTGTGAACGATGCGCAGCATGCTATCTGTGGAATAAGCAGTCGCAGTCTGACGGATGCGGCCGCGACCGGCCGCGGGAGACCACTCCGCGCGGAAGTCGCCGCGCTGCATAATCCAGTTGCCCGAGCGAAAAGTCACGCGAACATCGGGGTTGGAGGTCGCGCACTCGGGCGGGCAAAGATCGATGTCGAGCTCAAATGCAGCGCTTGGCTCATTGCTGACGAAGCCAGCGTACCGCGCTTGCAGCACCTCGAAAAAATCTGCATCTGTGGTGTTGAGGCGCACCGTGAAACCGCCGATGGCGATCGCCGCACTGTAGGTCTCGACTTGGGTGGCTAGCTCTGGCACTGCGCAATCGATTCCTTCGGAGTTCGAAATCTCTTTTGCCAACGCCGACGCATCTCCATGACCCCCCTCACCGCGGGAAATGAGTAGCGAAAGACTCTTGCAGCCACGTTGTCGATCGCGCTCAGGCGCGACGGCACCGAAATTAGTTTGCCCTTGCGGATCACGTAACCGATGCGGCCAAGCAGATGACTCTCGCGCACTGGCAAATCATCTACAACCGATGTATCGCCACGCGTGATGAGCAACGCGCTTTCGGCATCCCTGCCGATAGAAATAACGCGATGACTTAGCAACCCCGAAGACCGCGACATTACAACCACATCTCCAACTTTCACCTGTTGCAGGCTGACGCGCTCGACGATCAGCACATCCCCGGGACGCACCGTGGGAAACATGCTGTACCCCTGAGCGCGAAGCTGCACGCTTCCAGAGGACAACAGAATCTCGCACGCCATGTCGCGTTTCAATACAGCTGCAGAATTTGCGCGCATGTTCCCTGTGAGCCTCATGACCTGGGAAGGCCGGTCGCGCAGCTACCCTGAGTACCCGTCTTCCCACATCCCAGGGCCGTGGTGACAAAGACCTGCTCGTAGCGGAATGAGGGCTTTTCGTACGGTTTCTTGGCGGTAGTTTCAGGACGCGGCTCTTCACCGGCAGCATGATTCGTGGGCATAGATTGTCTTTCGTGATGCAAATGATCGAGGCACCGCAGGCCTCGTCATGATCCTAATAATGTGGCTGGTTGGAAAGACATCATACACCTGCAGAAGTGGGAAAATTTTCCGCGAGCGGGCCAGTTTTCCACAGAATTTTCCACCCTTCGCTGCGCAAAGGCTTGCTCACGATGACGAGCAAACTGCACCACTACACGAAGGCGTCTCAATCTGTTTGATCTGCAAGCGGACGATCTTCTGATCGCTGCTTACGCCGGCAATGCCGACGTGGGAATCTGCTGCGCGAGAGTGCGCAATTCTTCAAACAGAACCGTGCTCAAATAGCGTTCTCCGAACGAAGGAATCACCACCACTATCATTTTGCCCGCATTTTCTTTTCGTCGTGCGACTTGCAACGCCGCAGTCACAGCCGCTCCCGAAGAAATCCCTACAAATAACCCTTCTTCCGGCGGAAGCCGGCGCGCCATGCGAACCGCTTCGTCATTCGTAACAGTGATGACCTCATCAATGTAATCCGTGCGGAGAATGCTGGGGACAAATCCCGCGCCAATGCCTTGAATTTTGTGCGGCCCAGGCTTGCCGCCGGAGAGCACCGCGCTATCTGCCGGCTCGACAGCGATCGCCTTGAACGACGGCTTTCGCGGCTTGATGTATTCGCAGACGCCAGTGAGCGTGCCACCGGTGCCGATGCCCGAAACCAGAAAATCCACGCGGCCGTCGGTGTCATTCCAGATTTCGGGCCCAGTGGTCTCAAAGTGAATCTTGGGGTTGGCCGGGTTGTCGAACTGCTGAAGCATATAGCCGTTGGGAGTCTTAGCAACCATTTCCTGCGCCTTGGCGACAGCGCCCTTCATTCCATTGGGGCCAGGCGTGAGAACGATCTCCGCACCGAACGCCAGCAGCAACACCCGCCGCTCCAGACTCATCGTCTCAGGCATCGTGAGGATCAATCGATAACCTTTCACCGCGGCCACAAACGCCAGGCCAATTCCGGTGTTGCCGCTGGTCGGCTCAATCAGCACGGTCTTACCGGGCTGAATCTTTCCCGCGCGCTCGGCCTCGTTGATCATGCTGACGCCAATGCGGTCCTTGACGCTGCCCAACGGGTTCTGGCTTTCGAGTTTGGCGACGACTTCGGCCACGCAGCCTCCGGTGACCTTATTAAGACGCACGAGCGGCGTGCCCCCAATGAGTTCGGTTACGTCCTTGGCGATCTTCATCCTTTCCTCTTTCTATGACTACATCGCAATTTGGCGGAAGCGAGTGGGGGTCGAACCCACCGGCGACAGGATAGCCTGCCGCCCGCCGGTTTTGAAGACCGGGACGATCACCGGACCGCATGCGCTTCCCCCTTCCTTTCAACAATACCGCAGCTCAAGGAACGCGGGGAACATGTGCACAAACCGGCAGTGGGATTTTGAGTTCCGCCGGTTTAGATCGCGTCAGCCCGAAGCTCCGCTTCCACCAGCGGAGAAGAATCTCACAGCCCATAGGTGCATGGGTCCTTCGCTCCTTCGCGCTCAAGACTGCGCCATGTGACCAGTAGAAACCGAATCGCGCCCTGGCTCTTGCAGCAGCGCCTTGCCGCGAGTGCCCAATTCGACGAGCGCATACGCCACTAACAGAATCATGACCGGCTCGATCGGGTGGCGATAACCGGCATACGTGTGCGTGACATAGTAGACCAGGGGATAGACAATCGCAGGCGTCACAAACAGCCAACCGAAGCGCCTCTTCCAGGCGAGTGCCGTCCCCACCCAACCCAATGCAAAGAACAGAAGCATTGCAGGCGGATACGGCTCATACCAGAACTCAGCAACACGCAGAGCACACCTCTTCATAAATGACTTTGGATCTTCCGCGATGAACTGCCATGCCTCATTCAGTTTCGCGTCCATGAAGCGGGTTTCCCCAAGTCGAATGTAGTTTGTCGGGTCCTCGCCCGGGAAATCGAGGCTGTAATCCATGGTCCCATGCATTCCCGGCCGGTTCCCGAGCCAGAGCTCCAGTCCGAGATTGTCGCGAAAGGGAATGAAGCGATGAAAGACGATGTAGTTCCTCGCTGTCCAAGGCGCCAGAACTAAAAGCACCCCCACAAGCGCGAACCACATTCGCGCCGATCGAGCCTTGGAACATGCCAGGCAGATACCATACACCACAAAAACTGGCGCAAAAGAGGGCTGAAGCAAGAGCAATAGTCCAGCATATGCTCCCATCAGGAACCAGCCTCGATTGTTGTGCACCGCCACAACCAGCCAAATCAGAAGAACACAAAATGCCAGAGCTGCGAAATAAGCGTTTGTAAAACTTACGGCAAACGACCGCGCCTGGAACATCCAGGGAATCACCCACAACCACCCCGCCACAATTGCCACTGTCTTACCGAAGCAAAGTTCGCCCAGTCGATAAATCAGCACTGCAGTAAAGCCCCCCGCGAGAATGTGCAGGCTGACAATGACCCAGGCTGATTGCACCGTGTAGATACCGAATACCTTGAACACTCCCGCCAAAATAAGCGGATAAACGGGCGGCTGCTGCGCCGTTGCAGCGACCGGCGTGTGAGGGTAGGGCGAAGAGAATCCCAGGCCAGAAGCCAAAGCCGCCGCGATGCGTGAAGATTCGTTCCCCACAAACAGCCTTTGCGGATTGAAAAATCTGGTCAGGATGTACACTGAAGCGCCCAGACGCGTGGCAATAGCGGCCGCAAAGATAACCGCCGGGCGGTCTACGACTCGCTGGAGTTTTTTCATCGACACACGCGCGCTTGACCGTCCAACGACTCTCTGTCGCGTCTTGTGCGACAAAGCCCACCCTGAGCGAAGTCGAAGGGTGATCGATGATTATCTCCCAACCGGGTTCGATTTTGGGGGCGCGCTTGTGAAGATCGTCTTTCACAGCAACCGATCGCCGCGATAGATCAGCTCACCATCGATCATGCGCGCTTCGACGGTCAGGTGGTGCGGTTTGGCCGGCTCAGAATCATCGATGTGCAGTACTTCGTGTCCATGAGTGACCAGCCAGTCGGAAACCAGCATGCGATGGCAGTGGAAGTAGACGCGCTCGGCGCACATGTAAGCGGTGCGGGAATTTTCGGCGAGCGCGATCAGCTCGGACGCGGCTTTGGTGAACTCCGGTGTGAGCATGTAGTCGGCGTAGTTGCGGAAGCTCGGGTTGCGCATAGCAACGTGCGGCGAGTCGTCACGAATTTTCTTGCGGTATCCGCCGAGAGATTTCATCCAGACATAACGGATTGGGGTGCCTCGCGTCTCGCCGCGTTTGCGAGACGTGGGCTTCTCTGACAAGCTGGCCTCCAGCGCCTCGCGATTGAACTGCGGCAGCCGCCGCGACACGGGAAAGGCGCGAATGTCGACAAGGGTTTGAATTCCGTGGGCCTGAAGCGTGGCGAGAAACTCGTCGAACGTGCGAGTGGAGTGTCCGATGGTGTAGAGCCGGGCCAACGCCGTTTCGATGCAGCCGGCTCAGGAAACGATGCGCGCGAGAGCGGCGGCGAGTGCGTCATCCTGCGCCGGAAAGACGGTGCGGAGATCGAGCAGCACGCGGCCCTCTTCGACGCGCGCGATGATGGGCGGCTCGGAAGTGCGTAGCAGCGCGGCGAGATCGTCGGCGCTTAAATCTTCGCAGGTGATTGCCAGCACCTGCGTCGGAAGTACGGCCGAGGGCGCAGCACCGCCGCCGAGAAGCGATTCGCCATCGACGATTCCCAGCTTCAGCTTGGGACTCGTGAGTTTCTTCGCCAACGCTTGAGCGCGCCCTCCGATGGACTCCTTTGTAAGTTGCATCATGCGCAGCGCAGGAATTGCATCGTAATCGTGGCGCACGTAAGCGAGTAGCGTGGCTTCGAGCGCAGCGTAAGTGAGCTTATCCACGCGCAGCGCACGGAAAAGGGAATTGGAGCGCATGCGTGCGACCAGGTTGGCATTGCCGCTGATCAGTCCGGCTTGAGGGCCGCCAAGCAGCTTGTCTCCGGAATAAGTGACGATATCGACGCCGGCGCGCAGGCTGTCGAGCACGGTCGACTCGCCGGCGATGCCGAACGAGCGCAGGTCAACCAGCGCGCCGCTGCCCAGGTCCTCCATGAGAGGAATGTTGTTGGCGCGGGACAGTTCGACTAATTCTTGCGTCGTCGCTTGCTGTGTGAATCCCGTGATCTCGAAGTTCGAGCGATGCACACGCAGCAGAAGCCGCGTGCGCTCGTTGATAGCTTTTTCGTAGTCAGCGATGCGAGTGCGATTGGTGGTGCCGACTTCGTGCAGGATGGCGCCCGATTTGGCCATGACGTCGGGAATGCGGAATGAGCCGCCGATTTCGACCAGCTCTCCGCGGGAGACGATGACTTCTCCGCCGTCGGCGAGCGCGTTCAGGGCCAGCAGCACGGCGGCAGCATTGTTGTTCACGACGATAGTCGAGACGCGGCTTTCGTTCTTGGAATCTTCGTGCAGCTGCTGCTGGGTGTCCTCGTTCAGCAGGTGCCGGAACAGGCGGTCGACGTGGACGTCACGTTTGCCGCGCTCGCCTGCGGTGAGATTGAATTCGAGGTTGGAGTAGGTTTGCGCTGTTTGCTTGATGTGGTCGATGGCGATTTCGCTGATCGGGGCCCGCCCAAGATTGGTGTGCAGGATGACTCCGGTAGCGTTGATCACCGGCTTTAGCGAGTAACTGAGCGCTCGGCGAAGCTGGGCCTCCACCGCGCCGGGCAAACCCGCGACGGCGAGTTGCAGAGCTGCGTCGTCGAGCAGTCCAGAAGTGATCTCCTGGCGAAGGCGCGCCAAAACCGCGCGAGCTGCATTGGTCAGTGCCTCATGACCGTAACTCGCTGCTATTGGAGCGAGAGCAGTATCACGCACCAGATCATCCACGGAAGGAAGTTGGCGGAAGAGGCCGGATTTCTGACTGCTGTTCACGGAAGAATTATGACATTCCGCCGTCGATCGTGGCAGGTCCGCTCATAACGTGTGCAGGTATGCCAGCAGGTCTAGCAGATCCTGCGCGCTCAGGACCTGGCTGTAGCCGGGCATGTCGGGGCGGCCGTGCATAATAATGTCGCTCACACGCTCGTCATTGGCCGGCAGACCCGTTTGAGGGAGATATTGATGGGCAAACATGCCCTTTAGCCCTGGCCCCTTCTTGCCCTTCGTGGAATATGGCCGATGGCAGCGGTCGCAGTAGTTGTCGTAGATTTTGCGTCCGTGGGCCTGCTGGGGGTTGAGGCCGAGTTCCGCGTCGGACTTGCGGCGCTCGACTTCGCAGGCCGCGAATGAAGCGAGGGCAAGGGCGGCGACTAGAAGCGCGGCGAGGCGGCGGGTGGGGGCGTATGCACAGCTCGACTGAATGAAACCAACACGATCTTTGCTTTTTTGTATTTCTTTTTGGTCTTCTTGGCCTTCGAGCTTAGGAAGCATTGATCGAATCATTCGCGGTTTCCCACAGCGCCGGCATCGCAGCCGACTTACAATGATAAAGCAATGCGGAGAGAACCACTCCGCGTGAACCCATGCCGGTCACTATAAAACGTGTTTATGATCCGGTCTCGCGTGTGGACGGAGCGCGCGTGCTGGTGGACCGCTTGTGGCCGCGGGGTTTGACCAAGGCTGAAGCGGCGCTGGATGAATGGCTGCGCGCTTTGGCTCCTTCCAATGAACTGCGCAAGTGGTACCATGCGCGTCCGCAGGAGTGGGAGACTTTTCGGAAACGATATTTAAAAGAGCTGGCGGATCCAGCGGCAGAAAAGGATTTGCAGAGGTTGTACGAACTTTCCCAGAACAAGAAACGCCTCACCTTGCTATACGCCTCGAAGAATGAAACCCACAACAACGCCACGGTGCTGAAGGAATTGCTTGAGGGGCGGCGCAAGCCTCCGACGGGTACTGGCCGCGCCGCATTGAAGGGTAGCCGCTCGCGGGAGGCGGCGGTGCGCAGGCGCTAAACAACGACGTGGCGACGAGGCACTTGGCTCGAGCCATCGCGGCAGTCTAGAGCCTGAAAAAGCTTCACCACAGAGGACACAGGGTAACACGGGTTACACTTCAGCCGCCAAGGATGGGATCTCCGGTCGGCGCAGGCGCTTTCATTTAGAATCTGCCGCATGAGGGCGGTGTTTGAGTGGAATCTGGGGACGCGCACGCTCGAACTCGGCAAACGCACGTTGATCATGGGTATCGTCAACGTCACTCCTGATTCTTTTTCGGATGGCGGGCTCTACTACGATTCGGCACGCGCCGTTGATCACGCGCTGCAATTGCTCGATGAGGGCGCGGACATTATTGACGTAGGCGGCGAATCGACGCGGCCGGGTACGCGGGTTAATCCGAATTCTGAGGACATCGATGCTGCAAGCACACGCCTGCCTGTCTCCGCCGAAGAAGAACTGCGCCGCGTACTTCCCGTAATTACTGAGATCAAGAAGCAGCGGCCGGAATCCGTGGTTTCGATCGATACCTACAAAGCCGAAGTCGCACAAGCCGCGCTCGCAGCCGGAACGGAGATCGTGAACGACGTCAGCGCGCTGCGCTGGGATCGCAATATGGCTAAAACGGTCGCGGAAGCGAAATGCGGGGTTGTGCTCATGCACATGCGTGGGCGTCCGGAAGAATGGCGAACCTTGCCGCCGGCCGGCGACATTGTTCTGCTTGTAAAGCGCGAACTGCGAGAGTGGGCCGAGGCGGCGGCGCCGGCGGGCATTCGGCGGGAGAGAATCGTTTTGGATCCGGGATTTGGATTTGGAAAAAATTTTGAGCAGAACTATCCGCTGCTGGCGAGATTTCAGGAACTGCAATCGCTGGGCTTTCCCCTGCTGGCTGGGACGTCACGAAAGTCGTTTCTCGGGCGGGCGTTGGCGAAGAATGGAAAAGATGCGCCCGTTTCGGAGCGGCTCTACGGAAATCTGGCCGCCCAGACGGCGCTGATTTTGAAGGGAGCGCACATTTTACGAACGCACGATGTGAAGGCTGCGGTTGAGGCCGCAAGAGTGGCAGATGCGATCCTTGCTGCGCATTGAAGAATGGGTAGCAACGGAGTAGTTAGAGCGTTTTGTGGACGATAAAATTCAAAATCTTAGACCGCCGAGTTCGCTAAGAAAGGCCGCAAAGTACGCAGAGGATCGAAATCTCCTCAAGGAGCACGGGGGAGCACGGAGTATAGAACCAGCCCTAACAACTCTTTTCCGAATCCACCAGAATCGTCACTGGACCGTCGTTGACTAATTCCACTTTCATCATCTCCTGGAAGCGTCCGGTTTCGCAGCGCAGGCCGACTGCACGAATCTGCGCGACGAAGAATTCATAGAGCTGGCGAGCTCTCTCTGGAGGAGCGGCGGCATCGAACGATGGTCGCTTTCCCCGCCGTACGTCGCCATACAGAGTGAACTGTGAAACCGCCAGCACGCTGCCACCGATCTGCTGCACGCCGAGGTTCATTTTTCCCCGATCGTCCTCAAATACGCGGAGGCCGGCAATCTTTTCGGCGAGGTAGGTGGCGTCGGCTTCGGTATCGTTCCGGCCGACACCTAGAAGAACCAGCAATCCTGGGCCGATCTCGCCTGCAACTTCGCCGTTTACCGTAACTCTGGCGCGGCCAACCCGCTGTACGACAGCACGCATGTGGTTTGATGTTGACCTGGCTGGCAGACGGCCGGCTTACGTTTGACCGTCGCCAGTAACCGCGTTTAGGATGCAGAAGGTATATCACAGCACAAGCTATATAAAGTTCAGCGTTTCCTTTACAGCGAATTACCCGGATGTTTACACTACACGTTCGCCTTTTTTCCGCAGTCCGGCGTCTGAAGTTGGAAGCCGGGCCAGCGGCAAGTGTAGGAGAGTGGAGATAAAGGCATACGTTTAACCAAGCTTTGTCTGGCGCTTGCATCGCGGGCATCGCATTCGAAATCAAATCGGAGTTAAGCGAGGAGAATCATGGCAGGCGTTGATGAAAAGGTAAAGCAGATCATCGTTGAGCAGTTGGGCGTGGATGAGGGAGAAGTCACTCCTAGTGCATCGTTCGTGGACGACCTGGGCGCCGATTCACTGGACACGGTCGAGTTGGTCATGGCTTTCGAAGAAGGGTTCGACATCGAGATTCCCGACGAGGACGCGGAGAAAATCCGCACCGTGCAGGACGCCATCGATTACATCGGCAAGCACGCGAAGGCGAGCAAGTAATCTCACCAGCGATGGTATCTCTCTGCAAGAGCGGGAAAGGCGGCCAGTAATTTGGCACGCAGGGTTGTAGTCACCGGCCTCGGCCTGATCTGTGGCGTGGGCAACACCACCGAAGAGGTTTGGCAGGGCTTGCTGGCCGGCAAGAGCGGGGTCGCCCGCATCGCTCAATTTGATACCAGCAATTTTGCATGCCAGATCGCCGCTGAGGTGAAGAATTTCGATCCGCTGAAATTCATCGAAAAAAAAGAGGTCAAGAAGATGGCGCGCTTTATCCACCTGGCGATAGCGGCGTCGGATGAAGCATTGAACATGTCAGGGTTGAGGATCACCCCCGAGAACGCCGAGCGCGTTGGCGTGCACATCGGCTCCGGAATCGGCGGGTTCGACATCATCGAACGCGAACATACGGCCTTGATGGAGGGCGGCCCGCGCAAGATTTCTCCTTTCTTCATTCCTTCGGCCATTATTAATCTTGCGGCCGGTCAGGTTTCCATGCGCTTTGGGGCCAAAGGGCCGAACGAAGCCACTGCCACGGCATGTACGACCAGCGCTCATTCCATCGGGGATTCGTTCCGCATCATTCAACACAACGATGCCGACGTAATGATTGCAGGGGGATCTGAGGCTGCGATTACTCCCATGGGTGTGGGCGGATTCGCCGCCATGCGCGCGCTTTCCACGCGAAACGACGAGCCGGAAAAAGCCAGCCGGCCCTGGGACTGCGATCGCGACGGATTTGTGATGGGTGAAGGGGCGGGCATCATGGTTCTGGAAGAACTTGAGCATGCCAGGAAACGCGGAGCGCCAATCATCGCCGAAGTTGCTGGTTATGGTATGTCAGGCGATGCCTACCACATAACCCAGCCCGCTCCCGAACACGAAGGCGGCTATCGCGTGATGCGCAATGCAGTGCGCGACGCAGGGATCAGCCCCAACAAAGTGGGTTATGTCAACGCCCATGGCACCTCGACGCCGATCGGCGACACGCTCGAGGCCCATGCCATTCGCAATTTTTTTGGTGAGCGGAAGATTGCCGTCAGTTCCACAAAATCGATGACCGGGCATCTGCTCGGCGGCGCGGGTGGGCTCGAGGCGGGCATTACCGTACTCGCCCTGCGCGATCAGATTCTGCCGCCCACGATCAATCTGGAAAATCAGGACCCCGAAACCGCCGGCATGGATTTTGTCCCGAATCGTGCCCGCAAAGCGGACATCGAATATGCGATGTCGAATTCCTTCGGCTTTGGGGGGACCAATGGGGCGCTGCTGTTCAAACGGTGGAAGGAATAGCTTCCAGCGGGGTAACTGGCCCAGCATAACCCCTAATTCGCCGACCATAAGAAAACAACGCGTAGCTAGACAGATTCTCCTGCTTTTGTTAGCATGCGCCAGCCCACTGCGTTAAGCGAAAGGAGCGCCATGTCCCATCACCTCGATTCACCACTGGCTCGACAGGATATCCGCCTCGACATAACAGACCTCTACGTGTTCCGCGGGCAAACGGGTACAGTGTTCGTCATCAACGTTTGTCATTCAATCTTCGGTGCGATACCCGTGCCTGGTTACCACCCCGAAGGAATGTATGAGTTCAAAGTCGATCTCAACGGGGATGCCGTAGAAGACGTCACCTATCGGCTCACGTTTGATGAGCGCGATAACAATGGGAAGCAAAGGTACGTTGTGCGGTGTGTGAAAGGAACGGAAGCCACCGATCCGCATGCGCCCGGCATGGTGGTCGCCGAGGGAACAACGGGTGAGACCGTAAGCACAGCGGCCGGTCTGCGCGTGTGGGCGGACCAGGCGGGAGACCCGTTCTGGATTGAGCCAGATGTGCTACACGCCGTAGGCCACGCTTTTCAGGATAGCACGACGGTTAATCTATCTGGTTGGGATCCCACCCGCGCCAAAAACTTGTTCTCAGGTCACACAGTATATTCGATGGTCTTGGAGGTGCCCGACCAGGAGCTGCTCGGCGCTAGCGCTGGCAACCACCGAGTTGGAATCTGGGCAGTAGCGTCGCTGGCTACAGATGCCGGCGGATGGCGATCGATTAACCGCGTAGGGCTTCCGATGGTCCATCCACTCTTCACTCAATACAACGAAGATCTTGGCAACCGTCTGAATGCGGGACGCCCCCGTGATGACTTTGCGACGTATGGAGAGACCGTCACGAAAGCGATCGCTGGGGTGGTCACCGCGAACGGCACTGCAGAAGATCCGCGCGCTTATGCCGAGAGAGTGGCTCACCGGTTTTTCCCCAATATCCTTCCGTATGAGATCGGTACGCCCGCTGTATTCGGTTTTGCCGATTGGAACGGCCGCTCGCTTACCGATAACGCGCCGGATGTGATGTTCACTCTTGCCGCGAATACTCCGGTTCGTCTCGGGATCGGCAAGGAATCGGTCACATCGAAGCCATCGCGGACTTTTCCCTACGTCCCGAAAGTGCTTTCGCGGGAGGCGCAGCAAAGCGCGGCCTGAGTAGATGCTGCGCTGAAAGTACGAATTGGATGTTTGCAGATCAGGGCCGGGAGGGGTTTCTCGCCGGAAAATCGACAAACACTGCGATCCCGGTATCCGAAATAGGCCGCCGACGCTTCAGGACGAAGCCGCTCCTCCCGGAAATGTCGGTGGGCGGTCCCCTACCCCTAAGCTATCGCACCCTTCACTGAGCGGGCCGATCGTTGAAAGCTTTATTTCTTGAAATAAGTCAATGCGGCGATCGCAAACAACACAATCGCAATGATCCACAATGACGAATCGCTCAACCCGGTCTTTTTCTGCATGGGCATGGGCCAAATCTTAAGCCCAAAACTCCTCTTTTTGTACAAAAACTTTAGCAAGTCATCAGGTAAGTACCTCGGGGCGCGAGTGCCCGAACGGGTAGCCGTTCGAGGGAGATTTCCTATCTGAAGGCGACATTCCAGCCAACCAAGAAGCCGTCGTGCGGAAAAGGTGTTTTCTTCGATGGCACATTTTTGGGTTTCATTTCTTGTTACTATTTGTTAGTATTACTTTCGTTTCATTGCGGATTCGAGACGCGGCGAAATGAATCCACTTGGCACGCTTCTTACACTTCCGGAGGCCGAGAAACAAGCCCGCGGCGTGGAACACACGCCAAAAGAGATCGCGCAACAGCCGCAGACCTGGCTGTCCACATACGAAGTTTTTCGTGAGCGGCACGCGGCGATTGGGCAGTTCTTGCAGGCAGCGGGTATCGGATCGGATCCTGTCAGGCGCCCAACGGTTTTTCTGGTGGGCGCAGGAACCTCCGACTACATTGGCCGCTCGCTAACGCAACTGCTGCGCCGCTGTTGGCAGTGCGAGGTGCTCGCTGTTCCCAGCACCGATCTGGTGACCCATTCCGAAAAATGGCTCGTAGAAGGACGGCCTTATCTCTGGATTTCTTTCTCGCGATCGGGCGAGAGTCCTGAGGGAATCGCGGTGCTTGAGCACGCGCTGAAGAATTATCCCTGCATTCATCATTTCGTCGTGAACTGCAACCAGGATTCCCCCATGCTCCGCGTGATTGCTGGCCGCAAACAAGCATTCGGAATCGCGTTGCCCGATGCGGTTCACGACGGCGGGTTGGCCATGACCAGCTCGTTTTCAAGCATGGTGGTTTTCGGCCACTGCCTGGCGCATGCCGAGGATACCGATTATTATCGCGTCATTCTTCGCCGGCTGGTGCAGGCGGGAAGCAATTTTATTGACGCGGCTGCTCTGAAGGCCGCTGAACTGGCCAATGTAAATCTCACCAGCGCCTGTTTTATCGGCTCGGGGCCATTGAAGGCAGTGGCAACAGAATCGGCGCTCAAGGTTCTTGAACTCACGTCAGGGAAAGTTCGGACCATGTCGGAATCGGCGCTCGGCCTTCGGCACGGGCCGATGGCCGCTCTGGATCGTCAAACTTTGCTGGTTGCCTTTCTTTCTGGAGACGAAAAAATCCGCGGCTACGAGCTCGATCTGCTGGAAGAAATCGGCAGGAAGAAGCTGGTGGCGCAGCGCGTCATAGTCGCTCCGAATTCGATTCCGCCGGGGTACGCTGAAAGTGTACTCACCGTTGAAGCCGCCGTTGCCGACGATTATCGTCCACCGCTGGACGTGATCTTTGGGCAATTGCTCGGCTTGTTTTTTTCGCTGCGGCACGGCCTGAAGCCCGATTGTCCCAGCCCCACCGGCGCGATAAGCCGTGTCGTGCAAAACGTAAGAATTCATGCTTGAAGAGTCAAGCAGTAAGGGGGAAACCCATGAACCCGTCCTCGCATCCCTCGTTGAGATTTATCAGTCCGGAGACTAGAAGGTTCCGATTTTTATTTATCGTCCTCACGTTGCTTTTAACGGCGGTTTTTTCCGCCCATGCGCAGAAGGACACCGGTGGCATCACCGGAGTTGTGCGTGACGCCAGTGGAGCGGTAGTGCAGGGCGCAAAAGTGACGGTGACTGACATTGATCGCGGAAATGATTTCGTCACCCAGACGAATGCTGATGGTGAATATATCGTCAGTCCGCTGAAGGTTGGGCGCTATCAGGTAAAGATCGAAAAACAAGGCTTCAAGAAAGCCACCGCTGGACCGGTGAAGGTCGACGTGCAGGAGCGGCCGGCTGTGGATGTCACGCTTAAAGTCGGAGCGATTTCGGAGACGATGATTATTACGACCCAAGGCCCGCAACTTGAAACGGATACGTCGGACCTGGGCCAAGTACAAGACGCGCGTACCATCGAAACCTTGCCTCTCAATGGCCGCAATTACGCGCAGCTTGCCCTGCTCGGCGCGGGCGTAACCACGAGCGAGCCGGGTTCGCGCGTGGAAACGACGTATGGATTCAGCTCCAATGGGGCGCGCTCGCTGCAAAACAATTTCCAGCTTGATGGCATCGACAACAATTCCGATCTGGGCGATCTGCTCAACGGCAGCGCCTACGTGATTCAGCCCTCCGTGGACGCGCTGGCGGAATTCAAAGTGCAGACCAACGCCTACAGCGCCGAATTCGGCCGAGGCAACGGCGCAGTGATGAATGCCGTCATCAAGTCAGGTACGAACCAATTTCACGGCGACGTGTGGGAATTTTTCCGCAACGATGTGCTCGATGCACGCAATGCCTTCGATATTTTCGGGAGACAACAATATCAGCAAAATCAGTTCGGCGCTACTCTGGGTGGGCCAATTATCAAGAACCGCACCTTCTTTTTCGGAGACTATGAAGGCCTGCGTATCCGCCAGGCGCTGCCGCAACTGAACCTGGTGCCCACGCCGGCGGAGATCAGCGGTGATTTTTCATCGTTCTTGACCAACAGTGAACTCTTTGTCCTGGACGCGAACGGTAATTCCACCACCCAGCCGATTGTCGATTGCAACAATCACCCCACGTATCAGGGCGAGATTTTCAACACATATTTGACTCAGACATCAACCCTGAATCCGGACGGTTATTGCGGCGTTCCTATTGGCACGGACGCTTTCGGCAATCCCACCAACATTTTTACTGGAAATGCCGGGCTGAACACTCCAATCGATCCCTTGGCGGCGCGCATTTCGGCACTGTTTCCCACTCCCAATACGACGCTGAATGGTTCTAATTTTCTTGCCGAGCCCAAGAAAAATTTCGATCAGAACAACTTTGACGTGCGCATCGACCACAAAATCAGCGACAAAGACTCGCTGTTTGGGCGGTTCAGTTACGAAGACCAGCCCAGCTTCATTCCGTCTCCCTTCAACAATGCCTTGGACGGCGGATCGTTTCAGGATGGTTATCAGGACAACTCCTACCGCAGTGCGGCCATTAGCGAAACCCACGTGTTCTCGTCGAATATGGTGAACGAGTTCCGGCTGGGTTATAACCGCATAAACTCACACCGCTTTCAACTGAACTCCAACACCAATGTTGCGGCGCAGCTCGGTTTCCCCGGCGTGCCGTTCGGTCCGAACAACGGCGGGCTACCCAGCATCACCATCGACGATGGCACGGCCACCATTGGCAGCTCAACCTTTCTGCCATCCATTGAAAAGCAGAATGCTTTCGTAATTGCCGAGAATCTGACGAAAGTCCACGGACGCCATTCCATGAAATTCGGCACCGAACTGCGCTACGTGCAATTCACGATTTTTCAGCCGGCTGCGTCGCGCGGCACCATGGATTTTGCCAGCGATCTCACCGACAACGCCGCCGATCCGACTACGGGCGGAGAAGCCTTCGCCACTTTTCTGCTCGGCCTGACCGACGGCGCAACCATTACCAACGAACACAACATCGACTATCACCGCGGCGATTACGCCTTTTTTGCCCAGGATGATTTCCGCGCGACCGCGAAGCTGACGCTGAACCTGGGATTGCGCTATGAGCTGTTCACCATGGTGAAGGCCAGCGGCAACGAAGAAGCTAATTTCGATTTTGCCAACGACTCGCTGATCGTCCCCAAAGGCCAGACCGCCACGTTAACGCCAACGCTTTCCACCATCATTCCCCTTTTGGCGACGGGCAGCCCGGGCTTGGTCTCTCCCGACCTCACCAATTTCGCGCCGCGCGTCGGACTCGCCTACCAGATCACAAACAATCTTGTTCTGCGCGCCGGCTACGGCATCTTCTACGGCGGAGAAGAGAATGGACCGTTCTCCAACCCCAGTCCCGGTTTCAATCCGCCGTTTTTTGTGACCGAGCAGTTCACGCAACCGTGCCAGCTGCCGGCGGCGAATTCCGCTGCCAACCAGCCCAACTGCGCAGTTATCGGCCCGGAAAACATTCCCCTAAGCAATCTCTATCAAGGTTTTCCTGCCGATTCCCTGATTGATCCCAACACGCCCACGTTGTTTTCCGAAAGCTCGCCATTGCAGACGCCATTTGTGCAGCAATGGCATCTTGGCTTCCAGTATCAATTGCCGGCGGACATGTTGCTTGACATTTCGTATGCTGGGTCGCATGGCTCCGACCTCTATGGCATGTACAACGGAAATCAGGCGCAGCCCAATGTGGTCTTCTGCACAACCAACGGAAACACTCCTCAAAACTGCCCAACCGCTCCGCGCCGTCCCTTTCCCGGCGTCGATGCCGCGATCGAAACATTGCGGGCCAATGACTTCTCCAATTACAACTCCCTGCAACTACATCTCGAGAAGAGACTCTCGCATGGTTTGGAATTTGGGGCGTCCTATACATACGCCCACGCGCTCGATGATGCCTCCAGTGCCAGCCTCGGTTCGTTGAACAACGGAGACTTCCGCAATGAGCTTTACCCCTGGCTGGAATATGGCAACTCCGATTTCGATGTCCGTCAGCGTTTCGTCCTGAATTACGCCTATGAGCTGCCCTTCGGGCACGGCAAGAAGTTCGGCGGTGGGGCCACGGGTGCTTTGAATCAATTCATCGGGAACTGGCAGATTTCGGGCATCACCAGCGTGCAGACCGGAAACTGGTTCACCGTCACGGATTCCATTACCAACGTTTCTACTGCGGATGGCGGAGGAACCGTGGGCTATTACGAAGTGCGGCCGAATGTGGTCGCAAATCCCAACAGCACGCCTTGCGCTGCCGGGACCGCGTTCAACACCTGCGCTTTTGTCGATAACAGCATCTACTTCACCTTCGGCGATGCCGGCCGCAATATCGTGCGCGGCCCGGGTCTGCGAAACTGGGACTTCACTGTTGCCAAGATGTTTCCTATTCGCGAGGAAATGCGCGCCGAGTTTCGCGCCGACTTCTTCAATATCTGGAACCACCCCAACCTACTTCTCGGACAATTTGGCGAAATCAGCCAGGAGCCGGTCGCCGTCGAGTTCGGCACCCCGCAATTCGGCCTGCCGCAGTCGGCGCGCGATCCGCGCTTCATCCAGTTTGCAATGAAATTTTATTT
Source organism: Candidatus Sulfotelmatobacter sp. (assembly GCA_030041215.1). Classification (GTDB taxonomy): domain Bacteria; phylum Acidobacteriota; class Terriglobia; order Terriglobales; family Acidobacteriaceae; genus Sulfotelmatobacter. The sequence continues at coordinate 5,697 of JASHOH010000004.1, read as the reverse complement.
TTAAGGAATGGCGGGACAGGTCCTACATTTCGCGAGAGCAGTCGTTCAGGCGCTGAACGACTTTCGATATTCCGCAGGCTTAATGCCTAGTTGATCAAGTTTCGATTGCAGGGTGGTGCGCTTCAAACCGAGGCGAGCGGCCGCGCCCCGCAGCCCACCGAGCTTTCCCTGGCAATCGCGGAGAACCTGCAAGATACGTTCGCGACTCACGTCCCGCAATAGCTCGCCGCTGCTCTCAGGCACCGCGTGCAATTCCGAAAGCGGCGCCTGCAAGACCGAACCGGGCGTTAGAATCACAGAGCGTTCTACAAAGTTCTCCAACTCGCGAATGTTGCCGGGCCAATCCCAGCGCACCAGCTCCTCCATGGTTTTCGTTGGAATGCTTGTGATTGGCTTATTCATTTTCTGGGCAAACTTCCGCACGAAATACTCGATCAACGGAGGAATGTCTTCGCGCCGCTCGCGCAGGGGCGGCAGAACTATGGGAAATACGTTCAGCCGATAGTAAAGGTCGCTGCGAAACTGGCCTGCCTTCATGCTCTTCAACAAGTCCCGGTTCGTAGCCGCCACTAGCCGAAAATTTACCTTCAAGGTTTGAGTGCTGCCCAGACGCTCAAATTCCATCTCCTGCAGCGCCCGCAGCAGTTTGGGTTGCAGGCTCAACGGAATCTCCCCAATTTCGTCTAGAAAAAGCGTGCCTCCATCGGCCAGTTCCAGGCGGCCTAGTTTCCGGCTAAGAGCGCCTGTGAACGCTCCTTTCTCGTGACCGAACAATTCGCTCTCCAGCAGCCCCGATGGAATGGCGGCACAATTCACCTTGATGAAACTCTTTGCGTGCCGCCGGCTCATGCGGTGCAGGGCGCGCGCCGCCAACTCTTTACCGGTACCTGTCTCACCCAGCAAAAGCACAGTCGCTTCGCTGGGAGCAACTTTGGCAATTCTTTCCATCGCCTCTTTCAAAACAGCGCTGCGTCCGACGATCTCCCGAAAACCCAGCTCGATGTCGATGGATTCTTCCAGGTAATGTTTTTCCTCCGCCAGCTTTTCCTTGGCCTGGCGCAGCTCTTCTTCAATGCGCTTGCGCTCGGTGATATCGCGGATCGCACTGGAAATCAGCACTCCCTCGCCGGTTTCGAGCGGGCTGAGGCTGATTTCGACAGGAAACTCCGTTCCGTTCTTGCGCCGGCCGTAAAGCTCTAAACCGGCTCCCATCTCGCGAATGCGCGGTTCGGCCGCAAATTCCGTGCGATGCTCACTGTGTTTCCCACGAAAGCGTTCAGGAACGAGCACCTCAATGGGCTGGTAAAATAACTCTTGCCTGGCGTAACCAAAAAGCGTCTCCGTCTGGGCATTGACTAGGACAATCTTGCCCTCCTTTGTTACCACCACCATCGCGTCTGGAGCGGACTCCAATAATTGCCGGAATTTCGCCTCTGCCCGTTTGCGCTCGGTGATATCCAGCGTAATCCCGCGTATACCCACGGCATTACCCGCATCATCCCGTACAACTTCGCGGTGCAAAGCCGCCCATCGCGTACTTCCATCCGGAGGATGAACTTCGACCTCCATTTCATCCGCCTCGCCGGTGGGAATGAAACTCTCGTTGGCCAGCAGGATTTGCCGCACGCGCTCGGGCGCCAGCAGGCGCTCAATGTCGCCCAGGCTGACGGGTTGCGCGATCGTCTCCATTCCCAGATTGCGCCAGAATTGCTCGGAACACGTGACCATCTCCGTCGCCAGATCGCGATACCAGCTTCCCACTCGCCCGACACGCTGAGCTTCGGCCAGTTCGGCGGCGCTCTGCCGTACACGCTCGTCGGCGAGCTTGAATTTTTCCTGCGCCTGGTAGCGCTCGGTTACGTCCTGCACAATTCCCAAACTGCGAAGCGGTCGCTCGCCCCGGCCCATGGCCACTACCTGAACTTCCACATAGCGCACAGTGCCGTCTGGCCGGATATACCTCTTCTGTAATACGTAACTGCGCACCCGTCCTTCGACGAAGTCTCGCAACTTGTCCAGATTAGATGCCAGGTCATCGGGATGCGTAATGCTTTGAAAGGTCCGTCCCAACAGATCTTCCTGCGTGCGTCCAGTGATCTGGCAAAATTTGGGATTGACTCCCAGAAACCGGCCAGTTCGAGTTTCCACCCACGACATCCCAACCGGCGCGAGATCGAACAGCCGGTGATACCACTCTTCGTTTTCCTGAAGGATATGCCGGATAAGGTTGGGCTTGGCAGTATCGACGGGTTCAGAAGAGGGAAGAGTAGTCTCCTTGTAAGAACTTTGCGGCTTGTTTTTGTCGGGGTGTAAATCCATGTCTACCCCCCTTGAGCAAACTTATACGTCATCGATACTTCAGCTTAATGTGTTATTGTTGCAACTGCACGAACGGGTGTCTGGCGCATTGGGCGAGAACGATTTCTTGAAGACACTTGGAGACGCAAGAAGCACCAACATATGGTGCAGCATTGTTGGTCACGTGGAACCGCTCCAAGCAAGAACTCTGTTATCCCCGAGTCATCACAGCCCGGTTGTGCATGTTAGAATCCCTGCCGTGACGTTCATCACCGATGCTCGTGATGAGGATTAGTCGTGGGGTTGAAGTATTGAGCTACGCAAGTTTCGCCGCCTGAAGAGCAACCAAATGCGCACTACATCGACGTCACGTTGACCCCAGCCTCTGGCGAAATCCACCACGACCACTCGAGTTCGTAACAGTTGGCCAAGAGCATTTCGTAATCGCCTGAAAGTAGGAACATCGAATCTTCGATTTTTCCCTTTCCTTGACAGAGCTCGCGCATTTTTCTAACCTTTCAGCCCTATAGTAAGGTGACTACTCTCTCTTCGATGCCACTGGTGACTTTCTTGCGCCGTCTGATTCTCCTGATTACGCTTTCAGCCGTCTGGTTGAGCCTGCTCCTGGCCCAATATCGTGACTATGGGATGTGAAAGCACGAATCTCGGAGGCCACTCGGCACTGTCTGTGAATCCTAAGCGCTGTGCCATTGACCATGACTGAAAGAAATCGTGACCGGGAGTTAGGAATGAATCGCCGCATCACGCGCCGCGATTTCCTCAACGGTGCAGCTGTCTGCATCGGAGCGCTAGGCTTGCCCAATCTGGGCTGGGGTCTTCAAAGGGCATCCCAAAGTAACGACGATTCCCAAACCTATCCCCCTGGCTTGAGCGGAATGAGAGGCAGCACGCCGGGTTCGTACGACGTTGCGCACGCTCTGCGCGACGGGAACTTCTGGGAAAGCGCGGGAGACCCAACGGACACGCACGAAACGTATGATTTGGTCGTTGTCGGAGGCGGCATCAGCGGGTTGGCTGCAGCGTATTTCTATCGCAAGCACGCCGGCAGCGGTTCGCGCATTCTGATCCTTGACAATAACGATGATTTCGGCGGACACGCTCGGCGCAACGAGTTCCGCGTAGGAGGTCGCCTGCTGCTGAGCAACGGCGGAACCCAGTCGATTGAGAGCCCTTCGGAATACAGCGAAGCAGCCAAGGGCGTTTTGCGGGATTTAGGCGTCCACACCAAAGTCTTTTACAAGGCTTACGATCGGAATCTGTACTCGCATCTCGGTACCGCCTGCTTCTTCGACAAAGAAACATTTGGTGAAGATCGATTAGTGCCTGGAATGGGCTCGACTCCATGGTCTGAGTTTCTCAGGAAGACTCCATTGCCGGAGAAGATCCAGCGGGAGATCGCCCGTCTTTATGACGAGAAGAAGGATTACCTTGCCGACCTTTCGCAAGAACAGAAGCACGCACGGCTGGCGAAGATCAGCTACGCAGGATTCTTGACCGAAATTTGCAAGGCTGATCCCGCGGTTCTTCCGTTTTTCCAGAGTTATACAAACGATCTGTTTGGCGTGGGAATTGATGCGGTCTCAGCTCTTGCCTGTTACAGAAATCCTGACGATTATGGCGCCTACCGGTATGCCGGTTTCGATGGCCTGCATTTGGGCGGGGACGAGGAAAAGGAAGAACCCTACATTTTTCATTTTCCCGATGGCAATGCCTCCATCGCGCGCTTGCTGGTCCGGAGTCTCATCCCTGAAGCCATTCCCGGGCACACCATGGAGGACGTTGTCACCACCCGCGCTGACTACAGCAAACTCGATCAATCGTCATCTCAAATCCGAATCCGCTTGAACTCCACGGGTGTTCGGGCGCACCACGCCGGGTCCCTAAATTCTGCCAAGGAAGTCGAGGTCTCATACGTCCAAAAGGGAGAACTCAAAAGCGTAAAAGGAAAGTGCTGCATTCTCGCCTGTTACAACGGCATGATCCCATATCTCTGTCCGGAGCTGCCCGAAAAGCAGAAGGACGCTCTGCACTACGGTGTCAAAGAACCGTTTATTTATACACATGTGGCCATTCGCAATTGGGTTGCATTCCACGAGCTTGGAATACGACAGATTCTCTCGCCCGGCAGTTATCACAGCTTCACGATGCTCGATTTTCCCGTCAGCCTCGGCGCGTATCAGTTTCCCAGCAAGCCGCAAGAGCCAATGGTGCTCTTTATGTTGCGTACTCCATGCGCCCCCCGCCTGCCGCGCCGCGATCAGTATCGGGCGGGCCGTTTCGAACTCTTAAGCACTCCATTTTCCGAATTTGAACGGAACATCCGCGAACAGTTGAACCGCATGCTCACGCCGGCGGGGTTCGATCCCGCCCGCGATGTTGCTGCCATCACCGTGAACCGGTGGGCACACGGATATGCCTACGAATACGACTCCCTGTTTGATCCGAACTGGGCGCCGGAAGAGCGCCCTTGCGTCGTTGGCCGCAAGCAATTCGGACGAATCTCGATTGCTAATTCCGACGCCGGTGCCAGCGCTTACACGAACGTGGCAATTGACCAAGCCTATCGTGCAGTTCAGGAACAAGTGAAAGGTACATAGAAGACTGTGGCCGACCTCGAAAATAACCGTGGCCGGTCGATCTCGCGACGCGTGAGATTGGCGTGCGCCGCAATCACGCGCCGGGATTTCTTGAACGGAGCGGCGGTTGGAGCGGGTGGCCTCTTGGCAAGCCCATGGCTACAAGGACTTCTCGCGGCCCAGGCATCGACACCTTCGGCTCAGGATCGTCCCGGTACTATCCGCCAACGCTGACCAGCCTTCAATTGACCTGAATCCGGGCGAGACAAAGGGTGGCAGGGGTCGTACTGCTATAATGATTTCTCGCGCGTATGAGCTACTCAAATCCTGTGTGATCGGCAAAGGGGCCGATGATTACGTGTTGACACTGGAAGCAAAACCGAGTTTAGCTACAATTGGGCTACAACTGCACGCCAGCGAGAAGGCTGGTCCCGCTAGTTGATTGATTCTAAACGGGCCGGGATGGCGGAACTGGCAGACGCAGCGGACTCAAAATCCGCCGGTACTTGGTACCTTGGGGGTTCGACTCCCCCTCCCGGCACCACTCCTAAACCCACAAGAATCAATATCTAGCTGTCGCTAGTTCACCGCACTTCGTTTTCAGGGCCGTTTGTGTGCCGCGAGTGTGCGCTCCCTTGTGGGTTGTGCGATCCCTTAATCGCGGCGATTGGGGGGTAGACTGACTACGACTCACACGACGTTGTTGCGTTTTGCCCGGATCTCTGGCATGGAATGTGCCAAATGTGGGCGAGCTGAGCGGCTGGACGAAGGCAATTCGCCCAGTTTCCGAGTTGCCCGTGAT
>JASHOH010000033.1 GCA_030041215.1 Candidatus Sulfotelmatobacter sp. | reverse complement strand
GGACAGGCTCCCAGGAAATCCGGAAACACGGAACGAAAGTCAGGCTGCGGGGGCAGCCGTTTCTCGTCCTGGTCACGCTGTTGGAGCACGCGGGCGAAGTTGTAACCCGCGACGAAATCCGTCACAGATTGTGGGCGTCCGATACCTTTGTGGATTTCGAGCACGGGCTCAACACTTCCATCAAGGAGGTTCGCCGTATTCTTTGCGATTCGCCGAGCGAGCCACGCTATATTGAGACCATTCCCCGTATCGGATATCGCTTTATCGTTCCCGTCGAGACGGTGGAAAGAGCACAACTGTCATCCCAGCCCGCGTCCGATATTCGTACCGACCCTCAACAGCTGAAGCAAGATACAGAGGTGGACAAATCGGCGGCTTTGCCGGACGCGGCCCCGGTTGCGCCAAATAAACGAATGCTCTTGATCGCTGGAGCACTGGTATTGGTCGCCGCAGGGGTGCTCACCGCAGGCGGGTACTTCAATCTTCACCGCACACCCAGACTCACCGAGAAAGACGCGGTGGTTCTCGCTGATTTTACTAATGCGACGGGCGACCCGGTTTTCGACGACACGCTGAAGACTGCACTGACTGTTTCGTTGCGGCAATCGCCTTTCTTGAACGTGTTCGGTGAGGACAAGGTCGCAGCAACTTTGCGGCTGATGGCGCGACCAACCAATACTCCACTCACATCGGAGGTCACCCGTGAAGTTTGCCAGCGCGCAGCAAGTATGGCCTACATTGCTGGTTCGATTGCCAGTCTGGGCAGCCAGTACGTGCTGGGATTGAAGGCAGTCAATTGCCGGAGCGGGGACACATTGGCGCAAGAACAGGCAACGGCGGCAGCCAAGGAGAAGGTGCTGGACGCGCTAGGCCAGGCAGCCACGAGGCTGCGCGGCGAGTTGGGCGAGTCGCTGGCTACTGTACAAAAGTTCGATGTTCCGCTCGCGGAGGCTACCACATCTTCGCTCGAAGCTCTGAAGGCATACAGCCTTGGCGAAAAGGCCCTTAGCGAATCGGGTGCCGCTACAGCCTTGCCACACCATCAACGTGCCATCGAACTCGATCCGAACTTTGCGATGGCGTATGAGGGAGTGGCCTACGATTACTTCTCGCTGGGACAGCTAGGACGCGCCAGCGACTTTTTCACCAAGGCATTCCAGTTGCGCGAGCACGTGAGCGAACGGGAAAGGCTGGACATTACCGCTAGCTACTATGCCAACGTTACCGGCGAGATAGACAGGGCGGTACAGGCTTATCAGGAGGCAATTCAAAGCTACCCGCGAGAGCAGCGAGCACATATCGAGCTGGGCAACCAGTACACCACGCTAGGGCAGTGGGAAAAGGCACGGGAGGCGTACCTCGAAAGCCTCCGCCTCGCCCCCGGTTGTGCCCGCGCGAACGGTGACCTTCTGAACAGCCTCCTCGCCTTGCAGCACTTCGAGGAAGCGCGGAGCGCGGTTCAACAAGCCGAGCTGCAAAAGGTGGACAACGGCGTAGTCCGCGACGCCTTATACGCCTTGGCTTTTCTGGCATCTGATTTTCAGGCAATGGCGGTACAGCAGCAGTGGTTTGCGGGCAAGCCGGAACAGGACGCCGGGCTTTCGCTTGCTTCTGATACTGAAGCGTATCTCGGTCACTTGCATAAGGCACGAGAACTAACCAAGCAGTCAGTCGATTCTTCGCTTCGCGCTGACAGCAAGGAAACGGGGGCAATATGGCAGGAGATTGCCGCGAAACGGGAAGCAGCCTTCGGCAATGTGGTCGTTGCACAACATGCAGCAGCAGAGGGTCTGAAACTTTACCCCGCGAGTCAAGGTGTTGAGGTCGAAGCGGCTCTTGCTTTTGCGATGGCGGGCGATACCGCGCGGGCTGAATCGCTCGCGCAAGACCTTAACAAGCGATTCCCGCGAGATACGCAGGTGCAGTCTCTGTGGCTGCCTGCCATTCACGCTCAATCAGCACTTAATCGGAAGAATCCGGCTGAGGCCGTCAGTGATCTGCAAGCCGCTGCACCCATCGAGTTTGGGCAGATTGGCTTCATAAACAATATTTCTTGCATGTATCACACATACATTCGCGGCGAGGCGTATCTGGCGGCCGGGCAAGGGACGCAAGCCGCTGCCGAGTTCCAAAAGATTCTTGACCACAGCGGCATCGTCTGGAACTGCTGGACGGGAGCCCTCGCCCATCTGGGCGTAGCACGCGCGAGTGCGCTGCAAGCAAGCATGTCTCAAGGGGCGGATTCCGACGCTGCCCGAGTACGGGCGCTCGCCGCCTACAAAGACTTTCTCACTCTCTGGAAGGACGCCGATCCCGACATCCCGATTCTCAAACAAGCTAAGGCCGAATACGCGAAGATTCGATAGCGGCAGCACGAGTCTGGCGCTTTACGATGACACTAGCTTCGTTTCTCATCGGGATGCCGAGCACGCCTTGGAGTCGGCAGCGAAATACTTGAGTGTGATTCGAGTGGATATCGAGTCTCGGAAACCCAAAAAACGTGAAATACAGCACGTCGAACCCGACTAGCTCCACCAAGTCTGCTAGAAAATCACCGCGTCAAACGGATTCTTTCTCTGTTTCGCCGCCGTGGTAATCACGTGTGTCTTGGCGCGCTCCTCATGCAGTACAACGTCCAGTCGGAAGACGAGATCCTTAAGCTTTCCATGATCGTTTTCCTGATTGATTTGCCGGCGCAGCCGGCGAATCGTTTCCTCTGTCTTCGGAACCGTTGATCGCATCATGAGGGTACCTCCTGGATTCTCACCCTCATTTTAGACCCGCCCGGTTAACCCCGCAGCGCAGAATTTTTCTGTTACGGATAGGAAACGCTGATGGGCAACTTTAAGGAAATGCGCTTCAAGGCTCGGAGCCGGAAGATTGAAGTCAATTCAAGCTGGCGTTCTTCTCCACGATCTGCTCGGACGTGAGCCCGTACAGCGGCGGTGTGGGCACGCCCAACATGGCGAGGTATATATAGATTTGGCCGCGGTGGTGCGCTTCGTGTTCCACCATGGCGCGCATCCATTTCCACCTGGTAATCGATGCGCCATCGGGAGTGCGGCACTTGCCGTTCAGGTCCTTCAGTCCAGAGAGTATTTCGCGCGATTCTGTGTGCAGGCGCTGCATCAGCACGAGGATTTCTTCGTAAGTCGGAGCCAGCTCCCGTCCACAGCCTGCGTACCCGCACGGCCTGTCTGAAAGCGTATCGGCGAAGATCAGGCGGTTCGCGAGCGCAATATGTCGGGCGATGTCGCCCAGGGTGAATTTTCCCTCACGATATGAGTAGTCCACTTTGTCTGGAGGAATGCAGCGGGCAACCCGCATCGTCCGCTCGTGAACTTTGTCGAAGTAATCGAGAAAAATGCCGAGGTCGCGAATTTCCATTTCCTGCCTCCCCTTAAGATCGCGTTTTGTGATCAGACAGATTTTGCGTGATTATTGCGTCCCATGCGGCCAGGGCACAACTGGCCGCAAAATTTAGGGACTTGCGCGATGCGCCGCTGCGGGCTTGTAATGCCAGTCCGTCGATGACCGTTGTATAGAACGAGGCAATGCCAGCAAGATCGAGTCCTGGTGGCAATTCGTCCTGCTCCACCGCGCGCTCCAGCCGCTGCTGAATCAGTTTTCGCCGGCGGGTGCGCAGGCGGCGCAGATATTGCTCTACACTGCTGCTTGTGGATGTTCCCATCGCTCCCTGTACAAGCATGCAACCGCGGGGCGCGCCGGGTTTGCAGAATGCCTGCACGGCCGCGTGCAACAGGGCCTCAATCGCCGCGCGCGCCGTTGGGGTCTCATCCAACGCTTTCTTCATGGGGTCCCCGAGCGTGCGGCTGTAGAGCTCAACCGCTTCGCGGAACAACTCTTCTTTGGAACCAAAGGCCGCGTACAAACTGGGCGGCGTGAGTCCGCCCATGGCCTTCTGAAGATCGGTGAGGGTGGCGCCTTCGTAACCCAGCGCCCAGAACACTTCCATCGCGTTGCGCAAGGCAAGCGCGCGGTCAAAAGTGCGGGGTCGCCCCAGCGGCGTCATGCGGTTCTCTTTCTGTAGAGATCACTATACAAATCTTGACTTCAACTGGCAACAACTGTTACACATTATATAGCGAACACTATATAAATATCGAATCTCTCTCGATTTTAACGGAACGCGATGAGCTGGAACTATCAACAATCCACCGGCATCCTGCGCGACCGGCGCGGCGTGGTGGCGGGCGTAGGTTACTCCGGCTGCGGTGCCGGGAGGAATGCTCCCTGCGCCCAGACGATGTTTGCTTTGGGGCCCATACCCTGGGGCCTGTGGGACATTGTCGGCCCGCCCGAAGATAACGCGAGCCACGGCCCCTACGTGCTCCGCCTCGAGCCTTACATCGACAACAAAACCTTCGATCGTGAAGGATTCGTGATTGCCGGAGACGATAGCGGACAGTCTGAAGCACCAATCGGCAATCGCCTTGTTCTGCCCCTCGTTGTCCGCAAAGACATCTGGGAAAGCGGCGATCATACGCTCGAAGTCGTTGCCTGACGGCAGTTCTGCTCCACTTTTCTTTTGTGACCCGCATCACATCAGCCAGTGTCCGCCTGTGGTAGTGTGACCATCATTTGCTGGCATAATGTCGGCAAGTGCGAGAAAATAATAAACCTGTGCTTGAAGAAGGCCGTTGCTGGCAATTAAGGCTGCACACCCGGGCTGTTGACGGATTTTGGCTTTTCTCGCTTCCAGCCCGCCAAGCGTGCAGCCGAATTTTGTGAGCGGGCGCCGCGCTACCGGAGATATCTGCCCTTATGGCTGCAACTACGATTGAAGTCGAAGCCGCAGCGGGTCAGCCACACCACGCTAAACTCGAGCGCTGGGTCGAAGAGATGGCCCGGATGTGCAAACCCGATCGCATCCACTGGTGCGATGGATCGGCAGAAGAATACGAGTCCATGTTGCGGTTGCTGGTGCTCACCGGCACGGCTATCCCGCTGGACGCGGCGAAGCGCCCCAACAGCTATCTAGTGCGCTCCGATCCCGCCGACGTCGCCCGCGTCGAAGACCAGACTTTCATCTGCTCCCGCAGCCGCGAAGATGCCGGTCCTACGAACAACTGGGAAGATCCTGCCAAGATGAAGCAGAAGCTCACGGGCTTGTTCTCAGGCTCGATGGTCGGCCGCACGATGTACGTCGTCCCGTATAGTCTGGGTCCGATCGGCTCACATATTGCGCGAATTGGTGTTGAGATCACAGATTCGGCCTATGTTGTCGCCAGCATGCATATCATGACGCGCGTCGGCATGCACGTGCTCGAGGCGCTTGGTCCCGATGGCGAGTTTGTTCGCGGATTGCATTCGGTAGGCGCGCCGCTCGGTCCGAATCAACCCGACTTAACCTGGCGTTGCAACGCCGAGAACAAATGGATTTGTCATTTTCCGGAAACCCGCGAAATCTGGTCGTTCGGTTCCGGCTACGGCGGCAACGCGCTGCTGGCCAAAAAATGCCACGCCCTGCGCATCGCCTCCGTACAGGCGCGCGATGAAGGCTGGATGGCCGAGCACATGCTGATTTTGAAAATGACCAGCCCCTCCGGCCAGGTGAAGTACTTTACCGGTGCGTTTCCTTCCGCCTGCGGCAAGACCAATCTGTCGATGGTGATTCCAACCATTCCCGACTGGAAGGTCGAAACCATAGGCGACGACATCGCATGGATGAAGTTTGGTTCCGACGGACGGCTTTACGCGATCAATCCTGAATATGGCTTTTTCGGCGTGGCGCCTGGCACGAGCATGAAGTCGAACCCAAATGCGATGCTCACGGTGAACCGCAATTCCGTCTTCACCAACTGCGCCATGACCATGGAAGGCGATGTCTGGTGGGAGGGAATGACCGCGGACAAACCGGCGAAATTGATCGACTGGCTGCGCCGCCCCTGGACCCCGGAATCGGGCCGCCCTGCCGCCCATGCCAACGCACGCTTTACAGTTCTGGCCTCGCAATGCCCGGTGATCGCTCCCGAGTGGGAGGATCCTAAAGGTGTGCCGATCGATGCCATCCTGTTCGGCGGCCGCCGCGGCGGGATTGTCCCACTCGTGACCGAGGCTTTCAACTGGCAGCACGGAACGTTTCTCGGCGCAGCCCAGAGCAGCGAGACCACCGCGGCGATTGCCGGCAAAGTCGGCCAGTTGCGCCGCGATCCCATGGCCATGCTTGCTTTCTGCGGCTACAACATGGGGGATTATTTCGGCCACTGGCTCAAGATGGGCAAACACGCCGGCGCCAGACTGCCCAAGATTTTCTACGTCAACTGGTTTCGCCGGGACGAGAACGGCAAATTCATGTGGCCGGGCTACGGCGAAAACAGCCGCGTGCTGAAGTGGATCTTCCAGCGCTGCGATGGCAAAGTTCACGCCAAGGAAACGCCCATCGGCCGCATTCCCGAGGTTCTCGATCTCGACATCAGCGGCCTTACCATTGACGCCCTACACGTACAGGAACTGCTCAGCGTTGATGTTCACGGCTGGCTGGAAGAGGTGCCGCGAATCAAAGAGCACTTCGCCAAGTTCGGCGACCGTTTGCCGCAAGAATTGAACGCAGAGCTACAGAATCTAGAAGATCGCCTCAAGGCGGCCCGGTCGTAGAAAATCGCTCCTGCCGATGTGGCGACAGCGGCCCTCGGCTGTCCTGAGTGGCTGCCGCGAGGGCAATTTGGCGGGCTTGGTGTACATGTCACTCTAAGCTCCGATTCATTCAGCCTGGTCGCTATTTTTCCCCTAGTATTTCCGCACATTTTTGCTATATTTGCGCACTGTCATGCCCAGCGCCGCGAGGAACCCCACGATCGGTCCCGAGCTTGTTGCCATCCCCACGTCAAGCTCCCTCACCCGCAACCAGATCCGCGGCTTCTGGGCCTCGTGGGGCGGATGGACGCTCGACGGCATGGACTCCGTTGTCTACGCGCTCGTGCTTGTGCCGGCGATGACGGCGCTGCTGCCGCGCTCAGGCATTCCCGCCACCAAAGGGAACGTCGGCTACTACGGATCATTATCGTTCGCCCTTTTTCTGGTCGGCTGGGGCCTGGCGTTTCTGTGGGGACCGATTGGCGATAAGTTCGGCCGCGTGCGCACGCTGATGCTCACCATCGTGTGGTATTCAGCATTCACGTTCCTGAGCGCATTCGTCACGAATGTGTGGCAGCTTGCGATTTTGCGGCTGCTGGCCGGTATTGGCATTGGCGGCGAGTGGGCGATGGGAGGAACCTTCGTCGCCGAAGAGTGGCCGGAGGACCGCCGCCGCATGGGTGCAGGTTTCATGCACACCGGGTACTACGTCGGCTTCTTTCTCGCGTCGCTGGCGAACTACGCCATCGGCAGCCATTATGGATGGCGCGCCATGTTCATCGTCGGCGGATTGCCGGCGTTGCTGCTGGCGTGGCTGCGGCATGGAGTCACCGAACCAAGCACCTGGAAAAAGAAAGAGAGCGTGGTGCGTTCATGGGCAATCTGGCGTCCGTTTGCGGCGCTGTTCACATCGCAATGGCGGCGGCGCACCATTCTGAATGCACTGTTCATGCTGGCCTCGATTTGCGGATTGTGGGCAGGTACGGTGTATGTTCCAACTGCGATCACCACATTGGCCCAGGCTGGAGGGCGCTCAGCTCCAGCCGCCGCTCAGATCGCTTCTTACGGGATGATGCTGGTCTCTTTCGCGACGATTATCGGCTGCTTCTGTATGCCGTTCCTGGCTGAGCGTTTAGGACGCCGCGGCGCGTTGGCGTTTTTCTTCAGCCTGATGCTGATCTTCATTGCGCTTACGTTCGGCAAAGTCTTCTACATGGGCCCGAGCGCGTTGGCGCTATTCTTTGTCTGTTTGTTTTTCTTGGGGCTGGGCGGGGCGAACTTCGCCGTTTACACACTCTGGCTGCCGGAGCAATATCCCACGGAATGCCGCGCCAGCGCGTTTGCTTTCGCCACGTCATTTGCACGATTCGGCGGCGCCGGCATCACATTTCTGGTCGGATATGGCGTGCGCCACTACGGATCGCTGGGCGTGCCGGTCGCCCTTACGTCGATCGCCTTCGCAGTTGGCCTGCTACTGATTCCCTTCGGGGCAGAGACGCGCGGGCAGCAGTTGCCGAGGTAAAGTCCCTTGCGAGTTAAGTGAGCTTTAACCAGGAGCTATTTTTACTATCTAGTTACTTCCCCTCCCTCCTCCCCCTATGCTCTCGTTTAGTTTCATCGAGTTAGGGAGAAATTGTCTGCAAATATTAGAGCCGTAACGACTTATACGTAAATATCAGCAAACAAAGCAGATCAGCCCAGTTGTGGAACCGGGTTGAGGCAAAGATCGCTTAAGTTTCTAAAAACATCAATTTATAATCATATATTTTCAATTAGCTATGTCAAGAAAATAGTGGGCAATGATATAGTTGACTAACCCATTGCTGTTGGGTAAAATCCCTAAATCATTGCACATTAACCAGAAAGCAGGAATTTTAATGCGTGCAAGAATGGCACACAGATGTCAGAGATTTTCTGGCAAGTCCTCATGATCGCCCCCCGAGGTGGTTGCTCATGCTAACCGCCTATTTGGACGAAAGCGGCCACGAGTCCGATTTGGTGATCGTGGCTGGATTCCTTGGAAACGATGAGCAATGGACGCAGTGTGCGGAACTGTGGCGAAAAGGTTTAGGACCACAGCGCCGCTACCTGCACATGAAGAAATTGCGGTTTAACAAGTTCGGTATCCGGCGGATGCTCGAAACCCTTGGGGCGATTCCGCACGATTGCGGATTGCGGGCAATTATGTCGGTTACACCAGTTAACTACTACAGCGATCTCGTGAATGGGACAATGGCGGAAAAACTTGTTAAAGGTTATTACCTGTCCGTCATTTCAATAATTGACACCATCGTGAAGAGAATCCCGAAAGATGAGAGAGTGAAACTGGTTTTCGAGCAGCAGGATGAATACGAGAAAGGCACTCGCATAATCTTTAATTCCAGTAATCACAAAACTCCGTCTGGCGAGCCGAAACTGGCCGGAATCGAATACATTCCGAAGGATAGTTCCGTACTGACTCAGCCAGCGGATTATTTGTCTTTTGCCCTGCTTCAAGGATTCCGCGATCAAACTAGCAAGAAGTACAGATGGTCAGAGCCAATTCTGCAAAACAAGCAACCCGCATTTGGGCTTGTGCCAGAGCGTGAAACGCTGCGAAAGGTTATCAAGCGCACGATTGCACAACATCCAGAACTAATGGGAGACATAGGGCACTTTTTGAGGTTTCCGCTTTCGCATCCCGTTAAATGAAATGCTTACTCGAAAACGAGCGAGGAAGCCCTTCGATTCCCCCGATAACCTTACGGACTAGTTGCCACGTAACATACCGCCGCGTCTGGAGCTTTCGGAAGTGGATGAGAGATACAGGAAATTCCCACGACTCTAGACCCCGCTAAATCTTGCGGAGATGGAGTCTTTGCATCTGGCATGAACACCGGAACGATATAAACATGCGTCTTGGGTGATTGTGCGCGACCGTTCTGAATTGCAATTCCTGTGACAAGCCCTGCGATGGCAAGGTAGATCGTAATTTTCTGCATTCTCGTTTCCTTTCATTTTCAACTGACCACAAGATATTGTGGTTTGCGTTTTTCGCGCAAATAAACAATTATTTTCTCGTGCACTCTAAGCCTCATGCTGAGTGGAGCCGAGAGAATCCGCCAGTTTCTTCCTACTCTGCGATAATGCGGCGATTTCTTGTTGGAGTTCTGCCTCCGTTACGACGCCTTTACGCAGCAGCAGGGATTCCAATGCCTCCGCTCTCGTCCCTGTTTGAGCACATATCTCCATTACCTGTCGCACAAGCGCAAGAACGTCCGTCAAGTTCTCTGTCATGCGAAACCTCCCTGCGTTATGATGAGCGCATGAAGTCTATACCGGACCCCGACACGACGCCGACGCAAAAAATCAGGCGCTTCCAGAACGCCTTGCGGCAGGTTCTCACTGTCTCGAAAACCGAACTGCAAAGGCGTGAAAAGGACTACCAGGATTCGCGCAAAGGCAAGCCGAAACGTGGCCCTAAACGTCATTCTTCGGTTTCGGGCCACGTTTCAAGCGATGGGGATTAGAAAGGCTCAGGCGTCGTAGTCCTCGCATCATCTGTCTTGCCAGTCAACTCCGCGTAGGTAAGACGTTTGCCAACGATCTGTGACAGGGCCAGACTGAATCGTTCACCGTCGCTCAACTTGCGCCCATTTTCGTCCTTGCGATTGTTGTAACGGAACATTGCTTCATCCATGTAGCGATGCAAGTGGAATGGCTCAACCGCAACATAGGTTCCGTGCAATGTCCGCTTTGTCAGGCTCCAGAAGTTCTCAAGCCCGTTTGTGTGAACCTGCCCATTGACGTACCGCTCAAGATGATTCACAAATTCGTGCGTGTATTCCTTCGGTAGCGATTTGTAAACTGTCGCCTGATCGGTGTAGATTTGTGAACCATACTCGACGTGATTGAGCACAGCAGTTTGCAAAGATTCCCGATTGATCTTCGGCACGACGGTAGCACGCACTTTCCGCTGCTTGCGATCTAGTACACCCCAGACCGCCGCTTTGTTGACCACCTGTGCGTCACCCATCATCACAGCAGACTCGCGTGCGGTCTTGAACATCGCTCGTTTCGCTTTGTGCATGTTGGTTGCACGTCCGCCAACGTAACTCTCATCAGCTTCGACCGCGCTCCCCGGCCCACCGAACTTTTCAAAACTCCCCTTCTGCATCGCCAATCTCAGTCGATGGAGTACGAACCACGCTGACTTCTGGGTGATCCCCAAAGTTCGTCCAATCTCATGGCTGCTCACTCCATTGCGACAGTTGGTCAACATCCACAAGGCAGGCATCCACTTCTGCAAAGGCAATAATGATTCCTCGAAAATAGTGCCAACCTTCACAGAAAATTGCTTGCGGCAAGCCCGACATTTCCACCGTTTTTGAGTCTTAAGGTAGTAAGGCTCTTTCGCTTCGCAGTGCGGACAAACAGCGCCTTTGGGCCAGCGTGCCTCAGCTACCGCATCAATACAGCTTTGCTCGTCGGAGAAGTATTTAACGGCGTCTTGCAGTGTTTTCGGTTCCATGTAAAAACGATAGCAAAAATGCGTGGGTTAGTCAAGTATATTATTGCCAAATAGTGTTTGGAGAGCTGTGGAAAAAGCTCTTGGGTTAAGGCTCACGCACTCTGCCGCCCACCCTTCGAAAACCACGAAGGGTGGGGCACCCTCAGCCGTGGCGAACTCAACAAAATAAGGATGGGCCACCCGCCCGCGTGATGTGAGTCACAGACTCCCGGCCAGTGATGCGCTTAGAATTAACAGGAAGTTGTTTCCTCTCGATTTTGCTTACCACGAACTCACTAGCTCACGGAAGACCATTGGCAGCGGCCCGCTGCTGGGAGGGCAAGATGAGGAACCTCACAAAAGTGATCCGAGTGTTGATTCTGGTATGCGCGGCAGCGCCCCTCGCTTCTCGCGCACAAACCTTCAATATTCTCTACTCTTTCAATAGCGGCCCCTACGGCCAGCCTTGGTACAGCTCCCCGGTTCAGAGTTTCGATGGCAATTTCTATGGAACCACTTTCTCCCTTGGCAGTGTTTTCCGAATGTCACCGGCGGGTAAAGTGAGGTTTTACAGCCTTGGCGACGCCGAACCTTACGCCGGGCTGATTCAGACCAGACGCGGACTATACGGAACCGCGTTTTTTGGCGGCACCGGGCTGAACGGCGCTGCCGGAACCGTCTACAGAATCAGCACCACCGGCGAACTGACCACGCTCTATAACTTTTGTTCGCTTCCGAACTGCGCCGACGGCTACAACCCCGCCCAACCGCTGGCCCAGGATGCGGCCGGCAACTTCTATGGCACCACCTCTTACGGCGGCGCCTACGGCAGCGCTCAGTGCTGTGTTAATGGTGGCACTGTTTTCAAAATGACCCCCGCCGGCAAGTTGACCACCCTCTATAGTTTCTGCGCACTGCCCAACTGCGCCGACGGCGACGTCCCCTGGGCCGAGCCGGGATTGGTCTTTGCAACCGACGGCAACTTTTACGGCACCACTTCGGCAGGAGGGCTCTATGGCGCAGGCACCGTCTTCAAGATCACGCCCGCCGGCCAGCTCACCACTGTCTATTCCTTCTGTTCTCAACCCAACTGCGCCGACGGCTCCAACCAGTATTCTGGCGTGATCCAGGGCAGCGACGGCAACTTCTACGGCACTACCTTCGTGGGAGGGCTTAACAGCGCTGGCACGTTATTCCAGCTGACTCCATCCGGCGCGTTGACCGTCCTCTACCAGTTTTGCTCGCTGGCCGACTGTGCCGACGGCAGTAACCCCAACGGGGGATTGATTCAGGCCAGCGACGGCAATTTCTATGGCACCACTGCATGGGGCGGGCTCTACGGGGCAGGCACGCTCTTTGAAGTAACACCGCAGGGCGCTCTAACTGTTCTTCACAACTTTTGCACTCAGTCGACTTGCGAGGATGGACAAACCTATGCAGGCGTAGTCGAGGGAACCGACGGCGTCTTCTACGGCGAGACTTTGGGCAGCTTCTGGAGTACGGGCTGCATTTATTCTTTAAATACTCAGGTCACGCCTTTCGTCGAGACCGTTCCCGCTTTCGGTAAGGTGAACGAAAAGATCGAAATTCTCGGATCGAACCTGACCGGCGCCACCTCGGTGACCTTCGGCGGGAATGTGAGCGCGGAGTTCACGGTTGTGTCCAGTTCTCACATCGTTGCCACCGTGCCGCAGGGTGCCACCACTGAGACCATTTCTGTCGTAACTCCCGGCCAGACCCTAGCCAGCAACGTGGCCTTTCGCGTGACTCCGCAGATTACTTCCTTCCATCCGGAGCGAGGTCCGACAGGCACGGAAGTTACCGTCAGCGGCGACAGCCTCAGCCAGATCAGCGCTGTCACCCTCGACGGCCTGGCGGTAGCCTTCATCGTGAACTCCAATACCCAAGTGACCCTCACCGTACCCACTGGAGCGTTAACCGGGAAGATCGTAGTGGCCACTCCCGGCGGGACGGCCACGTCCTCTCGCTCTTTTGTAGTCACGGATTAACATTGCCCCTGCGTGGTTGGGCAGTTTTCGCACAGGAACGGACGGGTGGCCCGCCCCCTTGTGGTTTCTCTTTCCCGTTATAGCACCGTGGGTGCTCCGTCCCTTCGACTGCGCTCAGGGCAGGCTCTCGCGTTTTTGGCGAGGGCGGGCCCGATGCTGGCGATACCATGGGTTTGTCATACCTGCGGGCCTGCATCGCACCTACGGCGCTCATCATCTGCACTTTATCACCAGTTCCTGCTATCGACGGATTCCTTTGTTCGATTCCGCTCGGGCCCGCGACCGCTTCCTCTCCACTTCCGACCAGACGCGGTTGAAGTACCGTTTCGTGGTCGTCGGTTACGTGGTCATGCCCGAACACGTTCACCTTCTGCTCACCGAACCGGAGGTGGGCAGCCCCTCGCTGGTTATGCAGGTGCTGAAACTGGGCTGCGGCAGGACGTATTCTCACTGGCAGAAGGCGGAAAGTGGCAGATCATCTTGTGAGTGCGACTGCAAGACCTAGGATGATCAGAACCACTGCTAGAGTTTCAAGCCATTTCTCTAAAGAGGTACGGTCAGACCCCAATAATTGCCGCTGCATTTTGGCGCTGCCTTCCTACGCCCCTGTTGCGAATTTTTACATTTGCCTGCAGTTATCCTCTTTACCGCTATGGTTCCCCGTTACGAAATCCGAACTCAGCAGCGCACTTTTAGAACACTACCGCTCAAGCTCGCGGGCCGCCGCCCACTCTTCGAAAACTGCCTTTCGACTTCGCTGTGTCTAAACTCCCACTTCTCGCAAAAGCGGCGAGAAGTGGGCCACCCCAGTTTCATTTCCTTCGGTGGGCCCGTGGGCCCATGGACACTCAGGGCAGGCTGCGGATGGGGCACCCGGTTCGCAAAAGGGGTGGAAGGGCGGGAGAGCGGCTCGATTTGCCTCAGGCTGCTCCGCGAACCTTGACCGGAGGTTCCTTCGCAGCTATTCCGGGAGGACCCTGCGCACCTACTCCGACGAGTCCGCTGTTCGATTCATCGGCACAGCGCCTGGCCAGGGGTTTCAACCAGAACAAGGCCATAAGGGCCGCGATCACATCGCAAGCGATCATGACGTAGAAAACCGGCACCCATGATCCGGTCTTCAACATAACGTAGGCGGCAACGGGAGCGGAGAAGATCGAGGCCGTTCCCTTAGACGTGTAAACGATACCGTAGTTGGTCGTGGCCCATCGCCTGCCGAATAAATCGGCGGTGATTGACGGGAACAGGGAGAAGATCTCGCCCCAGGCGAAGAACACCAGGCTCGATAAAAGGACAAACATGACCGGTCTACTAATGGTTTGCAACCAGGCCCAGATGGCGAAGCCTTCGATGAGGAAGGCGGAGAACATGGCGTTCTCGCGGCCAATGTGATCGGAAATCCAGCCCCACAGCGGGCGAGTCACTCCGTTGACGATTCGATTCAACTGAATTGCCAGGATGGAAGCGGAAAGGCCCCAAGCGACGATCACTCTGTCCACGTTGTAGAAGCCGGCGATTTCCTTCAGTTGAGCAGTAACGACGAGTCCGCCGAACGCGACCAGCGTCATCATGACGTAGATGACATAGAAGGAGGGTTGGTGCAGCATCTCCCACCAGGTCATGTCGACCATACTTTGACGCACCTTGGCGGCGGGCTTGAAGTTCTTGGGCATCCAACCTTTTGGTGGTGCGACGATGAACATGGCAGCCAAGGTTACGATGATGCCTTGGACGATGCCCCAAAAGATAAAGGCATGCTGGTAGCCGGAAGCTTTGATCATGTCTT
Source organism: Candidatus Sulfotelmatobacter sp. (assembly GCA_030041215.1). Lineage (GTDB taxonomy): Bacteria > Acidobacteriota > Terriglobia > Terriglobales > Acidobacteriaceae > Sulfotelmatobacter. Next base: position 52,348 of record JASHOH010000033.1, on the reverse strand, counting down.
CGATCGGGGCTACGGTAACTGCGGTGCCTATGCCATAGGCGCCAGAAACTACGCCGGCACAGAGGCCGCGGTGATCGGGAAACCACTTGAGCACGTTGCCGGTGCAACCTCCGTAAACCGCGCCAGCGCCGATGCCGCCGATAGCGTACCAAATGTAGAGGCCGGTGGCGGTGGTAGCGTAACCGGACCCGATCCAGCCGGCGCCGACGAGCAGGCCGCCGATGCCGATGACCAGCCGGGGGCCGAGAAGATCAATCAGATAGCCCTCGAACGGAACCAGCCAGGTTTCGCAGAAGATGAAAGCAGCGAAGGCGATTTGTACCGCCGCCAGAGTAGCGTGCAAGCCCGCTGTTAGTGGTTTGGTAAATAAGGTCCAGGCATACTGCAGGTTTGCGATGGCCATCATCGCGATGATGCAGGCCAACATCTGAATCCAGCGGTTGACGATTTTGGGCTCGTTCACCGCTGCTGTTGCTGAAGCCATAAGAATCACCTTCTTGAACGGCGCGCTTTAAAGTTACGGCTTATTTCGGAACCGCCGACTCCTACTCGACAGCGGCTTCCGGCAGAGGTGTTTTCGCTACATATTTCTCAAGCGCCGCCCTAGGATGATGGGGGAGCGTCGGATTCCACTTCTGCCCGGAAGGGAATGACACCGGGAATCAGCCACTTTTCCCACATTTCATCGACCTTGCTCTGGAAGTAATCGATGTCATCGTTGGTGAAGTGGGCGAAGCGGCCTTGCTTCAACAGATAATCTCGAACCGGTTGCCGGGGGACTTTTTTGGCAGCAATCTGCTGCGTCCTACCAGTAAGTTTCAGCACACCGTCTTCCACTTCATAAAGCGGCCAAACCCCGGTATTGACGGCCAGTTCGCCCAGTTCGTGGGAGAGATAAGGATCGTAATCCCAACCCTTTGGACAGGGATCGAGGGAGTGGATAAAAGTCGGGCCGCCAATGGCCAGCGCCTTGCGGATGGAATTCATTGCCGCCAGGCCGTAGGACATGCAAACGGTTGCGACATAACGGCAGGTGGGATGTCCGGCGGCCATCATGCCGGCCATGTTCTTTTTCCAGCGCCGGTGCATTATTCTCCTTACCTTGCCGGGCGTGCTGAACGTGGTGTTGGCGCCCCACGGCGTGCTGCCTGAAAGCTGAATGTCTGTATTTGCGTAAGACTCGTTATCGTACATGAGGATGAGGCAGTTGTAGTCGGGATGGGTCAGAGTTGCCGAGATTGCGCCCACGCCCATATCTGCGCCGCCACCATCGCCGCAGAAGGCTATCACATTGATGGGCTCTTTCTTCATCTTGCCCTTGCGCATGAGAGCCTTGAATGCGGCAGCCGCACCCAGCGCGGCTGATCCGCTGCTGCCGAGTTGCGTGTGCATCCAGGGAAGCACCCAGGAGGTGCTGTAGTATGTCGTGTTTGCGACATACATGCAGCCGGTGCTGCCGAGCACGATGGTGCGCGGGCCGGCGGCCTTGGCCATCATCTTCATGACTAGCGCCGATTCGCAGCCCTGGCAGGTGCGGTGGCCGGAGGTGAAAAACTCTTCGAGCGGAATCTTCTTGACTGCCTTGTAGGCATCAAGCTGCTGGGTGGGATCGACTTGTACGTAGGTATCCATAATCTTTTTCCTCTCGATAAACTAGTTGGCCACTAACTGCTGCTTCAGGAGATTCCTCCTGTCTCGCTTCGCTCGCACGTCGAAATGACAAATGCGAGGACGACTACTCGCGCAATCCGATCCACTGAGTCAGCGGCTGCGCCTTGCCATCAGCCGCGTTGTACACCGCATTGGCCATCTGCTCGACATTGGGCACCGTAACTTCGCGGCCGCCGAGTCCGCAGATGAAGCCAACCACCGGCGGCTTCTTGCCGTTGCCCGGATACAGCGCGTGACGAACTTCGCCGGCCAGCACGCCGCCGAGATAGGGCGAACCGAACGAATAATCGCGATCGATTACTCCGATGGCGGAGAAGCGTTGCAGCGACTTCGACAGCTCCTCGGCGGCGAACGGACGGAACCAGCGCATGCGCACAAATCCAACCCGCTTGCCTTCTTTCCGCATCTGGCGGATCGCCACTTTCACCGGAATCGACAACGTTCCCATGCCGACGAGAACGATGTCGGCATCTTCGGTCATGTACTCCTCGAAGAATGGATTACCGTACGAGCGGCCGAAGATGCGCTCGAAGTCGGCGTAGGCTTCTTTGACGACTTGATACGAGCGCTCCATTGCTGCGTAATTCTGGCGGCGGATTTCCATGACCCAGTCTTCGTTGCCCTGGGGTGCGACGGTGATGGGATTATCCGGGTGCAGGAGCAGGTCACCACGATTATATGGAGGGAGGAACTCGTTCACCTTCTTTTGCGTCGGAATTTTTACCAGAGCCTGGGAGTGGGTGAGGAACGCTCCGTCGCAGCTGATGGCCAGCGGCAAGAACACGCGGCGATCTTCCGCGACGCGATAGGCAATGAGCGCAGTGTCGAGGGCTTCCTGCGCAGTATCGACCCAGACGAGTTGCCAGCCGAGATCGCGCACCGCGAGCGCGTCGTTGTGCTCGACGCCGAAGGCGCCGGGGTCGTCGAGGGCGCGGTTGCCGACCATGGCAATCATGGGAATGCGGAGCGCCGGCGTGACGGTGAGCGCTTCCATGGCGTACATCCAGCCGACGCCGCTGGATCCGCAGAACACGCGCGCGCCGCAGGCGGAGGCGTGCTTGACGATTTCAAACTGCGAGTGCTCGCCTTCGGCGCAGATGTATTCACAGTCCATTTCGCCGTTCGCGACCAGCTTGCAAACGTACTGCATGACGGTGTCGTACGGCCGGATGGGGTAAGCCGTAATCACGTCGACATCGGCCAGCTTGCAGGCGACCGCAATGGCTTCGCTGCCCGTGATTAGCGCAGTTTCTTCAGTTCTCTTTTTCTGTTCTTCGATTACGGTTGCCACGGCCATGGTGGTTCTCCTATGAAGCTGTTAGTCATTCGCCCAAGAAAGCAGGTTCCTGACCGACCCTTTCAGGTCGGTTCGGAATGACATCTCAAGAAGATGATCGCGGTAATCATTTCCCGCTGGCGATCTCCAGCATCTCCGGAATCTGCTCCTCGTACTGACCACGATAGCGGAAGCCATGCGAGCGCTCTGCGGGATTCTTTATTTTTTCCTCGAGCCAAACTTTGTAGCTGTGCTTGTCTTTGCGCCAGCTTTCCCACTGACTGCTGTTGTCTGTGAATTCGGTCTCGTTGACCATGGTGACGCAATTCTTGACCGGGCACACCGCCTCGCAGACCCCGCATCCACAGCAGGCCTTCATATTCGCGTCATACAGGCCCTCGGGGGTGACGTCGAAGCAGGAATCGGGGCACTGCAACCAACACAGCGTGCACTTGATGCAGGTATCGAAGTTGACCACCGGCCGCATGGTGCGCGTGCTGAATTTCAGGAAGGTCGGATTCCGGTCGGGCTGGAAGCCACCTTCGGCGTGAGTCTTCGGATCATCCATCTCGTGTCCAGCCGGAATGCTGGGGATGGAAATGCCTTCTCGCATTTCATGCCACTTCGGCAATGTGAAGTGATATGGCACCTCGGGATTGCCCTGATTCGGTTTTACTGGAATCGAGGTCGTGCGCTCGTGTGCATTGGCTGCCGAGATCGCCTTGAGTTCCGATTTCCATTCGGAGATGATGGCCTTCTGCACCGATTGCAAGCTGAAGAGATCGGGCAGAATCTTCGCGATCGCGCCGAGAATGCGAACGTCAGTGTGATCGTCTTTGTAGACCCATAGTCCCGAGAAGCTCACTGTGCCCTTGAGAATCGACAGGTTGTAAGGAGTCTGTTTGCGATGGGTCATCGCAATAATGGTTTCGGGAGTCTCGCGCGAAGTGACGATCAGCGTGCCGCCGGATTTGAGGAGGCGATTGACAGGCTGCAGTCCGTACCAGGCCCAGGATTCGACGCCTTTGCACAGCGTGTCGTCGACTACGATGGTGACGTCGACTTCTTTCGGCTCATACTTGGCCATGCCTTCTTGCAGGGTTTGCTCGTCGGTGGCGACGATGGCGAAGTTTTTGGCCGGGATGCCGTTGCGCTCGGGGCTGTCGCCATAGCGGCCAAAAGAAATGCCCATCTTACCTTCCTGATGGGCGGCTAGCACGATTGTCCGGCTGATTCTTGTCGCCAGAGTTTTTTGAAAAATACCGCGATAAATAATCTCAATTGCGAATAGCCGGCCCATGCCAGTCCTCCCTGTGCATATTTAATAGACCTTGTTCAGCACGATTTCTTCGACGTCTTCGATGTGGTGCCGCATGGCATCTTTTGCCGCTTCGGCGTCGCGGCGCTTGATGGCCGCCAGAATGCGCCGATGCCCGGCAAGCGATTTTTGCGCGCGACCTTCGACCTGCAGCGACCGCTCGCGCGACTCACGCAGCAGATCCATGAGAATGTCGATGACTTTCAGGACAACGCTGTTGTCGGAAGCGAGCGCAATGGCGTAGTGAAATTCGGCATCTTCGGCGACGGCAGGCTCCCCCCGGCGTTGCTTTTCATATTGCCGCTGAAGAATGTCTTCCATCTCGGAGACATCGGCTTCAGAGGCGTGGATTGCAGCCCGCGCAGCCAGCGGCGGTTCGAGCATGCGGCGAAAATCCAGAAGCTCGCTGACCAATTCGCGCCGCCGCATCAGTGCATTCTCGAACGAGTTGACTACCGACCCGGATGTGACTTCGCGGACGATCGTTCCGGCCCCCTGCCGCGGTTCCACCAGTCCCATCAGCTCCAAACTGCGGATTGCGTCCCGAATTGAACTGCGGCTAACTCTCAGCGTTTCCGCCAGCTCGCGCTCGGAGGGTAGCTTGTCCCCAGGCCGCAGCTTCTTCAGGATCAACCGTTCGATCTGCTTGGCTACTTCCTCGTAGACTTTGTTTCTACGGATAACCTCAAATTCGGTTTTGGCTGCGGTGGGCAACCTTGAAACCTCCAACTGGTCTGATAAGTGGACCAGCAAACAGAGGGAGTATACGCCCGTTGTCGAGTCGATTGTCAAGGGCGGGAAGCGAATAATTTTTGGGAGGATTAGGAGCCAGACAGGATGGCTGATTTTTGATTGTTGATCGTTGAGTGCCGGCGGAAGGAAAACCCTTTAAACCACAGGCAACGCGCGGTTACATGGGGTAAAGCCCTTTGTGATGGCGAATTCAGGACACTGCCGTTTTTCCTAATAATTTTACACATTCATATACGGTTCGAGTGCACGTCATCGGGAGGCCTACGCGCTCGCCGATCTCAACCACGGCACCCACGAGAGCCTCAAGCTCCATCGGCCGGCCGGCTTCGAGATCCTGCAACATCGAAGTTTTGTGCTCGCCGACTTTCTCCGCTCCGGCGATTCGCTGATCGATCGAAACTGGCAACTCCATGCCCAGCCTGTGGGAAACCGCTTCGACTTCCTGCATGATGCTGCGGATCACCCGGGCCGCTCCCGGATCGCGCGCCATTTGCGCCAGCGTTGCCCGTGTGAGCGCACTTACTGGATTGAACGACGCATTTCCCAGGACCTTGACCCAGATTTCGTGACGGATGCGTGTTGTGATCGGCGCGCGCAGACCGGAGGCAATCAGGGCCTCAGCGATTTTGCGGGAGCGGTCGGAGCGCGTGCCATCGGGCTCGCCCAGGGTGATGCGATTGCCTTCGATATGCCGTACGACGCCCGGCTCAGAGATTTCCGTTGCGAAGTAGACGATTGAGCCCAGCACGCTCTCCGCGTCAATCGAGGCGAAAATCACGCCGCCGGGATCGACCCGCTCGAGATGCATCCCATCGAACTCGCCGCCGAAGCCCTGGAAGTACCACCAGGGAACTCCATTCTGCGTGCTGACCACTGTGGTTTGCGGATCGAGCACCGGTTTTAATTGCGGAGCAAGCTGCGTGAGCGCGTGCGCCTTCACGCCAAGAAAGACGACGTCGAATATGCCGGCGTTTTCGAAGCTTCCGATCACCTGTGGTTTCGCGGTGAAATCGCCTTCCGCGCTTTTGACCTGCACGCCTTTTTCCTGCATGGCGCGCAGATGCGGGCCGCGGGCGAACAGCGTGACATCATAACCCACCCGCGCCATGCGCGCACCGATGTATGCGCCGATCGCGCCCGCTCCGGCGATCAGGTATCTCATTCGTGCTCACCCATGGGGATTATCGAAAGGTTCATCCGCGTTGTTGATTATCCACAAGCGCGGCGGCAACTGCACGCCGGCGGATTTTCCCTGTGGCTGTGGTAGGAATGCTCTTTACCATATAAATCTTCTTGGGACACTTATATTCAGCGAGAAACTCACGGCAATGCTTGATCAGCGCGGCTTCCGTGGCACCATGCGGTTCGTGCAACACCACCGCCGCTGCCACTTCTTCGCCCAGGGTCGGATGCGCGTAGCCAAACGTCACCGCCGCCGCTACTGCGGGATGCTTTAACAGAACCTCATCGATCTCATGGGGCGCAATGTTTTCTCCGCCGCGAATAACGATGTCCTTGATGCGGCCGGTCAGGTGCAGATAGCAATCCTGGTCGAGATAGCCTTCATCGCCGGTGCGAAACCATCCATTCACGAAAGCGCGGGCATTGGCCTCGGGATTGTTTTCGTATCCGCGAAATACGTTGGCGCCCTGAATCGCGATTTCGCCGCGCTGGTTGTTTTCCAGCGAATTGCCGTCTTTATCCATGATGCGGATGCGCAGGCCGGTACCCACTCCTACCGACCCGCTCTTGCGATGGCGCGGAGGCAGCGGATTGGAGGTCATCTGGTGGGACGCTTCTGTCATTCCATAGGCTTCTACGAAGGGTACGCCGAACATGTCTTCGATTTTGTGGATCAACTGGGCGGAAAGCGGCGCGCTGCACGAGCGGATGAAACGAAGGGTTCGGGCCTCCAGCGGTTTGTTGTGCGCCCGTGCAAGCAGGAGCTGATGCATGGTGGGCACGCCGGAATACCATGTGACACGGTGCTCTTTTACGGTTCGCCAGAAAGTGAGCGCGTTGAACTTGCCCGGAACTACCACGGCTCCGCCGGAAAGCAGAGTGGCCATGGTCGATGCCATCAAGCCGTGAATATGAAAAAGCGGCATGATGCAGAGGGAAACATCGTTTTCAGAAAGGGAATAAGTATTTGCGATGTTCGCCGCCGATACCGCGAGATTGAAATGCCGCAGCGGGACGCGCTTGGGCCGGCCGGTGCTGCCGCTGGTGTGCAGGATCAAAGCAATATCGTCGGCTTTCGGTTCAGTTGCTTTCACGCCAGACGGAGCACTGGCGATGCTGACTTTGCCTTGCTCGTTCATCTCCACAGATAGGACGGGAATCTTGCGATCGAGAGCGGCGGTGCGGGCGTACTCGGCCCCGACTGGAGGGCAAAGCAGAACTTTGGCGTTGGTATCGCCGAGGAAGAAATGAAATTCTTCGTAGGGATACGCTGGGTTTAACGGCGCTGCGGTTCCGGCGATCGAGGCCGCAAGAAAGCCGACGATCGCCCGCAAGCCATTGGGCAGCGCCATGGCGACGGCGTCGCCGCGGCGAATGCCGAACGAGGCCAGCGCGTCAGCCATCTCGAGAACCTGCTGCCGCAGCGAGTCGTAGCTGACGTGCAGGCTGAGTTCGGGGATGATTACAGCCGTGTGGCTATCAGCAAAATGTAAAACGTCCGAGAGTGTGTCGACGGACTTCAGTCTCATTCTTAATTGCCTTGGCTTGTCTTGGAAAACGGCACCCCCGCGGCCAGACCACAAAGCGATGCGATCTGGTTCCTTGCGCTCTTTGGGGCCTCTTCGCACTCCGCGGCTGGAGACGCTTTAACCGCAAGGTTCGCAAAGAAATGCCGTGAAGGCCGCAAAGCAGAGCAACCACAAAAAACTGTGGAACAAGCCTAGATGGAATAACCGGCAGCGTCCAGAGCTTTTTTGAACTCCCTCAGGAAGAATTGGACATTCTCCTCCGTCGCCAGCGGCCCCATGACGCCGATGCGGAATACTTTGCCTGCCAGTGGCCCAAAACCGCCCGCGATTTCGATGCCGGGACCATCTAAAAGGTGTTTACGGACCTTGGCTTCGTCGATGCCCTCGGGCACGCGAACTGTATTGAGATTGGCGATGCGGTGCTCGGCGGGCACGTGCATCTTCAGGCCCATGGCTTCGATTCCGCCGACGAAAGACCTGTTGGCGCGGCGATGGCGCTCCCAGCGGTTCTCGACGCCTTCTTCGGCAATCACCATCAGCGCCTCGCGCAGCGCATAGAACATGGAGATAGGCGCAGTGTGGTGATAGCGATGCGAGACGGTGGAATAGTCGTAAATTAGCTTGAGGTCGAGATACCAGCTTCGGGGCGGAGTTGTGCGGGCCCGCAGCCAGTTCATGGCGCGCTCGGAAATCGCCATGGGAGACAAACCCGGTGGGCAGCTCAGTCCTTTTTGCGTGCAACTGTAGGCGACATCGATTCCGGTGTCGTCGAAATTCACCGGCATGGCGCCGAGCGAAGTCACGCAATCTCCAATCACCAATGCGCCCACTTCGTGCGCTGCCTCGCAGATCGCATTGCCTTTTTGCAGCGCGCCAGTGGACGTTTCAGCGTGAACGTAGGCCACGACCTGCGGTTTCTCGCGCTTGATGAAGTCGCGCGCTTCATCATCGGAGTAAACTTCACCCCACGGCTTTTCAAAACGCGCGATGTTCGCTCCATGACGCTTCGCCATTTCGGTAAGCCGGTCGGAGAAATATCCATTGGCAAATACGGCGAACTTTGCTCCCGGTTCAACGAAGTTGCTGATCGCCGCTTCCATGCCGGCGCTACCGGTGCCCGAGATCACGAGAGTGGAGCCTTCGGTGGTTCCATACACCATCTTTACCAGTTGTTGAACGTCGCCCATGACCTGGATGAAGTAGGCGTCGAGGTGGCCGATGATCGGTTTCGACAGAGCCGCATAGACGCGTGGATCGACCATTGTCGGTCCTGGACCGAAGAGATAGCGCTTCGGTGGTTGCAAGGGAGGGAAGTGAAGAGTGGCAGTAGCTTGTTCAGTAACGCTCATATGAGTTCCTCGATTCTAATCGCAAACAGACTAGCAGGATTGTTTCTCGCGATCTCTCTGGATTGTTTCTCTAACATCTTAAACCGCAGAGTTCGCTAAGAACTTCCGCAAAGGGCGCTAAGAACATGGCACTTCGAGCGCGAGCCTCTCCGCGCTAAATTGGCGAATGATGGCCTTGCATGATCATCTGTTCGGCGATGCGACGGGCTTCGGGCAATGTCTCGGCCGCCTTGCGGTCAATCTCTGCCGGCAGGTCGCGTTGAATTTTCGCCAGCTCCTCATCGAAAATGCGGCTCATCAGCTCAAAGGAGTGTTCAACCGGTCTTCCGTTATCGCCCTGCACTTTGACCTTGTGCCGCACGCGCTGCGCGATCATCAGCCGGTAAATGCGATCCGTGGCTAAATCCTCCATGTAACCGTCGAGCAGGCTTGCGCCTTTGCCATTCAGAACTCCATTGCGATAACGAATCACGGTGCGCGCCGCCGCCCTCGTACCATCGAGACTGATTTTGCCAACGCCTTTTGGCAGAGGCCGCAGATCGGGATGCTTGCTCGCCAGCTTCGGCCGCTTGGCAATCTGGTTTGGGTACGGGAACTGCGCCACCGCGATCTCGTTTTGGTCAGGATGTCCCGTCCACGCGCCATCCATCAGGCAGTTGGCTTCGTTTTTCTTATCTTGCTCCAGCACCTTCAGCGCGCGGTCGTTCAGTTCTTTGTCAGTGCGACTCGGATAGAGCGCTGTCATTCCGCCAATTGCATGCACTCCGTGCTTGTGGCAGATCTCCGGCATCAGAGTCCGAAAATTCTGAAAGAACGGCACATCATGCGGGATCGTGTTGCGATCGGGAAGAATCCAGTTGGGATCCTCAAGCATGAAATGAATCAGCGAGGCCATGTAATCCCAGCGGCCAAGATTCAATCCCAAGCAGTGTTCATGCAGATTGAACAGGAATTCTTCCATCTGATATGCGAGCGGATGGGCTTCCACCAAGGCCATGCACTTGATGTAGTTCTTGGGCAGGCCTTTGTGCCTTGCCAGGGCCTGGAACAGATCGCGCCACCAGAAAGCTTCTTCCGCTGACTCGCTTTTGGGGATGTAGACCGAGAAATTGTGCGGCAACCATGCGGGATCAATCTGATACCAGATCAGCGCCACATCGAACAGCGAAGCTGACGTGATTTCATTCTTGAAGACTCCGCCCTGGCTCAAATGCAGACCGCGTGGGCGCACCCAGGTCACGGTTTTTGACTTTTGTACCGTGACTTTCTTGTTCCGCTTGGCATCGTCGTAGCTCAGCTCATATTTGTAGGCGGCGATCGTGTTCTTCACCGCCAGCAGGATGTGCTCCCATGCATTGGCAGTGGAATCTTCAAGGTCCACCATCACGGCAGGCGATCCTGAAATCAGCAGCTTCACGGTCAGCTCGGCGTCGTCAGCGGGGCCGGTCATCTGATTGCGCTGGTCGGCGCACCAGTCGGGCGTTTCGATCTTCCACTCGGTTGTGGTTGCTTCCGATGGCGGCAAGTAATCTGGTGGCTTTCCGTGATGCGATGCCTCCAGCACCTTCGCCCGGTTCGCAACCAGCTTCTGCTGCCAGGGCGTGAATTGTTTGTGCAGGGGAGCGAGGAAGTCCATGAAGCCTTTGGGGAGATCTTTTTCGGGATTCAGGTTCGCCGGAGCGTAGTTCATGGATTGAACGATTGAATTCTGGGTGTGCAAAGGCATGGGCAATCCTCTAGCTGAACTTCAGTCCATTACAGCAAATGACTATCCTAGCGCAAAAATGATGCCGGGCGGGGGCACTGATAACGGGATCTTGACGCTGGAGACGAGAATCCATCTCATAAGTCGGTTTTCTGGCCGACGGCCCTTTTCCTCAGCGACTGAAGCCCGCGTCTTTTCTGGCTCCGGACGGCGCGGCTGGAAGCCCTGCCTTTTCAAGACCATTTGTGAGATGGGAACTAGAGTTGAATTTGGGTGAGCACGTCATTGACGGCGCTCTCTTCCGGCTTGCATTCGTGTTTTTCGAACTCGGCCTGAAGCTGTTCTTTGGCCTTGTCGGCGTCGAGCAGAAATTCCTGGCGGGTGCGAAACGCCAGCCGGCACACATCGCAATAGGCGGTGCTTGGGGTTGTGCCGATGAACCGGACGATGATGAGCTTGCGGTCGGGCACTGCTCATCATGGCAGGGGGAGAATTCAGAGTCAAATTCGGGCTAACTTCATGGAGTGGTTCGGTTGCGCACGTGGACGCTTTGCGCTACACGCGAGACTCCTCGCCCCGCGGCTTCGCCGCCCCCGTTGAAAGCCGGCTTCTACCTAAAGCGCGGGCTTCGGAATGGCGCCGTCTGGATTAGCCGAAAATCGGCCAATTACCGCAGTTCTCTGACTTTCTTCTTCACTGCGGCGAGCAATGGGGAGGGCAGCTCGGCGTAGCCTTCCTGTGCGGCGAAGTGCTGGCCATCGCTGTACATCCAGTTCAGTAGATCACTCAAGGCGGCTCCCCGAGATGAATCTGCGGATTTCAATGGCAGGTAAAGCCAACTGAAGCTGGTAATGGGAAATGAGTTTGCGCCGGCTGCGTTTGTCAGCGAGGCAGAGAAGCGGTTCCATTGCGGAGCCTCCACGGCCTGGCACGCTGCGCCGATACTTTCTGCTGAAGCTCTCACGAATTTCCCCGCTGCATTGAGGATCGCGGCCTGAGCAATGTCGTTCTTTATCGCGTATTGGTATTCGACATAGCCGATCGCACCGGGAATGTTTTTCACCTTATCGGCCATATCAGAGCTACGCTCTGCCGGCTCGCCCACCGGCCAGTTAGGTGACGGGCTTACGCCAACCTGAGACCGGAATTTCGAGCTTACCTTCGAGAGAAATTCGGTGAAAACGTAGTTCGAGCCTTTGCCCGCCGGCCGGTTCACTACCTGAATGGGCATGTTTGGCAAGCTGACGTCAGGATTCAGTCTCGCGATTTGGGGCGCATTCCACGTCTTTATTTCGCCGAGGTAAATGTCAGCCAGAACTTCTCCCGAGAGGCGGAGTTCCGCGTGAACCTGGGGAAGATTGTAGATGGGGACGATTGCGATGAGCACGAGCGGCAGCTCAATCAGGCTGCCCTCTTTGCGCTGAGTCTCAGTCAATTGCGCTTCTCCGGCAGCAAAATCGCCCGCGCCGTGAGAAATCTGTTTGATGCCTTCGCTGGTGCCGACTGGAAGATACCGCATTTGAATGCTTGTGTTTTGCTTGCCAAATTCCTGTGCCAAGCGGGTGTAAAGAGGCGCAGGAACGCTGGACCCTGATCCGACCACCACGACACCATTCTGCGCGCGGGCAGAACCTGCGCAGATGCCAAACGAAAGCAGTAACAGCAACCACACACAGAGGGAAAGGATGGGCAAATTTGCTTTGCACTGCGGTTTCGATCTTTTTGGCCTTGTTTCCATTCTGTTTCTCCGCGAAGGCGACATTACCTCAACACAGCCGTATGTTCCTAAGCGGAAACTAACAACTAAAGTGATCGTGGTAAAGTTACTAACGTTTCGTTGGCTGTTGAATAATCGGCATCTCAGCCGCATATGCCTATGGGGTCAAGCGAGTCCGAATCTTTGGCGCGGGAGTTACTCTCGGCTAGCGAATCAGGAAAAATGGTTGACCCGCCGCCCTCTACTCGCCCGGGCTTCGATCTGGACACTGCCTACCAGGTGGAAGGGATTCTCAAGCACTGGCGTGAAGCTGCGGGGCACAAGTCCGTTGGCCGCAAGGTGGGTTATGGCAATAAAGCGATGTGGCGCGTGCTCAAGTTGGAGACGCTGGTGTGGGGCCACATGTATGACGACACCGTTCATCAAACTAAAGGCAACTCAGGCGCGTTAGCCCTAGCTCACTCGCGATCTCTTAAAGTCGAACCGGAGATTGTCTTCGGTCTGAAGCAGCGGGTTACCGGCGATCCCTCCGACGCTGCCGCCGCGCTTGCTGCCTGCGACTGGCTCGCCATTGGTTTCGAAATTATCGATTGCCCTTATCCCGACTGGAAATTTCAGCCCAGCGACTTTGTCGCCTCGTTCGGACTACACGCCGCACTGGTCATTGGCGAACGAGTACAAGTGCGGCCCGAGCTTATCCCTCAACTCGCCGAACAGTTGCCGCGATTCAAAGTGAAAATGTTTAGAGCGGGGGAATTTGTTGAGGAAGGCTCGGGGAGAAACTCTTTGAAGAGTCCTGCCCTCTGTCTGGCCGAACTCGGGGCTGCGGTTGCCCGGCGATTTCCTGTCGAACCCCTGAGTGCAGGCGAGATTGTCAGTTCAGGCACTCTGACCGCGGGACACCTCACAGCGGCGGGCGATAAGTGGAAGGTCGAAATTGAAGGGCTGGCCTTGCCACCTTTGACGCTGCGATTCACGTAGGAACGAAAGCGGATTAGCAAGTAATGTGGCACATGATGTTGGCGGGCTGAAGCCACGCCCTTTCAAGCCAAGTCACGTATTTCCTAAAGGCTTCTAAGGCTTCGCGAACTGGCGGCGAATCACGCTCCATGTCTGACTCGGCGCTTTTCCAAGAAATCCACAGCATTTGTCTGCAAACGGTTTCGCACTTCTGCTACGATTATCCGCAGAAAGGCGCTATCGCTTTTGATTCATTGAACTTTGCTGGCGACGGTTTGGCATTCAAACTGCGGCTATGTTTTGCGTGGCGGTCTGCCTTGATCCTAGGAGCCCAGGACAGCCCGCCGCAGGCAGGAGTGGTTGGTGCCCGACTCCCAGGGTGGGATTACCAGGGTAGTAGTTCGGCGTCGACGTAAGCGTCGTCATCGCCGCCATCGGATGATCCGGCGCGGCCTTGGCTATACCGCGCTTGTGCTTGTCGCGACGACGGCGGCGTTGACAGCTCAATACTTGATTCCTCAGTTATTTCGCGCCGAGCCGCAAGTGGTACGCATACAGGCTTCGGCAGCTCTTCCTGGCCGCGCGCCGGTTTTGGATCAAATTCTTTCTCAGGCGCAAGTCCAGGCGCGTCCTGTCTATCCCTATTCTGTGGTTTCGGGCGGGGTTGAAGATGCAAAGGAACTTAAATGGGTCGCGGAGCATGATCCGGTTGTCGGGGCCCACTATGCCGGGTTTGACTATGCTCACGCGCAGATCGTACGTCTCACGCTGGCGCGAACGGTTTATGTTTCTTATCGAATCGGCAACCACATCTACTGGACCAGCCACCGCGTCACGTTGCACAAGGGCGAGAAGCTGATTACCGACGGCAGAATCGCCGCGCGCACGCGCTGCGCCAATCGCGTAGAGGAAACTCCGCAGCAACAGCAGGCCGAAGCGACCGAGCCTACCGAAGAGCAGCTCAACCAGCCGGAGCGCAGCGGACAAGGCACGGCCATGCAAGCGCCTCCTGCAAACTTTCAGTCAGCGTTGCTGAACCGGCCGCAGGTGCCAGATTTTGGCGCGGTGGGTCCTTTGACTCCGTACTCCCCGTTCGGCGGTGGAAATTTTGTAAGCGTGGCTGTGCCGCCTTTGCCCGAGGGTTTGTGCCCTCCCGTAAAGAAGAAGGGGACGGCCCCCGAAATCGCGGTAGATGTTGGAAAAAAGAAAAAACCGATCGGCCCATGCGGCAGTTCCTCCGTCGTGCCCGAGCCCGGAACCTGGATTCTGTTCGGGTCGGGTCTGGCGCTGATCGCCTGGCGCTTCCGGCACAAGGTCTCTAGTACGTGAGACGTAGCCGAATCCACACTCCCTAGCCTGCCTGCGGAAGCGTAGTTCCTACCTTTGCATTGTACGAATGGACGGTCCATGACCCAAAGTTGTAATCCTTCCGTAAGCGGGAAGTTCCGAAATCACTGCTAAAATCGCGCTAAAGCAACTTCCGCTCACCGTTTGCATGAAGCGCTTTTTCAGCGCCGCTGCTGTTTTGTCGCTGGTGGTAGCGTGTTTCTCCGCTCACGCAACCGCTCAGACGCACCCCTCAATTCGCAGGGTGAAGATATTGCGCACCAGCGGACAGGTCGAGATCGAAGTTGAAGCCAGCGACCGCATAATCCCGCAGACCAATCTTTTGAGGAATCCTGACCGGCTGGTCGTCGATTTTGTTAACGCGGTTCCCGGCGCCGAGCTTCACAGCCAGGCTGTGAATCGCGCCGAGGTCAAAAGCTTGCGCGTGGGCCTGTTCTCTACGAACCCGCCGGTTACGAGGATCGTGCTGGATTTGTCCGGGCCGCAGCCCTACCAGGTTTTTCCATCGGGAAGAACCGTGATTGTGAAAGTCGGGGCCGGTGCGGGAGCTGAATCGGCAGCGTTTCATCCCAGCTCGGGGCCGGTGCTGACCAATACAAATTACTCGGCCGCAGATGCGCACCTGTCGGTAGAGGTTCCTTCTCCTCCGCGGCCGGCCCTGGCGGTGTCATTTCGCGACGGGCTGCTCACCATTAGCGCTAACAAAGTCAACCTTTCAGAAGTTCTGTTTGCCGTTCACCAGCGCACCGGGGCAGAGGTCGCCATTCCCGCGGGGGCAGAGCAGGAACAGGTCGTGGCCGAACTAGGGCCTGCTCCCGCTCCGGAAGTTCTTTCTCGCCTGCTGAACGGATCAAGATTCAATTTCTTGATTCTGAGTTCGTCAAGCGATCCGCGAATTCTCGATCGCGTGATCCTGAGTTCGCGGCCGGAAGGGGCGATACTTGCTCCAAGCCCGCAGCGCCAGATGGTTGCGGAGAACGATGAGGAGGATTCGGAACCGCAGCCTGGCGTGTCCGCCGCACAAGTTCGTCCCGCCCCCGGAGTTCCACCCGCGCCTGGGACTGATCCCGGCGCGACGGATCACACTAATCAGCCGGGCGACCCTGCCGCTCCCGAGAAAAAGCCAGCGAATAACGATGTCCCCGACTAGGAATCGAGTCGTTCGAACTGGCCCCTAACTATTGCTGCGTGACGAGGCGCACTGGCACAGGGGAAGTTCCGTTGAAAATTGTGCCCGGGCTGGAGCCGCAGCCGACCACATTCATTACCGTCACGTTCACGTCCCCCGTGTCGTCGACGTAGTTTATGAAGACCTGGAGGAAGCCGATGATCGTAACTTGCGTGACGCCCGTTGGGTTAAGGAGCTGGGTTTGCGTCTGATCATAGATGGGAACGGTGACGATCGATGTGCTGCTCGTAATCGCGCTGCCGGCGGTCAATCCTTCAGCCACCACGGGATTACTGCTTCCCGCCTGAATTTGAAATGGATAATTCGGCGGGGTTCCTCCAATTGGCGCCAGCCCATCCTGTCCGTTGTTGACTGAGTCGGTGCCTGCCGCTTGATGAATCAGACATTGCGCCCCATTTGTTGTATCACCGCCGCCAAAGCCATGAACTGGATTCTCCGACAAATCGACACTATTTGCATTCGTGACTCCACATTGGTATTGCGTCGATTGATCGCAGCCGGCAATGGCTTGGGCGTATGCGTCAGCGAGTGGCGTGGTTGTGCACGCAGGGATTGCGGTCGCACTCGACACCTGACCGGGAACGTACTGCAGGGTGGGCGGGCTGGGATTGGCCTGGGGGGGGTTTCTTAACGTGCAACCGCTTCCGTGATGGTGGCAGTCAGGGGTCAAAGTAAACGTCTCGCCAACCACGCCGTTGTTGGCGACAGTACCGGGGTTTTGAATAGCACCACTACTGAGAAATGGTTGGCTCGTGTAGTTGCGGGGGTTCAGGTGGTCGGGATCTAAATTCGGCACGACCCATGGCTTCACGCATCTCGGCCAGGTTGCGTAGCTGCCCGCCGAGGCGTTGAACGCCTCTGCCGTTGCGGTGGCAGTCACGGTGCTTGGCGATGCTCCCCATACGCGTAAGAAATAAACCGGCAGGTTCGACTGTCGCACGGTGACCGTAACCAGGGGGTTGACGCCAAACGGTGCACCCACGACCGAGCAATCAGCGGAAGCATTGGCGCCACCGTTGGCCGAATAGATCACCGTGACCGTCATGTTTGACGCGCCAGCCACCGAGTTCTGCTGTGCTGTGGCGATGGCTGCCTGGGTCGCGGGGCTGCTTGCACCTCCGCAAATTTGCGACCAGAAAAGTGAAGAGTTGGTTGGATCGGTGGTCAGCCCCGACATCGAAATGGTGCGCGCCGCTGCCAAGGCCGCGGCATCTGCCGACCGTTGCGCTTCCGCGCTAGCTTGATAGAGCGTGCCGATATCAATCGAGACACCTGCCATGGCAATGACGCCAAACATTGCAATGGCGACCAGCGCCATGGTGGCTCCGCGCTCGCTCTTGCGAGAGAAGGCTGGCTTGCTTCGGCGTTGAATGAAAGGCGCTCGCATGGTTTTGGTTCAGTTCTCGTTGAACATGACTGCCGTAGTCGTGATCGTACTTGGGCCAAGAAAGCTTCCACCGAAAAATCCCGAGACGCTGCTGAATTTCCACACGTACGGATACTGAATGGTGACACAGGTTGCAATGATAGCCTGACTACCTCCCACGGCAGTCGGTGTACAACTGACCGGGGCCGCGGCATTTGTGCTTGGTGACAAGTAATAGCCACGGTTGATGGTGAGCGTCAGGCTGGCACCGCTACAGCCATTTGCCGTGAAGGTCCAGATGACATTGGAGGAGAGCGTGGGCGAGGAACTGCTCAACCCGCAGTCATTGAGCTTCTCAGACAGCAGATAGTTATCGATTACCTGGAACGCGTCGCTTACGGATGCCGGCATTGCCGAGGACGGCGCGCTCACATCATTCGAGGGGTCAGCGGCGGCTATTCTGGCTCCCTCGCGCGCGGCGTTGGTCAGTTTTTGCTTTAGGGCGATGGCTCCGCTGAAATCGTAAATGCCGACGACGAAGATCACCAAGAGCGGCACGGAGAGAGCGAATTCAGCTACCTGAGTGGCACGTTCCTGGGTACGCAGCCGAGTTAAGAAGGCACTCGATAGCCGTCGATGAAAAATACCGCTCATTGACTTTCAGACCTCATCTCGGCCTGCGCCCGCAGGTAAATGGTCCGATTTCCGATGGAAGCCCCCGGCAGCCAAAACGTGTAAGGATACTGAAGACTGACCGATACTCCGCAAGTACCAGCACCGCCTGACGCGGATGTCGACAGGGCGACTGTTTGGCCCATCGTGCCCTGAACACAGATGTTGGCTTGCGAACTGTCGCAGCTCGCCGGTTGCGGCGCGGTTCCAGTTCCCGAGCAGGCTGTGGCGGAAGATCCTGCGCCGCATGGGCAGACGGGCGGGAGAACGGTTGGCTGCTGTGATTGGGTTGGATCCAGGTTGGCGGCGTTCAGCGCGGACTGCACCGCGGTCCAGGCGTTCTGTGATGCATTGTTTGTACCGGAGCAAGTCGCGCATAGCGGAGCTACGGCCGCCCTGGCACCTTCGCGTGCCGCGTGAGTGATCGTGCCGTAAATGCGGAAGGCCTGCCCGAACCAGAAAATCCCGATCAGGATCATGAGCAGAATCGGCAGGACGGCAGCGAACTCCGCGATCTCGCTTGCGCTTGTATCCTGGGCCAGATTGCGCACTTTCATGTTCCATTTCTTCATGGCTAATGCGCTCCCCGCATCTTCAAACTCCACACGCCGTAAAGCACCGTGCTCAATGCCAGCGCCACTCCGTAGGGGACTTTCAACGATTGCGGATTGTCCAGCGAAACCTCCACTCCGGGCATGCGCAGGCGAACCATGGACGCCAGCATGGCCCCGATATTGCGCAGCGTTTCCTTAATGCGCCGTTTGTAGATCACGAGCGCGAAGGCCATCAGTCCGGCGACAAAAACTGACCCCATGAGCACATCGGCCAGGACGGCCGGACCAACGAGCGCACCTAAAGCGCCAGCCAGCTTCCAATCGCCTGCGCCCAAGCTGTGCAACAGCACAAAAGGCAGCAACAACAACAACCCCAAGCCGGTGCCGAGCAGGGAGGTTTTCAATCCGCCCCAGCCGGCGGTGGCCGAGTTCACTGCAAGACCCGCCACAAATCCCGGTACAGTCAGCCAGTTGGGGATTCGCCGCCAGCGCCAATCGGTCCAACCGGCAAGCAACGCCAATGCGACCGCCAGTGCCAGTGTGATTGACCTCAAGCCTGCTCCATCCGCTTCTGTGGCGGATTGTCACATAGAGGTTTCAAAGTTTCAAGGTTTCAGAGGCGGCCTAAACCCCGACAGCTGAGGCGTCATTCCGAAGCCCCGCGCTTTCACCGGTGGGGTGAGGAATCGCAACGCCCATTGAGCTGTGGGCAAGGAGATCCTTCGCTCCGCATGAGAAACGGCTCCGCTCAGGATGACGCCAAAGAGCAGAAGCAACAAAGGCCCGGAAAATTCCCGGACCTCCGTGTCTTTGAAACTTTGAAACCTTTACTTCCAACACTATCTATTGAATGCGCCTGCTGCGTTGTGCTCGGCCACAATCTTCTTCGCATTGTCGACCAGCGCTTTGGCTTGCGGCAGCAGCTCCAGTCCCTTCATTACTTCGGGATCGGTTTCGGCGCGGACCTTCAGGCCTTCATCCTGACCGAAGGCGTCCACGAAGATTTCGGCCTTGATGTTCGATTTCAACCAGTCTGCGTTGTCGAGCAGATCGGCCTGCGTGTAGGTAATGCCTTCTTCGTCCAGTGATTTCCGGAACTCCTGCATCACCGCATCATCGACTTCAAAGCTCTTGGTCGGATGATGATTCACGACATAGCGCTTGGCGAAGTTGAAGAACGCGTAGTGCTGCAGCAGCGTGTCCTGGAAGTGATTGCTTTTCACCGGAGGAATGATTACGTCCGGGGTTATTCCACCACCGCCATAAACCGTGCGACCGCTGTCGGTGAGCTTTACTTCACGGTTGGCCGTGTTGTTGGCTACATCGGAGTCGCGGTTGTAGTAGTAGTCGTATAGCGAGATATTGCTGTAGTCGCGTTGAATCAGACGTCCGCTCGGGGTGTAGTAGTGCGCAGTCGTCAGGGCCAGCCCGGTGTTCTCGGCCAACGGGTAGACCGTCTGCACGAGGCCTTTGCCGAACGTGACTTCACCCACGATCAGGCCGCGGTCGTGGTCTTGAATCGCACCGGAAACGATCTCGGCGGCCGATGCCGTGAGTCGATTCACCAGCACGACCAGCGGATAATCCTTGCCGCCATTTCCGTGTTGCGCCACATAGCGCTTTTCCGCCGATGCGCGGCCGTGATGAGAGACGATTAGCTGATTCTTCTTCAGGAACTTGTCGGCCACTCCCACGCCTTCGCTGAGCAGGCCGCCGGGGTTGCCGCGCAGATCGAGAATCAGGCCCTTCAGATCGCCGAATTCATCGAGTGCCTTAGATACTTCTTCTTCCGTAGTCTCGTTGAACCCGGTCACGTGCATGTATCCGATGCCCGGCCGGATCATGAAGTGAACATCGACGCTGTAGCGCGGGATCTCATCGCGCACCAGGGTGAATTCCATGGGCTTCTCCACGCCCTCGCGCGCGATGCTGATATGAACCGTAGTTCCCTTTGGCCCCTTCAGCATGTCGGCCACATCAGGTGTGGACATGTTTTCGGTCGACTTGCCGTCGACGGCAATGATCACGTCGCCGGGGTGAATTCCCGCCTTATAGGCCGGTGTGCCGACGAATGGGAAAATCACGATGACTTTGTTGTTGCGCGGCCCGACGGTCATACCCACGCCGTAGTATTTGCCGCGCTGGTCTTCGCGCATCAGGGCATAAGACTTGGGATCAAAGAAGTTCGAGTGCGGATCGAGCGCGTGCAGCATGCCTGGGATAGCGCCGTTGTAAATGGCCTTGTCGGGATTGACCGGCTCGGCGTAGTTCTCCTCGACAATGGCGTAGACGTCGGAGAACTCCTTGAGGCTGTCTTTGACATCGGAGTCGCTGCTGAGCGACGTCTGCTGACCAGTTCGCTGGGCAAAAAGGATGCCCAGAAAACCGCAGGCAAGGAGAAAAAAAACTACCAGGAAAAGAGATCGGCGAGAACTACGAACCATCGTAAATTGTCCTTCTTTTCGGGGTTGCTGCTTCACCCCAGATGCCGCGCTGAATGAACGCAGTATATCATTTTTATATGCTGCTTCGGACCACGGTCGTCACCATGGTAATCAGCGCAGAAAACTCCTTTATTTGAGATGCGTTCGCGAGCAGGGAAGTTCCGGAAAATGCATCCGTTGCCGCTTTTTTCCTGCCGCATTATCATTGTGCCAATGAGCTTCTCCGACACCATTTTCCTGTTCTTTCTGGTCCTGATTCTGTTTGGGCCGAAAAAACTGCCGGAGATCGCTCGCCAGGCTGGACGCCTGCTCGCTGAACTGCGCCGTGCCTCTAATGAATTTCGATCGCAGATCGAGAGCGAAATCGCACACCTAGAAGTCGAGAAGAGCCGTAGCGCCTCGCAACCTGCTTTGAGTGCCGCGAACCTCAACCCGGTGCCAGAGCAATCCATCCCGCGCCAGAAGGAACCTGCAACACTGGCCGAGCCTTCGATTCAGCCGGCCGCTGATTCTGGGGGCGCTGCGGCTTCGGATTCACCGCCGGCTGCCGCCCCTCAACCATCGCCTGAGGTAGCCACGGCGGCGGCTCAGCAGGAGTCGCATGTTTGACAATGCCGTGGAAGCTTCGAGGCAGCAGCAGGAAGAAAAGCCCGAAGCGATGCCCACGATGGGCTTCCTCGATCACCTTGAGGAGCTTCGCCGACGGCTGGTTTATTCCATCGCTGCGGTGGCGGTTGGTTTCTTCGCCTGCTGGTGGAAAGTCGAGTGGATCTACGACATTATGCAGCGCCCCATTCTCGATGCCCTCAAAGCCAATGGCATGTCGGAAAAACTCGTCTACCTGAATCCCGTCGAGCCCTTCAACCTTTACTTGAAGATCGCCGCGCTCGCCGGCCTGTTTGTTACCTCGCCCTTCGTCCTTTATCAGGTCTGGATGTTCATTTCACCCGGCCTTTACCGCCATGAAAAGCGCTACGTGGTGCCCTTCATGTTTTCGACAATCGTCCTGTTCGTCACTGGCGGGTACTTCGGCTACAAAATCGTCTACCCGCAGGCTTTGGGATTCCTGATTCATTTCGGCCGGCAGTTCCAGCCCATGATCACGATCTCCGAATACACGTCTCTGTTTCTCAGCATTATTCTGGGCATGGGGCTGATCTTCGAGATGCCGATTCTTATTTTCTTTTTGGCGCTTATGGGCATCGTCTCGGCCGGTTTCATGTTGAAGAATTTTCGTTATGCCATCCTGTTGATTTTCATCGTGGCCGCGATCGTTACGCCCACGCCCGATGTTTTAAGCATGTGTATTTTCGCCGCGCCCATGGTGGCTTTGTACGTGGTCAGTATCGTCATTGCTTGGGCTGTTCATCCCAGCCAGCGACGGGCGCGCAGGGAGAAGCAAGCTTCGTAGAAGTTTGCTGCCCAAATTTAAGAAACCGCAGCGAGCCACGCAAGAGAGGAACATTAAATCATTGAGGCGATAAGTTGGTTGATCTGTCGATAGCGGAAGGCAAATTGGTGTTGCACGTCCGAGGGGCTGACAAGCTCTGGTCCTTCAAGAGTAGTCTCGAAATACCGTTAGTTCACATTGCGCGTGTCCGGGCAGACGCGGAGATCGGGCGCGGATGGTATCACGGGATCAGAATGCCTGGGACTAATGTGCCCGGAGTCATCACTGCGGGAACTTTCCATCAGGATGGCAAGCGAGTCTTCTGGGACGTGCATCACCCGGAGAAAACCATAGTGATTGATTTGCACGACGAGCAATTCAATGAGCTGGTCATTGAAGTGGCTGACCCAGAGGCGGCAGTAAGGGTCATCCAGAATGCCTTGTGATCTGCCTGCGTACGGCCTTTAGGCACCGAAGTTACGCCCGACGCAGTGAGATTTCTGCATCGCCTTGGAAGCTGTTATAAAAATCTCTGAGGACATCTGGTGCCACGCTCAATCAAAATCACGACTATTCTTCTCGCGCTCGCTCTGATCGCCATTGCCTGCGATCAAGATAAAACCAGCAGCAAGGAGACGGTTCAAACTCCGCCCGCGAATAACCCCGCCGACGCGATCACGCCGAAGCTCAATTTCCCGCCGGATACGAGCCCGCCTCCCAAGTTCGATGGCGAGCGCGCCATGCAATACGTGAAAGAAATTGTCGCTTTAGGTCCGCGGCCCATCGGTAGCGCCAACCACAAGAAAGTCGAGGATTATCTCCTCGCACGCTTGAAATCCGACAACGTCGAAAACGACGTGTTCACCGCCGACACTCCGGAGGGCAAATTTCCCGTTCACAACATCATCGCCAAATTTCCCGGCCAGAAAGATGGCATCATCGTCGTGGCCAGCCACTACGACACAAATTACCCGCTGCGCAACACGTCATACATTGGCGCCAACGATGGCGCTTCCTCCAGCGCGCTGCTGCTCGAAATCGCCAATCAGCTTCGCGGCAAACCCAACGACGGCTTTAGCATCTGGCTGGTTTGGGATGATGCCGAGGAATCGATCCGCCCGGATACGGAGATCCCTTTTGAGCAAGATGCTTTATATGGAATCAAACACCTGGCAGAGAAGTGGGAGTCCGACGGAACTCTGAAAAAAATAAAAGCTTTTCTCCTGGCTGATATGATCGGCGATGCCGATCTCGAGATCGAGCGCGAATCGAATTCGACGCCCTGGCTGGAAGATGTAGTCTACGAGGCTGCCACTCGTCTGGGTTATCAATCTCATTTCTTCGCGCGCACGATGCAAATCAGCGACGACCATCTTCCTTTCCTGAAACGCGGCGTAGCGTGCGCTGACCTTATCGATTTCAGCTACGGTTACGACAACGTGTTCTGGCATACTCCGCAGGACACGGTCGACAAGCTCAGTCCGAAGAGTCTTGAGATCACCGGCAGCACGATACTGGAAACTATCCGCATTCTCGACAAGATGGAACCGTTGCCACCCAAGTAGAATTGCTGATGTTGATTTGTGATTGCTGATTGGAGCCCGGGCAGTCAGCTTATCAATCAACAATCAGAAATCAGAAATTCCGACAACCTTGCTATTTGCCTGGCTGCTCTTCAATCTCTTCGCGCTGGCTATGCTGGCGCTCGACCTTCGCCTGGGCGCTCCCAGCAGCCCGCGGCATGCCATCGCCCGCACAGCCTTCTGGATCTGTCTCGCTGCCGCTTTCGCGGCACTGCTGTTCTTCTGGCAAGGGCGACAGCCCGCACTCGAATTCGTCACCGGTTATGTTCTTGAGCTTTCACTTAGCGTGGACAATCTTTTTCTCTTTGTTGTGATTTTTCGCTATTTCGCTGTGCCTGAAGCCGAACAGCACCGAGTTCTTTTCTGGGGAATCCTCGGAGCCATGCTGATGCGCGGCATCTTCATTCTCAGCGGCGTCGGCCTGATTCACCGCTTTCACTGGATTCTCTACGGTTTCGGCGCGTTGCTCATTTACAGCGGAGTGCGCCTGGGATTCACTGGCCCGCATCGTGTCGATCCGGCGCACAATCCGGTAGTGAGAGCCGTGCGCCATTTCCTGCCGGTCACAGATGAATATCAGGACGGCCATTTCTTTGTTCGCGACTGGCGCGGCTGTACCGGCTTTTATGCCACGCCGTTGTTAATTGTTCTCGGCGTCATCGAAACTACAGATGTTCTGTTTGCGATCGATTCTATTCCCGCAGTGCTGGCCGTTACTCTCAACGCCTTTATCGTATACACGTCTAACGTCTTTGCCATACTGGGGCTGCGGGCACTCTACTTTGCTGTCTCCGGACTGATGAAAGCATTTCGCTTCCTGAACTACGGGCTGGCGCTGCTGCTCGTGTTGGTGGGAGTAAAAATGCTAACTGCTGATCGCTTCCCCATTTCGACTCCGGTCACCCTTGGAATAGTTGTGCTGATCCTGATGATTTCCATCGCGGCGTCGCTGGGATTTCCCAAGCAATCAGAACCAATTCACCACAGAGACACAGAGACACAGAGGAAATCATAGAAAGGTTACCTTCAAATGTTTTGGTTTTTCTCTGTGCCTCTGTGTCTCTGTGGTGAAAAAGTCTTTTGCTCGGGCGCGCGAAGCCGATACGCTATTATGGAATCCCGATGGCGCAGGTTACCATCCACATTCCGCCCCGGTCGTATCAGGCCCGCATTGAAAACGGCCTGCTCGCTCGCGCGGGCACGCTTCTTGCAGATGTGGTTCCCCACGCCAGCAAGATTTTCGTGGTGACGGTTCCGCCCGTGCGCCGCCGCTGGGGCACAAAGCTACTGCGCTCGCTCCACTCAGCGGGATTCAAACCTCAGATTATCCAGATGCCCGACGGCGAGCGCGCCAAGAACCTGAAGACCATCGAAACGCTCGCTGAGAGGCTTGTCCGCCTCGGCGCCGACCGCAAAGCTGTTTTCATCGCCTTCGGCGGAGGTGTCGTCGGCGATGTGACCGGCCTGCTGGCCTCGCTCTACATGCGCGGGGTCGAGTTCGTGCAGATTCCGACGACCATCTTGGCGCAACTGGATGCCTCGATTGGTGGCAAGACGGGAGTGAATCTTGCAACAGGCAAGAACTTGCTGGGCACCTTTTATCATCCGCGAACAGTTCTCATCGATCCCGAACTGCTCAGCACGTTGACCAACCGCGCATTCCGCGCTGGTCTGTACGAGGCTCTTAAGTGCGGCATCATCGGCGATCTCGATCTTTTTCTGCGCTTTGAAACCAACCGTGGGCAAATTCTCAAGCGCGACCCGGTCGAAATCGAAGGCATCATCGCGCAATCGGTAAAGCTGAAAGCTGAAGTCGTCTCGGCCGACGAGCATGAAGGTGGCTTGCGCCGCGTCTTGAATCTTGGACACACAATCGGCCACGCTCTTGAAGCTGAAACTGGATACAAAACTCTGCTTCACGGCGAAGCCGTCGCCTGGGGGCTGATCGCTGCCACCAACATAGCGCTGACTGTCGGGCGCACCGACAGCGTTACCGCCGGCCGCATCGCCGATGCCGTGCTGGGGCTTGGGCGCTTGCCTGAAATCAAGGTGAATCCGCGCAAGATTCTTGCCCGCCTTCAGGCCGATAAGAAAACGCAGGGCGGAGTCGTGCACTTCGTTTTGCCGCGTGAGATCGGCAAAGTAGAAATTGCCGCCGACGTGCCGGACAACGTGATCATCAACGCGGTGGAAGAATTGCGGCGGCTTTCGCGGGGAGGGTGGGGAAAGTAGGGGCGGACTTTGTTGCATGGTGTCGTCCTGAGCGTAGCTGGTTTTGAAGGCGGAGCGAAGGGCCAGCCTGCCCTGAGCCGCATGGCGAAGGGATCTCCCTACCCACAGACCACTCTCGGGGAGATTCCTCGCCCCGTTGGTGAAAACGCGGGGTTTCGGGATGACGCCGCTGCTAGGGCGATTTCAAATTGAGGCGCAGCTGGAGATCTTGAACCGCGAAGACTAGTCGAGCTTCGCTCGACCGGACAGCCGAGGCGGCTGTCCCTACATGGCTTCACCTAAGAAATGCCGCAAAGGGCGCAAAGAATGCCCACATCCTCCAATCCCATTCTTGGCGCTGCTCCCGAGGGCGCGAGCGACGCCCGCTCGGCCGCGCGCACCGTGCGGGAAATGTTCACGTCAATTGCTCCGCGCTATGACCTGCTGAACCATTTGCTTTCGTTCAATGTCGATCGTCTCTGGTGGCGGCGCACGGCACGTACATTCGCTGACATTCTGAATCAGCCTGATGCGCGGGTTCTCGATCTGTGCTGCGGCACCGGGGACATGACATTCGCATTGCGGAAGCGAGCAGGCGGGAATGCGCCGCAAATCCTGGGAGCAGATTTCTCTCACGCCATGCTCAGCCGCGCCCGCTCAAAATCGTTAGGTCAAAGGAATTCGCCTCGCTGGATCGAGGCCGACGCCCTTAACCTGCCGTTTCCTGATGTGCACTTCAATCTCGTGACCTTCGCTTTCGGGTTTCGCAATCTTGCCGACTACGACGCTGGTCTGCGCGAGATCGTGCGGGTGCTGAGGCCTGACGGGGAATGCGGCATCCTTGACTTCGGTGAGCCACGAGGAGTCATCGGACACGTCTATCGTTTTTATTTCAAGAAAATTCTGCCACGAATAGGCACGATGATTTCTGGGGTTCGAGGTCCGTACTCGTATCTTCCCAGTTCAGTCGAGCGGTTTCCAGAGCCGGAGGAAATGCTGGCCCGCATGAGGCAGGCTGGATTCCGCGAAGCGAGTTGGACGCCTTACACTTTCGGAATTGCCGGGTTGTATCGCGGGAAAAAGTAGGCTGCGGAGAGATAAATGGGGCTAAGGCCTGGTCCTAGAGAGGCAATCTTTACGCGGCCCTGAATCGCCGCTCTTCCACGGAACTTCGGGCGTTGAGCCCACGGCCGCAGCAGACCTTCTCGCCTGGCCAGTTTGACTATTTTCCGGCCGCACTGGCGGCGTGCTCTCCGACGGGCCGGAAGCTGTCGGCAAACGCGTTGGCAATCGTATAGCGCATTACGTTCTCGTACTCGCCGCCCAAAAATGCGCGCAGCTTGCCGGTATTCATGATGTACTCCCCGGTCATGTAGGGCAGGGCCTCGGGCGGTACCGCAGAAATGCCGCGGTTCCACAGATAGCGCAGAACGGTGCGCATGGCCCATTTTCCGGGCACGCGCACGAGCTTGGCCTGCGCCATTTCGATGCATCTTTCGAAGGTAAGGGCTTCGCCGCGGCCAGCCACGTTAAGAATCGTCAGCCGCTGCGCTTCGGGATCGCGCTTTAGAATGTGCGTGATCAGCCGCGCCATGTCGTCGACGTGCACGAACTGAATCTTGTTATCGAGATATTTCTGGCCACGAGGTAACATGCAAGGCAGCCGCTTGCCTGCAGCGCGCATTTTTTTCGCTCGTGCGCTTTTTCCGTTCGGAGTTCCGCGAAAGGCGCCGAGCAGGTAATTTTCCACGCTCGCGCCCGCAAAAATATGCGGACGCAGAATATACACGCTGCACCCGCGCAATGCCGACGCTCGCTGCTGCACGACTTCGTCTGATTGTTTTTTATGGATTGCGTAGGGCAGCGTGTGTGCGTCCAGTGGCGAACTCTCCGTTGCTGGAGCCCGAAGGTTCGAGCCATATGCTGAGACACTGCTGGGAAAAATAAACTTCCCGATCGGAGTCTCAGAGGTACGATTGGCTTCGGTGGCGGCCTCCATCACCCGCGCGGTGCCCGCCACGTTGATCTGCCACATGCGCTCGACATCAAGTACGCCTGTGCGCACGGGATCAATCACAAATGCGAGATGCACCACGGCAACCGGGCGCGTATCGCGCAGCAGTTCATAAAGTGCGCGCGTAGAAGGCTCTTCGCCTAAATCGAATTTCTCAAATTGCAAGGGAAAAGCAGTTTGGGGTGGACGCATGTCCACCCCAATCACAGAGTAGTCGCCGAGCAGCGGCAGCAGCCTGGATCCCAGGTTTCCCGCGATGCCTGTGACTACGACGACAGGTTTTTCGCTCACCATCAGTTCGGCTTCGATGGAGGAGCCGTCTGCGCCGGCGGCTGTGCCGGAGCTTGTGCAGGCGGCGCAGCTTGCGGCCCTGCGCCCTGCGACGCTGGCGCGGACGGCGCCGGTGCACCCTGTGGCGGCGCTGGAACGGCTGCGCCCGGCGGCGTCGGCCGTCCTCCCATCATGCCCGGACGCATCCTTTGCGGACCTCCCGGGCCGGCCGCCGGGCCAAAGTATTGGTCGTTCGCTACAACCTGGTACGAGTTGTTGTAGTCGTCCATTTGTTTCTTCAGGCTCTCGCTCTTCAGCTTGTTGTGGATCTCATCCTTCACCTGGTCGAAGGGCAGTTCTTGCTTGCTCACCACCTTGTAGATGTAGTGTCCGCCATTGTCGCTAATCACCTGCGACACCTCGCCCGGCTTCAGATCGAAGACTGCGGAATGCGCAGGAGGCAGCCCGGTCCGGCGTACCTTGGGCAAATTGACCGTCGGATTTTCCACCTTTGTTCCGGCTGCCGCGAAGGCTTCCTTCTGCAGCGTAGCGAAATCCTCGCCATTGGCGGCGCGCGCGCGCAAGCCGTCGGCGAGCTTGTTCAACTCCTGCTCGCCTTTCTCGCGCAATTCCTTGTCTCTGGCTTCTTTGGATTTTTCTTCCTCTTCTTTTTTCTTCTGCTGCTCCTCGGTCAGCTCTTTCTGGTCCTTATTCTCTTCTTTTTCTTCCGCTTCTTCTTTCTCACCGGCCGGCGTCACGGTTTTGTAGCGCGGGACGAAGATCCGGTCGAGCGAGAACTGCTCGTAGGCTTCAGCATTGTCTTTGTAATACTTCTCGACTTCCTGGGCAGGAATCTTATCGGCATCTTCCTGTACCTGGCGTTGCAGTTCCTGGGTCAGAATCTGCATCTTCGCGAGCTTCAGCGTTTCCTTGTAATTCTCAGTGTTCTCGAGGCCTTTCTTTTTCGCGATTTCCGACATGGCCATGAAGCGAGGCAGCGCCTGTTGCAATTGCCGCTTCAATTGCGGGGTCACGTTCGGAGACAAGCCGTTGGCAATTTTTTCGAACTGCGCCCGCGTGATTTTGGTTTCGCAGTCAGCAGGCTTCTTTGCCGCGGCGGTCTTTGCGGAGGCTGCAGTCGCTTTGGAGCCCGCGGCTGCTTTTGCGGTGGATCCGGTGGCAGGGCAGACGCCCTTGATGGTCAGCACCACCGCATCCATGGGCACTTCCTTGGGAGGTTCCGGTTTTACGGCAGGTTTCTCCTCACCTTCTTTCTGGGCAGCCGGAGCCTGCGCCGCGCCGCCCATGGGCGCAGCATTTTGGGCGGCCGGAGCTGAACTTGCTAGGGTCGTCGCACTTTGCCCCGCAGCCGCTGGGCTTGCCTTTTCCTCTGGTTTTGCGGGAGCGGTTCCAGTCGCCTGTCCCCAGACGAGCGCTCCCATAAACACACACATCAGCCAACTCGCACGCATACGAAGATTCCTCCAGGATTGGTTACTTCAGGAAGTCTGCTAAAACCGAACCTAGCATCGTAGCATAAACGTTGATTTTGTGAGGGCGGGCCGAGCGCGGGGTACTGATCTAATTTCGTCGATTCCGATCAGTACCGAGCGCGGCGTCAGATTTCACTCTTGTCGGCAAGCTCAACTCGCCAATAGATGGTTCTGAAGAGACCGCTCATTCCTCAGCGGCTAAAGCCGGGATTTTTATTGGCCCCTGGTGGCGCGGCTGAAAGCCGCGCCCTTTCAAAACTGTTTATAAGAACCCGCCTAGTCACATTTTCCCGGCGCAAGGGCCTCGTACTCCTCCGGCGTGTTGATGTTGACCGCAACGAAAGGGTCATCCACCGGCACATATTGGATATGAGATTGACACTGGTGTTCAACGTCGCGGGCCGTCCATGTGGCCGGCGCGCGCAGAAAGGCTTCGATCATTTCGCGGCCAATGACGTAGGGGTGCCCGTGTTTGCCGGAGAACTCCGGCACCACCGCCCAGATGTTTTCCTCGGCAGAGTCGAACGTGTGGCGGAGTTTTTCGATCGTTTTGTCGCTGGCAGGAGGGCGGTCGACCAGAGTTATGATGGCGGCATCGCGTCCGTGATCAAGCACTGCACGGAGGCCAGTTTGTAACGAACTGAACTGTCCACGCGTCGGATCGGGATTTACGACAAGAGAAGCGCCATTGCTGTAGATGATCGGGGCCAGAGCCGCTTCATTTTTTCCGACCACAACAAGAACGAACTCAGTTGCCGACGAGAGCGATCGGATTGTCGCTGACAAAAACGTTTCATTCGACGGCGACTGGCCCGCCGGCAGTGGTGGCCACGGCAGCAAAGCTTTATCGCGGCCCATGCGCGAGGATTCCCCGGCAGCCAGAATGACGCCAGCGAAACCGGGGGCGCGAGTCATGCGCAGAGCATATCAGGAATAGAGGACGATTTATTCGTGTTCTTCGCAGCAGGAACGTGCGCTGCGCTCGTCGTCGGAACCATGTTCCGGCCTACCGCTTTTGAACCAGCTCATGTGCGGAAGTTTCGCCTCGGAATGGCGGCGGACGGCGATCAACTCGGCTGTGATCGCAACGCCAATTTCTTCGGGCGTGATGGCGCCGATATCAATCCCTATGGGAGCGTGGACGCGCTCAAACAGATGCGCCGGCACGCCTTCCTGCTGAAGGGTCTTGAAAATTCCGATAACTTTGCGCTTCGAGCCGATCATGCCGATGTAACGGGCGCGGGTTTCAACCGCCCAGCGGAGAATGCGCATATCGTCGCGGTGTCCGCGGGTGACGATGACGATGTAGGAGTCTTCGATGGGCTCGAACTTGCGCATGGCTTCGTCGAAGTCGAGCGCGTGAACTTCGCGGGCGGCAAGGAAGCGTTCTTTGGTCGCGTAGGAGCTTCGGTCGTCGATCACAATGACGTCAAAGCCGGCATTCGCTGCTGTCTGACAGACGTTAAAGGCAACATGCCCTGCACCGAACAGATAAAGTAATGCTTGAGGCAGGATCGGTTCGACGAAGACTTCGAGCGTCCCTCCGCAAACGAGACCGGTGTCGTATTTGGGATCCTGATTAAGATCGAAGGTGAGCGTGCGAGGCTTTTCGGATTCCATCACCTCGCGCGCAGCCTGCCAGACGTCGGCCTCGACGCAGCCTCCGCCGATGGTGCCGACGATGGAACCGTCGTCGCGTACGAGCATTTTCGCAGTGCGGAACGAAGGAATGGATCCGCGCACATTGACGATGGTGGCTACAGCGCCGCGGCGGCCGTCGCGGCGGAGCTGCACGATTTGCTCGTAGATGTCCATCGCAGGTTTGATTATTGGGGGTGGGCGCGGGCAAGTCAATACAGAGCGGAAGTCGAGAGGGTTGTTCGACTCAGCCACCAGATCCAGCTACGGCACCATGATGACGGCCTCGGTCCGCCGTATGCCGATTTGGTGGAGCAAAGAGTCGGCCCCCCTACCTAACGCAACATTGTGCTTCTTTACTGCAAAAGTTTTTCCATTACAAATTCCTATTGTAATGTTGCATTCAGAGAGCGTAATTGTGGGCCTTGCACAGTGTTGTTTCTTTTTGTTAAGACGCCCACGAAGTGCGCTGTTCCTCGAATCGAGCGGCGCTGAATCTGACGCTGAAACAAAGACACCGATAACCCTTCGACGTCCCACTCAGCCAGCTAGTGTGGGGCATATTGACCAATCTTTCAGGAGACTTCGCATATGTGCAGACTCACAAATAAGACCTTTTCCGCTGTGATGCTTTGCAATCTTCTGGTTCTGCTTTTTGCCGTCCCCACGTTCTCACAGTCGGGAGGCGGCCGCGCGTTATCGCAGGCGCAAATTCTTGTTCCTGAAGATCAGTCCACGCGGCGCTGAAGCGCCGCTCTTCCACGGTAGATCATTCGCTCGGGGCGGCTGAAGCGGTGGCTGTTTCGGTGGCCTTTAACGGCACGGCTGGAAGCCGTGCCCCTCCAAAAGGATCTTTGACAGGCGCTTTAAGGCTTGAGTCCTTCTCCGTTTGGTGCCACATCTGCTAATCTTCCTGCTTCGCAGTGCGTGAAATCCACGACAAAGAGATCCAATGACCACAACGCCACGTCCTGAACCCAGCCGTACATTTCGCTGGCTGGTGCTGATATGTGTCAGCCTCACGATGTTCGGGAACTACTACGTCTACGACTGCATCGCCCCAATTGCCGACCTGCTCGCCAAACAACTCCACTTCTCCGAATCAAACATCGGGCTCTTGCAGGCGATCTACAGCATTCCGAATGTATTTATGGTCTTGATCGGCGGCTACATCGTCGATCGCATCGGCACGCGCAAAGCTATCTTCATATTTGGAACGCTATGCTTCATCGGGGCAGGCGTGACGACTTTGTCTTCCGCGTTAGGCCTGATGGCAACCGGGCGCCTCGTTTTTGGCCTCGGCGCTGAATCGCTCATCGTGGCGGTCACCACAGCAATCGCCAAGTGGTTCCGCGGAAAGGAACTCAGCTTCGCCTTCGGCATCAACCTGATGATTTCGCGGTTCGGTTCCCTACTGGCGCAGCAATCGCCCTCGTGGGCTGGATTTGCCTACAACTATTGGCGCAATCCCCTGCTGATTTCTGTCGGCTTCGGCTCGCTGTGCGTAATCGGCGCAATCATCTACTGGGCTCTCGAAGTGTATGCGGAAAAGAGATACCAAGTCGGCCCCGCAGGAGCCACCGACAAAGTCGTCTTCAGCGACATCAAGACCTTCGGTCTTTCCTACTGGTACATCGTCGCGCTCTGCGTCACGTTCTATTCCGCAATCTTCCCCTTCGAAACCTTCGCCTACCAATTCTTTATGGATGCCCACCACGTCACGCGTGAGGCTGGAGGCGATCTGGTCGGCATGCTCACCTTGTTTACAATGTTCGGCACGCCGCTTTTCGGCCTTTTCGTCGACAAGCTCGGCAAGCGCGCCCTGCTGATGATGCTCGGTTCGCTGCTGCTTATCCCCGTATACCTGATGATGGCGTACATCCGGTCTGCGAATTACGTCACGGTGTATCTGCCGTCCTCGGCCGAAGGCCACTTCGCATTCATCGCTCACCATCTGCCGCCCATCCTTCTTTTGACCATGGCCATGATGGGAATCGCTTTCTCGCTGATCCCCGCTGTGATGTGGCCCTCAGTGGCCTATCTCGTGGATCAGTCGAAATTAGGGACCGCTTATGGGCTGATGACTATGATTCAGAACATCGGACTCGCTGGATTCAATCTTCTGGTTGGATGGGCCAACGATTACAAACATGCCGGCCCCAATAACCCCAGCGGTTACAACCTGGGCATGTGGATATTCTCGGTCCTCGGCTTCTTAGGCTTCACCTTCGCTTTCCTGCTGCGACAGCGCGAACTTGGGCCGCACGGCCATGGACTGGAAACAATTACAACCGCGAAGGCGGCAGCTTAGCGGGGAGGTTACCAAAGTCTTTATGAGTCCCACTTCGATTAAACGCTACCATTTTCAGTAGGCTGCGACTCTTTGTCTTCAGCAGGGTTTAAGTAATTCAGGGCTAGAAGTGTTCCAAATCTGCGAATGCAAAGGTCTTCCCTGCGGCCAATTGCAGCGAAACACAGTTTTGCTGTATCTCCGCAGATCGGTATATTTGATCTAATATTTCGGAGCTGCCGCTGTTCCCCGGTTCGCACCGAAGTCACGCAAACGATACAACACAAACTACTTATGCCGCATCCCAGAGAGTGCGGCCGGAAAAGGCAGCTTGACCGAGCCACGACAGCAATCCGCTAAAGAATTTAACGAAGCCGAGGCTATCGAGCGGGCCAAGCACGGGGACGCGCATGCGTTCCAGGCGCTCTATGACAAGCACAAGCGGCGGGTTTATTCGCTGTGTCTGCGCATGACGGCGAACACGGCGGAGGCGGAAGACCTGGCCCAGGAAGCCTTCTTGCAGCTCTATCGCAAGATCGCGACATTTCGCGGCGAGTCGGCGTTCTCCACCTGGCTGCACCGGCTTTCAGTCAACGTCGTGCTCATGCACCTGCGCAAGAAAAGTTTGCCCGTGGTTTCGCTGGAAGAGACTACGCAGAGCACAGAGGATGAGTCGCCGAAAAAGGACTTTGGTGCCAAAGACGTAATGCTGGCCGGTTCGATCGACCGTATGCACTTGCGGCGAGCTGTGGACAGCCTGCCGCCCGGCTACAAAATGATTTTTGTGCTTCACGATGTGGAAGGTTACGAGCATAATGAAATCGCAAAAATTGTGGGATGTTCGATAGGCAACAGCAAGTCCCAGTTGCACAAAGCGCGCATGAAGTTGCGTGACCTGCTCAAGGCGGATAGAGCCGTAAAGGCCGGACGCTCGAAAGCAGGGTAAGGGGTGAAGAAAGCAAGCAGCAATTGCTGAACTAACTGAAAGAGGCTATCTCGGCGGTCACCTTTTGCAGTGCGGCTTCGGCCATGCTACCAAAGATGACCGGTGTAAGGCTTCCAGCCCGAAGGAAGCATCACACTCTTCAGCAACGAGATACTTAACCTGTGCAGGGGCGTACGAGCTGCGGTTTTCGCCGCAGGTTGACTCGGGGAGAGGTTATGAATTGCGTTGAGCTACAGCACAGCTTGGCGGAAGTGGAAGATGCCAGTACCGCCGAGCAGCGCGCACATCTTCGGACTTGTCCATCATGCGCAGCGCTGGTAAAGGAATTGAATCTTATCGCCTCCGCCGCCGGCGATCTGCGAGAGGCGGATGAGCCCAGTCCCAGGGTATGGAATAACATCGAAGCCACCTTGCGGGAGGAAGGGCTCATCCGCCCCGCACCACGTCATATCCCATCTTCTTTCGGCGCTCGATGGGGTACGTTCGGCTGGCTGGTTCCCGCAGCAGCCATGTTGTTGCTCAGCTTCGGAATCTACCTTCACCAGCAGTCGACCAAGCCAACAAACATCATTGCTCGTCAGGCGCCCACTTACGCGCCCAATGTTGCCACCGCAGACCTGAACGATGAAGAGTTGCTTCAGGAGATCGCCGACAACTCGCCGGCCATGAAAACTCAGTTTGAAGAAAATCTGCGCCAAGTCAATGAATCGATTCGTGACACCCAGGGATGGGTGCGGGAGAGCCCTAACGACGCCGAGGCGCGGCATTCGCTGATGGATGCTTACCAGCAGAAATCCATGCTGTTCGAAATGGCAATGGACCATACCCTGCCATAATGGAGAAGTTTTCTACAGGTGCGTGGTGGGGAGCGTAGGGGAGTGTATATGTTGAGGAATCGGACGACAAAATTCTTGCTCTTGGGCGTACTCGTTGCTGCCGGAACGCTGATCGCCGAGACCAAGAAGGAGTTTCACTTCAATGTCGGCCCAAGAGCCGGCGTTTCCGTCACTAACCCCTACGGCTCCATTTCAGTAAAGCCATCCCAGAACAACACCGTCGTCGTAAACGCAGTTTTGCACTCCGACAAAGTTGAAATCGATCAGAATCAGACCGGCAACCGCGTTGACATTCAGTCCCACCTGCTTGCCGGCGCGGACCCGGAATCCGGCCGCGTCGACTTCGAAGTTTTGGTTCCGGCCGATGCCAGCGTCACGCTACATTGCAGCACCGGCACGCTTCATGCAGAAAAGCTCCGCGGCGATGTCACTCTTGAAGGAGCCGGCGCTGCCGTCGATGTTCGCGATGTTTCCGATGCGCACGTCCACGTCAAGACCATGAACGGTGCCGTCAATCTCGACAATATCCAGAACGGCCACGTTGAGGTCGACTCAGTCAGCGGAGATGTCACCATGACCAGCGTCACTGGCCCGCTCGTTCAGGTTGTCTCAACCAGTGGCCGGATCAACTATATTGGCGATTTCGGCAACAGTGGCGAGTACCGCCTCACCAGCCACAGCGGTGACATCGACGCCATCGTCCCCGAGTGGACCTCCGCCGATGTCAGCGCCCGGTCGGTGAAGGGCGAAGTCCACGACGACATCCCCCTGCAACCGAAATCTCACAGCTGGTTCCCCATGGATAAGGGACGTGCCTTCGCTGGTACTGTAGGCCGTGTCGCTGTGTCTTCCACGGTCGTCCTGCGCACCTTCAGTGGTAAAATCCACCTCAGAAAACGCGCCGATAAACAATAGAATCGCCAGTGAATGGTTCGTATCAGGGCACGGCTTCAGCCGTGTCGCCAAAGCGTGCACTAAAGATCGCGGCTTCAGCCGCTGAGGGACTATCGGTCTTGCCACGACCCATCCCGGCTTTGCTCAAGCCGAATCGTAAACGCCGCGCCCGCGCCACCCGCCGAAATGCCAATCCCTGCGCCCTCGTCCTCGTCGGTTTTATGGGCGCGGGCAAAACCACTGTTGGCCGCACACTCGCCAACCAGCTCGGCTGGTCTTTCGAAGATCTCGACAACCGCATCGAACGCCGCGAGCGCCGCAAGGTACCCGAGATCTTCCGCGACTCTGGGGAGGCATTCTTTCGGCGCGCTGAACACTCAGCATTGGAAGAGTTATTGACCGAGCCAGAAATTCACGGCGGCAAAATTATCGCTCTCGGTGGCGGAGCTTTCGTCCAGAAAGAGAACTGCCGTCTTATCGAATCTGCGGGGGTTTCCACAATTTTCCTAGACGCTTCTGTAGACGAGCTATGGCGGCGATGCAGCGCCCAGGACGAGCACGACGCAATTAATCGCCCTCTGGCGCGCAACTTGGAGAGCTTTCGCGACCTTTATCACGCTCGCCGCCCGCACTATCTGAAAGCTGCACTTACACAGCAAACAGCCGGAAAAACCACTGAGCAGATTGCCGCCGAGATCATTCAGGCTCTCGGCCTCGAACGTAAATCTGGCAAGCAAGGAGCAACGCATTGACGCATTCGATAGTCCGGAGCACTCCGAATCAAGAAATCGATCTTATTCCGAACCGATCCGAAAGATCGGTAAGAGTCTGCCCTGAGCCGCATGGCAAAAGGCACCTGCTTTTCATTCTGCCGCTCGTCCTCTCAGTTCTCGCATTCGGCGCCGACAAAAAAGAGAAACCCCCGTCCGCCCAAAACGTCGACTCCGGTTCATTCGCGGTTTTCGTCAAGGGCCAGCGCGTTCTCACGGAAAACTTCACAATTCAGCAGGAAAACGGCGTCAGCATTGTTAAAGCCAGCCTGCATCAAAACGGCTCATCTTCTGCCGCTCAGAACTCGGAACTGCGCATGACCGCTGCCGGCGAGTTGATCCGCTACGAATGGAATGATGGCAGTAGTTCTTTGGTGGTGACACCGAATAATGAGTTCCTGATCGAAAAAATCACTACCCCCTCTTCATCCAAGCCCGCGGAACAGCCGTTCCTGATGCCCAGCACCTCGGCAATCCTTGATAATAACTTCTTTGTGCATCGTGAAGTGCTGGCCTGGCGCTATCTGGCATCAGCGTGCTCGAACGAAGGCGGCAACCTGAAATGCAAACCCAGCGACGAATATGGCGTGCTCGTTCCTCAGGATCGCATTTCCCTCCGCGTACGCATGGAAATGGTGGGCCGGGAGAAGGTAAACATCCGCGGCGCCGAACGCGAACTGCTGCGCCTCAATTTGAAAGGCGACGAATTTTCCTGGGCCCTTTGGCTCAATGACAAAGACCAATTCAAGCTGGTGCGCGTCGCAATTCCCGACGATAATACCGAAGTCGTCCGAGAATAGTTTGAAACGGCGCTTCTTGGCTAACTGTCTAGTGCTGCGTTTCTGCGCCGCCATGCCGGGACCAGGTACCCGCAACTTTGGCCGCAGGATAGCAAGCTGTAAATTGTTTTGTGATGGATTAACGTCTTGCCCATAACCGACGCACGTACCGCACGGATTCTGCTCACAGCGCTGCTGTTTGCGCTCGGCCTTGGATTTCTCTACTTCGCCCGCGAGACGCTCATAGTTTTCCTGTTCGCGATTTTCTTCGCCTATCTGATCAGCCCTCTCGTTTCCTCCCTGGAAAAATTCCTGCACAGCCGCGGCCTCGCGATCGGCGTCATCTACGTGCTCCTGCTGGGACTGCTAGTGCTCTTCTTCGCGTCGACGGGACCGCGCATTGGCCGTGAAGGCGCCCATCTTGTCCAGTCATTGCCTTCCCTCACTCAACTCAGCTCGGGCCAGATTGCCGAACGAATTGGAAACGAACATGGCTGGAACCAGCGCGTGGTCGAACTCGTCCGCAGCTATATCGCGAACCATAGCAATGAAATTACTGAACTCGGGAAGCGCATCGGCCTTCGTGTGGCCGATGTCGCCGGCCAGGCATGGATGCTCGTTGTCATCCCGGTGCTTTCAATTTTTTTCTTGAAAGATGGCAGCTCTTTCAGCGAATTCCTGCTCGACGCCGTTCCCTTTCGCCCCCAGCGTGAACTTCTTCAGGGCGTGCTCAGCGATCTCAACCAGATGCTCGCCCACTTCATCCGCGCTCAATTGATGCTTGCGGCTTTGACCTT
The DNA here is from genome assembly GCA_030041215.1 of Candidatus Sulfotelmatobacter sp. Lineage (GTDB taxonomy): Bacteria > Acidobacteriota > Terriglobia > Terriglobales > Acidobacteriaceae > Sulfotelmatobacter. The sequence goes on along the minus strand of JASHOH010000033.1, from coordinate 13,405 downwards.
TAGCGCGTTATCCGCATTTTTGGCAATCATGCGTGTGCCCTATGTGCTGGTGCTCGGCACAGTCGGTGGCCTGCTGGAATTCATCCCCGTCATCGGACCGTTGGTCGCCGCGATCACGATCGTGATCGTCGCTCTGTTAATGAGCTATCCCCACTGGCTCGCTCTCGTCGTTTTCCTCGGTGTCTGGCGCCTCATCCAGGACTACGTGAATTCCCCCCGCATCATGGGACGCAGCATGGAAATGCATCCCCTGGCGGCAATTTTTGGTGTGATGGCCGGAGCCGAAATCGCGGGAATATTGGGCGTATTCCTCTCCATTCCCGTCATGGCCACACTGCGAATCGTCGTCCGCCGCTGGCGTCTGTACAACGAAAAACGAAAATTCGGTCCCCTGACGGAGTTCGAGGGCCACAAGCCAATCGAATTAAAAAAGTAGAGACGCGGGCGACTTCGCCTTTATGGCCAACTTAAAAGTGGCGTGCGAACATGATGTCATTTCAGCCGGCATGTACAACCCGCGATGTCATTTCGAACCAGTCCTAAGGGACTGGTGAGAGGCTTACCCTGAGCGAAGCCGACGGTAACCTGCTTCTTGCCGGTGGTCCCACATTCACTGCCCGCTGCCCGCACCCGCGCCCTTCTCCACACTTACTCCCCGCAAGAACTCGGCCGCCGCTTCCGGCAGCACGGTATTGATAAACATCCCCGACCCCAACTCGAAACCCGCCACCCGCGTCAGCCGCGGAATCACGCTAACATACCAGTGAAAGTGCCGAGCGCCCATATAGTCTGACGGCGCGCTGCGCACCGTGAAATTCAAATCCGGATTCTCCAATCCCACGTAAATCTTTGCCAGCAATCTTCGCAACACGCGCGCCAGATCCGAGATCTCCGCGGCGGTAATCTCCCCAAAACTTGCCATATGTCGCAGTGGAAAAATGTGCGTGGCGAACGGCGTCGCGGCAGCAAACACCTCCATGGCCACAAACAGCTCAGTTTTCAGCACGACCCGTGTCTGCTCCGCCACCTCTCCTTCCACCATGTGGCAAAACATGCATTCGCCCACTTCATCAAAGTGCCGCAGCGCCTCGTGCAGCCGGTGCCGCACCTGGCTCGGAATCACGGGCGTGGCAATAATCTGCGAATGCGGATGCTGCAAACTCGCCCCCGCATCCGCCCCATGGTTCTTAAAAATCGTTACGTGATTAATGCGATGATCGCAGCTAAGTGCATTAAATCGCTCCTTGAACACTCCCAGAATTTTGGCGACGTGCGCATCCGGCAGTAACGCCATGCAAGCCGCATGATCAGGACTGTCCACGATCACCTCATGAAATCCGAATCCATTTACCCGCCGCCACAAATGTTGCAGATTGCGCCGGGGTTCAACCTCGCTCGACACCGCCGCAAATTTGTTGGGGAAAACCCGCACTGCCCAGGGCTCATTCACATCAGCCGGAAACCGCGTAACTTCAGGAGGCGTCTTACTCTCATTGGCCGGACAAAACGGACAAGTCTCTACAAACGACGGCAGGCTTTGTGCCGACCGGTGCGTGGCCATTTCTTCCGGCCGCTTCGCACGCTCCGTGGCAATAATACCCACTCTTTCGTAAAAAAATTCTGACGCAGCTCCGGCATGAAAATCCTCCAGAGCCGTTCATCGGCAGAAAGTGCGTACCCCTGCATGTGACCAAAGGTACTGAATAACCCTATTTAAACTACCCGAAGTGATCCTGAACGGCGCCAACCGCGAGAGGGGCCTTACGTACGTACGCCCACCAGTGCGGCGGGCGCAAGTACTACACCGGTGGCGGCCATTTTCTTCTCCAACAGCACCCTGTTGTAAAATCAGTAATTCCCATATGAGCAAACTTCAAATAGGAATACTCGGCGCTACCGGCGTCGTCGGGCAAAGATTTATCCAGATGCTCGAGCGCCACCCCTGGTTCGAAGTGGCGTGGCTCGCCGCTTCTGATCGCTCGGAGGGCAAGAATTATTCTGAAGCCGTACGTTGGCGCCTGAAAACCCCCGTCCCGCCCAAAGTTGCGGCCATGAAAGTTTCGCCCGCCACGCCTGACGGTGCGCCAAGAATCATCTTCGCCGCTCTCGACGCTTCCATCGCAGCCGAATTGGAACCAAAATTCGCCGAAGCCGGCTGCGCCGTAGTTTCGAATTCCAGCGCGCTACGCATGAAATCTGACGTTCCACTCGTCGTTCCCGAAGTCAACGCAAGTCACATCAAGCTCATCGATACTCAACTCTGGCGCAATAAATCGGGCGGATACGTCGTCACTAACCCCAACTGCTCCGCTATCGGCCTTGTCCTTGCCCTCGCGCCGCTGCACCGCAAATTCGGCCTCGATACCGTCATGGCCGTCACCATGCAAGCGGTCAGCGGTGCTGGATATCCCGGCGTGGCGTCTCTCGACATTCTTGGCAACGTGATTCCCTTCATTCGCAATGAAGAAGAAAAAATGGAGGAGGAAACTCACAAACTGCTCGGTCAGCTCAACGGCCACGGCATCATCCCCGCTCCCTTCGCTATGAGTGCGCAATGCAACCGCGTCGCCGTCGAAGACGGCCACACCGAATCGGTTTCCATTCGCCTGAAAGCCAAAGCCAGGCCTGAAGAAATCATCGAAGCCTGGAACAGCTATCGTGCGGAGCCGCAGGAACTCAAGCTGCCTAGCGCGCCGGAGAAACCGATCGTCTATCTCGATGCCAATGACCGTCCTCAGCCCCGCTTCGACGTCGACATGGGCGCCGGCATGACCGCCGCCGTGGGCCGCCTGCGCCCCTGCGGCGTCCTCGACTGGAAATTTACAGTTCTCTCGCACAACACCATCCGCGGAGCCGCCGGCGCAGCCCTCCTGAATGCAGAATTACTGAAAGCAAAGGGCTACCTCGGCAGTCCCTAGGGTTGTCACCCTGAGCGAAGCGAAGGATCTATGCATTTTGCTTGTAGCGGCGATCGCCACGACCCGGTCACAATGCTGAGAGTGTCTGCATCCGGATTTTCAAAATGACGATCACAAAATGAAAACCGCACCACACTTTCACCATTCCAGGACCCCACGCCGATGATCGTAATGAAATTCGGTGGAACTTCCGTGGAAGACGCCAAGGCCATAACTCGCGTCGCTGAGATCGTCCAAGACCGCATCGGGCAGAAGCCTGTCGTGGTCGTGAGTGCCATGGCCAGGGTCACCGACACTCTTCTCACCATGGCCCGCGCCGCCGGCGCCGGAGATCGCAAAGCTGCTCTCAAACTCTGCCGCTCACTGCAAGAGCGCCACTACAACACCGCCAGCGAACTGCTGGGTACCGCCCGCTTCACCGATTTCCACTCCGAACTCGGCAGCGATTTCGAATTGCTCGATGAACTTCTGCGCGGCATCTCCGCCGTCGGAGAAATCACTCCCCGCACCACGGATCACGTCGCCGCGTTCGGCGAAATGCTTTCCAGCAAAATCGTCGCCGCCGCATTTTCGTCACACGGAATCAAAAGCGAGCACGTAGATTCTCGTGAGGTCCTCGTCACCGACAGCAACTACATGTCCGCCGCCCCGCAAACGGAAGAGACCAATCAGCGCCTGCAAGCGAAAGTGAAGCCGCTCGTCGACTCCGGCCACGTCCCCGTCATGGGCGGATTCATCGGCGCCAACCGCGCCGGCATCACCACCACCATCGGCCGCGGCGGCTCGGATTTTTCTGCCGCTCTCTTCGGCGCTGGCCTCGGCGCCGACCGCATCGATATCTGGACCGACGTCGACGGCATTCTCACCACCGATCCCCGCATCTGCCCCGACGCGCGCCGCATAAAAGTTATCAGCTTCGACGAAGCCGCCGAATTAGCTTACTTCGGAGCTAAAGTTTTGCACCCGGCAACCGTGCTCCCGGCGATACAGAAAAATATCCCCGTCTACGTTCTGAACTCGCGCAACCCGAGTTGTGAGGGCACAAAAATCACTACGCAGGCGCCGCGAGGAAACAATATTTTCAAAGCCATCGCCGTCAAAAAGCGCATAACCATCATCGACGTGGCCGCCCCGCGCATGTTGCTCGCCCACGGATTCCTGCGCAGCATCTTCGAAGCTTTCGACCGCCACAAAGTCGCCGTCGACGTGGTCTCGACCTCAGAAGTAAGCGTCTCGCTCACGGTCGATTCCAATCAGGCAATTCCCGCGCTGGCCGCCGATCTTGCCAAGTTAGCCGATGTGAAATACGAAGGCCGCAAAGCGATTGTCTGTTTAGTAGGCGAGAGCCTGCGCGAAAAATCCGGCGTCGCCGCCCTCGTCTTTCGCGAGCTGAGTGACAAAAAAATCCGCATGATCTCGCAAGGCGCGTCGGAAATCAACCTGACTTTTGTGATCGAAGAAGATGAAGTGCCTGAAGTGATCCAGCGCCTGCATGGTGTGTTCTTTGCCGATCCGGACCCGGAAGTCTACGCCTAGCGAGGCCTCTCGCCAACTTTCCGGTCTATTGCTGGACCTGCGGGCCTTTCGCTTTACCCTGTGTAACCCCGTCCCCTCTGTGTTTAAATCCTTGTTGAGCACGCATCAATGAACCTCCTCCTCTTAGGCCGCGGCAAAACCGGATCGCTCGTCGCCGAAGTTGCCCGCCAGCGCGGCCATACGACCCAGGTCGTTGGCTCCAAAGAAAACCCCGCTTGCGCCGCTCTTACGCCAGATAAACTTCAAGCCATCGATATCGTTCTCGACTTCACCACGCCCCAGGTCGTGCTGGCCCACATCGATGCGTGTGTGCGCGCCGGAAAGAACGTGGTCGTCGGCACCACAGGCTGGTATGCAGAAATTGAGCGCGTGCAAAACCTGGTGATGCAATGCAACACCGGCTTTCTCTACGCCGCCAACTTCTCCATGGGCGTAAATCTATTTCTCGACATCGCCCGCGCCTCCGCTCCCGCTCTGCAGCACGGCTACATCGGACAAATCTTCGAACGCCACCACGTTCACAAAAAAGACGCGCCCTCCGGCACCGCCCTTGCCATTCAGCGCACAATCAGCGAAGCGCTCGCTGATCAAAGCGGAAAAGAAAAACATCCCAACCTCGAAATCACTTCCTTCCGCGAAGGCGAAGTGCTGGGCATGCACGAAATCGTCTACGAATCTGAGGCTGATCGTATTTATCTATGTCACGACGCCAAATCCAGGCAGGGGTTTGCTAAGGGCGCGGTTCGCGCGGCGGAGTGGCTCCAAGGCCGGAAAGGTTTCTACGATTTCAAGGACGTTTGGCGGGTGCTGTAACATTTTTCCACCCGCATGAGAGGCGTCATTCCGAGCCCGGCGCTTTCACTAGCCGGGCGAGGAATCTCGCGCGGCCCCCTTCGTTATGGGTATGGGAGATCCCTCCCTACGCCTGAAGAACGGCTTCGCCCGGGATGACGCCGCCCCTAACTGACATCGACTGCCCAAGGCTGCCATTTTCCCATCCCAGCCCATTCGCGCTATCTTATTACCATGCAATTGCGCAGCTGTGGCACCGCACTCGTCACTCCGTTCCATCAGGACGGCTCCATCGACGAATCCGCCCTGCGCAACCTCGTCGCCTGGCAAATCGAATCAGGCATCGACTTCCTCGTTCCCTGCGGCACCACCGGCGAAACGCCGACGCTCACGCACGACGAATGGCTGCACGTCATCGACACGACCATTGAAGTCGCCGCCGGGCGCGTCCCCATCGTCGCCGGAGCAACTTCCAACTCCACCCGCGACGCGGTCGAGAAAGCAAAAGAAGTCGCCGCACGCCCCGGCGTGGATGCCATTCTTACCGCCTCACCCTACTACAATAAGCCCACGCAAGAGGGGCAGTACCGCCATTTCAAAGCGATCGCAGAGGCCGTGCCGGAGAAGGCGATCATTCTTTACAACGTTCCCGGCCGTACAGGCGCGAATATCGAGCCGCAAACCCTCGCCCGCCTCGCCGAAGTTCCCAACATAGTTGGCGTCAAAGAGGCCAGCGGCAACATGACGCAAATTGCGGAAGCCATCAATGCCGTGCCCGCGACGTTCCTAGTTTTCTCCGGAGACGATGCGGTCACCCTTCCAATAATCGCGCTGGGCGGAGTAGGAATCATTTCGGTGGCTTCCAATGAAATCCCACACGAAATGGCCACGATGACCCGCGCCGCCCTAAACAATGACTGGGCCACGGCTCGTAGCATCCACCGCAAATATCTGGCGTTGATGCAGGCGAACTTCATCGAATCGAACCCGCTGCCGGTGAAAGCGGTTCTCGCCATGATGGGTAAGATCGAGGAAAACTACCGCCTGCCGCTGCTGCCCATGCGCCGCGACACGCGCTCGAAACTGCAAAAGATCGCAAGTGAAGCGGGATTGATCGCAAAACCTGAACATGCTACGCCGCAAGCTGTCGAATTCTATATTTACGAGAACTGGGCCGCAGGCCCGCACAAAATCGTCCTGCACCGTTCGACCTGCGGCCAGTGCAACCAGGGCAAAGGACGTCCCGCCGGCCACGATGCCAACCACTCCCGTTGGCACGGACCCTACGCCACACTCTCCGCCGGCCGCGAAGCCGCCCACGCCATGACCGGCATTCTTATTCGCAGCGAATGCAAGTGCGTGTGAGGCAATTGCTGATTGTTGATTTGTGATTGCTGAGTGACTTGTGCTCCGATTCCTTCGCCCGCCTTTGACAAATCGACAATCAGCAATCAACAATCGACAATCCGCATGCACCTCCAAACGTCCATCGAACGCCTCGCCGCGCAGAGCGATCTCACGCCGAGTCCCGAAGCCCGCTCCATCTTCCTCGAATTCCGCGACGCGCTCACGCAAGGCAAAATCCGCGCCGCCGAGAAAATAGAAGGCCGCTGGCACGTCAACACCTGGGTCAAACAAGGCATCCTGCTCGGCTTCCGCCTCGGCGATCTCACTGAGACCGGCTGCACCGCACTCAGCTTTGTTGACAAAGACACTTTCCCAGCGCGCAAATTCTCTCTCTCTGACCGCGTGCGCGTCGTGCCCGGCGGCTCGTCTGTCCGCCTCGGCGCCTATGTTGCGCCCTCGGTCATCTGCATGCCGCCCATGTTCATTAACGTCGGCGCCTACGTCGACGAAGGCACCATGATCGACTCCCATGCCCTCGTCGGCTCCTGCGCACAAATCGGCAAGCGCGTCCACCTCAGCGCCGCAGCCCAAATCGGAGGCGTTCTCGAGCCAGTGAACGCCGCTCCGGTGATTATTGAGGATGATGTTTTGGTCGGAGGAAACTGCGGAATTTATGAAGGAACATTAGTCCGCTCGCGCGCCGTCCTAGGCGCGGGGACGATTCTGACGCGCTCCACTCCTCTCTACGATCTCGTTCGTGACGAAGTTTACCGTGCTACGCCCGACTCGCCTCTCGAAGTCCCCGAAGGAGCCGTAGTGGTTCCCGGCTCGCGCGCCGTCAGAAAAGGTAAAGCGGCCGAGCACGGAATTTCGCTGTACGCGCCGGTGATCGTTAAGTACCGCGACGAAAAAACCGACCGCGGGATCGAGTTAGAAGTTTGGCTTAGGTAGCGAGCGAGTCCGGATGGGAGGTCGCATCATCTGGTCGTTACCAACAGCCTCCGCCGATCGTTGTTAGCAACCTGAATTTCGGCCAGCTGCCGAACAACCGCGTCTGCCTCGCTTAATGCCTGTCCGGAAAATGTGCTGGTCAAACCTATCACTTTCATCCCTGCGGCATGGGCCGACTGAATCCCTGCCGGCGCATCTTCTATGACCAAACACTCTCCGGCAGGTACGCCCAGCAACCCCGCCCCTCTCAAGTACGGTGCCGGATCAGGCTTTCCTGCCGTCACGTCCTCAGCCGTAACCAACACAGCAGGAACTTCAATTTCTGCCAACTGCAATCTTGCCCTAGCCAGCCGCCGCATGCCAGACGTCACCACGCACCATCGGCCCTTCGGAATCGCCCGCACCAACTCAACCGCGCCCGGCATCACGCTCACTCCATCACGATCGGCCGCTTCCCGTGCTTCCAGCCGGTGAACTTCAGCTTCGGCGTCAAGCTGCGGGGCAAGGCGACGAATTACTTCGACTGTTCGTACGCCATGGGCGACTGAGACCACCTTCTCCTCGTCAATTCCCTGCTCTCGCGCCCAGATCCGCCACTGCCGGTCGACCGAGCGCGTAGAATCGACGAGAACTCCATCAAGATCGAAGAGAATGGCGGAACAATAGAAACTAGTCATTCCAAGCTGTTATATCAGCCCGACGATGGAATGCAGGAGCGGATGAGCACTATTCTTGGTGGCCTTTGCGGAATTTCTTCGCGATCTTTGCGCTTCAAGGTTTCCCGCGAAACAAGAGAGGGCGTAGCGGCTCGATCGATCATCCGGTTTGTAAAGGCAAGGCCGGCTCTGTCCCCGATCCAGCAACTATCTCGTGCGCCCTCTGACGCATCATCAGATGCCGCCGGCGAAAGTGCCCCTTGGCCCGATCGCCCCACGCTCGTACGAACCAGTAGTTCAACCCCGCGCCGATCGCCGAACTCACCAGCGGAATCATTCTTCCCGCCCACTTCTCCACGACCTCGGCGCTCGCTCTCGCTGCGATTGCCTGAATCACGCGCGGCACAAATTTATTCACCACTTCCTTTTCCAGCAGCTCGCGGCTTAGGTCGACTCCCGCCGCGCTCGCTGCGGCAATCCACAATTCGGCAATTTCGGTATCCGTATTGAACTGGAATCCGTACACCAGGCTCAGCTTCTGAATCGTCCGCATCGTGATGGCCGACAAAATCCCAAGATCGGGCACGATCGTAATCAAACCGCCCATACCCAGTCCTGCACCTTCAACCGCAGCTACTCTCATTCCGCTGCGGATCAGATCTTCCGCTACTGAATCGATCTCACCGACATCCAGCGAGTAGACGCCGTGATACCCGCTGATCGGCATCCGGTAAGCCGTTCGCAATTGGATCAGGAATTTTTGCGGATCGACCTGCACGGTCGAATAAGCCTTCGTCAAGCCCTGGATCAACGCCTTCTCGACCCGCCCGCGCAACCACGACTTTCCCAACTCCGCCATTAAGTTCACCTTAACTCACGCCGAACAAGATTGCCACCAGTACGAATACCGAGTTGCGAGTACCGAGCGAGCTCCGTGGTTGTGAGCAGCCCGCACTCGTACGTCACTTTCGATCCCACTTCTTGCAAAAGCGGCGAGAAGTGGGGCACCCCTACTCTTTTCTGGTAGCTCGTAGCTGAATCAATACTCGCAACTCAGGACCCACGACGTGCTAGCATCATCTGTACCCAATGCCCGGAAAACTGCAAGCTATCCCCCTCGGCGGACTCGGCGAATTTGGCATGAACTGCATGGCCTTTCGCTGGGCTGACGACATCATGGTCGTCGACGCCGGCCTCATGTTCCCCGAAGCCGAACTGCTCGGTGTCGATATCGTCGTTCCTGACATTTCCTACTTAATCGAAAATCGCCAAAAAGTCCGCGGCATCGTCCTCACGCACGGCCACGAAGATCACATTGGTGGCCTTCCCTGGATCCTCTCCGAACTCAACGTTCCTGTGTGGGGCACGGAATTTACGCTCGCTTACGTCGAAGACAAGCTCGATGAGCACGGCCTGCTCGACGATGCCGATCTGCGCGAAATCCGCGCCGGGGAAAGCTTTCGGGTTGGAGCCTTCAGCATTCATCCCATCCGCGTGACCCACAGCCTGGTCGATTGCGTCGCGCTGGCAATTCACACTCCCCTCGGGATCGTCATTCACACCGGCGACTTTAAGGTCGATCCCACGCCCACTGACAATCATCTTTTCGATCTGCACGCCTTCGCCGAATACGGCAAACAAAACGTGCTGGCGCTTTTTCAGGATTCCACCAACGTCGAGCGCAAAGGCTACACGCCCAGCGAGCGCGCGGTCCGCCGAAAATTCGACGAAGTCTTCGCGCACACCAAGCGGCGGCTTTTTATCTCATGTTTTTCGTCTTCAATCCACCGCATCAAGCTCGCTGTCGAACTCGCCCAGGAGCACGGGCGCAAAGTCACCTTTGTTGGCCGCTCCATGAACAACTCGGCCGAAATCGCCGAGGATCTCGGCTATCTCGAAATTCCCGACGGCCTGATCATCAACCCAGGCGAGATGAAAAACTTCCCGCCTGAAAAAGTCTGCGTGATGATCAGCGGCACCCAGGGTGAGCCCATGTCCGCGCTCTCCCGCGCCGCGGTTGACAATCACAAGCACGCGAAAATCGAAAAAGGCGATACAGTCGTTCTCTCCAGCCGCATCATCCCCGGAAATGAAAAGACGATCTACCGCATGGTCGATCATCTCTTCCGCCGCGACGCTTACGTTGTCTATGAAGATGGCACCTCGCCCCCCGTCCATGTCAGCGGACACGCCAGCCAGGAAGAGCTCAAGCTGGTCATCAATCTGGTCAAGCCGCGCTATTTCATTCCCATCCACGGCGAGTACCGGCAACTGAAATTGCACGCTGAAATGGCCGCCGCCATGCACGGATCGGTCGGGAAAGTCATGTTGATCGAAAGCGGAGACGTGCTCGAATTCGACGAACTCGGCGCCCGCAAAGTCGCCCGCATCAACGTCGGCCGCGTCTGCATCGACTCGGGCAATCGCACCGACGTGGTGGAAGACCTCATCATCAAAGACCGGCGTCATTTGAGCGAAGATGGTATCGTGTTGCCCATCATCGCGATTAATAAGCTGACGGGCAATGTTGAAACGACTCCCGAGATCGTCACCCGCGGCTTCAACCCCGGCGAAAATGGCTTGCTGGAAGGAGCGCGCCGCATCGTCGAAGACACGCTGGCGTTTTCCAGCGAGGAAGAGAAAGCCGACTATGGTGTGATCAAAGAGAAAATCCGAGCAGATTTAAAGCGCTATATCTCGAAGCAGACGCAACGAAGACCGCTGATTATGCCGGTGATATTGGAAATCTAAAGCCTAGCAGGGGAACCATACCCCGCGTCTGCGTCACAGTCCTACGCCAGCGGATTTGCCCACCTCAGCCCTGGAAACCGCGTAAAGTCCCGGTCTGTTGTGTAGAGCACACCACCATGTTCGATCGTTAATGCCGCCACTTGCGCATCGCTGACCAAGTCACCGCTGGCCTGCCCTTCCACGATCAACTGCCTGAATATGCTCCAATGATTGTCCCCGGGAACCAGCACTCGCACATTCGGTTGTTGCAGCCACACATCCACGACCCGCGCAACCTCTTCCACAGAACGCCGCAATTGGGGCAGCCTCGGGCTGCTGGCAATTCGGAGGAAAGCCGAGATCACTTGCCACGGCAAGCCGACCAGGTCCCCGCGAGAGATGGTTGTCTCGAGCCAGGTGAGCGCCTTTTTTTGTTTGGGCGAAGGCGCTGAGTAAGCGTAGAGGAGAAGGTTTGCGTCAATGACAATCACCGGCGGAAAGGCCCCTCCAGGTGATCGAGCAACTCTTCTACGTTGTCATAACTCAAGTCCGGCGGCAGCCCAAGATTGATCGGCGTCACCTTGAACGGCTTTCTGGCGAGGTGCTTCGGCGCGGTCAGTCCAAGCCGGATCGCCCGGTTCACCACCTGCTTGAATGGTTCGCCAGACTTTCGCATCTCCTTGTTCAGCAACGCTGCGACGTCGTCGTCAATCGTGACAGTAGTTCGCACATCATGATGCTATACGATGGTGCATCATGATGTCAAATAGAAGCGTCTGTTAAGCTGAGAGCATGATTACCCTCGCCGACCTCCATGCCGCCCGCACGCGTCTGCGGAGTATCACGGTCCATACGCCGCTGATCGAGTTTCCGCTCTGCGCCGAGGATCCGCGCCGCCTGTTCCTCAAGCCCGAAAACCAACAGCCTATCGGAGCCTTCAAGCTCCGCGGGGCCTACAACAAAATCTCGCAGCTTTCAGAAGAAGATCGCCGACGCGGAGTCATCACCTACTCCAGCGGCAACCACGCGCAAGGCGTCGCTTACGCTGCACGCGCTCTCGGAGTAAAGGCCATCATCGTTATGCCCGCTACGGCGCCTGCCATTAAGCGCGAAAAAACTGCAGCGCTCGGCGCGGAACTCGTTCTCGTCGGCCCCACCGGCATCGAGCGCCAGCTGAAAGCCGAAGAACTCGCGGCACAGCACGGGTACGTCATCATTCCTCCCTACGCCGACGAGCAAATCATCGCCGGCCAGGGCACGATCGGCCTCGAAATTCTCGAAGACCTGCCTGATGTGGAAATGGTTCTTGCCCCTGTAGGCGGCGGAGGGCTTATCAGCGGCGTCGCTACTGCAATCAAATTGACCAAACCGTCAGTAAAAGTTGTCGGAGTCGAACCCGCTCTCGCTGCCGATGCCAGCGCCAGCCTCAAAGCTGGGCATGTTGTTCAATTCCCTGCCCCCGAAGTCGTCCGCACCATTGCCGACGGCCTCCGCGCGCAGTGCGTCGGAGACATCAACTTCGAGCACATCCGCCGCTACGTCGACGACATCATCACCGTCACAGAAGAAGAAATCCTCCGCGCGACGCAGTATCTGAGCCGCAATCCGGCCACTGTAGCGGAACCGAGCGGCGCAGTTGCCACTGCCGGATTCATCTTTCACGCTGCCGAACTGCCGCGGGCCAAAGTAGCTGTCGCCATCATCAGCGGGGGAAACATAGACCCGGAAGTGCTGAAACAATAACTGGGCAGCCCGGTCTCGGTTTGACGGGGTACTATGACCCGAGGGGATTTTGCTCCACCCCTACCCCGCGGTGGGGTATGCGCGGGCGAGTGGGCGCACCGGAGAGCGGTGTTGCTGTAGATGTCAAAACACCTTAATGGGTCGCTTCAAGCTGTGCAGGAGTCATCCTGAAATCTGCATCCTCATCGGCGGGCACTGGGCATTTCGTGGGCGTTTGACTCAAAGGAGTGTAGTTGATCTTCTGCGAGCGCCCTGCAATCTCTTTCGAGCCGATTGTTGTTATGGTCTCTTTGGTCTGAACTGTGCACGTTGGCCTACTCCAGTTTGGCCAGGTGAAATTGTAGGTGCATTCGCCAACCCACGGGGAAAACTCGTCGACCCCTCGTTTTACCGAACAGGTCGTTTCGCGTTTGATCGAATCTTGCCCTTCAAATGTCCCTATCGAGGACTCGTGAAGTACATCATCACTTATCCATATTTCTACAAAGGGTCCATCTGAACATTGCACAGGAGGATTGCATTCTCGTACCAATTTCCAATGTTTCGGTAGACTCGCAAGAAAGGCTTCCTCCTTCGCTCTGGCATCCGCTGCCGCCGCAGTAGCCGCTTGGTCCGCAATTGCGTCGGCACGCATAGATTGGAAGTGTGTCGCCATGCGAGTGAGGTCGCTGCTTAGGTCGGAGACACTCCTTTGTTCTCGAAAGACCGCCTTACCGGATTCAGCATCAGTAA
>JASHOH010000032.1 GCA_030041215.1 Candidatus Sulfotelmatobacter sp. | reverse complement strand
ATGTTGATGGCATTTCCGCTAATACGCAGCCTCGGGCCGGGAACCTGCCCGCTGTCAATAGCATTGCGCACCGCCGTGTCGGCCGGTCCCGCGCCTTCCGTCCCCATGTCGCGCTCGGCCGTAAAACCGGCCATCAAGTCGTCGCGTGCGGCCAGCACAGCCATAATTGTGCGCTGGGGCACGGACTCCTGCACTGTCTGCAAGTCCTCAGCTCCGGGATGCAGGAACAGATGAACATGCGCGTCAATCAGCCCGGGCATCAGCGTGCGGTCGCCAAGATCGATTACCTCAGCGCCTGCCGGATGCTTAACCGATGATCCCACTTCCACAATTCGTTCGCCCTGTACGAGCACTTCGCCCGGCTTGACGATGCGGCCATTTCTGATATCGAGCAGGGCCGACGCGTGCAACACAATGGCAGGAGCATTCGGTTGCTGGGATGAAGCCTGCGCCCAGCAAATTGGCAGCGCCCGCAGAAGAAAAAACAGAGACAGAGCCGTGATGGAGAGAAACACTCGTCGTTTGGTCATGGCGTCAGTAGGGGATGGTAGCACTTTGAAATTCGACAGCCAAATGAACTGCAACCGGACGCCTTACGCCGTTGAGTTGCCGGCCATCACTGAAGATTCCTGCGCACCCAAGACCTGCTTTGCCGCTTCCTGGCCCGAGCGGATGCAATCGGGCACGCCGATGCCGCGGTAGCCGTTGCCAGCGAGCGCGAGTCCAGGCAACTGCCGGCGCAGGCGCTCAATGCGCTCGAGGCGCTCGAGATGGCCCACTCCGTACTGCGCCATGGCGGATCTCCATTTATAGACGCGCGCGAACAGCGGCTTGGCGCGCAGGCCGAGAATCTGAAGCAACTCGTTGCGGACCACAGCGATAGTGGCGTCGTCGGAAAGATGCCAGACGTTTTCCGCATTCGATCCCGCAAAAAAGCAGCGCAGTAGGGCGCGGTTGTCGGGCGCGCGGTGGGGAAATTTGTTATGGACGAATGTGGCGGCCAGCAGGCGCTTGCCTTCGCTGCGCGGAACAAGAAATCCAAAACCCGGAGGCAGCGATTCGCGCACGTTGCGTCCGTAGCCCAAGGCAACGGTGATCGAGGAACTGTAGTCGACGCCGCGGAGTTCGGCGACGAGTTCGGGACTCGCCGAGGATAGAATTTGCGATGCGGCATGAGTCGGTAGAGCAACAATCACAGCGTCAAAGCGATCCGTTTTTTTCCCCGATGTGACGATCCAGCTTTCGGGTTCGCGCTGAATCCTTTGCACCAGAGTATTTGTAAGTAACGAAGCTGGGTCGAGCTGGGGAATGATGGCTTCAATCAAATGCTGCATGCCATTCTTTAGTGAAGTAAAGAGCGGGGGCGTACTTTTTTTCGCATGCTGCCGCATTTTCTTGCGGGCGGCGAGCATGGCGCGGCCAAGGCTGCCATAAACGCGCTCCATCTCGGCAAAGCGAGGGAGCACGGCGCGCACGCTGAGGTTGGCGGCTTCGCCTCCGTAGACGCCGGAGAGCAGCGGGTCGGCGACGTGGTCGACCATTTCCGCTCCATAATGGCGTGCGACCATGGACGCAACACTTTCGTCCCCGTTTGCCGTATGAGGCGGGTGAAGCAGTTCGCTGGCCATGCGGAGCTTTGTGCTCCAGGAAAATAGCGGAGAAAGCCCCGTGGGCAGGATCCTCGTCGGGACCATAAACATCAGGCCGTCGGGCATGGGAATGAGCCGATCACGAACGAGAATGTAGGTCTTGCGATCGGCGTCGTTCGAGCCAATGAGCTGATCGCCTATGCCGAGGGAGCGGCAAAGGTCGGCGGCCCAGGGCTTTTCGCTGATAAACGAATCGGGTCCAGCTTCGACCACGCAGCCATCGATGTGCTCAGTGCGAAGAACGCCCCCAAGACGTGGCGATGACTCGAAGAGAACGTATTCTGCCGTTCCCGTTTGCCGGTATTCTTCGAGCGCGTGGGCGGCCGAAAGACCGGAAATGCCGCCGCCGATAATCGCGATGCGCTTCATGGCTTCGGGCTGCGCGCTTGGGATTTCGGGCCTCGGGCTTCGGCTCTCAGGCTTCGGTCTGGATTCGCGGTGGCCGCTCCGGCGGAATACTCCTGCACAAATCGGGCGAGGGACTTCACATTCTCAACCGGCGTGTCAGGCAGGATGCCGTGACCGAGATTAAAGATGTGGCCGGGGCGTCCAGCGGCAAGTTGCAGGATGTGTTCGGCGCGGGATTTCAGCTCTGTCCAGTCGGCGTACAGAAGCACAGGATCAAGATTGCCCTGAACGGCACACCTATAGTTGAGATCGCTCCAGCCTTTATCGAGGGGAATACGCCAGTCGAGGCCCATGACTTCGGCCCCCGTCTCATTCATTGCAGGCAGAAGCGTAGCGCTGTCGGTCCCGAAATAAATGATCGGCGCACCTGTTTTTTGCAACTGCTTCACCATGGCAGTGACATGCGGCAGAACGTAGCGGCGATAGTCTTCCACACTCAGGCAGCCGACCCAACTGTCGAAAATCTGAATCACATCGGCGCCAGCGCGAACCTGGGCAGCCGAATATACGGTGGTCACCGCAACCAGCTTGCGCATCAACTCATTCCACTCGGCAGGCGAGTTGTACATCATCTTCTTTGTATTGAGATAATGGCGCGAGCCGCCGCCTTCAATCATGTAGCTGGCCAGGGTGAAGGGCGCGCCGCAGAAACCGATGACCGGAACTCGTCCGGAGAAATGCTTTGCGACTAGGTTTACTGCGTCGGAGACATAGCCAAGTTCGGCGGCGCGGTCTGTCCGCAGTTGATTGATGTCCGCGCGAGTGCGCACGGGCTTTTCGATAACCGGGCCTTCGCCAGCCGCGAAATGGAACCCCAGGCCCATGACTTCGAGCGGTAGCAAAAGATCGGCAAAAATGATAGCAGCATCGACGCCGAGAATTTCTGCGGCCGTAATCGTAACCTCGGCGGCGACTTTCGGTTTCTTGCAGATTTCAATTAGTGAATACTCCCTGCGAACTGCACGGTACTCGGGCATGTAGCGTCCGGCCTGGCGCATAAACCAGACGGGAGTGCGCTCCGTTGCCTGCGATTTGCAGGCGCGGACAAAGATGGAATCGGGCGCAGACATGAACCGAATACTGTAGCATTTTCATAGCAGCCTGCGTGGAAAGAGAGAGGTTATGAGCGAACCGGTAGTTTCGAAAGAACATGCTGAAATGGCCGTAGCCGATGGAACGCGCATGGCGGCCTACGTGGCACGGCCGCAACAGCACGGCCCGTATCCGGGCTTGTTGCTGTTTCAAGAAGCGTTCGGCGTCAATCATCATATTCGCAATGTGGCCGAGCGCTTTGCGGCAGAAGAATACGTCGTGATAGCTCCGGAATTGTTCCATCGCACCGCGCCACCCGGCTTCGAAGCGGGCTACACCGATTTTCCTGCCGTGATGCCGCACCTGCAAGCTGTGACAGCGGAGACGGCGGAACTGGACACGCGGGGCGCGTATGAATGGCTCCGTTCCAACCCGCAAGTGCGAAAAAACGACATCTCCTGCATCGGGTTTTGCCTGGGAGGCCGCGTTTCTTTTATTGCCAATAGCACGGTTCCGCTGCGCGCGGCAGTTTCGTTCTATGGTGGAGGCATCGCACCCGCCCTGCTTGACCGCGCCGCGAAGCTGCACGGCGCGATGCTTTTCGTTTGGGGTGGACTGGACAAGCACATCCCTCCCGAGCAGCGCAGAGCGGTAACTGACGCTCTGACCGCGCATAAAAAAAATTATGTCAATGCCGAATTTTCCCGCGCCGATCATGGCTTTTTCTGCGACGAGCGGTCCGCCTACGAGCCGCACTCGGCGCGTCAGGCATGGGCGCTTGCCCTAGAATTTCTGCGCTCTGAAAGGGCGGCCAGATCTGATTGAGGGCTGATTTAGGCATGAACGCCAGTTGCTCGCCAGCGCGGTATTTGTAAAATTGGGTTGGGCGTATCCTTTTGATCGCAAATCCTGTATCTCTTGCAATAGAAGAAAAGCGGGTTAGCCGCAGATCTCAAGCACCCTACTGGGCACTGGCGGCTGTGTTTCTTGCCGTGTTCGTCGGCTCGATGTTCACGCCTGGTTTGCTCGACGATGCCGACGCCACACACGCCGAAGCCGCGCACGAGATGTTCGTCAGCGGCGACTACGTCACGCTGCACGTGAATGGTGTGCGCTATCTGGAAAAAGCGCCCTTGCCGTACTGGCTGGTGGCGTTCAGCTACAAAATTTTCGGCGTGAGCGAATTCAGTACACGTTTGCCGATGGTGCTTTCGGTGCTGCTGCTGGGACTGCTGGGTGTTTGGTGGGGGCGAGCTTTTGGCGAGCGCGCAGGCATCTATGCTGGATTGTTCGTGTATACCTGCGCAGGCGTCTATCTCTTCACGCGCATTCTGATTCCTGAAGTGCTGCTGAGCGTGCTGATTGCCGCAGCGCTTTATTTTTTTCTGACGGCCCTGGAGCCGGGAGCAGAGTCGTGGCGCTGGTATGCCGCTTACGCAATGATGGCGCTGGGTGTGCTCACCAAGGGCCTGATCGCACTCGTGTTTCCCTGCGGCGCTGCATTTTTCTTTTTGCTGATTACGGGAGAATGGCGGCGCTGGCGCGAATTCCGGCTGATTTCAGGGCTGTGGCTTTTTCTCGCAATCGCCACACCGTGGCACATTCTAGCGGGCATACGCAATCCTGGCGCGGCTGAGCACCACGGTTTTTTCTGGTTCTACTTTGTCAATGAACATTTCATGCGGTTCCTGGGCAAGCGCATTCCGCACGATTACAACAAGCTGCCGGCTGCTTTGTACTGGACGCTGCATCTGGTTTGGCTTTTTCCGTGGAGTCTTTATCTGCCGGCCGCAGTAAAAACTGCAATCGATGGCAGGAGAGGGCAAGCCATCCCTGCCAAAATTTGGGCAACACCCACTAGCGATTTTGCTTCGCGCACACGCTTGCTGTGCTGGATTTGGGCAGGCGTGGTGCTGATTTTTTTTGCGATCTCCACCAATCAGGAATACTACACATTCCCGGCCTATCTGCCGATTCTGCTGCTGATTGCCGACGGGATCGCACATTGCGAGCAAGCAGAATCTACAACGTATCGTCCAGGCTGGCTGAGGCCATCTGCCGGAGCTCTTGCCGTGATTGGGATGGTAGCAAGCGCGTTGCTCATCACCGGATTGTGGCGTTCGCGGAACCTGCCTTTCGAGCCGGATATTGGAAGATTGCTAACGCAGCAAGCGTTGAGTGCGTATACGCTCTCGACCTCGCACATGCTCGATTTAAGCTATGCGTCTTTTGCGGCACTGCGACTCCCCGCAGCTCTGGCTGCTGTGGTTCTGTTCGCTTTCCCTCTGTTGTCGTTTGTGCTGCGATTGCGCCGGCGCAATTATGCGGCGACTTGGGCGCCGGGCGCGGGCTTCGCGATTTTTTTGATCGCCGCGCATATCGCCCTGGTGCGCTTCGGTCCTTATCTTTCCTCCAAACAGTTGGCGCAAGATATCGCCGCACGAGTGCGGCCTGAAGATAAGGTAATGATCTATGGGGATCAGGCGTTCGGGTCATCGTTGCTCTTCTACTTGCGCAGGCCCATCTATCTTGTCGAAGGACGTACGACGTCGATGTGGTTCGGTTCAACCTTTGCCGATGCACCGAAGATCTATTTAACCGATGCGGATTTGCTTCACGATTGGGTCGGCGACGGCCGGGTATTCCTGTTCGTTCCGGATTACGAAAAGTCCCGCGTTGATCAGCTTTTGCCGCAGAAGTTCGTCGTGGCAGAGATTTCGGGCAAGTACGTGTACAGTAATCGTCCTTGATAAAAAAAAATGCGTGTGAGGAATTACTGATGAACAGAGCGCTGGTCCTTATTCTTGGAGTTCTTTTGGCGAGTTGGTTTGCGGCAGTTGGCGTTTCTAAGCCGCAATCTGTCCACAATTTGGCGGTTCCTGATGCCTCCGGATCGAAAAAGGCAGAGGAGCAGTACAAAAACATACAGGTGCTCAAAGGCATTCCCGCCGATCAGCTAGTTCCCGGCATGCAGTTCATCTCGGCTTCATTGGGAGTGGAGTGCCAGTTCTGCCATGTGCAGGATGCATTCGACAAAGACGACAAGAAGCCGAAACTGATTGCGCGAAAAATGATGACCATGATGTTTGCGATCAATAAAGATAATTTCGATGGTCATCGCGAGGTTACCTGCTTCTCCTGCCATCGCGGCAGCACGAATCCACTTGCGACGCCTCCAGTCATGGCGGAAGACCTTAAGCCCTTAATGGAAGCCGCCGCAGCCGCTGAGAAAAGCGAGCATGCCGAAGCTAAAGAAGCACCATCGCCCGACCAATTGTTCGATAAATATTTGCAGACGGCAGGAGGAAAGGCCGCGATCGATAAAATCACCAGCCGCGTGATGAAGGGCACGATCACGTTCGGAGGCAGAAATGTTCCCATCGACATCTACTGCAAAGACCTCGATAAGCGAATTTCATTCACCCACACGCCCGACGGAGACAGCGTGACCGCGTTTGATGGTCACGAGGGATGGCTGGGCATTCCCGCTCGTCCTCCTCGCGACATGCACGGCCAGGAACTCGATGCAGCAGCCATGGACGCAAATCTTCACTTTCCCGCGCATTTGAAACAGATGTTCAAGGAGGCTCAGGTGCAGGGAAGCGAGAAAATCGGTGACGCGGATGCTTATCTCGTGGTCGGTAAGCGCGAAGGCAAGCCGCCGCTGCGCCTGTATTTCGACAAGAACTCGGGATTGCTGGTGCGGCTGGTTCGTTATGCAGACACTCCGTTTGGCTTGCTGCCGACGCAGATCGATTATGCCGATTACCGCCAGGTCGAGGACGTGAAAATTCCATTCCGGTGGACTCTGGCGCGAACCAGCGGCCGCTTCACCATCCAGATCGCAGAAGTAAAAGAGAATGTTCCCGTAGACGATGCCAAGTTCGTCAAGCCGGCCGCGCCGCCAGAGCAAACCCCGAAGTAAATCGCGACGGACACGTGGCCGTTGCATAACAATTCCTGATAGGAACGATAAATAGTTTCAATTGCGGTCGAGTGCCAGCAGAAGTTAGAGTGAATCGCTGGGTTTAGTGTGCTTAACGACTGCACTTTGCGGGAGCGAACTACTGTTTCATGAGCAAACCGCTGATTTCGTGTATAAGCCTATCTTTTCTGATTCTCCTTTTTGCGCTTCCTCTATGGCCTCAAAACGCCGCTTCGGCTAATCCATCGGACACGAATGTGCGATTGGCGAAACTGGAGCAACATACTGCCGACGCAAAAAGTTCCGCCGACAACGCATGGATGCTCACCAGCGCTGCTCTCGTGCTGATGATGACCGGCCCGGGACTGGCCTTGTTCTATGGCGGATTGGTTCGCAAGAAGAACGTGCTCGGCACGATGATGCAAAGCTTCGCACTAATGGCAGTAATAACGGTATTGTGGGGCCTGTTCAGTTTCAGCCTGGCGTTTGGATCGGGAAACAGTTTTATTGGAGGACTGCACCATCTGTTCTTGCGTGGCGTAGGTGCTGTACCTGATCCCGATTATGCCGGCACGATTCCGCTGCAAACGTTCATGGTCTATCAGTTGATGTTTGCGATCATCACGCCGGGATTGATCGCGGGCGCGTTTGCCGAGCGTATGAAATTCAGCGCCATGCTGGTCTTCATGATTCTGTGGTCGGTCATTGTTTATGACCCGATGGCGCACATGGTGTGGGGCAAAGGAGGACTACTGAATGCCGCTTTGGGCGGGCGTTTCCCCACGCTTGATTTTGCCGGCGGCACGGTAGTTCACATTACATCAGGTGTGTCGGCGTTAGTATGTGCGCTTTATCTGGGCAAGCGTGTCGGCTATCCGAAAGAGCCGATGCTGCCGCACAGCGTGGTTTTGAGTTTCATCGGTGCATGTCTTCTGTGGGTCGGCTGGTTCGGATTCAACGCCGGGAGCGCGCTAAGCTCAGGGAGTCTGGCCACCAGTGCATTTGTGGCAACGCACTTTGCCGCCGCCGCGGCCGCTATAGGCTGGGCCGGGGCCGAGTGGTTGCGAAACGGCAAGCCGAGTACGCTGGGCGCAATTTCAGGGTCAGTGGCTGGTCTAGTGGCTATCACTCCAGCATCTGGTTTTGTTCAACCGATGCCAGCGCTTCTGATCGGCTTGATTGCAGGAGTGTTTTGCTACTGGATGGTCGCCAAGGTAAAAGCCGTATTCGGCTACGATGATTCGCTAGACGCCTTCGGCGTGCATGGCGCAGGAGGGACGCTGGGCGCGCTGCTGACCGGCGTTTTCGCAACCAGCGTGGTGAACCCGATATTCAAAGACGCACAAGGCAACACATTGCCGTCGGGCGTCTTGGAAGGAAACGCGCATCAGTTATTCAATCAGTTCGTTGGCGTTGTGATTTCGTGGATTCTAGCGATCGTGGGCACACTCGTAATTCTGAAAATCGTGGATATGACTATCGGGTTGCGCGTCAGCGAAGCCGAAGAAGTTGAGGGACTCGACTTGTCCCAGCACGGCGAAGAAGGTTATATCTTCGAAACATCAGCGTAGAATTGTGGCGTGCGCTGGAGAGCGGTTCATTCGAGAAAAGACCATGACCAAGATTGAGGCAGTCATTCAAAATTCCAAGCTGGAAGCGGTGAAGGACGCCTTGCACGAAATCGGGATCGAGGGAATGACGGTGCTCGAAGTGCGCGGGCACGGCAGGCAGAAGGGGCACACCGAGGTTTATCGCGGCCGCGAGTATAGCGTCGATTTGATCCCAAAAACCAAGCTGGAGATGGTGCTGCCTGACGCGATGGTAGAAAAAACGGTGCAGACGATTATCAGCATAGCCCGGACTGGAAAAATCGGCGATGGGAAGATTTTTCTGACGCGCGTCGATGAAGCAATTCGCATCCGCAATGACGAGCGCGGCGAAGCCGCACTGTGATTTGGCTGTTCTTAGAGAGTTACGGAGTGACCGATCCATTGACCGGCAATGACGGCATCGTCTTCACTGATCAGTGAACTGCGCACGTCCGTGGCCGAAGAGTCGGCGCGCATCGCCGCCGATTTCGCGGTCACCGGAGATGGCAGTGCTGCCGTTTTGTACCGAACCCGCCTGATCGAAGACATCCTGAAGCGCCTGTGGCGTGATCTGATTTCCCCGGATGAAGCAGGCCCCAAGGCATTCACACTGGTTGCCACGGGAGGATTCGGGCGCGGCTGGCTGTTTCCCTACTCTGATATCGATCTTCTCTTCCTGCATGCCGATCATCGCGGCGAGGAAACTCACAAAGATGCCATCCGGCGGTTCTCGCAGGAATTGTGGGACCTCAAACTCAAGTTAAGTCCCGCAACGCGAACGCTGGTGGAGTGCGATCGCTTCGATCCAAACAATACCGAATTCACAATCTCTCTGCTCGATTGCCGCTATCTGGCCGGCGATCGCGAGTTGTTTGCGCGCCTGCATGGAAAGGTCATTCCCCGGCTGGTGACGCGTGAAGCAAAACCGCTGCTGCAGGGGTTGGCCGAGGTGACGCGGGCGCGCCATGCAAAGTTCGGAGAGACGGTCTTTCATCTCGAGCCGAACATAAAAGAAACTCCGGGCGGCCTGCGCGACTGCAACGTCGCGAGCTGGCTGGCGCTGATCTCGGCGATGAGCAAGCTAGGCGACTGGCCGGAAGCCAGCTCTTTGCGCACACAGGTGCGCAAGCAACTCGATTCCGCGGTCGAATTTCTCATGTCGACGCGATGCTTCCTGCACTTTCGCCAACAACGCGACGACAACGTGCTGAGCTGGGAGGCGCAGGACGAGGCCGCCGCTCGAAAAATCGGCGCTTCCGATTCCAGCGACCTGACGCCGGCCGACTGGATGAGAATTTATTTCGGTCACGCCCGCGCAGTGCAGCGCACGGTAACGCAGTTACTCGACGAAATTCCGGAGGCGTGGTCTTCGTTACGCCGTCACTTTCACGCGCTGCGTTCGCGGCCCGTCAGTCCGGATTTTTCAGTGGTCGATGGGATGATTTTTTTGCAGCAGTCGGCTTCTTTGCGCGATCCCGAGATGCTGCTGCGGCTGTTCCATTTCATGGCACGTCATGGGCTTCGATTGAGCGCAACTACAGAGCACCGCATCGAGCAAGAGTTGCCTGCGCTGGCGGTCACTCCGCCGCGAGGAGCGGAGCTGTGGCTGTACCTGCAAGAAACGTTGTTACAGCCGCACGCTGCTGATGCGCTGCGGGTGATGCATTCATTGCGCCTGCTCACTTTGCTGCTCCCGGAATTGAAGCCCATCGATTCGCTGGTAGTGCGCGACTTTTATCATCGCTTCACAGTCGACGAGCACTCAATCTTAGCTATCGAAAGTTTGCACCGCCTGACAGATTCAAAGTCGGAGTGGGACCAGCGCTACGCGGAACTGCTCACCGAATTAGAAGATCCCGAACTGTTGTATCTCGCACTTCTGTTGCACGACACGGGAAAAGGAGTGCCAGGGAGCGATCATGTGGAAGCCAGCCTTGAGATCGCTGGCCGCTGCCTGGACCGGCTGGATGTCGATCCAGAAGAGCGCTCTACGGTTCTGTTTCTGATTGCCAATCATCTGGAAATGTCGGCACAACTGCGGCGCGACATTTTCAATCCGGAAACGGTTGCAGCGTTTGCGGACAAAGTGGGCACACCGGAGCGGCTGAAAATGCTGTGCCTGCTCACTTACGCCGATATTAAGGCGGTCAACCCAGAAGCTCTGACGCCGTGGAAAGCGGAGAACGTATGGCAGCTCTACATCGGCGCAGCGAATTATCTCAACCGCAGCGCCGATCAGCGCGTGCATGGCGATGTAAATGGAGAAAAGCTGGCCCGCCTGCGCAGCCTGGCTCCCGTGATGGGAGCGAAGTTCAAAGAGTTTGTCGAGGGCTTTCCGCAGCGCTATCTGCGTGTGCACTCCGCCGAAGAAATCATGCGCCACATCCAAATGGCGGACGAGTTGGGGCGCCATCCGGTGCAGGTAGATCTGCGCCGCGGCCGGCATTGGTATGAGTTGAATCTGGTCACCAAAGACCGGCCTTCGCTGTTTGCCAGCCTGACCGGAGTACTTGCGGCCTGGGGAATGAATATTGTGAAGGCCAACGCGTTCTCGAATCAGGCGGGAACAGTTGTCGACACACTTTACTTCACCGACCGTTTCCGCACGCTCGAGTTGAACCTTTCGGAGTGGGACCGATTCAAGAAAAGCGTTGCGGCCGTGCTTTCGGGGCAGGCTGACCTCGAAAAAATGCTGCGCGACCGCCAGCGCGGAGAGAAACATGCAAAGGTGAAGGTCGTGGTCGACACCAGGGTTGATTTCGACGATGAATCTTCATCAGCCAGCACCCTATTGCAAGTGATTGCGCAAGACCGGCCGCGCTTGTTGCATCGCATCAGTTCGTGCCTTTCGCAGCAGCGGTGCAATATCGAAATTGCCCTGATCGACACCGAAGGGCAGATGGCGATCGATACGTTTTATTTAACGGCTGATGGAAAGAAGCTGCCGCCGGAGCTACAGAATAAAATGCGGCAGGCCTTGCTCTCGGAATTGAAGAATCTCGAGCTTGGCGGATAATCAGGCCACAGTATTGACTCAAACTCCTCTCACAAGCCAGGTGTTGAGTCAAAATTCGTCTCATAAAGGGCCTTGAAAGGGCGCGGCTTCCAGCCGCGCCGTACCTGAGCCAGGAAAAAGGCCGGGCTTTAGCCCTGAGCCCTACGGAAAAGCTTACTCGGGTGTGGGAGCCGACATTGTCATGGAATCAATTGCGCTCAAAATCCCCACCCGCCCGGCGTCGATGAGCGCTATGGGTCCGTCATTAAACTCGTGCGTGAGTCAATCAAGCAGGATGCTCCTCAAATAACTCACCGCTCCGCTGCAAATTGCAGAGTTCGTGGATAGAACCTCTCAAATGCCACCCAACTCACCGCGATCACAACAAAACAGAACACGCTTCCCTCCGGGCCAACCTTGCCTCCAGTAATCCATGCTGGCCCGTGAAACGATGAACTCAGCAGATGCCCTGGCGACATCTGGCCGCTATCGGGGACGGAATAGAAAAAGCTCTCACCCCAATCCCACGCCGCATGAAATCCTACCGCGAACCACAAGCTGCCCGTGCGGCGCAGCGTCAGGCAAAAAAATAACCCGATAAAGCTGGCGGCCAGAGCCCCTATCCATGATTCTCCCGCATTCGCCAGATGGACCGCTCCGAACACGGCCGAAAGCAATATCGCCGCCCACCAGAAACCTACCGGTCGCGCCAGCGTAAACTGCGTGTAGCCGCGCAGCAGAAACTCCTCGAAAAAACCAACCATCACAAACATCACGCCCCAGAAAACTGCAAACTTGACGAGGCCGATTCCATGCAGCACCACGCGTCCAAAATCGAATGCGTGCAAGCCGTGCAGAATGCCCAGAAGCATAGTGATTCCCAGAAATCCCCAGGCTGTACCCGCCCCGAAAAGTTTCGAAACTCCGCGGCGCAACGGCAACCCATAGGCGCCAAAAGGGCGTTTTTCTATCCGCGCCATCACCCGCGCGGGAACCACCGCTGCGATCAAGAGCACCGCCTCCGAAACCATCT
>JASHOH010000031.1 GCA_030041215.1 Candidatus Sulfotelmatobacter sp. | reverse complement strand
AGGTTCTGGTTGAGAATGGCAAGCGCGTTTGGATCCAGTCCCGAGTAGCCTAGCGTGCCGCTGGTGTTGGTCGGACTGATCAGACTGTTGAAGATTAGGGTGCCGTTGGAATTGCTGGTAAACATCAGGCCATAACCTCGCGGCGGCGGATAGATTGGCGTTGGAACCGAGGGGCAATCGGGCCACGTAGCAATGGGAAACCAGTAACCCTCGTATGGGGAGGCGCCATCATTGCGCAGCTTAGCAAGATCCTCGGGATCGTTGGGATTCGGGCACACGTCGCTGAAGTCCCCCTGGCGCTCCGCCAGCGTTGGCACCGCGTGATTGAAGTTCGGTTCCAGTTCGCTGGGAGACTTTTCGATACGCGCCTCTTCAGAAATAAACAGAAAAGTTTTGTCTTTATTGGCGTTGTAGTGGCCCGGTATCCATATTGGCCCGCCGAGGGTGACGCCGAAATCGTTTCTGCGGTACAACGGCGCCTTCGTGGTCTGATCAAAGTAATTGCGAGCATTCATCGCTTCGTTGCGGAAAAACTCGTAGGCATTTCCGTGCCACGCGCTGCCGCCAGACTTCGTCGTTACCTCGACGACACCCGAGGCCGTGCGCCCGTACTGGGCGCCGTAATTGGAAGTCAAGACCTTAATCTCCTGGATAGCATCCAGGCTGGGATAAACCACCAGCGTACTTTCCGCGCCGCTCAGGCCGGCGTTTAACACATCGCTGCCATCCACTTCGAATGAGTTGTACTCCACGCGCCCGCCATTGACGCTATACTTCACACTGCCTTGCACGCCTACTTTGGCCTCATCCTGACCGGTCTGGTTGCTCACGCCCGGAGTCAGGGTGATCAATTGCGTGAAGTTGCGTCCATTCAGTTGCAGTGCAGTCACTTCTTTTTGCGTGATCGTGCCTGAAACCTCGGCGCTCTCCGTTTCCACTTGCGCTGCAGAGCCGGTGGTCACGTTGATTTCGGTTTTTTCTCCACCGGTCTCCAGCATCGCGTCCAGCGGAGTAACCTCTCCCGCAGTCAAGTTGAGCCCAGACGTCTGAAACGGTTTGAATTTCTCGGCTGTGACCGTCAAGTCGTATGACCCCGGCGGCACACCTGTGATGGTGTAAGCGCCTCTATCGTTCGACGTCGTTGTTTTTTTGAACCCAGAGGCATTGCTGATGGTCACGGTCGCGCCCACGATCACCGCACCCGACTGGTCGGTGACCTGTCCGGTAAGAGCCGCAGTCTTGCTATCGGTGTGCACGACCGTAGTCGTGGCCGCTACCGTCGGCTGGCCCTGGCCGGTTGGCGGTACAATCGGCTTCACTCCCGGCGGCGGCGGCGGGACCACTGGTTCCACGTATAGCCAGTTTGCCGCGCCAGTCTGCGATGGCTGCGCTCCAGCGGGCGCTTGTGCTTGCCCTGCTACCGCGGGCGCAGCCTCCGGTTCGCTGGCGCCAGGTTCGAGAAGCACGTCCAGTGGAACCGAATCCCCCGGGCCGAGAGCGATGCCCGCGACTTCAAATTTCTTGAACCCCTTGGCAGTGACAGAGATTGTGTAGGTTCCCGCCGCCAAACTGCCTATCCAATATTTTCCCCTGCTGTCCGTTCTTGCCGTCTGGCTTACGCCGGCTGCGTTCTTTATGGAAACTGTCGCTCCGCCGATCAGCTTGTTGGATCGATCGGCGACCGTACCGCTGACTGAGGCAATCGCCTCCTGCGCTGGGGTGCCCGACTCTGGCGCCACTGGCTTGGTGCTAGCAGGTTGCTCTGCCGGAGTTGCTTCCTCGGAGACATCGGTCTCCATCAGTACATCAAGGGGAACTGAATCCCCTACGCTGATAGCAATACCTGCGACTTCGAATTTCTTGAATCCGTTGGCGGTGACAGAAATCGTGTAGGTTCCCGTTGCCAAACTGCCTATCTGATATTTTCCCTTGCTATCGGTCGTCTTAGTCTGGCTCACGCCCGAGTCATTCTTAACTGCAACAGTGGCCCCGGCGATCGGCTTACTGGATGCATCAGCCACCGTACCCTTGACCGAAGCGCCGCTCTTCTGCGTCGGGGCGGGGGTGACTGAATTCGCCGCTGCCTTTGCCGCAGGCTGTTCGGAACCGGCAGGTTGCTTCACCGGAGCTGCTGCCTCAGAAACACCCGGTTTCATCAGTGCGTCAAATGGAACCGAGTCTCCCGCGCGCAGGACAATATGTTTGATTTCGAATTTCGCAAATCCCGTTGCGGTGAATGAAATCGTGTACGTTCCCTCGGCTAAGCCTCCAATTTTGTATCTGCCGTCGCTATCGGTGGTTGTGCTTTGGTTGACCCCGGAGTCGTTCTGAATGGTGACCGCAGCCCCAGCGATGGGATTGTGAGACCCATCAGCGACTACCCCCCTGACCGACGACGGTTCGCTGTTCTGGGGCGGCGGGGCGGCTAGTGCGGCGTGCATCGCCAAGTTGCGATTGTCAGTGTGCGGGGCGGGAGCAGCGACTGCAATGCCGACTGCAGAAATGACAAGAATAAAAAGGCAGAAAATATTCCTGGGAGATCTCACGATTCCTAAATACCTCCGGACGGTTTGACCGAGGGCAGGCGCTTCCCGGTTTCGGTAGACCGCCTTAATCTAACTTGTGGGTATTAGCCGTTGGCGCGACTGGCGCAAGCCCTCTACACTTACACGCGAAATGTTACGGGCACATGACGGAATGATGAAATTCAGGTTACAGTTAAAAGGTTTTACCGCCAACGGATAACTTCCCCGTCTTCCACAGGTCATCGCGTGAAACGCCTTGACCAGTCGCGCATTCGCACGAGTTCGAGGCAGAAAATTATCCGACTTTTAACCTGACAGTTACGCTGCCTTAACACGGCTCCTCCATATTGACACGTGGTCATGCGGGCAGGCCCGGTTGGCCGTTTCCCTGGTGAACGTCAAAAATAGTTAATCATCAATGGGACCATCCTCTGGCTGGTGACAGCGGTTTCTCCGGTTCAGGTGTGTGGCTCCCATGTTTTGTCCCACACATTTGCGAAACCTTTCCTTTAAGGAGGATGAAATGACAAGAATTAAAATCTTGCTCGCGGTACTGTGTACGGTCGCGATCGTGGCCATGGTACCGGCTGGCCAGGCTCAAGAGCAGGCCTGTTTGAACGCGGGTGCGGCCAATGGAACAGCCGCGACGTGCGAAGTGCACGTGGTTGGCGATGGCTCCTCGGCCCAGTTCCTGCAGGCTGGCGTTGCCGCCGACGCTCTAGCTCTCAGCGTTCCCGGTGTCGTTACGCAGGCCAACTGCAGCACTAACCCTAGCGCTCAGACAACCTTTCACTGGACGTACAAGAACGGCGCGAATATTATTGACACGCGTAACGTCGCGATCGACGCTCAGCTCGGCAATATCTGGGTTGTGTGGCTTGCCTCCTGCTCAGACCTGACGGGAGCCACCAACATTACCGACATCTGGACTGACGTCAGCGAAGATTCAACCGTGGGTGTGCGCACGTTCTACGCACAGACAACCACTAGCGGCTTGGGCGGCGCACAGATCCAGGAGCTTGAACCCGGCGGCACCGCCAGTAGCGTTTCGATCAAGCCACAGGCCCTTTGGCCAGACAATACCGCGGACGTTGCGCTGCCTCTGCCTGCTGCTGGAGCAAACCCGATAGGTGGCGCCCTCGGAACCAGCAGCACCCCCACGCCTACGTCTAACCTCTTTGTGAACGTCGGCCTGACCGACATTCGGCCTGAGGATGCGCTGTTTGCCACGGACCGCTCTAACTCGGCCCTCACCGCGACGCTGACCGGCCTCGGCTACACCACCGCGAATTCCAACGTCGGGGCCTTGATCTCCACCGCGCAGGGAACAGGAACCTCGGCGCAGCCGGTGAACTTTGGCCTTTCCGGCGGAACTGATCCCATTACCGGCTTCGCTGTTCGTCCTTCGGTAACGATTCCGATCGGCGCGGCGCCTGTTGCGTTCATCTTCAATAACGCCGGCGCCACGGAGTATCCAATTGATGTTGAAACCGGCGTCGAGCCATACGAAAAGGCTCCGTCCACCGACGGATATCCCTTGGCCCACCTGTTCGACGGCACGACGGATTGCAACACCGCCAACGCTGCGTTCGACGTCTGGTACAACGCTGGCGCCGTTACCTCCACGCCTCCCACAACCCCCGCTAACATCTACCTCGTCCTGCGCGAACCTCTTTCGGGCACGATGAACACGACGGAATTCAACCTTTTCCGCACCTACGGCAACTCCAAAGATTCACAGGAAGTGGGGGTTGGCGGCCTAGCGAATGACCCGTTGAACCTGCCCTGCGCGGGCGGCGGCAACAACCGCGAACGCGCCATCGGCACCGGTGAAGTGGTCAACGCCATACTCGGCACAGGCAATAGCGAAAACGCCAGTGGCAATGTGCTTGGCTATATCTTCTATAGCTTTGTCAACGCCGCGAAGTTCAAAGGCGCGTCGACGTACAACTACCTCACCATCGACGGCGTCGACCCCATCGGGCAAGACCCGACCACCGGCGACTTCAACGAATGCCAGGGTGGCACTGCGCCGAACAACGACGCCGCGCTGTGCTCAAATAACAGCCAGTGCGTGGCCACGGGTGCAGGTGGCGTAGCTGGAAGCTGCGCGCCCGTTTCAAACATCCCTCAGCTTGTGCCGAACTGCGGTGGCCCCTGCCCTGTGGGCTATTTCGCGGGCGGCTTTTCATTCCCCAACCTGCGTAACGGCACGTATAAGCCATGGTCGATCTATCGCTGGGTGGTTCAGAGCGATATTGAGAACGAAACCGATCTGTATGGTCCGGCTCACCTGGCTTACGCAACCGACAACATCGTAGACAGCACGGACGCTGACTTTGTTCCGTTCGCTGCCGGCTACACCTGTCAGGGCGGAACAGCCCCGAACAACGACGGCCAATACTGCTACAACAGCGCGCACTGCGTATCCACGGGTGCCGGTGGCGTTGCCGGGCAGTGCGAGCCTACTCCAGGCGTTATCCCCGATTCGCTGGAGGTTTACCGTTCACACTTCCAACGTTGCACCCAGTACGAACTGACCGCGGAAGCAGGCATGTCGCTCACCTGCGTTTCGGGCCAAAAGGATACTCCTGCCAACGGACCTGAGAGTGTTGACTATGCTCTCGGCGGCACCGGCTCGGTCTGCACAGGTGGCGCCCAACCTAACAACGATGGAAGTGTGTGTCAGTCGACCGCGCAGTGCTTAGCTACGGGCCCTGGAGGGACGGCCGGAACATGCACGAACGTCAGCGAAACCGGCGGCGACGTGGGCGGTCTGGTAATTGGCCCGCTGACGCCTCCTGCGATCTGGTGCCCGTTCAACTCTAAGAAAGTCGAGGAGGTGAAGGCTACGCCTGGATCGACTACCATAACCTGGGACGCAGCGTACCTTTTCGGACCCATCAACACTGCGGACGCAAAGCTCTTCGAACTGAACCTCAATCTGGTGCCCGGCAACACCATCTACATTGATGGAGCCGATTACGTGATTGAGTCGGTCACCAACGATAAGACGCTAACGATAGACAGGCCGTATTTCACGGATAATGGCGGTACGGCGACCGTGGTTGTGCCAGCGTGCTTCGAACTCAACTGGCCCGGCCCGATCGGCCTCTACAACTAGCTCTCGCCTCATAGTGAGCGCTAAAACAACTCGACTCTTCTGAGGCAGGCTGGCTAGGCTTAGCAGCCTGCCTCAGTTTTCAATTTCTTAACCTCAATTTAACTTTGGAAGAGTAGGTTGAATTGAAACAATACCCCATTGTATGGAGACGAAAGTCGATGCAGAAGTTGTCCGGGCTTACGAAGAGGGATGAGTGGATAGTGGCTTCATACTTGGTCTTATTTTTGTGTGGCACGATTTTCTGTGGGACGATGAGCGCGCAAGCCGCTCCCGGCAACGGGCCGAGCGGCCAGCTGCAACCAGCGCCCGCCAGCGAGTCGAGGGCGCAGACGAAACCAGCGGCTATAGGCGAGGCAAGCGCGCACGCCGTGGGAGGCGAGCATCCTGATCTTCCCATCTCGGCCCTCAAGCCAAAAGTTATTGAAGATTGGTCAACGCCCTCGCTAAAGGGCAGCGACCTGAAGCTGGGCGACGTGCTCAACGCAGGGATTGACACTCACAATCCCACATTTACGCGCGAGTTGGTTCGTGTCGAATGGCGCGCGGGCGATCCGATCGATTTGTACATCATTAAGCCGAAAGTGGTGGAAAAACCGCCGGTGATTTTATATCTGTACAGCTATCCTTTCGAGACTGACGGTTATCTGAAAAACGACTTTGCAGCGTTTCTTGCGCAAAATGGATTTGCCGCGGTCGGTTTCGCCTCAGCATTGACTTCGGGACGTTATCACGCCCCCCGGCCGCTGAAGGAGTGGTTCGTGAGCGAATTGCAGGAATCGCTGGCGACCACAGCCCACGATGTGCAAATGATTTTGAACTATTTGGGCACGCGCCACGACATGG
Organism: Candidatus Sulfotelmatobacter sp.; assembly: GCA_030041215.1. Classification (GTDB taxonomy): domain Bacteria; phylum Acidobacteriota; class Terriglobia; order Terriglobales; family Acidobacteriaceae; genus Sulfotelmatobacter. Next base: position 71,745 of record JASHOH010000031.1, on the reverse strand, counting down.
ATATGGATCGCGTGGGAATGTTCGGTGATGGATCGGGGGCGACCATCGCAATCCTTGCCGCGGCCGTCGATCCGCGGATCAAGACGCTCGATCTGCTGAATCCGTGGGGCGATTGGCCGGATTGGCTGGCGAAGTCTCCACTGGTTCCGGAGAAGGAGCGACCGGACTATGTTAAGCCGGAGTTCCTTGGGAAGGTAGCGCCGCTCGATCCGGCAAAATGGCTGCCGGAGCTAAAGACACAGAAAATCCGTTTGCAGTTGGTGAATGGAGTCGGCGTAACACCCAATGTCGTCAGAGAGAAGATCGAAGCGGCGGCGCCAGCAAGCGCAGAAATCGTCCACTTCGAGTCGGTTGAGGAATTCTCGCGCGCGGCGGCAAGCGGCACGAGGTTTAACTGGATCAAGGAGAAACTGCAGCCGGGCTCGACGCGGCGGCAGACCCCCATTAATGCAGGTTTGCCCTCCAATTCGTCCGTGAAAGCCGCGCAGTAAGTTCAGCGCCAATCGATGGGGCTTGTAAGACACAACGGCGTTCGGCATGGCCAGCCAGCACAGAAAGTAAATCTCACCCAGGGAGAAGCAATGTGTGAGCGGGAGGAAGCCACGGTGAAATCTCGGCCGCGAAGGAGAAGCACCATTCTGCTGCTCGCTGCCGCAACGACGGCGTTTGCCGTGCTGCAAGGCTGCGGCAACAGCACCAATTTTTCCAGTTCAAGCACAACCAATCCTGCTCCGGGAGTGAATCTGCAGGCCATCACGATCACGCCCGGCACTAAATTGCTCGCCCTCGGCTCCAGCCGCCAGCTTCACGCGACCGGCACTTACAGCGATGGAAGCACGGCCGATCTCACATCCCAGGTAACCTGGAGCGCTTCGCCTACTGGGTGTGTTCCTTCCTGTCCTCCCCTTACTATATCGGTCAGTTCTGGTGGCAGTTCTCCCGGAGTGGTAACTGCTACGTCGCTTGGCGCGAGCGCCGTGACCGCTACACTCAGCGGGCTCGAGGGACTGCTTTACCTCACGGTAAATACCGATGGCTATACCTCGAACACGCTCGCCATTATGACCGTTCCCTACAAGAACACTGAGATTGACGTCGTGTATCAGCCGCATTCTCTGATGAAGACTCAGGGAGTCTACACAGTCGAGGAAGTGAACCTCGATGCCAATCAGTTCACCAACCAGCTTCCTGTAGCTGCGGCGGTGATGGCGTCGATTCCGATGCCTCAGAACTACGTGCCTAATGCAACCATCGCCAATGGAGACTACGGCCTCGTGGCCGTGATCAGTTACAGCTCGCCGCAGGTGCTCATCATCGATGCCAGTAATTTCTCCAGCGATACCGCGAACAACACCGTGATCGGCACTTTTACCGCGCCGGTAGCGCAGTCGGCGGCGGTGACGTTCAATGGCACTACTTGCGCGATTTGCGCGGCGGTAGTCAACCCCAACAACAATGAACTTCTACTAAGCACGGCGCAGGGATACTACTCGATGAACATGAATCCCACTAGTGGGCAGTTCGGGCAGTTCACGCAGATAGGATTTCCGTCTACAGCGTTCCCCGCACCAAGTTTCGCTCTTAATCCAGAGGCGACTTGTCCCTACATCATAAGCCCCACGTTTGGCCAGGATCCGCAAAATCCCAGCGAAGTGCAGGTTGCGACTCTGCCCAGCAGTTCGTGCCCGGGTGCGGTGAACACGTACACGAATCTCGGCCTTACCCAGCCCAACGCTGCTGTGGTGAGCTTAGTCGCAAACTCCTATGCAATGTCGCCAACTTTCGGGGACAACGATGTGGAGGTGGTGGATGCCGGCGCCAACGATGAGGCATTAATTAGCCTCGCGGGCACGCAGGTTGCTTTCGGGACCTACACGAGCCTGGTTTCGCCAATGACTACGTGCACGGGTACCACGGGCCCGCCTTTCAACATGATTGCGCTGGGAACGGCCCCGCAGTCAGAGCTGAGCAACGTCCAATCCACGCCTTTCTTTAGCCAGACTTCAGGAAATTGCGTTGGTTTCGAAGTTTGGCCTTCCTATGCAGGAAGCAGTCCATTCGAGCCAACGCAGGGCCAGGAGGTAATCATAGATTATCTCTACGGACCTATGCCCAACACGCCTGACTTAAACCCCTTCACCAATGGCAATGATCCGAATGCAATTGCAACTTTTACAAGTGTTATCGACGGCAACAATTACGGTGTGCTGGTGGACCAAAACCAGAACTGGATTGCCAAGCTTAATTTGGGAATATTGACCGCGGGCGGTGTCAACGCTCCGCCAGAAGGAACCTTGATATCGCCCACGCTTCTGGCGGCTGGCTTGGCTCTCGACGCTGTTGTATTTTTGCCCGCGCCCGACAGCGTCGCTATACTTTCTCAGAACGCAATCAACTTCGGCAGCGTAAGCGTCGGCACGACTACCCCTCAGAGCCTGGTCACTTTGACCAATGTCGGCCAGAACCTGCTGACGATCAATGGGGTCTCTATTATAGGAACCAATGCAGATCAATTCGCCTATACGACGACTTGCTTCCTGACCCTGAATCCCGCATCCAATTGCGCCATCGAAGTGAGCTTTACTCCCACGAGCGCCGGGCAATTTACCGCACAACTGAACGTCAGCGACAACGGCGGGCAGAGTCCCCAGAGTGTGCAGACTGTGCAGCTCTGTGGTGCAGGAAGCCCGCAGACGGTGCAGAGCTGCGTTAATGCGGCCCAGAACTGAAGCGCTTCCGCCTTCAGCTGCAATCGTCGGGAAGCAGAACTAAGGGACAACAGCCTGCCAAAATGGAGCGCCCCGTACCCGGTGCAGCAACAGAATCGCAGTCCAAAGACTCGTTTGTTTAATGGATGTTACCGCGAGCTCGCTTTGGGTTCGTCTTGATCGCCGCTAGTTGAGCACTGCCCGGTTTGCCAACTCAGGCATAGCGGACCGCCCTGCGGTGTCCTGCAGCCCACGCTCCCGCTAGGATCACCCAGGTATCTCAGCGTGCCGTTCATTGACGTGCCATCGAGGCTGCTCGTGCCGTCGATCTCCCCGATCTGTTGCGTGCCCGTCGAATCGACCAGATTCATGACTACGGATGTGCCGCTGATTACTCCGACAATGTTGGCGCTTGTAAAGCAGTATCCAGTGATGTTAAACGTCCCGCTGAGAGTCGCGTTGAGGTTGCCCGTGTTCGGGCCCTGCGTCACCGTGCCGCCAAGTTGATATGAGGTGCCGCTATGTGCGTCGAAGTTTCCCTGGAAGCTGCCATTCAGTGGCGTCACTAGAGTCGCCGTCCAAGTTCCCAGGTCGGGCGAGGCATTCGGACCTGTGCATCCGTTGGAGAGGATCGTATAGTTCCCGCTCATGGAACCAGGGGTGGAACCAATTGCACCGCTCAACTCGACCGTAAGTCCAGTAGGATTCAGAGTCATGGAAACTGACGTTCCACTTACGCTGCCGCTGACAGTCCCCGTTCCCGAACACGGCACGTCGATCAACATCAGGCTGCCCGTGAGGATGTTTCCATTCTGAAGAAGAAATCCCCACTGCGTATGTGGTGCGATTTTCGTATTGCTCGGCTGGAGGCTCATTTGCCAGTTCCCCGAGATCGAGTCCGAGGCCACGTCGCCGCTAGGGCCGCCGCTGTTGCTGCATGCTGTCAGAAAAAAGGGGAATAGAAGAAATAATGCAATACTGCGATGCATGACACACCTCTTCCCGCTGGGTACCGGGAATCTGCTTTCCGCCGCACGCCGCGAGGGATGGCTAAAGCGTAGCGCGGCGAGCGTTACGTCAGGGTTACTGTCAGATTAATGTTCTGTTAATTTCCATACCAGTGGACGCAAGGTCTGCCCAGGGGAGTGGTAGTGGGCTCCTTTGTCATTCCTCGCGAGTGAGAAACCCAGATTCGTGCCGGGTCTAATCGTCTCGCGCGGAGCAGGCGCCTACTAACCGGAAGCGGTAATTATCTCGTAGGGCCGCATCATTTCGTTGTCTTCGTGTTCCAGAACATGGCAATGCCAGACGTATCGGCCAGGATAGCCCTCGAATCGGATGATGATGCGAGTGATCATGCCCGGCTCGGCACGAACTGTATCTTTCCATCCGGCTTCGCTAGGATCCGGAGAGATAGGAGGGCCAAAGTAGACGAATTTTTTCTGCGTCCAGAAAGCGGCGATGTCGAAGCTGCGGCGGTCGAGAATCTGAAAACGCACGGCATGAAGGTGAATTGGGTGTGAGTCGTCGGTGGTATTGATCAGGTTCCAGATTTCAGTGGAATCAAGGACGGGGTTTTCCGTCACCGCCATATTCCAGTGTGTATTGTTGAGCAGCATGTGCACAGGCCGCTTATAGAGGTCATCGACTTCAACCAAAGTCAGCATTCTGGTCTTGAGGGCGGAAGATTCGCTGATTTTGGTGAGCGGCCGTAGCGCCGCCGGGAGCGCGCCTGCGCCAGATGCAGTCTTCTTGCCCACGCGGAATTGCATTACATTGAAAGCAAGATCGTTCTTCAAGACGATCTGCTCTCCGGCTGAGCCGGAGAAATCGATCACGAGATCCGCGCGTTCGGCCGGAGCGAGCGTGAGGCGTTTCACATCCACCGGCGCCGGCAGCAAGCCCAAATCTGTGCCGATCTGATGAAACGATTGATTGTTCGATAACGACAGATGAAAGAAGCGTCCGTTCGCGCCGTTGAGCACGCGGAAGCGATACTGGCGAGCCTCGACCTCGAGGTATGGAAAGATTTTTCCGTTGACAAGGAAGCAGTCGCCGAACACCTCCGGCACCCACGGCGCCTTGGGATCGCCGGTAACGGGATAATTCAACTGGCTCTCGAGGTCGAGAATGCGATCGTAGATCGCCAGCGGGATTTCATACTTGCCCTTGGGCAGATTTAGCGAATCTTCAAATTCATCGCGGATGATATACGCGCCCATCAATCCTGCGAAGACGTTCAGCCGGTTAATTCCCAATGCATGGTCGTGATACCACAACATGGCGGCTTCCTGATGGTTGGGGTAGTGGTAGATTGCCGACTTGCCGGGGACAAACCAATTTTCAGGATAGCCGTCGCTCTCAGGCCGCACTTTTGCCCCATGCAAGTGCACCACCGTGCGAACCTCGGGCTTATCGCTTTCGGCGCCATGAATGTTGTGATCGATCGGTAAGAAATGCTGCGCCGGGAGTTCATTTGCCCACTCCACCAGAATTCCCTGGCCGCTCCTCACCTCGAATATGGGCCCGGGACAACTGGAACCATAAGCCCATTGCCGCGTTGGTTTAAGGTCACGATGGAGCCGGCTCTCGATCTGGCGCATGGCGATGCGGTAATACGGGAGTTTGGTGCTGGAATCTTCAGGGCTGGGATGGTGATCAATCGGGTGCACGACTTCGGGAATCGGGAGCGCATCTACGAACGGCGCTAGAGAACTGGCCTGCAGGTTGGTGCGAAATTTCGGCGCCGGCGGCTGAGCCGCCTGTGGCAAAGCCAGAGCTGCGGTTAAGATTCCACCGCGTTGAATAAATGCTCGTCGGGTCAAGGACATCGTGCGCGTTGTTTCCTCTTTCCTGTTTTACGACGCACAAGAATAACAAACGGGCATGCGAACCGTTCTGTTTCGCACGCCCGTGGCTGTCGGACGAATTTAACGCTGGGTTAGAATTCCGGCTCTCCGGTGCTCGGATTGAGGAACAGCACGCCATCCCAGCGGAAGCGAGTGAAGTCGAACATCTGCACGATCGAATTGGAGACGGCATCGAACGAGCCGCCGCCAATTCGTTGGCCGCCCAGCCAGTTATCCTCGATGAAGCGGATGATCGAGGTCTGGTTGGTTACGGAGTGGTCGACAAAGTTCTGCTTAGCCCAGGGAGAGACTACGAGCAATGGCAAGCGCGGGCCAAAGCCGCAGCGGCCCAGGGCGTGCGGATTCGCCGTTGTGTTGAGCCCCGGCAGCGACGTTGCTGCCGTACCGCAAGTTCCCGGGCCAGTGAGTGCATCGTCTGGGCCCGTTGAGGTGTTGACGATTGGCCCCATCTGATGGTCGTACCAGCCATCGGAATCGTCATACATGATCACGACTGCGGTGCTCTTCCAGGTAGGAAGCCGTTCCAGGAAGTTGATGGTGTTCACGATCCAGGTCTGTTCATCCAGGGGGTCGGAATAGCCCGGGTGGCCGTCCTGATAGGCGGGCGCCTTCAGAAAGCTGACCGCAGGTAAAAGCCCTGCTTCCGCTGCCTGGTAGAAATCCAGGATATCGTACTCGTGATTGGCGGGACCGTTGTTCCCGATCTCGCTGAGGGAAGCTGGGCGGGTGTGTGCCGGGTTGGCATCGGTTGGCCAATAAGCGAACAGAGAGTGGTGGGGAATGTAATCAGCTTGGGTTCCGGCGAGTCCCGTTGAACTACGCGCGCAACCAGTCGTGCCGTTGGAGTTCACAATGGAAAGGTTGAACCCGCCCATAAATCCGCCCCAGGTAATTCCGGCGGCTGTGAGCAAGTCGCCAATGGTTTGTCCACCCATGGTGACTTGGTTCCGCGTCGGAGAAGCGCAGACATCGCCGATTGGGTCGGGGTCGCCGATAACAGTCAATGAGCCATCGGGGCCGCCATTAACTTCGTCGCCGGTTCCATTCAACGTTGCCGCAACGCCATTGGTCTGGCCCGCCACGAAGTTCATTACGCCCACGGTGGAGGGCCCAAATGTTGAGCCGTAGGAGTTGTCGCTCAGAGCGAAAAACTGAGCGTAGTTCCACAACGCAGTCACGGTATTGCCGTCGTAATAGCCCATGACCAAGCCATTCGTTTGGGTGACGCCAGTGCCCGAAGGCGGCGGACCGGCGCTGCCCGTATTGGCAGGGAAAAGATCCATCAACCCGGCGTCGAAGGCCTGTTGTTCCGGCGTGTAATCGTGATCCTGGTCGGCAGTAACAGCCTGAGACCGATCAAGCCGGAAGGGGTTCGAGGCACCGGTGCCGTTGGCAGGGTTCAGGTTGGGATTATTGGTCAGCAAAACTGGGGCGTAGCCGTTCACCGTGGGCGTGTGCGGATCAGCATAAAACGGTGGTTCGCCGCTGGGATTGGCGGCCACGGGATAGGTCCCGAAGTAATGGTCGAAGGATTGGTTCTCGTCAAAGATCACGACGAGGTGCTGAATGGGAGTGGCCGTAGCTAGCGCCGCTTTGGCTGGTTTCCTGGCTGGCGCTGCGAGTGCAGGTGTGGCGGTCGGTCCCAGGGCGGTGGCCAAGGCCAATAGCACTGCCAAGGTTCGCCTGGGGGCATCTGAAGTCTTCAGCTTCTCGAACATGTTTTCTCCTCCGCCCTGGAGAAATACCGCCTGCGCCTCTGGGCGACACCAAGAATCACCAGGCAGCTTGACCGGGGCGGAGAAACTATAATGGGCTGATGTTGCACGCCGATTGCGCGCATATTAAAAGAGTGTGAGTCGGAGGTTGCGGTTGTATTAAAAAGGTAGGCCGACCGTGAACGGTTTTATTGGTACGAATAAAACGCCTTCGATAAAATGCTCCGCGCTATTCTAAGAGTGCCGAACTAGTGGGAGGGAGCATGCCAAGCACATGTTCCCTCCCGATTTGCAGCAGCTTCTCTGCTGCTAGTCGTTGTCCTTATCTGGTTTGGTGTTTCTGTTGGCCTGTCTGGATTCCGGCTTAGGGGTGCCACTCGGTTTCAGACCAGAGCCCGAGCGAGTCGCCGGATAAGGAGTACCCTTGATGCCTTCCCAAATGATCCGGTTGAAGGTATGCGGATCATTGAGGTCCTCTTTGCTGAAGTCCATCCCTTTGGTTTTTGACTCCCACCACGCGGCATCATGCGTCGGTTTGGGAACCGTCGCAGGATCCACGTTGGAGCAGGCGGAAATCGGCAGGGTCGTGTTGTTGCACAGGAAGAGCGATGGCGTTGCTGAATAGTTCCAGCATGAAGATCCGCCGCCTTCGAGCGGGTGGCACCACTGGTTTATGTTGAAGGCACCCGCCATCGGCGGAACCCCGGCATCGTGGATGCTCAAATGCTCGAGGCCGAGGACGTCTTCGATGGTACGCACCATGCTGACCGTAGTGTAGAAGTTGGAGACAACTGCTCCCTGCTTTACATACGGCCCGATGATGAACGCGACGCTGCGGTCGCCGCTGACGTGGTCGGCGCCATCCTGAGGATCGTCTTCAATCACGAAAATGAGCGTGTTGTTGGCGTAGGGGCTGTGGGCAATCGTCTGCGCCACAAGTCCAACGGCGTAGTCGTTGTCCGCAATTTGCAGTTCGGGCGTATTCACACCGAAGCTGGCGATCCCGAAGTCGCCGAAGTGGTCATGCATTATCCGCAGCAAGGTCAAATTGGGGAAGGTATTGTTCTGCACTTGCTGGTTGAATTCGCGCAGCCACTCGGTGTAGCGGAAGTAATCGGGGAACTCATTGTCAAAGCCGCGAAAACACAAATCTGTGATATTGAGCAGGGCTGTGTGCGCTGGGAAGGCAACCTGGATCGGTGGGTTTGCAGCGCAAGGGTTGGTGAGGGTTGGAGTTATTATCCCCAATTCCTCGTATACGTCCATGGCGCCCAGATCGAGATAGAAGCCGTAATTGCGGACAGTGAGGTTCGCACTGAGTGCAGCATCCCAGATGTAGCCAAGACCCTCTTGCCCTTCAGGGCCATCGGCGGCTACTTCGTTAGCGTTGCCGGGCAAAAGATTTGGATCGTCTGGGTAGATCGGCTGCCACGCTGTGCGGGCGGCAACACCAGTCAGCGCTACGTTAACGTTGCGCGCTGTGCCTTCGCTGTCGTAATTGCATCCGCCTTTGCCGTAGTTGACGGTGACACACTTCTCGTTGATATCGAGAGCGCGTGCCGCGGTCGACCACTGCCAACCGTCCATGCTCACCATCGAGCTGTCGTCGAAGTTGTCGAAGGTCACAAAGTTGTTGGCGAAGTTGTGGAAGTTGGGCGTGACAGCGCTGGGAAACTGGGTCAGCGCGGGATCGACATTCGCGCCGTTGGTCAGATCTCCGAGAACCTGATCAAACGTGCGGTTCTCTTTAATGATGTAAATCACGTGCTGGATGTGGTGATTCAGGAAGTCCATGGTTTGGGCATCCTGCCGGCTTAAGTGATAGTTGAAGCCATTGTTTTGGGCGACCTGGAACGTGAGCGAAGCCAGTTGGAAAGCATTGGGTACGGGCAGCGTCAGAAAACCTGAATACTCGTTCTGCCATGCGTACTCGTTTGCGGCTCCGTCCTGCGAAAAAACGGTTTGACAGCCGGAACCGAAGCCTCCGCCGGGATCATTGTTGATGTACCGGCAATTCAGCAGATTGGGCGTTTCTACGCTCTTGCTGTTGACCACGTAAAGAGTGGAACCGTCAGGGCTGACGCTGACGGAGTTGGGATACCAGCCGGTCGGAATCAGGCCGGCTACAAAGGGCTGGCCGTGGAAGAACTTGATCACAGCAACAGAGTTGGTACCGCCGTTGGTGACGTAGGCTGTCCTCTCGTCAGGCGAGAGGGTAACGCTGTTGGGATTGGCGCCCTTGGGGATGTTCCCGAAGCCGAGAAGGCCAAACGGCGCGCTGGTGTTGACCTGAGCCGTGATCGCATTGGTCGCCGTGTCAATGACGATCAGCTCGTCGGAGTTGGCGGCCACGAGGAAAAGCTTGGTTTGGGCGGCATTCAGGAGCATCTTCTCAGGGTTGCCGGGAACTGGAATCCGGTTCGTAAGCGTGAGCGAACCATTGGTCAGATTCAGGACATCGATTTCGCGATCGCGAACGCTTGAGACATAAACGGTACCGCTCGCAGTGTTGCCGGCGACGGCGACTCCGTAGGGGAACTCTCCGCCCGGAACGCCAGTTTGTGCTGGGTTGATGATACCGGGACGCAGGTCGTACTCCTGGAGAACGACGCCGTGAACCAGATCAACCGAAGTGATCGAGTCAGTTTCGTGGTTCGCCACAAAGAGCGTATCGCCATCGGCTGTGATGCCGAGGATGGCTGCGGTCGGACCAACCTCCGTTTCCAGGCACATGAGGTCGCAGTATGGCGGAGTAGAAAATAAATGGCCAAGCTGAATGGGCGAACCTGGCGCCTCCGTCCATTGACCACCGACCTGGATGAATGTATGCACATTGTCGTTGCCTCCGCCGCCGACGTAGAACGCGGAACCATTCGGAGCCCAGACGATTCCATCGAAGGTTTCGTCAAAGTCCGACAAAAACACTACCTGCGTCTCGACCGGCGCGCTCGGGGTAGAGATGTCATAAACGAAAACAAACTCGCCGGAGTCCGGCCCTGAATAGGAGCCGTCGGAATACTCCATCAGGTTGTAGCCGCTGGTGAGAATCAGCAGCGTGTTGCCATCCGGGCTAATGACTGTGGTCTCAGCACCGTCCGGCGTATAGACTGAAAAGTCGGGCAAGGAAGTTGTCAAAGGAGCAAAAACCGACCCAGGAGCGGCGTTGGGCGTGATCGTTGCGCCGGTTGGAAGAAGCGTCTGTGCCATGGCTACGCTCGAAGTGAGCAGGACCGCTAGGAACAGCCAGCGGCGGCTATTCCGGGGGAGTTGCAGTGCGAATCTCATCACGAGTCTCCTTCTCGAAAAAGTTAAGACAGTCAACGGTAGGTTTGAAAAGTGTGGGGCGGAGGCGCTTGAAAAGGTTTGGCGCCGTTGGGCGCGCCAGCATTCCAAGTCTAGAAGCAGACCATGGACGCCAAGATGACGTGAAGATTACATTTTTGTCATCTTGCGGCCGCAACAGGAAGGCGAAGGGTGACGCGGGTGCCTTGCCCCACTTGGCTGGCGATTTCCACATTGCCGCCGTGAAGTACCATGATGCTCTGCACGATCGCCAGACCCAACCCTGTTCCGCCGGAAGCTTTGGAACGCGACGTATCCACACGGTAGAAACGGTCGAAGACCTTGGGCAGCGCATCGGCCGGAATGCCTTCGCCCGTATCGGAGACCTCGATGCGGACGGTGGATCCTTCAGCGGCGGTTGCCAATGCCGTTCCGAGCACGATCGATCCTCCTACAGGGGTATGCGCGACAGCATTCGAGACCAGATTGCCGACTGCCCTTTGCACCAGGTTGCGGTCGAGCTCGGCAATGACTGGCTGGGAATCGACAGCGGTGGTGAGGGAGATGCCTCCATCCTGAGCTGAGCCTTCGTAGTATTCGCGCACACCGTCCAGCAACTCGGCGACATCCACGGGTTCGCGGCGCAACTGGGTCAGCGGGCTCTCTGCGCGAGCTAAGAACAAAAGATCGCTGATGAGCTCAGACAGGCGCACCGCTTCTTCCAGACAGGATCCAAGTACATCGCGGTATTCATCGACCGTGCGGGCGCGGGCCAAGGCCACTTCGGCTTCGCCGCGAATGTTATTCACCGGGGTGCGCAGGTCGTGCGCAATATCGGCAGAGAACCTGGAGATCCGCTCGAAGGACTCTTCGAGGCGGTCGAGCATTTCGTTGAAGGTGCGGGCCAAGGAGGCGAGTTCGAAGGGATAGCCCTCCGGCAGGATGCGTTCGCGCAGATTCTTGGAACTGATGTGGCGAGCGGTTGTGGCAATCTCTTCCACCGGGCGAATACCGTGACGTGCGATTTGATATCCGACGAGCGGGAAGATCACGAGGGTTCCCAGAAGAATTGCCCAGAACCAATGCCGGTAGCGCGCCAATAGTGCTTCTTGCTGCGAGACGTCGATGGCGATTTCAATTGTGTCAGTTGAAGTGGAAGGTGAGCCGACCTCGGCTGGCGCCGTGGTTACACGAAAGGATTGCTTGTGCCTTCCCCTCATCGAAAAGGCACGAGTAGGATGGCTCTGAGTTTGGCTCGCGAGTCGCGACAGATCTAATTGCTCGGCCATGCCCGGCGTTGCCAACACTGGCGCGTTATGTTCGTCAAGCAGCCGAATATAGAATTGCTGATATCGGCGGGCGGCTGATTCCAGCTCAATTTCCTCTCTCAGCCCGTCCCAGTCCTGTGGGCGCTCCCGCAAAAGAGTTCGGACGACGTGCAGCTTATCGACGAGGAACAGGTCGGTGCTTTTTTCCAATTCCGTGCGCAGCACTAGATAAAGACTGGCCGTAGCCAGGAATACCAGGCACAAACCAGCCAGCGCGTACCCGGCCGTCAGCCGAAAGGCCAGGGTTCTCCACCACGGGGCGGGGTTATTGCTCACATTCCAGGACATAGCCGGCGCCCCGGACGGTATGGATCAACTTGAGGGGAAAAGGTTCGTCCACTTTGCTACGCAATCTTCGGACGTTGACATCGACAACATTGGTGTCGCTATCGAAATTCATGTCCCAAACTGCTTCGGCAATCAGAGTTCGCGACAGCACTTCTCCTGCGCGCCGCGCCAAGAGCGACAAGAGAAGAAATTCTTTAGTTGTCAAATCCAGCCGGTGACCGGCACGGGTGGCACGGTGTCGCAACAGATCAATCTCCAAGTCTGCCATGCGGATGGTTTCCTGTGGGCGGGGCGGGACCCGACGCAGCAGGGAGCGAACACGCGCGAGTAATTCAGAGAAGGCGAACGGCTTCACGAGGTAATCGTCGGCTCCGAGTTCGAACCCTCGCACGCGCTCGTGCACAGCATCCCGGGCAGTCAGAAACAATACTGGTGTCCGCTGGCTGGCTTGGCGCAGACGGGTCAGAACCTCCCAGCCATCAATCCCGGGAAGCATCACGTCGAGAATCAGAAGATCGAAATCGACTTCCTGCGCCAGGTGCAGGCCTTCCAGCCCGTCGCTGGCTACGTCGACGACAAAACCCGCTTCGCTAAGTCCCTTCTTCAGGAACCTGGCGGTCTTGGATTCGTCTTCGATGACCAGAATTTTCATGCTTTTGGACCTGACCAGTTGGGTCAGAAAGTGAATCTTGCTGAGAACTGCAAAGCGCGCGGCAGTCCATTCGGACTGATTTCCTGCAGCGTGCCGAAATTGCCCGGACCCGAGTTGGGCACCAGGAAGCAGGTTTGGGTAAGCGAGACGCCATCGCCACAGGGATACTGTCCTTGCTGGGTTCCGATCGGGTTATATTGAAGCTGGTTGATGCCGTCGCCGTTCTGCACGTAATAGTTGGGATGGTTGAAGAGATTGAAGGCTTCCACTTGCAGTTGAAGATCCTTGCCTTCTCTGATGGGAATGCTCTTGGCCAGGCCAAGGTCGATTCTTTCCAGCCAAGGGCCGTAGAAAGAATTCAGACCGATGCCAGGCGTCGGCCCCGCACCATTGATGCCGCCAGCCGTATTGGCTGTATCCTGGTTGAAGGCCGTGTCGTTCAAATTGAAGTCGCCGCCAGTGCAATCGCTGAAATCGAGAACGCCACTCACGCTGGTGCAGGCTGGGGCCAGCAGTGCGGCATAAGGACGGCCGGAAGAAAACTCCATCACACTGCTCAGCGTCCACCCCTCAAGCACGCCGCGGCTTGTGCCCGAAGAAGCGAACCTTTCCAGTCGCGGCTGATATACGGCGGCAAGGGTGATCTTGTGGCGCTGATCGAGCAGCGAGGGCGCATGGGTGTTGCTGAAATCGTACTGATTGTTGAAATCCATGCCATCGAGCATGATGCTCTTGGCGAAAGTGTAAGCCGCCTGCAGTGAAAGCCCGCGTGTCATGCGTCGCTGCAGCTGCGCAAAGAAAGAATTGTAGTAATTCTGCGCTGGGCTGATCAGTTCATTGATCTCGCCGAGATTGGGATAATTGACGCCTTCTCCCGCAGCGAGTATACCGGCATCCATGTTGGGCAGGGTGTAGCTCGGTCCGGTGCAGGGCGGGGCGAAGGATCCAGGGACAACGGTCGTTGCCGGAGGGCAAACGATATACGTGGTTGTACCCGTCAGCGGAGGCAAGTTCAGGTCATAAGCGCTGCCCGAAATAATGTGCACACCGTGGTTGAACATAGTGCCGATGGCCACGGTTGTGTTTTCCCCAATCTCACGCTGGATCTGCAAGCTAGCCTGCAAGATGTAAGGCGCTCGGAAGTGCGGTGAAACCAGTGAAATATCCGGTGCCACGAGCGGTGTAGAATTCGCCGAGAGAATACTCGGGAACGTCGGCACTTGCTGATTGGGCAGGGCACTGGGGTTGAAACCGATGCTGAGCGAGTACTGCTGCGACTCCAACCCGTTCGAGATAACGGCGTTGCGGTAGTTCAGGCCGTTCATGTTTGTGTAGAACATGCCGAATCCGCCCCGCACCACTGTCTTCTCCACGGGCTGCCAGGCGAATCCGAGGCGCGGCGCGAAACGAGCAAACTGATTCGGATATTGTCCCGTGAGCGGGAATGCCGTATTTTCCTGCGGCTGAGGATAGACCTGAAAATCTTCCCGCAAGCCCAATTCCAGGGTCAGGTGCGGCAGTGCGCGATAAGTATCCTGTACGTAGAAACCGTAGTAGGGATAGGCAAAACCAAAAGTAGGATTCCCGAACGCCTGACTGAACCCTTCATCGTATATGCCAAGCGCAAGGTTTTCCAGATTCGAAAATTCATATAAACCGAGCGGCGAACCGAAATCGATAGCCTCGTTTGGGTCGGCCCCGCCATCGTCAGTGTCCGCGTCCCAGGTGCGGGTGAAATCGAAACCAAATTGCAATGTGTGCTTACCGACCACAAAGTCAATACGATCGGACAGTGAATACTGCCTCTCAAAAACTCTTCCCACAGAAAACGCGTTGTTTCCCATGATGAACGCGGAAGGACTGTCGAGAACGATGGTCGGAGTATTCGGAGCCAGCCCGGTTGGCGTCGCAATTTCATTATCTTGCGACGTGCTTGCGTGAAATTCGTTCAGCAGGTTGGCAGAAAAAGTGTGCGTCCATCCCAAAGTAGCCTGTTCGGTACGGACGTAAGCGTTGGCCAGCGATTGCGTTCCGTAGTTACCGACGGTTGGGTCGAGAATGACCCCGCCGGGGGAGTTGAAACGGTTGATATTGAGGCTGAGGAACAGGCTGTCGCGGTTGGTGGCCTGATAATCCAGCCGGGGCGTAATCACCCAATCGTTGGCCGATCTGGATTTGACTCCGAGGTTGGAGTTCAGCGCGTTAATCGTATTCGAAACTTGCTGCAAGTACGTGGCATAGAGCGGATCGCTCGGGCCGGCGGAAACGTCGGCGGCAGTGTCGGCGCCTGGTACGGGCAACGGTCCCGTTGGGGCGGGTAGCGGGGTTCCAGCCGGAATGCCGAAACCGCCGGTGCCACTAAACAAGTTCGCCAGATTCGCTGGATTCGGGGACAAAGCCGAGTTGATGACCGAGATCGGGAAGTTGCGAAGCTGCTGTTCATAATCGACAAAGAACCATAAATGGTTCCGCGTGATCGGACCGCCGACCCGCACGCCAAATTGCTGCAAAGAATCGTCTGGCTTGGGATTGCCGGCCTTTTCGTCCAGTTGATCATTAGCACTGAAAGCGGAGTTGCGATTGTAGTAGAACACGCTGCCGTGGAACGCATTGCTGCCCGACCTCGTCACCGAGTTCACGAATCCAGCGCCACCCCCGTAAATGGCCGAATACGGACTCACCGTAACCTGGAACTCCTGGATCGAATCTTCTCCAAACAAATAGGGGATGCGATTGCGGCCAATGATATCGGAGAAGTAGTTGTTGGTGGCGTTGCTGCCATCCACGGTGAAATAGGTAGACCCGTTTCCGTTAGCGTATCCCGAATCTTCTCCGCCTTGCTGCCCGGCGATACTCACCAGCCCGGTGTCGCCGTCATAGCTGGTGTTCGGCGTGAGGATCATGAAGTCAGTGTATTTTCGTCCGTTGAGCGGCAGGTCATCGATAAGTGACCGCTCCAATACCGTACTGGCGGAAGATTCCGTTGGCCGCAGCAGTGGAGTGGTCCCGGTCACTTCCACCGTGTCGGCGCTTGTCCCCACTCGCAGCTTGATATCCTGCGATGTATTGTTTCCGACGAGGACACGCTCCACCACTTGCACATCACGAAAGCCCTTGGATTTTGCTGTGACCGAATACGTGCCCGGCATGAGAGCTGCTAAGGTGTATAAGCCCGCGTGATTGGTGACGACCGACTGTTCCACACCAGTCGCGAGATTGCGCACAATCACCGATGCGCCGGGCACGATTGCCCCACTCTCATCGGTAATCCTGCCGCCGAGAGAACCGGTCAGAACGACGTTCTGGGCGCTCAGCAAGGCAGAACCGGCGCAAAACGCCAGAAGAGCCCAAAGCACTGACCGGGAAAAAGCTTTCGTGTTTGGTCGAACGAAGGTTTTACCGAGCAAAGCCAGAATAGGGAAGTGAACGTCCAGTTTCATAAGTATCTCTCCGCTTATATCTGCCCGGATGTGCTCAGCGGGTTCCCTACGATGCGCGAGATACGACGGAAGGCTCGCACCCTGTTAACGCGATATCCCTAGGACGAGCGGACAAGGCAAAACACTCGACGCTCTTATAGCCATTTCAACGAATGATGAATCTTCCATAAGAGGCCGACTATTTAAAACGTGACCGACATTTGTAATCGGTGTTCCATTAGTAACAAATCAAACCGGCATGAACGCGTAATTAAAAAAATGGATTCGGATGCGGTCTGACTCTCTACTAACCTCACGAATACGCCGCGCGTTCGATAATGCGTATTTCGCATTGGCGAGAGATTACAGCCGCGTTTTCCACAGGACTGCGTCCTTAGGCACTCGACTTTTTAATCGATAGCGGCCACTCTCAACGCAACCCTCAGGTTCAGCTAAAAGCAAGCGTTTCATCGAATTAAGACCTAGTGCCGCAGCGGGCGTCGGATCTCCAAAGCAGCAAGCGCCGACGAACGTGACAAAATTGTAATCATGTGCTGTTAATAACAAATCAAACCTATATGAATGGGCAATTAAAAAATGAACTGTAGCGTTTTTCCCCGCTAGCCTATTCTACTTTCCAAGATTGAGCTTGCTCGCTACAGAGCGGGGTTGGCGAGGGTGGAATTGGAGACCTTCCAGATGGTGTCGAGCACGGTGCCATCTACCCACTTCACGATAGCCACAGGCCGGTCGCCCGGTTTAGGCCGAGCGGGTTTCCCACCACAGATGCGCTCCACTTCGGTCTTGATGTCGTGAATGGGTCGAATCGGCAAGCCCGATCCTTTGACGGCATCGGTCAAGTCCTGCCGCCTGGGGTTGATAGCTATGCCGCGCTCGGTTACAACGACGTCAATCAGTTCACCGGGTCCGGTGAGGGTTGTGACCTGGTCGACAATGACTGGAATGCGATCACGGAATGACGGTACCGCAAGGATGGTGCAACCGGCGGCAAGACAGTTCTGCCAGCCGCCGATGCCATGCAGCAACCTTCCATCGGAATGGGTGACTACATTTCCATTGAAGTTCACATCGACTTCGGTTGCGCCGAGTACGACTGCGTCGACCATTGAGGCGAAATTTCCTTTGCCGTGGTAGTTGTAGGAAGTAAAAGGCGAAGTTGCGATGTGGTGCGCATCGCTCGCGATGGATTTTACGGCGTCGAGATCGAAAGTTTGGCCATCGAGAATATAATCGGTCAGACCTTCCTGCAGAAGCTCGACTAAGTATTTAGTTGAGCCGCCACGCACAAATCGGGCTTTGATGCCGGCTTCCTTCATCATGCGCTTGAGATAATCGACGAAGGCCAGCGCGATTCCACCCGATCCCGCCTGAAAAGAAAATCCTTCGCGCATGATGCCTGCCGCGCGCATGAACTTCGCTACATATTCTGCGATGAGCAGACGGTCTGGCGAGCGGGTGATCTGTGTAGTGCCGGAGACGATTTTGGCGGGGTCGCCAATCGATTCCACCTGCACCACGTAGTCGACGTTGTTGCCCTGGATTTGCCACGGAACGCAGGGGAATGGGACCAGATTATCGGTGACCACAACAACATGGTCTGCGTAGATGGAATCTGCCAGTGCGAATCCGAGAGAACCGCACGCCGATTTGCCGTGCGAACCATCGGCGTTGCCAAAGGCATCGGCTGTGGGTGCGGCGATTACGGCAACGTCGATGTGTACTTCACCATCCTGCACCGCTTGCCAGCGGCCTCCATGCGAACGCAGCACGCCCATGCCTCGCATCTTTCCTTGAGTGCAGTAATCGCCAAGAGGGCCGTTCATGCTGCCTTCGACGTGATGGATGGTGCCGTTCTCCATCAGTTCGATTGCGCCCACTTGCGAGGGGAACGACGCGCTGGGAAACCACATCAGGTCTTTGACGCCCAACCGTGCGGCCGCTTGCAGCGCCATCAACGCGACGCTGTCGCCATCACGCAGATGATGATGGTTGGAAATGACCATGCCGTCGCGCAGACCGCAGCAACGCAGAGCAGTTTCGAGGTCGGGAACGCGCTTGTCGCCATTCTCCGGATAGTCGGCTGCCGTGCGAATTGGCGGCGCTGCCTTGCGTCCCGCTGGTTTGTACTGGCCGACTCCTAAGTAGGGGGTTTGCACGCGCCCGTTCACTACCGTGGGTACGAGACGCCCCGCTGCATTTTCTTCCAGCTGAAGCTTGTACTCTATTTCCTGCGTTGGCATAGCTCAGCTCATCCCACTTTGTTGCAGTATGCCCATTGCTCTGGCGCGGCTTACCAACTTCAAGGCTCGTTGCACGACGGGCGGATCGATCATCTTCGATCCCAGGCTCACAACACTCAGGCTTTTCTGTTGGGCCTCGTCGAATGCAGCTACGATCTTCAGCGCCTTCTCGATTTCTGTCGCCGTGGGCGCGAAGGCTTCGTGGATCACGGCAATTTGCAGCGGATGGATGCAGCCCATGCCTTCAAATCCCATGGCGCGTGAATTCATCCCCCACTGCCTCAGACCCTCGAGATCGGCGACGTCACCGTAAACCGAGTCGATTGGCTGGATTCCGGCAGCGCGGGCAGCGTTTACCAGGCGTTGCCGCGCGAAGAGTGTCTCGTCGCCTTTGGCGGTCTTGACTACGCCAAGATCGGCAGTGTAGTCCTCTAAACCGATTGTCATAGCTACGATATCCGGGCTGGCAGTAGCGATCGCATAGGCGTTCTCGATTCCCAGCGCTGACTCGAGAATTGGCATAAGCCAAATCGAGCGATCGATGCCGTGTCTGCCCTTGATTTGCTCAATGCGATCAGCAACCTGCATGACTTGCTCCGGCCGCTCAGTTTTTGGCAGGAGCACTAAATCTGGGAATTCAGGAACAATCTCCTCTAGATCCGCGAGTCCCAACGGCAACTGGTTAATGCGCACCATACGCTCGCAAGTGCCGAAGTCGACTGCCCGGAGCGCGTTGCGCACCAGCAGGCGCGCAGCATCCTTTTCGTGGGGATGGACGGAATCCTCGAGATCGAGAATGATTCCATCCGGGTTGCGCAGACCGGCATTGATGAAATACTTGGGCTCGTTGCCGGGAATATAAAGACGCGAGCGGCGCATTCGATCGCGAGCCGACGCGGGCGGGACAACGATTTTCTCCGGGAGCACTCGATAACCGCTGCCGAGGCCTGCGCGTTTTACAGCCGCTTCAAGGCGCGCCGAGATCGCAAAAGGCAATGCGCCTTCATCGTGAATGGCAACGTAGGCGCGCTGGACGTGCAATTGTTCCAGCACTTGCCGGGCCTCAGTCAGAATCGATTCGCCGTAGTAGGGCTCGACGCGCGACTCGAGTGCGATCTCTATGCCATCACGTTCACGCGGCTCGATGCGCACGTGCAGATCGGAGCGCGTGTCAGGGCCCCAATTGCCGACTTCGGCAGGTTGCAGCCTCGGCCTTATCGATGCAGTGCTCATCATCATTTACCTTAAAATTTCTTCCAGTTCCGGTTCTGCTACTTTGCCTAAGCTCGCCAGAACTGCATCGGTCATCTGTGAGGTGCTGGCCGCGCCCTTGGCGATGACATCGCGTCCGCCGGGAATGCGCAACATGTCATACGTGCGGACTTTGCCCTCGCGTACGACGTGCGCAATCGCATCGCGGATGAGCTTTGCTTTGTCGATTTCTCCCACGTGGTCGAGCAGCATCGCGGCGGCAAGAAACATGGCGATGGGGTTCACGATCGGCGGGTCGAGTTCGGCATACTTCGGCGCTGATCCATGAGTCGGCTCGAATACGGCGACATCGTCGCCAATGTTGCCCGAGGCCGCAAAGCCCAGTCCGCCTACCAGCCCCCCAAAGGCATCAGAGATCACATCTCCGAAGAGGTTGGAAGCCAGAATCACGCCGTATTCCTCGGGATTCTTCGTCAGCCACATCATTTGGGCATCGATGTTGGTCGACCACAACGCGATTTCGGGGTACTCCTTGGCGACTGCCTTGGCTTGTTCTTCCATCATTCCTGAAGTCTCGCGCAGCACGTTGGGTTTCTCGCAAATGGTCACCGACTTGTAGCCGAACTTTCTCGCCCATTCGAAGGCCGCTTTCGCTATCTTGTGAGCAGCTTTGCGCGTGATGATCCGTACTGAAATTGCAAGATCGGCGCCCGGTATGGCGGCAAAAGGCTCGAACTTCGGGTGGGTCGCGAGCGCGCTGCGCACCTGGTCTGGAGGATTCGTCCACTCCAAGCCGGCATATAGCCCCTCGGTGTTCTGGCGGAAGATCACGACATTGACGAATGGTTCTTCGAATCCGCCACCGGTTTTCTTGCGAATGAAATTCAGAGGATTGCCGGGAAAAGAAATGCAGGGTCGGATGCAGGTGTCGAGATTGAATCTCTGGCGCATGGCGACGATGGGGCTGAAGTACGAGTAGCCCTTGCCGCGCAGGGCCGGCTTCAGTTCGGCTTCCGCTTCTTTCTTCGGTTTTGAGGTGATTGCGCCGAATAGGCCCAGTTTATAACTCGCAAGGAGCTCAATGGTAAGCTCGGGCAGAGCATTGCCTTCGTTGCGCCAGCATTCCCAGCCGATATCGGCCTGAAAGTACTCCGCGTCGAATCCCACAGCCTTTAGCAGCCTCAGCGCTTCCGGCATTACTTGCTTGCCAATGCCATCTCCGGGCATGGTGACAACTGTGTATTTCGCCATACGATTTTCTCCCGTCAGATATTGCCGGCGTCTCGGCGCACGCAATCTTCATTTAGTCCCAACCGCTTCGCGACGAGATTCTCGATCCCGCCGGCTATGATCAGGGATTGGGGCACGCTACCTAACGCGGGGAAATTGAACCGCTCGCCCCGCCACTGAATTGTGCTCGACGTGAAGTCGACGTCGATCTCATCGCCCGGAATGATGGTTTTCTCTTTCGCTTGAATTTCCGTACCAAACTGCTGGCGCAGTCGAGCAATCAGCTCCGGTACCTCGATGCACAGGAATCCGTTGTTGTACGCGTTGCGCAGGTAGGTCTGCGAAAAGCTGGCTGCTATGACAAGGGGAATGCCTTTCGCCTTCAAACAAGTAACCGCTTGTTCGCGGCTGGAACCCGTGCCGAAGTTGAAACCGCCCACAATGACATCGCCCGCATTGCACCGCGACGCGAACTGTAGGTCGTAGTTCTGCATCACGACCTCGGCCATCATCTTGGGGGTCATGTCGTCGCGATAGGTGTAGTCTTTCCCGTAGATCGCATCGGTGTTCAGATTGTCCTGCGGGATGAATACCAGTCGTCCGTGCACGCACTCGGGGAAGCCGGCCAGGATGCCCACTTTTTCCGCGGCGGGCACGGCCGCTTTAAATTCCCGATACTCGCGCGGAGGCACACGAGTGAAAGCACCGTTCGTGGCGTGGATATATCCGGCGATCGCGGAGGCGGCCACCACCTCCGGGCTGGCTAGATAGCAATGGGCATCGCGCGATCCCATGCGTCCTTTGAAGTTGCGATTTGTGGCGGAAATGCCGACCTCGCCCTTTTCGAGCAATCCCGTACCTAGGCCAATGCACGGCCCGCAGCTCGGCGGCAGGGGGATCACACCGGCGTCAAGCAAGGTCTGCCAGATGTTCTTTCGTTCGGCCTCTTCCTGTACCCAACTGCTCGCCGCTCCCACATAGAACTTGACGGTGGGCGCGACCCGCTTGCCGGTGAGAACCCTTGCTGCGGCAGCCAGATCTTCCACGCGCGAATTGACACACGAAACAAGATATGCCTTCTGGATTGCGATCTTCTTCTGCTGCATTTCAGCGAGCGAGTCCATCACCTGCACTGTGTCCGGACCCGAGACATGCGGCGAGACCTGGCTGAGGTCGAACTCGATACGCGCGGAATAAGCAGCGTCAGCGTCCGGCTGCAGCGGGTTTTGCGCCCACGCGTCGAGGTCGGCCTCGCCGAACCGATTTATTCCCAGTCGCTTCAAACGTTGTAAAACACCGTACAGATAGTCGATCGCGGCTGTATCCACCGGGAACCAGGCGACCAGCGGTCCCCACTCGGTGCTCATGTTGGAAACCGTAAAGCGAGCATCCATCGAAAGGCTGCTGATGCCCGGGCCGCTGAACTCGATCGCCGCATTCAATACTTCGTCGTGGTTGTAGAGACCGCAGAGCGTGATAATCACGTCCTTGCCGGTCGCGTCCTCCGGTAGCCTTCCCTTGAGCACGACTTGCACTGACCGGGGAATCTGCCACCAGAACACGCCCGTCGCCCAGATCGCCGCCGCATCTGTGCGCACGATCGGGGTTCCCACTGCTCCGAGCGCGCCATACATGTTGGAATGAGAATCCGAGGCGACCACGAATGATCCCGGTAAGACGTAACCCCGCTCCACCATGATCTGGTGGCCAATGCCGGTGCCGGCGGGATAGAAATCGATGCCGTGCTCTTTAGCGAACGCTTCAATTGCACGATATTTTTTCTGGTTTGCTTCTTCCTGGTTCTGAATGTCGTGGTCAAGCGCGAAGACGAGTTGTGCAGGCGCATGAATCTTTTGCGCGCCGATCGCCTTGAACTTGCTCATCACCGCCGAGGTGTTGTCGTGGGTCATTACATGATCGGGGCGGATGGAGACAAAATCTCCTGCGCGCAGTGGCCGGCGTGGACCCTCGGCGAGATGAGTTTGCGCGATTTTCTCAACGATGGTTTGGCCCATAGCTAACTCGCGAGTGCAGCTTCATGCTGCTCAGGTTCTTTGCCAATCTTGATTTTGGCAGTGGACGTCTTTCTGCGCCGAACGTTCGATTTCAACAAAGCCATCAGGCTGCTGACCGAGTCCAACGTTTCCAAATTCCAGACCGCATCCTTCACTTTTTTCTGTGTGCCCTTCGACAAAACGCCTTCGGCAAGAGCGGAGAATTTTTCTTCCACTTCCTGATCAGTAAGCGGATTGCGGGGGTCGCCCTTGGGGAAGTCGAGTTGTTTGCTGAAAGTGCGCCCGTCCACCGTGGTAATGCTTACGATCGCGCGTTGTAGCGAGGGAAAAACTTTCTCAATCTCGGGATCTGGGACGACCTCGACTTTTTTCAGTTGCGCCCGCACCTCGGGGTCCATGATCTTTTCCATCGTGAACTGCTTCGGCGTGACCTGGCGGTCGACCAACGCAGCGGCGATCACATAGGGCAGCGAGTGGTCCGCGGTTTCTTTGGTGCGCGGGTCATACTTACTGGGATCTGAAAGGATGTCCGCCGCCCTGGCCAGTGAGCGAACCTGAATCTTCTCGACCTGCTCTGGCTTCAGGTCATTTGTCTTGACCAGGTCCAGTACCGCCGAGATCGGCGTGTGCGTCAGCGCCTCTGTCGGAAAGCCTTTCATGCCGCATTGCGTAATGCGCCACGAACTGCCTAGTCGATCCGTAAGAGTGTTCAACTTCCACTCGGGCCCGAAGCAGTAAACCAAGCCCTCCTTGCCATCGACCACGTGCTCCGGCCCGCTGTAACCCTTTTCTGCGAGCAGTGCCGCCAGCACGCCGCTCTGGGTAGCCAGCGGGTCCACGGTATTTTTCATCATCGTGAGCTTGCCCGCGGTGACCGCACCCAGCGTGCAGTGGCGGCTGGCGGAGATGCCGATGGCATGTTGAATTTGCTCCCAACTCAGGTGAAGGGCACGCCCGCCCACGATCGGCGAGACAAACGCGGTCAGAGTGGCGTGATGCCAGCCGCGCTCGCGAATGCCGGGAAAAGCGGCTTCACAAAAACGCATTTCGAATTCGTGGCCAAGCACCAGGCCGACGATCAGTTCTTTGCCATCGCTTCTCGCTCGTTCACAGCACGCCAGCGCCGCTGGAAAAATGTCGGAGGGATGCGAGGGATCTTGCTTCCAATAAATGTCGTTGTAGTCCATGCAACGGATCATCAGCGCATTGGCCAACGTCGCCGAAACCGGGTCAATTTTCTTTCCACTGCCGATGACTGTCGCGTGGCCTCGCCCTGCCATCTCGTCCAACACGGCGAGAGCAATTTTCACATCGTGCTGCTGATAGCCGCCAAGAGCGCATCCGAGGGAATCGAGGAGAAAACGCTTTGCCTGATAAACGGCATCCTGAGAAATATCTTCGAAGCGCAGGCTTGCAGCCCAGCGTGACATTGTCGCTGTGACGGTCTCTTTGCTTTCGAACGCGGGATTCGCAGTGGCCACTTTTCTCTCCTCTACCTGAGCTGGATGTTCTTTGGATTCTTGAACGGTTGAAACGCCATGAAATCAGCATGATGCACAATAAACGCCTCAGTCGTGCGCTTTACTAAATCACCTTCGGCGGCATGGGCGGCGATGATGTGACAGACGGAATCGGGAACGCCACATTCAAGCGCCAGCGCCACTCCGGTAAAGGGATGGCGCAGAGCTTCTCCTCTCTCGCTCTGCCGCGCTTTGCCGTCAGGGCCGAGTTCATATTCCAGCAGCTTGCCCACATCTGCGAGGATCGCGCCGGCAATGACTACATCGAGGTCGATTGGCAGCGCGCGTCCCATGAACTCTTGCATCGCCAGGGCGCTCGACCGGGCGATGTGCACAACACAGCGCTTATGCTCCATGAAAGTGATCGGACAGTTCGCGACCAGCAAAGTGAAGGGAATGCGATTCAGATCGTCTGGTTTTAATGCGCTGCGCTTAAGTGCAAGAGCCCATGTGGCGGTCACTCGCTCACGCAGTTGCAAGTCCTGGATCCAATCGATCTCCGGCCACAGTTGCCGAACCGCATTACGCGTGCTTGTGCCTTCAGCCAGGTCCGCTACCACCATAGATCGGTAAACTCCTCCTCTTCGGTATGCTCCACTTCGAGCTTCTCGATGATGCTTTCGAGCAACGTCTCTTTCTGTCTTAATGCCTTTTTGGGGGCTTTTCGTTTGGCATGCGAGATTTTTGCCAACAAGTCCCGGTCCTGTTCCTCCAGGATTTCCAGCAAAACGTCGCCTTCTTCCGAAGTTAGTCTCACGTCCATGGTTCTCTCCCGGGTGGCAAGCTGCTTCGCGTCTCTAATGCGCGGGGCTGCCTGCCGCCCCCGTTCGCCGACCTTCTGTCATTTATTTTCTGCTCCGAGATAGGAATAAAAAGGACGCAGCGCACAATGCCGTGTGACCGTTTACCGGGGTCCGAGTGGGTAAGTACTGGGGCTGGTTAGGACCGGATGCTTCCTACCTGTGACTACAATCACTGCGAACCGACAAGAATCGGCTCGAGGTCAGAAGTAGGTCAAAGAATTCCCGCGCTTCGCCTGACAAAAAGTTCTGCAAGTATTGCGAGGCCTGCTACACCCGTTGCTTCCTCGCCCTTTTTCGACCGTTAGTTCAGGTCGCTCGCCACTCTGCCCACTGCTTGCAGCACTGTTCCTTCTTTCGCAACGCTCGCGAGGCGATTGATATCGTCAAACAACGGTCTGTCTTCATCCAGTTTCTTCACATAGCTACGAATCAATTCGTAGGCGGCCTGGCTCGCTGGAGAAGGCTTCACTGGGTAACGGAAATCGAAGGCCTGTGCTGCCGCCATCAGCTCGATGGCGATTACATACCAAGCGTTGTCGATGATTTGCCTCGTCTTGATCGCGGTTGTCATCCCCATGGAGACGAAGTCTTCCTGATCGGCGGCCGCGGGTATGGACCCGGTCGCAGCGGGATGGCTTAGCACGCGGTTCTCGCAGACCAGTGCTCCTGCTGTGTATTGCGACAACATTAAACCGGAGAACATTCCGGCGCCCTTAGTCAGAAATGGAGGCAAACCCATTGATAGATGCGGGTTCATCAATCGGTTCAATCTCCGTTCGGAAAGCGCGGCCACCGTGGTCACAGACATGCCCAGCAACTCCAGGGCAAAAGCCATGGGCGTGCCCTGGAAGTTCGCACCGGTCAGCACAAGCTCTTCTCCCGGGAAAAATGTGGGATTGTCGGCCGCGTGATTGAGTTCGATTTCCAGCATGTAACGAATCCACTTAAACGCGTCACGAGCCGCGCCGATCACTTGCGGACTCGAACGCAAGGAATACGCATCCTGAACTTTCTTGCCCGGCAACTTGAGCAGTTCGGAGCCCTCGGTTAGCCGGTTGATGTTTTCGGCACACTCCTGTGCGCCGGGATATCCACGCACGGAATGGATGCGAGGATCGTAGGCTTGCATGTTGGCGTTGAGAGCCTCGAGCGTCATGGCGAGGGCAATTTCCTGGGTTCTTAGCCATCGTTCAGCGTCGTAAAGCTCGAGACAGCCCATCCCATTGATAAAGTTCGAGCCGTTGATCGCGGCGAGGCCATCGCGCTCGCGGAAAACAATCGTGGGTATTCCCGCTGCGGCCATCCCTTCTTTTGCGGGAAGCCTTTGGCCTTTGTAGAAGACTTCGCCTTCTCCCATGAGAGTGATGGCCATCTGCGCCATGGGCGAAAGATCGCCGCAAGCGCCAACCGATCCCTTCTGGCAAACCACCGGCGTCACACCCCGGTTGAGCATCTCCACTTGCGTGCGAAGGATCTCGAGCCTTATGCCCGAATGTCCCCAGCAATGCGTGTTGAGCCGGGAGAGCATGGCGGCTCGCACGTTTTCCTCACTGGCGGGTTCGCCGCAACCGGCAGCATGCGAATAGAGCAGATACCTCTGATATTTTTCGACCTGCTCGGGAGTAAGCACGACTTCTGAGAGTTCACCGATTCCCGTGTTCACGCCGTACATGACTTCACGAGTGCGGATTTTGCGTTCGAGAAGGTCGCGGCACTTGTTGATGCGGTCGATCGCATCGACGTGCAGGTCCACGGGTTGCCTATGGCGGGCGATGGCGGCAACGTCCTCAATGGTCAGAGAATGTCCATCCATCACGATGGCGCCGTCTCGATGCTTGGTTTTCGGGATCTCTTTATTCAATGTGACAGTCATAACGCCCTCGTTCGTGCGTTATTTGTCTCGGCAAATTCCTGTTGGAAATTACCGGCTCGAACAGGTCGGCTGCGGACATGCCGCTTCCACCGTCTCACTGTCGACCAATCCCGCGCAGCCATAAAGGACTGGAAGGATCTCACTGGGAGCATATTTGCGCCGCAGTTCCGCTACTCTCTCGGTTCCACAGCGGTAGGCGGGCAGGTACATCCGGCCGAGCAACGGATGCCGGCCCCAAGCGCCGGAGAGTTTGTCGGCGCGCTCCTCGGTGACGAGAAAGTCGCGGCGTAAAGTTGCCGCTACTTCTTTTTGCGGCACGCCTTCTTTCCAAGTGAGATACGAAGCCTGATTCTTGGCGTCGTCCTGCAAAAGTGCGAGCAGAACACCGATCTGCAAGTCTTCATCGGGGAGTTGTTCAACCTCGGTCACGCCATGGGCAATCAGGATGGCGTTATTAGCGATGCCCTCAAAAAGAGTGGCGGCACGCGTGTTCATGGTCAGCACGGTGGCCTCAAAACCAACCAGACCCCGCACATACAAGTTCTGCAAGTAGGCGAAGGTGGTTACGTGGCCGGGCACCACTTCGTGGCTGATCAGTTGCTCAAACTCTGGCACAGAAATCTGCAGGGACGCGTTGATCTCGTACGTCGCTTCATATTTCGGAGTGCCGTCCGGATTTCTTGCCCGCCCGATGTAATTCATGGATCCAGAAAACCACGCCTCCTTGATAGGCAAAAATTGAATGTTGGCGCGGGGAACTCCGGCAAGCTCCTTGGGAAGATGAGGCAACAGATTTCTTCGGCTGAGTTCGTCGAAGTGAGCAATGACGGCGGTGCTGAGCGCGCGAACTGACGCCATGGGCACCAGCCGTTCGCGGCGCCAGGTATCGACCGCATTCAAAATTCCGGCTGGGCCCGACGGCTGATATCCCGCGCGGTCGAGCAATTCGGCTACGCGTTCGCGCTTCGCTTCAGGTCGCGAAGGCTCGGGCGCGTGGCCGGTGGATGCCTTGACGCTCTGCTCATACGGCACGCGGTTGCCCTTGCCGGTGGTCTCCATGGCAAGTTCCCACATTGTGAACAGGCAGGTATTCAAGCCTTCCAGGAACGCGCCACGCAAGCCGCCCACGCGGCGGGCTTCGACGTTGATGGCGTCCATTGAGCGGATGATCTCTGGCCCCATTTCGCGCAAGTAGTCCGCTACGGCAACGGCGCTGTCCTTGCCGGTAACGCCGCCGGCGGCCCGCAGGCGTGCCGCCGTGGGGTGAGTGTAAGCAGCGGGCAGCGCCTCATCGGAAAACCAGGAATCGGCGATGAAGCGGCCCGTACCAGAGGGGCACGTGACATCGCCTCCCCACAGGGTGTCGATACCAAGAATTGCGTTGGCGATGGAAAGATCGGCTTGGTTCATTTGAAAGTCTCCGTTGAAATCACTCCTACCGAACCAATGTGAGTTGAGCGGTTGTCACACCGCGCAATCTATTCGTGTTCTGACGTCAGTTTCATCGAGCTCAGATAGAGGTATAAGCAAAGCGCCACGAATCCGAGCGCGGAGAGCATCTGCGAAACCGGCATGTTGTTGTAGAACGGTGTCTGGATCCACTCTTCTTTGAAGTGCGGCAGCACCCGCAGCGCCGCACCAATCACGCCGCCGAGCGCACCACCAGCCATCAGGCCGCCGGCAATGATGATACCCCGCTCCCGAATTGTTTTACCCTGCTCGCCGCCAGTCTTTTCGGCGCGCTTGTTTACAAGATGCGAGAGGAATCCTCCGGCCAGGATGGGCGTGGTCAACTGCAGCGGCAAATAAATTCCGAGCGCGAAGACCATCGAGGAAAGGCCGAGCATCTCCAGCACCACAGTGACCATGGCGCCGAGGCCGAACAATATGTACGGGGCCGGTTGACCGCTCATGAATCCCGAAACCACGGCTTTCAGCGCAGAGGCCTGGGGCGCGACCAGAACCTGCCGCGGATCGCCGGGTACGGCCTCTCCGAACTGGAATGCTTTGGCTAGCAGGATGATGGTGAAGCCCGCGGTCAAGGCTGCCGCGGCGGCCGCGATGAACTTCACCTTCTCCTGCGCTGCGGGCGTGGAACCGATCCAATAGCCGACCTTGAGGTCGGTGATGAATTGTCCTGAGACGCACAGGGCAACGCAAACCATGCCAGCCAGGGCCATCACGAAGAACATGCCCGTGGTTCCGGAGAGCCCGAACTTCATCAGCACGACCGCCGAGACGATTACGGTGAGCAACGTCATGCCGCTAGCAGGGTTGTTGGCCGTGGTGGCAATGGCATTCGCAGCTACCGTCGTGAAGAAGAATGAGAATAGCAATGTCAGTACCAGGCCTAATCCAACCACGGTCCATGAAACGTGAAGCTGTCCGAAAAAGACGGCTACCGCGATCGCGCCCAGCACAACTCCGAGCAGGATGGAAATGATGGGAATGTCACGGTCCGTGCGTTCTACACTTTGTGCTTCACCGTGGCGGAAAGCGTGTAGAGCGATGCCAAACGATCCTGCGACCACGCGCAGGGATTTGATGATTCCTACCAGTCCCGCGCTCGCGATGGCGCCCACGCCGATGAAGCGCACGTAGTTGCGGTAAATATCCGCAGCTGTCATGTGCGAAATGGGGATGGTGGCGGGATACACGGTAACGTCGCCCATGTGGCTACCGATAAACCAGATCGTCGGCACCAGCACGAAGTTCACCAGCACGCCGCCGGCACAAAAGATGAGGGCGACGCGCAAGCCCATTACGTATCCCAGGCCGAGAATGAAGCCGACGGCATCGAAATTAAAAACCATCCGGCTGCGATCGGCGAGTGACCGCACTACGGGCAGAAACTGGAAGTTCAGATATTCCTTCCAAACGTGAAAAGTGGTGACAAAGAAGTCGTAGATCGCGGCAATGAAAGTGGCCTGAAGGAGCAGCTTGGCTTGCGAGCCGCCTTTCTCACCCGTCACGAGAACCTCGGTGATAGCCGTGGCCTCCGGGAACGGAAACTTGCCGTGCATTTGGCGCACAAAGTAGCGCCGCAGCGGGATGAGGAAGAGGATGCCAAGACACCCACCTGCCAGGCAGATGAAGATGGTTTGCACAGGATGCGGGTCGAGGTGGAGAGCGTAAAGCGCCGGCACGGTGAAGACAGCGCCCGATACTACGGCGGCGGACGCCCCGCCCATGCCGGTGATAATTACGTTCTCTAGTAGTGACGAGCGCCGCCGGTACAAGCGCGCCAAGCCAATGGCGAGGATGGAGATGGGAATCGCCGCCTCCATTCCCTGGCCGACCTTGAGTGCAGAATAGGCTGACGCTACCGAAAAGATCACGCAAAACAGCACGCCCCAGAAGATTGAGCGCGCAGTGATTTCGGGCAATTGGGCGGAAGCCGGAACGATGGGCAGATACAGTTCGCCCTCATGCAGCGGCTTATAGGCATTTTCGGGAAGAGTTTTGGTGTCGATCAGCTCGGCCGGCATGGAGATCCTCTTTGAGCCGAGTTAACCACTTCCGGCCTCGGCGAGCTATGACGGTAATCACAACCCTGGGTGCGCCCAAAAACAAGGCACCTCTGGTGCGAAGAGATGCGCCAGAGGTCGTAATTGAAGTCGAGAAGATCGCTCATGGATGGGTGACCGACATCACTGACAGGGCGCGAAGAGCGTTAGAGAATCATTTGTAATTATCTACTCGCAGAAGGACCCTTCGCCGCAGAAATAGACCGACGGCACCATCCGTCAGAACGGGCAAGCCCACGGTCCACTGAAAGGAGCACGATATGAGCGAAGCGAACAAGTCCGTCGTGCGTCGTCTATTTGACGAGTGTTTGAACCGGCATAATCCAGATTTCTATCCAGAGTTGTATTCGAATGTTGTTTATCGAGCACCGGCAATGGGTGAGCTGCGGAACGAAGAGCATCGGCACTTTCTGCTCTCTCTTTTTGGTGGATTTCCCGATGGGCAGTGGGCCATTGAAGATCAGGTCGCGGAAGGAGACAGAGTCGTCACCCGCTGGACGTTTACCGGAACGCATGCCGGGACGTTCATGGGGATCGAGGCTACAGGCAGGCAGTTGCACATCACGGGCATATGCATTGACCGGATTGCAGGCGGAAAGATTGTGGAGGAATGGGAGGAGTGGGACACACTTGGCATGATGCAGCAATTGGCCCTGCTCCCGCAGGAGGCGGGCCTGGGGACGTCATCCTCCTCGAGCGCGAGTATCACGGCCGGAGAATGGGACTCTTCAGCCAGGATTTGAAAAGAAGAGAAGTGATTTTCTTCAGACCGCCGACTTTTCTAAATGGGATGCTGAAAAACTCGCCGCGGGGCTCTGGGGCTAAAGCCCATCTCGTTTCATGCCCTCTATGCGGCCCTGAAGGGCCGCTCTTCCACGGTTGGGGCGTGTTTTGATGCAGCACTCAGGCAGGAGCTAAAGCCGCCACGCGAGACAAAGGCTCTATCGCAGCCCTGGAGTGCGTGACAGCACACGGGAAGCGCCGCGCCACCCAATATCGAGTTTTTCCGCCTAGCTAATGAACCGGTGCCGTCGCTAGCCGCTTGGGGCCGGCCTCCAGAATGTGCTCGGGGCATTCGGCCATCATCAGCTTGAAATTTTCGATGAAGCGGGCAGCCAGTGCGTCATACTTTCGGAAATATTCTTCGCGGCTTGGCCAGGTATTTGCCGGATCGAGAATCTGCGATGGTACGCCCTCACATTGAACCGGCACCTCGAAGCCAAATATCGGGTCCTTCCTATACTCCACCTTTAGCAGAGAGCCGCTGAGCGCGGCATTGAGCAAGGCGCGCGTGTGATGAATGCTGATGCGCTTGCCAATGCCGAAAGGCCCGCCGGTCCAGCCGGTGTTGACCAGCCATACGTTGGCGCCATGCTTTTGAATCTTCTTCTTCAACAGCTCGGCATAAGCCAGGGGATGGTGCACCATAAATGGCCCACCAAAACAGGTGCTGAAAGTGATTTCCGGTTCTATGCCGAGTCCGATTTCGGTGCCGGCAATTTTGCTGGTGTAGCCGGAGATGAAGTGATAGATCGCCTGATTGGGATTCAGTTTCGAAATCGGCGGCATCACTCCGGAAGCGTCACAGGTGAGGAAGATGACATTCTTCGGATGCCCTGCGCGCTTTTCTGGCATGGAGTTCTCGATGTAAGAGAGCGGGTACGCTGCCCGCGTATTCTCGGTCACAGAGTAGTCGTTCAGATCGAGCCGCCTTGAGACCGGATCGAATGTGACGTTCTCCAGCACGGTGCCAAATCGCCGCGTGCAGGCGTAGATTTGCGGCTCAGCTTCAGGAGACAGGCGAATCACCTTCGCATAGCAGCCATCTTCGAAATTGAACACGCCATTGTCGCTCCAGCCATGTTCGTCGTCTCCGATGAGGCGCCGCTTGGGATCGGCAGAGAGCGTGGTTTTTCCCGTGCCCGAAAGGCCGAAGAAAATAGCGACGTCGCCATCCGAGCCCACGTTCGCCGAGCAGTGCATCGAGAGAATGCCTTGCAGCGGTAGCAGAAAATTCAGCACGGTAAAAATGGTCTTCTTAATTTCGCCAGCGTAACTTGTGCCTCCGATAATGGCCAGCCGCTCGCGAAAATTGAGAATGATGAACGTTTCCGAACGCGTGCCGTCAACCATGGGCGAGGCCTGGAAGGAAGGTATGGCAATTACTGTGAACTCTGGGATGTGGCGTTGGAGCGCATCTTGGCTGCGGATTTTCAGAAACATGGTCCGTGCAAACAGGCCGTGCCAGGCTTTCTGCGTAATGATGCGGACCGGCAGGCTGTGCTCGGGGTCGGCGCCTGCGAAACAGTCCTGCACAAATACGTCGCGTCCCTGTAGATAACCCTGAAGGCGCGTAAGTAGAGCGCTGAATGCTTCGCTGGTGAACGGACGGTTGTACTGACCCCACCAGATTTTTTCTTCGGTCGATTGTTCCCGCACGACAAACTTATCGGCCGCAGCCCGCGCCGTATGTTTGCCCGTGGAAACTACCAGCGGCCCAAGGTGCGATAAGCTTGCCTCGGAGCGGAAGATGCTTTCCTCGTAAAGCGCTGGCGTGGGCAGATTCCAGTAGACACGCCGCAAGTTCACCAGTCCGTGATTCTCGAGACCGTAACTTGAGGCGAGCTTCCCGGCCTCTTTTACCGCGGGAGATTGAACGTCAAGATAGATGTTCATACCCACTCCCTCACCAGTTTGCGGTCGCCGATATAGAGTTCGTTCGCCGAATTCGTATCGAGCGCCCATTTAATGCGATCCATACCTTCGGTTATGTCGCGGATCGCGCCGCAGTAGCTGAGCCGCAGGTGGCCTTCGAATCCAAATTCCTTTCCCGGCACCGTGACGACGCGCACTTTGTCAAGCAGGAAATTGGAGAGCTTTTGCGAGTCCTTCATATAAGCGCTGAAGTCGGGGAAACAATAGAACGTGCCTTCCGGCTGATAAACTTTCACTCCGTCGAAGGACCGCAGGCGGTCCATCATGACGTTGCGGTTGTTTTCCAGCATTACACGCAGGCTGTCCACGGATGACTGCACACCATTGAGCGCCCCCACCGCAGCCCATTGCGCCGGCGCAGATGGTCCGGAGGTTTGCTGCGACTGGATGGTCGCCATGGCTTCGATCAGAGGCTTACTGGCGATGGCCCAGCCGATGCGAAAACCCGTCATCGCATACATCTTGGATACGCCGTTAATCACAATCAGCTTCGACTCTTCGAGCGGATGCTTCGCGAATTCGTAACAGATCGGGGCAGTCTTGCCGTCGAAGATCAGCCGGTTGTAAATGTCGTCCATGATGAGATAGAGGCCTTTTTTCTCGCAGAACTCGACCATCTCCTGCACGAAGTCTTTCGAGTACATCGCGCCCGAAGGGTTATTGGGGCTGTTGAGGATAATGGCCTTGGTATACGAGCTCACTACCTCCACGATCTCTTTTACTGTCGGAAAGAACGTTCCGTCTTCGGCTGTGACTGGCACGGGAACTCCGCCTGCCAGTTTCACCATCTCCGGGTAGCTGACCCAGTAAGGCGCAGGGAAGATCACTTCTTCTTTGGGATCGAGGATGGCGTGCAGCAGTACCATCAGCGCCTGCTTCGCACCGCCCGATGCGATGACGTTGTCCGCCGAGACAAGTTTCTTGTAATGCTCTTCCGTGTAGCGGATGATGGCCTTTTTGAGTGCAGGAATTCCGTCGGGTGCGGTGTAGCGGATTTCTCCCGTGTTCAGCACGGCCACACAGTTGATCACGGCATCCACCGGACACTTGCTTTTGGGTTCACCACCGCCCAGGTGAATGACCGGTTCGCCTTTTTCGCGAAGCAAGGCAGCGGTTTCATTCAACTTGAGAGTTGCCGACTCCTTTATGGACCGGGCTAGCTGACTAAGACTCATGGCTTCACCTTCCTTTTCCGCAGACTCCGATGGGGAACTCTGTCGACGCAGTCAAATGCCGGATTGTCCGCACTCCGGGAACTGAATGACGGCGCGACGCCCGTACTGGGCGAAAACGGACTCATGCCGTTTTCGCTTCGATATTGGTCACATTCCTAAGCTCTTGCCGCACAAACATCGCCGATGAGCGCTGCGTATTCGAGAGAAACGGCGACGAGTTGACGGCTGAATCGACACTCATTTCCACCAGACATCCCTGTGCCTGAAAAACCTTCTCCCATAGATGCCCCGCCAATACCGCGAGCGGGGCGCAGGCAAGCAGCGATAGAGATAACAGGAAACCCGAATGCCGGACCCAGCCCCATTGCCCTGCAAGGCTCGAGGCCACGACGAGCACGCCGCCCACGACGAGGCCGGTTAATTTGGCCGTCTCGGAGAAATCCGCAATTGTGCGCGCGACCCTATAGGCCTGCCGATACCGTTCAATGACTTTTTTGCTCTCATTTGACTCCGGTGAGAAGGGAAGGATCGTTGCGGTGCCCATGAGAACCTCCTTCCAAAGGCGAAACATTAGCCTCTTAAGTCTCTTACTCTTAAGTCTTTACTCCAGTTGGAGCGGTATTTCTGTGACGCGTGTACGTCTCTGTTGTGAACCGCCCATTCGCGACAGACTGGCAGTGAATGTGGTTGCCGTTTCAGTGTGACCAAGACAATCATGCCAGTCGCACGAACCGTGCTGTTAGCATGGTATCCGCAGCTCAGGCGGCAACTGTGCTCGCCTTCAGTTCCTGCCTTACCGTCATTTTGATCGGGACTTTGAGGGCGCGAGCAATTGGACACTTTGCTTTCGCCGTCTCTGCAACCTCCTGGAACTTCTTGGCATGGACTTCCGGCACGGTGGCAACCACGTTCACTTGAATGCCGGTGATCTCCCAGTGGTTTCTTTTCTCTTCCAGGGTTAACTGTGATTCAGTCTTCACGTATTCATCTTTAAGGCCAGCCACGGCCATTTCTCTGGCAAACATAAGAGACATGCACGAGGCTACTGCCGCCGCCAACATCTCCGACGGATTTGTGCAAGGCTCATTACCCGTGCCCGAACCGAAGGAATACAACGCCTTGTTGATAACTCCGCTGGAGGTCGAAACCGTGCCTTCCCCGGCCCCCGGACCTCCCTTCCATATGGCCACTGCGCTGCGAATCATAAGTGCCTCCTCATAACCTGTGTTCTTGTTGCCTCTGAACTACTGAAACTCAGCATGCCTGCAGCTGCCAGCTTGTCGCGATGAGTTCGTCGCGAGCGAATTTCCGGCCACTTCGGCAATTCCTTCCGATCCGCAATGACTGCCGCCACTCAGGTTACATTCAGGCGAGAGATGATCTGGCGGAAGTTCGGTGAACCTCCACGTTCTGCCCGTGTCCCCAGAGCCGTCCCTGAAAAGACCACTGTAGAGCATATTTCGAAGAAGACACAGATCGCCATGCCCAAAAAATCGATTCTCTCGCCCATCATGAAAATGAAAAGGCTGAGCTAGCGAGAGTAGTTTTTCCCAGGGTCGCGGAGGGAACTCCGCTCGGAAAGTATCGCGCGATGAGGCCTCGTCGGCCACAACTCACCTTGGGCCCCAGCGGCATTGGCGTGCACGAAACTCAAACACGCTACAGAACACCCCTTTCAATTTAGCAAAATAGGGCGGAGAAAACTGTGCCTCAACTCACGTGAGCGTGTGATTGCGGCGGTCTGGGCCGAGTTTCCGGCCCGCAAGAGTAGGCGTCATGCTCTGGGCGGCTCCTGATTGGCCTGGTTGCATCCGACGTGACGAGCCGCCATCATCCGCCTCATTTCAGCGAGGCACTAGCATTTATTTGGTCGCTACTGTCTCCAATCACGCTGAAATTCTGGAATCGGCCGGAAAAAAGACGGTTTCGTTTTGCTTTGGAAGCATTTGCGAGCTGCCGTATATCACTCCCTGGATCAGCTGACACACCAATTCGACCGCACGCTCGACTTCCGGCGAAAGCGGCGCGCCGATAGTAAACTGCTTGCCTTCGATGCAGACGATCGAGAGGCGTTGTGGTAAACAATTCATCGTCCGCGCTAATTCGACTGCTTCGCGAACGCCCAACGCATGCGAAGAACAGTGGAAGAGGTCTTCTGGCAACGGCTCGACGCTGGCGTTCCATACGAAAATTTTTCCGGGTTCGTCGTTGGGAGCAGAAGTATCCACGAGGACGACTTGCTCATATCGCGGCCAGCAATCGATCAGCCCGAGGATATCGCCGTTCTTCTCTACGATCTCCGCACCGGTGCGTTCGAAGCCGAGATTACGCAGACGGCGCGCCACCAGCAGCCCGGCGGCGTCGTCGCCACGGTCGAGATTGCCGCAGCCGATGATGCAAAGGCTCATGTTTACCCCCGCTCTACATGCAAGCGCAAGAAGTGTGTAGCGCAGGAGATGCAGGGATCGTAATTGCGCACGGCCTGCTCGCATTTCCAGGTGATCTCTTCGGCCGACCGGGTTGCGATCTGACCCACGAAAGATCGCAGATCCTCTTCGATGCGTTTCTGATTCTGCGAGGTTGGGGGGACGATCTTGGCTGACGTGATCAGTTCATCCTGATCGATTTCGTAACGATGATAGAGAAGGCCTCTAGGTGCCTCTGTCGCAGCCTGCCCTATCGACGCTCGCGCAGTCGCCTGGGCACGCGCCAACGCCGGCGGCTCATATCCGCGGATTATGCGAAGCGCTTCATCGCAGGCAAAAACCAGTTCGACCGCTCTCACAACAATACTGCGAAATGGATTGCGGCAAGGCGCCTTGAGTCCGCAATCGTTCGCTGCCTGCCGGGCGATCTCCGGCAATTTATCGAAGTTGAGATTGAAGCGCGCCATCGGACCAACCATGTAGCAATCACGGCCACGCACCACGGAGTGGAGCGCATTCGAATACTCCACATGCTGCTCCCTGAAATTCTCCTCATATTCTGAGGCGTCGATATCAAGCCCGCGATTCGAAACGATCCGGCCTTCATTGAAGGGATATTCAGCCGGGTGAGAGAGAGAGACAAATTCGTAATCCTGCTCGAACTCGGGGAAGTCAAAGCCACAGACCAAACGCACGGTCTCAAGCGAGGCGTCCAACGCCCATTTCAGGTCGTCGACGAGTTCATTCAGAGCGCTCTTGGCCGGCGCTTTGTAGAAGCCTCCCACGGCAGCGGAAACGGGATGGATTTCGCGGCCTCCCATCAAAGCGACGATCCGGTTACCGGCTTTTTTCAGTCGCAGGCCCTTCTGCACCACGGCTTGATGGTCGCGCGCCATGGCAATGGCATCCGGATAGCCGAGAAAATCGGGCGCGTGCAGCATGTAGACGTGAAGCGCGTGGCTCTCAATCCATTCTCCGCAGTAAAACAATCGGCGTAATGAGCGCACCGAGGGGTCAATTTCAATGCCAAGCGCGCGCTCGATGGCGTGCACCGCACTCATCTGATATGCGATGGGACAGATCCCGCAGATGCGAGCTACTAGATCGGGCACTTCCGAGAAGTGCCGGCCACGCAGAAATGCCTCGAAGAAACGGGGCGGCTCGTAGATCTTCAGCTTTACATCATGAACTTCGTTGCCTTTGAGCTTGACGTAAAGCGCACCTTCGCCCTCCACTCGAGCCAAAGTGTCAACCTTAATCGTTCTTGCCACTGGTTTGCTCACGCTCGCTCACTTTCCTCGCTTGCCTTTCGAAACTGCCACGCCCAGGCATTGAAACCCCGGAAGGCGCGGGTAATATCAGCGTTGCTTTGATCAAGAATGCGGAATTGGCTGCTGAGCGATTCGGTGTTCGGGCTTTCCATGGGACCATAGCAGCCGTAACATCCCCGGTTGAAGCTTGGACAAAGCGCGCCGCAACCGGCTTGGGTAACCGGCCCAAGGCATGGCACGCCTTGCGCTACGGCAATGCATACGTTGCTCTTGCGCTTGCACTCTATGCATACGCTGTAAGTTGGAAGGTTCGGTTTTCGCCCCGCCAGCGTAGCAGTTATCAGCTCGATGAGCTGATGTTTATTGATGGGGCAACCGCGCAATTCGAAATTTACGGGCACGTGCTCGGCGATGGGCGTAGAAAGCTTCAGGGTTTCGATGTATCGGGGAGTGGCGTACACCACGCGAATAAACTCGTCCACATCTTTCCAGTTGCGCAGGGCCTGGATTCCACCGGCAGTAGCGCAGGCGCCAATGGTGATTAGGGACTTGCACTGGTGGCGAATTTCCTGGATGCGTTGAGCATCGTGATATGTTGTGATCGATCCTTCGACCAATCCGATTTCATAAGGCCCCCGCAGCATTGTGCTGGAGGCCTCGGGAAAATAGGCGATGTCAAAGGCCCCGGCCACAGCCAAGAGTTCATCTTCAGCGTCGAGCAGGCTCAACTGACAGCCGTCGCAGGAGGCGAACTTGAAAACAGCAATGCGCGGCTTGCGCTTGACTCTAGAGCTCATATTTCTCCAACAGCGGGCGCATCTTGTCATAGGAAAAGACAGGCCCGTCCTTGCAGATGAAGTGAGGACCGTACTGGCAGTGTCCACAGAAACCGACGGCGCACTTCATGTTTCGCTCCATGGACAGGTAGATGTTCTCGCGCGCAAAGCCGAGATTTTCCAGTTCACGGGCGGCAAAGCGCATCATGATTTCGGGGCCGCAGGTGAAGGCCAGTGACCGAGCAGGTTGCAGCCGCGCATATTTGAACAGCGTTGTGACTACGCCTACATGGCCGCGCCAGCTTAAACCACCGTAATCCACCGTGACCAAGACCTGGGTGTCATTCTGGCGGACCCAGGCGGCGAGTTCCTTGCGGTAAAGCAGCTCACGAGGGCTGCGCGCGCCATACAAAATCACCAGCCGGCCATATTTCTTGCGGTTGTGAAGCACTTCGTAGATCACCGGACGAAGTGGGGCAAAGCCGATGCCACCCGCGATAACGACCACATCCCGGCCCTCTGCCTGATGTATCGGCCAGCCTGTGCCAAAGGGACCGCGGACGCCAATCGCTTCGCCTACTTCACGATTGACCAGCGAGTTGGTTGCCTCACCGACAGAGCGCACGGTGTATACCAATCGGCCAAGGTCGGATGGATCGCCGCTGATAGAAATCGGCAACTCGCCGACTCCAAATACCCACAACATGCTGAACTGACCCGGCTCAAAGGGAGCCGTTCCTGCTCCATTCCGAGCCTGCAGCGTCAACGTGAAGGTGTCGGCCGTTTCCTTAACCACCTGCAGCACAGAGTAGGGCTGCGGGAGCATGGGATCGAAATTGGCCGCCGTTGCCACTTTATTTTCTTCCATTCGAGTAAACGTCAACCAACTGGAGCAGCGTTGCCGCCAGACGGAGTTCCATGATCTGACCGAAGCGCTTCAAGAGTTCGTAACCGAGATCGTGGTTCTGCTCGCATTTGCCGCGCAAACACTTACCATCAAGCGCAATGGCCCGTACGGGTTCGATGGCATGCGCGTGACACTTCCACTGGTAGGGTGGAAGCAGCCATGACCAGCCCAGAATTTCTCCATCGCCCAGCGTAGCCAGCATGATCGGTTTGCGTTGTGGCGGGAAGATCTCCAATGCCACCTTCCCCGCGCGGATGAGATAAAACTCATTGGCCTCTTCGCCCTCCTTGAAAATGTATGTTCCGCTGTCGAAGCGTACGTTCGCGGCACAGCCGGTCAGCAAATTTATGTAATACGGGTCCAGCCCAGCAAAAAAGGGATGTTCAGCAATGATGCGCTCAAGAGTTTCCATGGCCACTTTCCTTGGAAGAAGTTGTTGATTCCCGGATGGCACGAACCTCCTCGGTGATGTCTATGCCAACCGGACACCAGCTGATGCAGCGCCCGCAACCCACGCAGCCCGAACTGCCGAACTGGTCAATCCAGGAGGCCAGCTTGTGGGTCATCCACTGCCGGTACCGCGATTTGCCCGAGCTGCGCACGCTGCCGCCGTGAATATAGGAAAAATTCTGCGTGAAACAGGAATCCCATTTGCGCCAGCGCTGTGCGTGTGTACCCGTGATATCGCTAACATCTTCCACGGTGGTGCAGAAGCAAGTCGGACAAACCATCGTGCAGTTGGCGCAAGTGAGGCAACGCTGGGCGACGTTGTCCCAGCGGGGATGGTCAAAATTGGAGTAAAGCAATTCGCGAATGTTGGTTGTGTCCATGCGTCGCTTTATTTGCGAAGCGGCACGCTCTACAGCGGCGTCGGCCTGCTGGCACACATCCTCTGCCGCCGTAGCCCGCGCCAATTCACGTGAGACCTCAGCGCCGGCCTCGCTGCCGGCCTCGACGACGAATTCATGCTTGTCCGGCCCGACGAGTTCGGTGAGCGCCAGATCGTAGCCGCTGCGAACGCGTGGGCCGGTACCCATGGAAGTGCAAAAACAGGTTGGTGCGGCCTGCGTGCAATTCACGGCCACAATGAAGATTCCCTCGCGGCGGGACGCATAGACAGAATCGCGGTAGCGATCCCCCAGCAGGACGCGATCCTGCACAGCGATGGCAGCCAGTTCGCACGCGCGCACTCCCAGGAATGCCCGCCGGGGCGGAGTTGTTTCGTTGTTCAAGATACGGAGGGTTTGGCCGTGGCGCTCGGCGGCCAAGAGGCGAACTTCCCCAGGGTGCAGGTACTTCTTCCAGCTTTGCGGACCAACCACGTAGCCGAACAGAGCCCCATCATTGCGGCGCTGCAGACGATATCGCCCGGCTTCCTGCTCGTCGGTCCAACCTGCGGGAAGATCAGAGAGACGGTCTACGACGTCATAGACGATCGCACCGTCGCGCACCAACGGTCCGATCACCTCATAGCCACGCCTGTGCAGGACCAGGATCAGATGTTCAAGCTGTTGAAGCGTGAGAAGCGATCGTTCTGCAACCGAGGCTCCGTCCACACCGGCCTCCGTTATTCGCAATCGTAAGAGGAATGGTTTTTTCTTGCTGTGCTGCACGTCACAGGGATCCGTCAGTCACCTATGGGCGGTAGGGAATCGGACGTCGTTCTGCTACAACAAGCCAAGCGCTGAAGATGAGATTTTTTTCCTAGACGTTTCACACCGCCAGGAGATTTTGAGTTACCAATCCAAATTTCATTCCTTGGGTTGCAATAAGGCATCCGCCGTGAATGCAGCAAGCTCAGAGAACAACGCTTCGGCCCGGGCTTCTTTTTCCTCGAGAGGTAATACGAGGTGTTGCTCGACCTTTGCTTCCATACGTTGCAGTGCAGAAGCAGCCACGGCTCCCGATAGCGATTGAAACAACAGGCGGTGGACATGCTTGCGCTCCATGACCTCCAAGCCATCCAGAATCTGGCGATGCGCAGGCCCCTCCCAAATCGCCAGAATCATCGCCTCCCGCAGCCAGCGTTCCGCACGGTACTCGTGCAGCGTGCCTAAACCGCCATGCACTTCCATCGCCCACTTAGCAGTTTGCACGGCGACCTCCGCCGTCCAGTACTTTGCCAAATGTGCAACCAACCGGAACAGGTAATAGTGGTCGGAATAAGGAGGCTTTTCCTGCCACACCTGGTTCAAGAGCTCAACTGCCTTCCAAGCCAAGCTTGAGGCTGCTTGAAGTT
Organism: Candidatus Sulfotelmatobacter sp.; assembly: GCA_030041215.1. Lineage (GTDB taxonomy): Bacteria > Acidobacteriota > Terriglobia > Terriglobales > Acidobacteriaceae > Sulfotelmatobacter. The sequence goes on along the minus strand of JASHOH010000031.1, from coordinate 29,533 downwards.
GCCGCAGGCAGTCTTCAATTTGGCGACGCATCAACGGTTGTTCAATCAGGGGTTTGCCAAAAACCATCCGCTGTTGGGCAAACGAAACTGCATCCGTCATGGCTCGCTGGGCAAGGGCCACGCTTCCGATACTGTTAGCCACTCGCGACACGTTGAGGACTTCCAGAATGAGGTAGATCCCGTGTTCGGCCCGCCCCAGAAGCCAAGCCTCGCTGTCGCGCAATTCAATCTCTCCCGTAGGCACGGAGCGTGTTGCGATCTTGTCTTTCAGACGGCGAATCGTGTAGTTGAGCTGACCGTTCTGGCGAAATCTTGGAACCAGGTACAAAGCCAACCCGCGCACGTTGCGGGCGGCGCCCTCCGGGCGTGCAGCCACTACTGCCAGTTCCGCACCGGCATTGCTGGCAAAGTATTTGTCGCCGGTTAATAACCACTGGTTCCCGGCGGGGCGAGCAATGGTCTCGACCGTCGCGCCAAGGTCAGAGCCGCCTTTGATCTCGGTCATCCACGTTGCTCCTTGCCACACTGCTTCGTCTTTTTGCAACAGCCTGGGCAGGAAGCGCTCCTGAAGTTCTGCATCGCCGTACTTCGAGAGGGGGACGAACGTGCTCAGCGAAACCGTATACGGACACGCCAGCCCGGGATCGTAAAACGATGTTACGTAGATTCCCAGAGCTGCCGGAAGAAGACCGGCCGGGAAAACTGCCTTTTCCTCAGACACACGCCAGATCAAGCCGGTCTGATAACCGTGTCGCAGCATTCTCCAATAGTCCGGCGAGTACAAAATCTCATCCACTCGTGTCCCGGAAAGATCGAACATCCGCAGCCACGGTGTACCCGCACGATCGGTAAGGTCAGAAATATCCTGGCCTTCTTTTTCCCACCAACATTGGTATTGCTGCAGCCAGTCGGGCGGGCGAAAATCACTCAGGGTGGATTGCAGAAAGCGAAGCGGTGACCGCAGTTCTTCGAAGCTCACAGGGAGAATTATGGCTCCGGTACAGTTTGGTTACAAGCGAGCATAGAAAACTACAAAGGTTCCTTCGCGAGCTAGGTAAGGCAACTCCGGGGCCTTTGTCCAGAGCCAAGATTCCGTACAAGCGGATGGTCGAGGCGATGGACCTGAGGCCGAAGTAGGAAACGCCGTGCGAAGGAGTCGCGATTGCATATATTCTTTCAGCCTGCTGGGAACGACAAAGGAGGAAACATGAAGCGCTACTGGCGAGGCGTTATATGGACTGTGCTTTTGCTGCATGGTTTGCTCGCGATAGCTGGCGAAAGCAAGGAAGACAAGATCAAGCGTGCGCTTTCCGCCGCGCCGCCTGAAATTGCCAAAGACGCGAAGGTCGTGGATTTCGATGACCGGGGCAAGATGATTGTCTTGCGTGATGGAAACAATGGGTTCACTTGTTTTCCAGGGACACCGGGTGTGGTCGGCGACGTTGCCATGTGCGCCGATGGACCGTCGATGCAATGGCTCAACGACATTATGGCGCACAAACCGAAGCCGACGAATACTGAGCCGGGCGTGATCTATATGCTGGCCGGAGGCACCGATTGGAGCGCCACGGACCCATATGCTAAGTCTGGTACGCCCATCGAAGAACCGCCGCACTGGATGATCATGTGGCCCTTCGATCCCAAAACCAGTGGACTGCCGACGACACCGAGGCAAACTGGGACATGGATCATGTGGGCTAATACACCTTGGGCGCATCTGATGATCAACCAGCGTCCCTAGGGGGCTGGGCTTGATCGCCACGGAAAATCGAGGAAGTTCGAACGATGCTTCTTTAAGCTAAAAAGGAGGAACTATGTTTGCGTCGACGACAACCTGTTCGCAGCGTTGCGCCGCCATTTCAGCGACGAAGAGATCATTGAGGTGGTGTGCGCCAGCAGTTTGTTCACCTGGGCCGGTACGCTAAACACGGTGGTGCATGTGGCTACGGCGGCTGACAGCATATACGGCGAGCATGGCGCCTATGCGATCGCCCAGTAGTTTGGCGAAGATGCCGTCGCCGCCAGTGCTTGGCGAATAGGCCAGCCCTATGCGAGGAAAGTCGCGGTTTTATTTAAATGGTATGTGGTTCCGGAGGCTTGCGTGCTTGTCGTCAACCCATTTTCGGGCATAAACGTGATCCATTCTGTTAAGCCTGGAAGTCGTTCACAATTGCGGAACCGGCTTCGTCTTCGTCACATCCGGATCAAGGTCAATCCCATGCCGCTGTAACGTGTCCCCGAGCGCTCGATACAATTGCACGGTAGCCTTCTTCAAAGCTAACTGAGCTGCGATCTCGGTTGTCTCAGCTTGTGTCAGATAACTCTGCTGCTCGATTACAGCAAAAGTTGTGGAGAAGCCTGCACGAAACTTTTCCGCCTCGGCACTGAGAAGCTGCTTCTGTAAATGCCTGGCCGTTGCGGCTGCCTCCGCCGCTTGCTTAGCAGCGTTCAGGGCGATCACTGCATTTCTTACCTCAGCGGCAGCCTGCGCTTCCATCTGCCTCAGACGCAATCGTTCTTGCTGGAGTTGCGAGCGGTCAGCGCCCAGGTCGGCCTCGGCGACCTTTCTCTGTACGGGTAGATTGAACTGAATACCCGCTTCCAATACCTTTGAAGCCCGAACTCCGCCAGTAGGTATCGGGTCAAGGACCGTGGCACCGGTCGTAAGATCGCCGCCCACCGGAACAAGGCTCGGGCTGATGACGCCTCGAGTCTGAAATGAGCCATACAGGTCGATTTCGGGCAGCCGAGCATTGGCAGAGCCGGCGACGGCGCGTTCTCCGTTACTGACTTGCAGCTTGGACTGACGTATGTCCGGTCGCTGCTCCAGGGCGTATTGGATGAGCTCTTCAATGGGAGACTGAGGCGTGTCCGGCGGTGATGAAAGTTCATCTGTCGCTACGACGTCAATCAGCTTTGTATTTGGAGTCAAGAGCGACTGCGGATCAATGACACTTCGCAGCACATTCTCCTGTTGCTCACGGAGAGAATTTGCCTGTGTAAGCGCAAGTTGGCTGGCGGCCACCAGCGCTTCCGCACGCGCCACCTCGATGGGCGGCATACGCCCGACATCGAACTGCTGCCGATTATCGCTCAACAGATTATTCGCCGCATCCAGGGCCTTTTGCTGCACTTTAACAGAGTCCTGCAAACTCACGAGGTCGTAATACAGACTCTCGACGCCGGAAACCGTGCTTATCATCTGTTGTTCGAGGATGTCGGCAGAGATCTTCTTGTTTGTCTTGGCAATGGCAATGTAACGGGTGTTGTTTTTCCGACCAGCGCCACGAAGCAGTGGTTGGGCGATAAGGGCAATCGCGTTAGGATGCGTGAACGGAATCGCAGAGGATCGCCCCGAGTAGAAGGAATCGACGAAGTTGTTGATTCCAATCTGGATCGAAGTACCGGTAGAGAAGCCCTTCACCGCTATGGTGTTCCCCAGCGTGTTGTTCGTAATTGTTGTGTCCGCGGCAGTGGCGGAAGTAGAGGTCACTATAGCATTGCTTGGGTCTCGCCGAATCCAGCCGTATTGTCCCACCAGATTAAGGTCGAAAACTGGTACAGGAGCACCGGGCGAAAACGGCGCCGTGGCAATCGAGAGAGAGTGTTGCGCCTCCAGAACATGGCCGGCATCATAGGAAGACGGAATGGTGATTCCCGAGGGCTCAATGCCATTCGGCGACAGCGTCGACGCCGTGGAATCAAGAAGTGGGACGGGTGCTACCACTTCCCCAGCCGGGGCCTCGGCAATGTTGTAATTAATTGAACTGGGGATAGCACCGCCTTCAGTTCTGGTCACACTGAAATCAGCCACCGACTGATCGATCTGCTCCAACCGGATGTCGAGGTTATTCTCAAGGGCCATGCGGATTGCTTGTTGCAACGATAGCCGCATTCCATCGGGACTGGCTTTCTGGCCCGCGGCTTGCCAATGAAAGGCGAGCCGAGTAGGTGAAGATGCTTCAATTCCGCCGGCGTTACTTCGGAAGCTTTGCGTCGCTTCGGATGCAGATTGGCACACGCCGCGAGTGCAAACGAAGCCGACCGCCAGGAGTACCACGCAGATTCTCACGTTCGTCATCCACGAAATCAGTGCGAACGATGAAGTTTGAGGTGCCCTCCAGCAGATGCGAATCATTTTCCCTGCCCCTTGGGCGCAGTCTGGGTTTGGACGTGAACCCCTTCCTGCACAATATCGGTGGGGTTAACCACTATTTGGTCTCCGTTTCGAAGTCCGGCGGTTACGTACAGCTGTGTTCCCAGATCGCGCCCCACCTGGACCTGCTGTAGGTGAACGATGTTGTTGTCAACGACGGCCACGAACTGTCCCTGCGCCCGAGGGATTACGCTGTCGCCTGAAATCAGAATGCCAGGGCTCTGCACATTGAAGTGCAGTTGCACCGAAGCGAACATTCCTGGGCGCAGCCGCCGCTGAGTATCCTGTATCTGCACTTCGAGCAACAGCGTTCGGGTCTGCTGATTGAGAGAGTCGCTGCTGCGAACGATCTTTCCCTGGAATTGTTGACCAGGCAGTTCGGAGAATGTCAGGGTAGCTTCGTTCCCGGTCAGCACGTTCAATGCATCCTCCTCCGGCACACTGATAAATGTTCGAAGACTATGCGTGTTAGTAATCTGGAAGAGTTCACCGCCCTGCGCGCCGCCGGTGGGTGGCCCGCCAGAGTCCAATAGGACGGAAGTTGTGTTTACGGTGAGACCCGTGGCCGCCCCACTACTCGAGACGAAGCTGCCGACATCGACGTTACGAGCCGTCACAGTTCCATCAATGGGCGAACGCACTTGCTCGTACGAAGCGAGCACCGTCCAATGCTCAAGAGCAGCGGCCTCGGCGTTCACGTTGTTTTCTGCCGACTGTACCGCGTCACTGGCAGCCTTGACCGCGGCGAGTGCTACGTCGTCATCCTGCTGAGACAATACTCCGTGTTGGGCAAGAACGTGAACCCGGTCATAGGTCGCCTGTTGTAAGGCGAGTTGACTGCGTGCCGTGTTCAGAGCCGCTTTGCTGACCTGTAGCAAAGACTGCTGCTGCTGAACGGCGGCGTCGAGGTCCGGGGACTCAATGATGGCCAGTACTTGACCGCGACGAACCCTGTCGCCGATATCCACGTTCAGAGTCTTAAGGTATCCGGTTGCTCGGGCGTATATGTGGGTGGTTGAAACCGGCACGACGGTTCCAGGCAATGTAAGCTCCGCCGTCTTCGGAACCTGGGAAGCGGTCACCACCTCTACAACCGGAAGCGCGGCTTTCTCTTGTTTCGCTTTTGCCTGAACCCGCCTGTTGAGCTCGTGTTTAGGCCACCATCCCAGCAGAAACAGCCCGGCGATGACCACCACAGCAATAAGCAGGTACCGCCCGTAAGGAGGCCTCTGACCCGAAGCCGAGCCTTTCTCTCCACCGTCCGCCGACGAGGGAGAGCCCCCAACGAGTCTGCTATTCATCGCGCCGCTCCTGAAGGCACGCTTGCGGCGATGCCGGTTCCAGTTCCTGGGGATTGCTTACTTGCCGCAATTCGGGGTTTCGGCGTCATTGGGCTCTCTGCAAGTGCCCCCTTGTCTCTTCGTCAATGCGTTTGTCGAAATCTATCGGCGCTTCCTTGCGGAGCAGCGAGTAGATGATCGGCACAATGAAAAGCGTACCGACCGTGGCAAACAGAAGTCCGCCGATTACGGCGCGACCAATTGGCGCGTTTTGCTCGCCACCTTGACCGAGCGCCAACGCCATCGGAAACATGCCGAGTATCATGGCGAGCGCAGTCATGCAGACAGGACGCAGCCGCGTGTGCCCGGCTTCAAGCGCAGCCTCGATGGCATTCTTGCCTTCAGCACGCGCGTCATTCGCAAAGGTGACGACCAAAATGCTGTTAGCGGTGGCCACACCCATCGTCATGATGGCTCCCATCAACGCGGGAACGCTGAATGTCGTCTGCGTCAAAAACAGTATCCACACGATGCCAGCGAAAGCCCCGGGAAGAGCCATCAGGATGATGAACGGATCCGACCAGGACTGGAAGTTGAGAGCCATCAGCAGGTAAACGAAAACGATGGCCGTTACGATTCCTAAGCCCAGATGCAGAAACGATGAATTCATCGTTTGCACTTGCCCTCCGAGCTCAATCCGAGTGCCTTCTGGAAGGTGCTGCGAAGCAGTTTTAATAATCTTATTTATATCGCTCGCTACCCCGCCCAGATCGCGATTCTCGGTGTTGACGTATACATCCATCACGGGCTGAGCGTTAAAGTGCGATACCGTAAGCGGCGAGACGGCACGACGAATTGAGGAAACGTTACCCAGAAGCTGATCGTTATGAGAGCCCGGCGAGGTAACCGTCAAATCGAATAAGGTATTGAAATTGTGAAGACGGTACTGCGGAACTTGCACAACCAGCGGGTACTCCACGCCCGTTTCCGGATCCATCCAGAAATTAGGGGCCGTTTGCCCGCTGCCGGAAAGTGCCAGAACCATATTGCCGGCGACATCCCTCTGCGTCAGCGAAAGTTCCTGCGCTTTCAGACGATCCACGTTGACGTCGAACTGCGGTGCACTGAATTGCTGCTGAATAAAAACGTCCGCTGCTCCGGGCACGTTCTTGATCTGGTTCTGGAGTTCGACGGCAATTTGCTGTGTAGCCGCAGCGTCCTTGCCCAAGACTCGGACATCGACGGGCGCCGGTAACCCGAAGTTGAGCGTCTGGTTCGTGATGTCCGCGGGTTCGAAGAAAAATGTCTCTTGCGGAAAAACTTTATTCAGATCTTCGCGCAGAATGCTCATCCACTCCTGCGTGGGGCGGTGCTTAGCGGTAAGCTGCACCAATATGTCGCCGTCCCCGTTGCTGGTGGTGTCGCTCGCGGAAAACGCCAGGTTTACGCCGCCGGGTGGAAGACCGATGTTGTCGACGACCATAGACAGTTGATCCGGCGGAATCACGCGCCGTATCTCCTTATCCACGCGCGCGAAGATCTCCGTCGCTACTTCGATCCGCGTGCCACTCGGCGGACGGACGTGAAATTGTATCTGTCCGGAATCAACATACGGAAAGAAGTTTTCGCCAATGACAAATACGAGAAAAAGCGATCCTAGTGACACTATCGCGAATACAACGATCACCAGCGCCCGATGCGCCAGCGCCCATTCGAGTAGGGAGCGATATTTCTCCTGGAAGCGGTCGAAATGGTGCTCAAAGCGCTTGTGAAAGAGCCAGATCCAGGTCCGCGCTTGCGGTGAATTCTCTTCATCTTGATACAACGAGACTTCCGCCAGCATCAGGTAATGCATCATGGTGGCCACCAGCGTTCGTGACAGCAGATAAGACGCGATCATCGCGAACACCACGGCCAACGCCAGCGGAGTGAAGATGTACTTCGCGGCCCCCGACAATAGCGTCACCGGAACAAACACAATGCAAATGCACATCGTCGATACCAGCGCTGGAACGGCCACCTGCTGTGCACTGTTCAGAATGGCTGCCGCCAAGGGAATCTTGCTTGCCGCGAGGTTCCGGTGCGTGTTCTCGATCTCCACGGTCGCGTCGTCGACGAGCATGCCTACCGCCAGCGCCAAGCCCCCGAGTGACATTATGTTGATCGTTTCACCGAGATGGGAAAAGGCCGCCACCGAAAAGAGGATGGCGAGCGGTATCGAAGTGCATACAATGAGCGTGCTACGCCAGCTACCGAGAAAAACGAGGATCATGACGGCAGTAAGCAAGGCCGCGGTGATGGCCTCCTGCACCACATCCCGAACGGATGCCTTCACAATGATCGACTGATCGAAAAGCGGAGTGATCGTGAGCGCGCTTGGCAAGCCGGCTTTGATGCGCGGGATCGCTTGCTTCACTTGATCCACGATGGTAATGGTCGAGAACGCACCGTTTTTGATTACCGTCAGGAGTACCGAGGGCTTCCCATTTTCCCGCACGAAGCTGGTCTGTGGCTCATACCCGTTGTGAATCCACGCTACGTCACGCATTCGGCTGACTGACCCGTTCAGCGAACGGATCGGCATATTGTTGAGTTCGGCAATGGAAGGAGGACTGCTATTGCTGCCGACAAGATATTCCCTGTCGCCAATTTTTTCGGTTCCGGTGGGGAGGATGAGGTTTTGATTATTGAGCGCGCTTGAAATGTCGGAAACCGTGAGATGATTAGCTGCCAACTGCTCCGGTTCGGCGTCCACCATGATGGCGCGCTCCTCACCGCCATAGGGGAGTGGCACGGCCGCGCCCTGGACCGTGGCCAGTTGAGGACGGATGAAGTTCTGCCCCAGGTCGAACAGTTGCTGCTGCGACAGACTGGTTCCCCCCAAGCTCAGCTGCACGATCGGCACGCTGGAGGCGTCGTATTTCAGTATCTGCGGCGGTAGAATTCCAGGCGGCATCTGACGGAGGATCGACTGCGCGAGTGCGGTTACCTGGGCGATTGCCAGGTCGATTTGCACGTTTGGTTGAAAGGAGACCTTGATAACGCCCACGCCGTTATACGACTGCGATTCCGTGCTCTTGATGTTGTTGACGGTTGTAGTTAGCGCTCGCTCGCAGATTCCCACGATGCGCTTCGACATGTCGTCCGCAGCAAGGCCGTTGTACGTCCAGATGACGCTGACAATCGGAATGTTGATCTCAGGCAAAATATCGACGGGCGTGGTAAGGATCGAGCTGACACCGAGGATAAAGATGAGCAAAGACAGAATGACAAAGGTGTAAGGCCTTCGTAGCGCTAAACTCACCAGCCACATAAGTCTCTGCTCCCTGGATCGGTCGTAGTCTCAGAGAATACTCAGGAATCTTGAGCCCGTATGTCGTGCGTATTTCAGCAAAGCGCAATCCTGTTCCAGCTGAGAATCAAGATCGCGCGAACCGTTGCCCCATCCAACCACTTCGTCATTACCGCTCGAGAGAGACCGCACCTTTGCAGATAGAGAAAGACTGAATATGGACGGTTTGGGAGCGGGGCTGATCGCGTCTACCTCGCCGCAAGGTTGCCCTTCGTTCGACCGCATGGTCAAGAAGCACGAACCCGCCATCTGTGCGAAGCCAGGTAAAACGAGATTTGCCTTCCGATAGCCAAACCTCCTCTTTCGTTAACTTGCCCATGAGATAAAGATTCCCGGCCAGGGATCGGCTCAACCGCAACACAGCACGCTGTGATCACGCTGCATTGTGGGCGCTGTCGCCGCCCGGTAACGTCATAAGTCGCGCCTGTAACCATAACCGCTGCGCCGGAGGGCGAGAAAAACCGCAACCGGCGCGACATCTTCCGGTTCGGATCCAGGGGAAGCGAAACGGTGTTTTGGCGACGAGGACATTTCGCGCCCTTTCCTCGTCCGCAGGCGAGCCTCCCGGGCGAAAGCGACCGCCCCGGCTCGCCCGATTCCACGGGCTGCCCCTAACGACCGACTTTTCGTTGCAACAGGCCTCTTCGTTCTGAAGTTGCAGGGCTCATAAAGCCCCTACGCAGGCCGCTTTAGCTCCCCTTGCACGGCCCGAAACGGGGCGATGATGGGTTTGTCCTTGCGCAGAGCCGCCATCGTCTTCCGGTCCAGGTTCAGGTGGGCCTGCACCAGTTCGGGTGGTGTCAGGGCCATCCATTGGTTTAGCGAAAGATCGGCAAAATAGGAACTTCGAAACATTTCCAAGAACCGCACTGGCTCATCGCCGATGTTTTCGATGTAGTGCCCCATGGCGAACGGTATGTAGCCTACGTCGCCTGCCTGATAGTTAAACGTGCGTGCTTTGCCGCCGGAAGCGAACACGGTCATGCGTGCATGACCGCTGATGTAGTACTGCCACTCGTCGATATTGGGATGCCAATGCATTTCCCGCATGGCCCCCGGCTCGAGTTCCACCAGCCCCGCAGCAATGGTAGTTGCGGCGCGAAAATTCGAGGAATCAACGATGCGCACCTGCCCGCCCGCAACCTTGATTGGTTCTTGAGCCGACAAGTGGTGACTGTAGCTTATGGGGACCGGACCGGCAGGCGAATTAACAGGGACTAAAGGGCCGGGCACCTTTCCCGAGAAGATATACCGGGTGTGCTCGACGTCCTGGGGCAGGTTATCGAAGGCCGCCTCGGAGACGCCGAAGTTTTTGGCCAGTACTTCGCGCGGCGTGTGCGCAAACCAGTCCGTGATGAGGAATGTCTCGTTCTCCGAGAAGCTCCCGTTGTCGAACACCAACAGGAATTCGCAACCTTCCTCCAGCCCCTGGATCGAGTGAGGAATGCCCGAAGGAAAATTCCAGAGGTCGCCGACGCCAATGTCATCGATGAAGTTCCGGCCCTGCGGATCGATGGCGGTGATTCGCGCGCTCCCCGCCAGCATATACGCCCATTCCGCCTCTTTGTGCCAATGCATCTCACGGATTGCACCGGGCTTCAAGCGCATGTTCACGCCGGCAAGAGTAGTTGCCACCGGCAGCTCACGCACTGTAACTTCGCGCGCCCAGCCGCCGGTGAGAAGCCGGTTGCGAGCTGCGGCAAATGAGAATTTGAGATTGGGGATGGTGCCGGAATCCGTATATGGAGAAGCCAGCAAATCGGGGTTCTCACGCTCCAGGGGCGCGTTGCGCGGCCCTAGGATGGAGGCGCCTCTGTCGCCACGGATGGGCTGAGGAGCTTGGGAAGTAGATTCGATTTCTTCGCGCTGTTTTGTCTTGGAAATAGCCATTGAATTTCTCCTCTGCATCACATTTAAGAGTCTGCAGCCCTGCACACCCGATCTAATCTTGATCGGGAATGTTACTTGGGCAATACTGTTTTGGCCTCATTCTTGCGGAGACTCCTTTCGAAACTCAGTCGCTCGGCTTGCGTTTCTGAATAGGTCTCTTAATGCGTCGCAAGCTTTCTGGTGGACCAGGATTTCCCGCGGTGCACCGTCCATTCGTGCGTCGAACAACCCATGGTGCTTTAGGTCGTGTTGATCGGGAATTTCTTTTTTGAGCTCGAAAATTGCGCAATTGTACACCTCTCTCGCCGACATTTGGGAACGTGTTTGTCGCGCGGCCCCGGCTGGGTGTCCGGCTATCCCTTTTGTGCCCTGTTTTTGGAACAACCCACCTTCCCCGCCTCTGCTAAGACCGATTTTTCGGTCATGCCGACGACGGGACAAGGCATACAAAACCGCAAGCTTGCTCAACCCAGCAGCTTGGTCGGGGTCGAATGCATTGCGCTTGCCGGCGCCATAGCCTTGTCGGACTGGCTCGAAAGCGTGTCAGACCCCGCTACGCTCTATCCGGAACGAACTGGGTATTCGCGCCTTCTTTGAAGATGACGTAAGCGCGTTTCCACGGTTCGTCATTGACCAAGCGCCATTTGTGGCCTGAACCGGTGTGGTCCTCTGCCAGAAGCACGTCACCGGGACGGAGCGTAAAGGCCTCCCCGCCTACCGTCGCAAATTCCAGCACGCCGGCCAAAGTAATGACGTACTGAGGGGTTGGGTCATTGTGCCAGTCATAGGATGAATGAGCCGCCGTCTCCTTAAACTGAATAGACTTCACGTCGACCAAATGGCCTCCATTTACGCTGCCGGGTACTACATGCGAGTTCCCATCAGGCCCCGTGTACAACCGATATGCACGAATCATGTTCAGTCTCCTTTTTGCTTTTCGATCATGCCGCACTTTTCCCGGGCGCGGGTTTCTTCTCCTTGGTCATGATGTTGTTGATGTTCAATACCGCGGCCGTTTCGGCGCGGACGCGTTCGGTCAAAGCCGGATTGTCGATCAAAGATTGCCCGTAGCAAGGAATCATCTTCTTCAACCCCTCCGCCCATCCTCCGCTCGTCGGTCTGTCTCGGAAACAGCGCTCAATGACCTGAAGCATGATCCAGACTGCGGTTGAAGCACCTGGCGAGGCGCCGAGCATTGCAACAATTGAACGGTCGGATGCGATAACAAGCTCTGTGCCAAATTCAAGAATGCCGCCGTGTATGGGGTCCTTTTTGATGATCTGCACACGTTGTCCCGCCACTTCGACCCTCCAGTCTTCTTCCTTTGCAGTTGGGTAGAATTCGCGGAGCGCGTCAAAGCGTTTGTCCGAGGACTCCAAGAGCTGACCCACCAAATATTCTTCGAGAGCGAAGTTGTTTCTCCCCACAGCTAACAGCGGCAGGATGTTCTCAGGATCGATGGAACCGAACAGATCAAGATAAGATCCATGCTTGAGAAACTTCGTGGAAAACCCCGCATACGGCCCGAACAGCAAGGAGACCTTCCCTTTGATGTGCCGAGTGTCGAGATGAGGCACCGACATCGGAGGTGATCCACTCGCCGCTTTCCCGTAGACCTTGGCGTGGTGACGGGAAGAAATTTCGGGTTCGTCGCAGCGAAGCCAAATTCCGCTCACCGGAAACCCGGCGTAGCCGTGGCCCTCGGGAATCTCGGACTTCTGTAGAAGTGGTAACGCCCCGCCACCGGCCCCGATGAAAACGAACTTGGATTGGACATCCCTTTGCTCTCCGGTTTTTTCATCTCGAATTTGCACATTCCACCGGTCCCCATCGCGGCGCAGATCTTGCACTCGACTATAAAAGTGAACTGAGAATCCTTCCTTGCCGCTTAGAGAAGCGAGCAGTTCGTCAGTGAGCGCACCATAGTCCACATCCGTGCCCGTAATCATTCGAGTGGCTGTGACAACGTCGCTGGCATCCCGCCCCTCCATGACCAACGGAATCCACTCGCCAATCTGTTTCTTGTCCTCGGAGTATTCCATGCCGTAATAAAGGGGATGGGCAGAGAGCGCCTGGAAGCGTTTCTTAAGGAACGTGCGATTCTCCAGTCCGCGCACGAAACTCATATGAGGCACGGAGTGAATAAAGGATTGAGGGTCTTTGATGGCTCCCTTCTTCACCAAATAGGCCCAGAACTGACGGGAGAGATCGAACTCGGTATTCACCTGCAGAGCCTTTGAAATGTCGATGCTGCCGTCAGGTTCCTGAGGAGTGTAGTTCAACTCACAAAGCGCAGCGTGGCCAGTTCCCGCATTGTTCCACGCATTCGAGCTTTCCTGGGCCGCGCTACCCAGAACCTCGTGGAGTTCTATCTTCAGGCCCGGATCAAGTTCCTTCAGGAATACTGCGAGGGTGGCGCTCATGATGCCTGCACCGACCAGAATGACATCGGGTTGGTTTGTGGAGCTAACGGTTGCCATAATTTTCTCCTTTCGACGAGCTGCCTCGAAAAACTCTTTACACGGGCCAATGATGCGTAAGCCAGAGAATGATTGGCACCGTAACTGCTAAAGAAAGTGTCGAAAGCAGAAGCATAGATGCCGTTTCAGATTCGGAGGATTTATATCTTGCGGCGAAGAGTACGACAACGGTAGCCAAGGGAAAGCTACAACATATCAATGCCTCACGCGAGAACGGACTGTTGACGTGCAGCAAACGGAGGAGAACGAGCAGGACCACATTCTGCACAGTGAGACGGCCGAGGGTGCCGAGCAATACAGCGCGGGAAAACGAAAACGCGTGAGCGGCCAGCACCAGGCCTACAGCAAAGACAGCAACACCGGAAGTCGTCGAACCAATCAGCTCAAGGCATGCGACTATTGTTCGCGGTAGAGGCATTTTGGCAATGACGATAGCAATCCCAACAATTGGCGCCCAGAGGAGTGGCGATTTCAGACCTGAACTCAATCCGGTGAGGACAGGACTCGACGTCGAACCGCCCTTGGCGATGCTCCCATGGTTGGCCGCATCTACCTCTAATAGAACGACAGTTGCAGGCACCACGAGATTAATCGATAAGGCGACGAGTCCCACGGCGCCCGCGGCGGTAGGACCCAAAATCGGCTCGAGAACGGCCAAGCCAAAAACCGGCGTCGCGGACGTCGAAAGCATGAGGGCGTAGAGGATTGCTCGTGTTCCGCGAAGGCTTTGTATGAATCCCAACCCTAGCCAGGCGACGAAGAAAAGGCCGCCGTGAGCCAGTATCAGGGCCAAAACCAGAGAGCCTTGTTGCAGGAGCAGCTCTCTGGGTATATCGGTCATGCCGACAAATAGCGACGCGGGCAAAGCATACGAAACCGCAAGCTTGCTCAGGCCGGCAGCCTGATCGGCATCGAATGCATTGCGCTTGCCGGCGGCATAACCTAGCGCAAGGACAAAAAATACCGGAAGCAAGGCGGCTACAAGTCCGCTGAGATTCATACGGATATTCCTTTCCTTGAGCCCCTAAGAACTCCACCCTGTTCCCGAATTGGAAAAGTACTCTTCACTAACGTAGTCAATGACTAACTTCGGGACGATGAGCCCGGAGCTCATCGCCAAGATGATGAAAATGGCGGTCCAGCCGTCAACGAGCGTCGCACCCATGAGTTCCCACGTTCTTTGCGAAGTGTCGGTAAGTTGCAAGAGCCCGCTTGCCATCCTGAACATGAACACGCCTGGCATCATTGAGACCACGGAGGCGAAGCCAATTGCTGCGAAGGGCAAGTGCCACCGCCGGGCGACCGGTGCGAGGATCACGCCAACGATGAGACAGGCAACGAATGCACCCGTGGCTGCGCTGGCCCTAAACGTTGTAAGAGCGACCCACCTTAGAGCGTGGGCCATCGCTCCGACCGTGACCGGCCAAGGCAGCATCTTCAGAGGCGCGGAAAAGAAAATACTGTAGCAAGCGACCGCCACGCCTGCCGAAATCACGTCATGCCAAAGTGACACCGGCCTGCCGGCCGCATCCACAGGTAGAGAGACGCCGAAAAATGCGAGCCCGATCAGCAACCCGGTCGAGATGGCCACAACGATGAGCACGGCGTAGATCAGCCGGGCCGCTCCGAGATTCATGCGGCCCCTAACAAGATCCAACATGCCATTGAGAAAATGCGGCCCCGGTACCAGCACCATGCACGGGCAGACTGCGACAAGGCGCAGCGACGAACTCAGGTTATATCGAACTGCCAGCGCCCCAACTATGCCAGCCACTAACGACGCACTGAATGGTTGCAGAAAGAGATTTGTGCTGTAACGGGCCAATATGCGGCGCAGAATGGCACCCGCCCCCCCGCTCCCGAATACGAGCGCCGCTGCGGTCAGGTGTCGGACCCCGAAGATCACCGCTAAAGCCACAGCACCCACTGCTGCCGCCAGAGTAAACAGCGATGTCGGTAGAGGGGGCACTGCTGCGATTCTGTTGATCGCGTCTATTGCGTCGGCCGGGGCCAGCCGGTCACCACACAACTCTTCCACCGTTCGTAAAGTCGAGGCCACGCGGTCCATGTCGACACCTGAGGGCGCACCCTCGACTGCTGAAACGAATTTGCCGTCAGCGCACTCGGTTTGAATTTCCAGTTCTCCCCACCGGGGCAAGATTGTCGCGCGAACTCCTAGACAGTTGCTCAAGCGTTGGGTAGCGTTCAAAACTTGGTGCGTAGCGTCCCCGTTGATGAACAACACTCGAGCAAACGCAAGCATTAGCTTCGAGCTTTCCTCGCACGTCATACTTGCTCGCGATGACTGCGGTCTAGCAACTGCCGGGATCATCGAAACCTCCAAACCGTAGCAATTGAACTAGAGCCGGCTCGAAATTTCGCCGAGCCGGCTCCAGCCGCGAGCACGTCGATTGGCTAAAGGCCCCTAGGCAGCGATCGGCGTCGCCACGTAGGGTCGGACCATTTTCTTCGGATCAACAACGCTATCGAATTCAGCTTCCGTTACGAAGCCCAGCTTCAGAGCTGCGGCTTTGAGCGTAAGGTCGTTGTCATTTGCGTAGTGGGCAATCTTCGAAGCTTTGTCGTAACCGATCACCGGCGAAAGCGCCGTGACCAGCATGAGCGACTCTTCGACGTACTGGTTGATCTTCTTCAGATTGGGCTTGGTTCCTTCCACCAGGAATTTCCGGAAGTTCGTGCATGAATCGGTCATGATGGTGATTGAGTGGGTCACGTTGAAGATGATCAGCGGCTTGTAAACGTTCATTTCGAGGTAACCGCCCGCGCCACCAAAGCCAACTGCTGTGTCGTTCGCCATCACTTGCACAGCGACCATCGCAAGGGCTTCGGCCTGAGTGGGATTTACCTTGCCTGGCATGATCGAAGAGCCAGGCTCGTTTTCTGGAATCTTCAGCTCCGCGAAACCTGCTCGCGGCCCACAAGACATCAGGCGAATGTCATTCGCGATCTTATAGAGTGACACCGCGAGTGTGCGGAGCGTGCCTGAAAGCTGCACTTGAGCATCGTGAGCGCCTTGCACGGTGAATTTGTTTGGCGCAGTGATGAATGGCAGGCTTGTAAGCTTGGCAATCTCGGCTGCGGCGGCCTCGGCGAAGCCGGGCACTGAGTTGAGGCCGGTGCCAACCGCCGTGCCTCCGAGAGCGAGACGATAGACACCGTTCAGGGCATCTTCAATCCGATCGAGATCGTCCGAGAGGACGCCTTCGTAGCCAGACCACTCTTGCCCTAGAGTGAGCGGCGTGGCGTCCTGCATGTGCGTGCGGCCGATCTTGACAATGTCGTCCCACTCCTCCGCCTTCGCGGCAATCGCATCGTGCAACTGCTTCACCGCCGGAATCAGCCGCTGCTTCACGTTGACTGCAGCCGCGATATTCATGGCCGACGGGAACGAATCGTTCGACGACTGAGCCATATTTACATGGTCGTTTGGGTGCACCGGCGTTTTGCTTCCGAGCGGCGTGCCCGCGATCTGGCTGCAGCGGTTGGAGATTACTTCGTTCACGTTCATGTTGAACTGAGTGCCGCTGCCCGTCATCCAGACGTGCAAGGGAAACATGTCGTGATGCTGTCCGGCCAGAATCTCGTCGCAGACCTGAACGATCAGATCGTGGCGCTTCTTGTCGAGGCGTCCGCCGGCATAGTTTGCGTTAGCCGCGCCTTTTTTCAGAATTGCGTAGGCAGTGATCATTTCGCGGGGAATCAAGTCCTGCCCAATGCTGAAGTGTTCGAGCGAGCGTTGGGTTTGCGCACCCCAAAGTTTATCGGCGGGGACATCTACTTCGCCAAGACTATCGGTTTCTTTGCGAATTTCTGGCATAAACTCCTCCTTATTAATTTTGGGTTAAGCCACTACCTCCAACTTGATCTTCAGACCTGCTGACTCTTTTATTTCCTTTCAACCAACTACTCGTTGAACCCAGCGCTTGGAACAGGTTCCGATTCCATCGGTCAAAAGTTGATTTTTGTGTGGAACCCACACACCAGAGCATTATTCGAACTCCCTCCCGTATTTATGTAGTACTGCACGACAGGTTGTAGGGTGATCGCATGGGGAAACTCCACAAGAATGTCTGCCTCGAAGCCGTGCTCCGCGTCGTGTGCTGAAACAATGGGAGGCGAGACAGGAAACGACTCGTTGATTGCGTTGCGGACGTAAGCCAGGCCGATGAGGTTATGTAGGCGAATGGGCAGCGGCTCATTAAAACGGGCGCCCGCCGTGAAAACCTGGTTATTCCTGCTTCGGTCTCGGGGTGACCAGTCGGCGTTGAGGGTGGCGTCGATTCCTTTGCTTCCATCGCGCGACGTGCGGTAAATCGCCTGGTTCGCTTCCCCATAGATCAGGTAATTGCCAGAAACAGGCGTGGGGCTCGATGTTGAAGTGAACTTGCCAGGGTTGTAAACGGCGCCAAGTTGGTATAGACCAGAGTAGCCCTTGCGGGCTTCGACATTGTCTTGAGCGCGAACGGCGGAGGCATCCTTTCCGGGGCTGTAACCGATCTCTGAAGCCGAGGATGCATCTCCCTGAAACTGTGGTACCAATCCTGTCGGATTAATCGAATATGGGTTTCGCACTGAAGCGTAAACCATCGATTTCACGTAGAAATGAGGTAGTGGAATCACGCGCACCTCGGCGGCCGGCGTGGATGGCGGGTCGAAGCTTTCATAAACGGTCGAGAACAGGTTGGGAAGGGCATATTGCAAGGGCTCAAAAACGAACGACGGACCGAACAGTTGAGTTCCATAGAAATCCTGTGGGGCAAATTGCCCGAAACGCACTACTAGACGGTCCTCGAACGACCTTTTCTCCAACCACCAGGAATCGAGCCGAAATGTATTCGCACTCGCTAATCCACTTGGCCCTGTAATCGTGCCCAGATACTTCCCGAGATTGCCCCCGCCCTGATACACAGCCGTGATGTGCAGGAATAGGCCATGAATCTCCGCAAGCCGGCCGAAATCGAAATCCACCGTACCCCGAACGCGTTCGAAGACCGCAAGGCGTTCCTTTTGGGCGCTCTGGACGTTCCAGAGCGAATCGCTTACGTATTCCACGTTTAAGTTGAACCCCTTTTGCAATAGCTTTCCTCGTTCGCCGTTCCAATCACCGAAGAAGTGTGGCTGAGCTTCTGGCGCGTGCTCGCCCTTGTCTGCTCCTGCTAGCGTGTCATTTATGCCTCCCGTCTGCGCGGTCGCGAGACCGCGACAGAGAAGAACCAGGCAGATGCAGACCGTCCGCGTAATTTTGCAAAAATGGCGAGTCACGGTACATTCCTACCCCGTACGGCTGATTCTGTCGAAATCGATCGGGATTGACCCGCTCTGAAATCAGAGCGTTCACTTCTCCAATCCTTACAACGCCCATCTTGCCCGATGCAGTCGTTTACCCCCGAAAGAACTGCTGAAGCTCGGCAAGCACCTCGGCAGGCTGTTCCTCAGGAAGCAGGTGTCCACAGTCCAGGGCCTTGCCGCTGACTGAAGTTGCTTTGGCACGCCAGGTGGCAAGCACGTCCCACAGGTGACCGACGACTCCCTTAGCGCCCCACAAGGCGAGCAACGGTGCGGTGATCTTGTGTCCTGCTTTGTCGTCCGCTTCGTCCATCTCGAGATCAATGTCCGCCGCGGCTCGATAGTCTTCACAGCACGCGTGGATCGTTCCAGTGCAGCAGTAGCAGCGCAAGTACTCAGCCATGGCCTCCGGTGTGATTGCTCCGGGAGTCTTGTTTTGCACGTCGAGGTGCTCCTTCATGTAGTATTCGGGATCCAAGCCAATGAAATGCTCGGGCATTGGAAAAGGCTGGATTTGAAAGAACCACCACACATACCGCGTGGCAAACTCTTTGTTCGTGTCACGGTACATTGTGAGGGTCGGTGCGATATCCATAAGACAGACTTTGAGCACGTTGTCAGGGTGATCGAGGCAAAGGCGGTGCGAAACACGGGCGCCGCGGTCGTGACCCGCTACATAGAAACGGTCATAGCCGTAGTGCCGCATAGTTTCGACCTGATCCTGAGCCATCGCCCGAAACGAGTAGTTGATCTGACGCTCGCCACCATCGGGCTTGCTGGAATCTCCGTAGCCTCGCAGGTCGGGCATGATGACGGTGTAGTTGCGTGCAAGATCAGCGGCGACCCTGTGCCACGTGACGTGCGTCTCTGGGTGGCCGTGAATCAGCAATAATGGAGGGCCTTCTCCGCCCTTGAGGACGTTAATGCTGGCGCCGCTGGTTTTGACCGTCTCGGCAACGAACCCGGGAAAGAGCCTTTTAGTTGTCTCAGGCGACGGTGGTGCTGGCAACTCTGATAGATGCGAACAAGGTGGATACGCAGCGGCAGCCGGAGCTTTTACTGCAGGCAAAAGAGCGAGTGCCGCGCCGGCTGATCCTAGAGAGAGAAAATTTCGACGGTTCATGTCATGCTCCCTACGGGTAAGACTGCTGTTTCACCAAGGAGCCGAAGTCGATGTCCGCTGTCCACCGAAAACGGTTCCAGCTTGCAAAGCGGTCTTCTTTCCTACCTGCGATATTCAGGAGAGAATCGCTGATGTACTGAAAATCGAAATGGACGCCACGTTGTTCCAAGCGTGTCCTTTCGCCTCCCCACTGGCCAAAAAGGTGGCCGTGCGGGCCCTGACCGGTCTCAGGGCTATCCGGGCCGCTGAGAGTCTCCTCTGGTTGTTGGCCTAGCAAATACAGCGGCACTACCAGCATGCAAAAGCCAGCGCACACCAGAAAAGCAATTCGGGGGATTCGTGCGCACATAGTCGAAGCACCGGTCAGCGGCACACTGAGCCTTATACGCCTCGCAGTCTTGCGAATCACACTTGAACGAAAAAACCAATGGCGTGGCCCTAACTAGTTGCAGCCTTTTCCGCCCATCGCATCGGCTGCGATCAGAGGATCACAGCAGAAGCGCGAACGCGAAACAATTGAACTTTGGTATAGGCGATACCTTCGTATCAGTTCGCACGGCCAGCGTGGTTTAAATAGCCACGATGGACTAGGCGGTCACGCCGCCCTTGAAGCCAGGGCGCCCGATGATTTCCTCGATCCGCCCGTGCGCGAGAGGTGGGGCGATTGAATCTCTCGCGCTCCCTCATCGCGAATGATGGTGCCCGTAATCAAGAGTTGGATTGCCAGCAGAGCCCTTTCATCAGGGAAAATCATAAGCGAGGGTAGACTTTTGAGCTGGAGGCGCTTATAGCGTACGAATGAGATCATGCGATGTGTGCGCAATGGAGCATTCCGCTCGATGACAAGGCGGGAGTAGGCCATGCAGGCCGCGCATGAAGCGAGCAGCAAGAACTACGCGAACAATAGTGAAATCACAGTGTTGACTCCTTGCCTAAGCGGACAGATAACGAAATCCTTTCCCCGGAGGTTTTCCATGATGACCAAAACAACTTTGTTGTTTGTGGCAGCTCTTTGATCGTGCAATCAGGCCAGGCTCAGTCTCAGCCGTCAACCAAGGCGAAGGGGCAAGTTACAGTACAGGGATGCGTAAGTCGGCAGAGCGGCGATTACAAACTGACACAGTCTGATCCAGGCAACAGTTACGTGCTTCACGCTGCCGACAAAATCAAGCTGGGCCAATATCTCGGCCAGCAAGTGAAGGTGACCGGAACAAAATCGCCGACTTTGAGCGACAGCACCGATGCCGGGCGGTCAACTTCTGCTGTAACGCTCACAGTCAGCTCGGTCAAAACCATCTCAAAGGAATGCAGCAGATAAGAGATCTAGCCGGCATAGAACCGCGCGTAAAGTGGGATGCTGTTTTCTCAGCCGCTAGGTGGTGGTTAGCGTGTCCTGCTTAGAAGCTGCCCTTGAGTCAGCGCGCGATGTCGAGTCCGTCAAAAGTGCCAAGGCCGAAGTCACCACGCTCTAAAAGGGTGGAAGAAGAAATGGAGCCGGAATGGATGCCCTCAACCAGCGCTGCGGAAGTCGAGATCTGATAAATCCGACTCTGCGAAAAGTGAAGGAACTCGTGAAGCGCAGAGGTCACAAGATGGTAGATCAAGACTCCGCGCTTTGATGCAAGATTCCGCGCCAGGACTTCGAGGGAGGACGGTATCGTTATTCCGAAGGTTGCCTCATTTGCATTCATTGATAGGATCCTGTCCCTCCCAGACGCGTAACCTAGTGCACGTTTCCGTCAGACCGTCTGGATCTTCACTCCCACAGAGTTTGTGATCCTGAGATTCGGTTGCCGACTGCTGCCTTGCAGGCTGGATTCCAATCTCCCAGGATCGTTCACAATTGCCGACTTTCCTGCTAAAACTGGCATTCACACGCGTTTACCTCTGCTAGATTTCAAATCGATCGTGGGTTATCCGACAGGGCGTCAGCATGTTGAGCGACAGCTGTCAGCCTATAGACATGGCGGCCAATCGAGGGGCGAGCCACATTGTCGATATGGATTGCTGCGATCGTAGTTCGATCGGATCGAGTGAAGTTGTTGCACAATCGCTCACGAGACGTCTTCCTTTCCTGAACGACGATTATGAAGAGAAGGTAGAATCTGATTTGTCCAGCCTCATCTCGGATACGCGTCCGGCACAGAAAAACTTGAGGGACCCGTTAAAGGCCCCTCCTTCCTTTTCAGACACCAGTCGCCGTGACTCCCATTCAATCCGCGTTATGCGCTAGTCAAGGCTGCAATGCGCCGCGAATCGCCTCGCTGACCTGCTGAAGAGCACTCTGGACTCCTGGTACGTCGTGAATCCCGTTAAGTAGCACGAAGTCGTGAATCATTCCGTTGTAGCGAACCGCTGTCACAGCAACGCCTGACTCTTTGAGTTTGCGAGCGTAGGCTTCGCCTTCATCGCGGAGCGGATCATTTTCGGCAGTGATAACTAGCGCGGACGCGACGCCTTTCAGTTCCTCAGCACTTGCCCGAAGAGGTGAGACGTATGGGTTGTTGCGCGTTTGCTCGTCCGGCGCGTAACGATCCCAGCCGTACTTCATGAACGCGCGCGGGAGGAAACGGCCGGTCGCGAACTCGTGATACGAGTTCGTGTCGACACTGGCGTCAGTGGCCGGAATCAACAGCACCTGCAACGATATCTTTGGGCCGTTCCGGTCTTTGGTCATGAGCGACAGCGCCGCGCTCATGTTTCCACCGACTGAATTTCCGGCGACTGCGATGCGGGTGCCATCGGCGCCGAACTCACTGGCATGAGCGGCAATCCACTTCAAGGCTACATAGGATTGCTCCAGTGGCACGGGAAATTTTCCTTCGGGCAGGTTCGTGATCTCAGGAAAGACGCCGATTTGTCCTGAACCGACTACCAAGTCACGCAGCAACCGCTGATGGTTCTGGAAATTGCCAGCGATCCAGACTGCGCCGTGGATGAACAACAGCACTCCCGGCGTGCCCTTCACTTCCTGCGGTTTCATGATGTACAGCTTCACCGTGCGACCATCTTGCGTGATGTTTTTTTCGACCGTCGTTACTCCCGACATATCTACGGGATATCTGTTTTGCAGATCGGTCAAAACTTCTTGCGGTTTTGGCTGCGGCAGCTCCCAGAACGGGCTGCTGTCCTTGTTCAGTTCAGCAAGGAAGGCTCGAATCTGCGGGTCGATTCGAGGATCAGTCGCGGCGTCGGGAACTTGAGCGGCGGTAGTGTCTTGAATTTGAGCGGTCGCAAGCTGAGCGATAACCATTGCCGCCCCTAGGGCGAATGTGGTTAACAAACGAAGGCTTTTCATTTTCTTCTCCTCATCGTTTTCTCTTGAACTCTCTGGCGTCACGCACCCAGATGATTGCGTGCGATGTGTCACATTCCGCTTAGGGCAACCTGCATGCCAATTGAATCGTGAGTGGGACTCGAAGCGAGATAGAGTCAAGTAAAGCCCGTTGCTGCAATCACTGCCTGATATTCCGGAATACCCGAGCATTGCGCGCAGATCAATCAGGGCAGACCGTTTGGTTGCCAACATGTTGGACACCTGTCACGCAGATGACACGGAAGTGAATGCCACGCGACGACCTTCTCAACGTCGCTCCGGGTGTTGTTGCTGCCATATCCGGCATCTTGGCAAACTCGAAGGAAGTCTCCTCCAGCAGAGCACAAGGGGACAAACAGCAACGCCGGCAGGGAGTTTGAAAACGGGCTATAGTTCAGCTTGTTCGAACGCCTGCCTGTCGGGGAGGCGGCCGCGATGAGAAGGCTGACTAGTAGTCACTCGACAAGGAGGGTCTTTCGGGGGTTTTCGAGCCGTTGGTGAGCGAGATGTGTGCCAAACGTAGTGGGGCGATGTGGCGCCGGGATACCGAGGTAGCCAACTCGAAACGGTCCTGGTGTGGGCTCTCCCGAGATGTTCCCTTGATTATTCATCACGTGACAAAATCTCAAGAACGAGTAGACACGCGCCTCAAGCACAGTGCCGCTCCATCCGGGAAATCCCCAGTTTTCGCATCCGGAAGTACAGTGTGGATCGCTTGATTCCAAGCCGAGCCGCGGCTCCTCTGGGGCCCCCAACGACCCACTTCGTTTGTTCTAAGGTCCCACAGATATGGGCGCGTTCGGCATCTTCGAGCGTAACCGGAATGCCGGCCACTGATATCGTTGTTGGCTTCAGGTCCTTGAGTGGCGCGCACAGAGTGCGCCCCGGGCTCAAGATCACACTGCGTTCAATGAAGTTGCGCAACTCGCGGATGTTCCCCGGCCAGGAGTATTTGCACATTACTTCCATGGCTTCTTCTGGCACGTCGACAATCTCCTTGTTCATACCGTCGGCAAAAGTGCCTACGTAGTGCATCACTAATGCCGGGATGTCTTCCGGACGTTCGCGAAGGGGAGGAACCCAAATCGGAAATACGTTGAGCCGATAATACAAGTCGCTGCGGAACTCACCGTTGGCAACCAGGGCGGTGAGGTCGCGATGCGTTGCGGCAATCAGCCTGACATCGGCCCGCAACGTCTGCGTGCTGCCTAGACGCTCGAACTCTCCCTCCTGGAGGACGCGCAACAATTTAGCCTGCAGTTCAATCTGGATGTCTCCAACTTCGTCCAGAAAGAGCGTGCCTTGGTTGGCCGCTTCGAAGCGGCCGACCCGGCGGGTGACGGCTCCCGTGAAAGAGCCGCGCTCGTGGCCGAACAGTTCGGCCTCAAGCAAGCCCCCGGGAATGGCAGCGCAATTAAGCTTTATAAAGGGGCGGGAGCGTCGCTGGCTGTGGCGATGAATGGCCTGAGCAATCAGCTCCTTTCCTGTGCCGGTCTCTCCGTGAATCA
The DNA here is from genome assembly GCA_030041215.1 of Candidatus Sulfotelmatobacter sp. Lineage (GTDB taxonomy): Bacteria > Acidobacteriota > Terriglobia > Terriglobales > Acidobacteriaceae > Sulfotelmatobacter. The sequence goes on along the minus strand of JASHOH010000031.1, from coordinate 5,121 downwards.
ACACAGAGGAATTCGTGGGAGCGACGGTGAGCGCCAGGTCCAACGCTTTGCGAAGGGCAGGACTCGATCCGACGACGCCTCTGACCAGACTGTCCGAAACGTCGTCGGACCGGGATTCAGCCAGAGAAGAGACTGGTACAGGAAGCGTCGAATCGTTTGGATAAAAGGGCGCTGGTTGATTGATCCCCTGATATGTCGAACTCATAAGTCATCCCCCTCTGCTCCGATGCTGCGAAGTTTTCAGTTGCTTGGCCCTACCGCATTATTCCCCGAATGATGAGTAATTGACGATCGTGAGGATGATTATGACCGGACTGTCGGCCTGCAGAAACCCCAAATGGTTGGATTTTGGAGTCACGGCTTAGGGGGAGTCGCTGCTCCCCCAATCGGGGTATGAGAAAACTCGCGAGACAAAGGTCTGATTTGTTTCCTCCCGAAGAGGAGGGCAACGTCACCAAGCGCGTCAAGACTCTCCTAGTCGGCTTGTGGACCCCAATCGCGGGCGTGGTAATAGCGGGCCGTGAGTTGTGGATCGTTCTCTCAGGAGGGGGCGATTTCTGGCTGCCCCTTGTTTTGGCAATCCTCGGAGCTACTCTGGCCATGATTGGACCGGGTGCCTGGTCCGTCGATGACGTCGCGGTTCAATGGTGATCCTTTCCTGATTGTGGTATCAGTCTAGGTATCACCACTCGTAAGTACTAGATAACAAAGGTAATGGCGGAGAGAGTGGGATTCGATTTCGCCTTGATGCCAAAGGACTTCGGTAGTAGCCGATCTGTTACAGCGCCGAAATCCTAGCAAAAATGGCGAAAAACTCAAGTTCAAAACGTAGCCGAAATTGGCGACAAAAAGGGCGTCCCTCAGGACGCCCCTCTCTGCAATGTTCTCTAGTGCAAGCTTGCGTTGCCGCTACCCTGAAGCGCGTAGCGCGAAAAGATTTTTTGGTTGTCTAAGCATCTGGGAAGAGATGGCTTCCCGCTCAAAGGTCGGGTTGGTCAGTCCTCCGGCACGGTAACGTAGGCAATCCTTCCGCCCAGCCGAACGCGATACACCTGATCGTTGAGGAGACCAGATGAAACGAGCCGCATTTTACGTCCGAGTTTCCACCGTAGACCAACACCCGGAGACGCAACTAAGGGAACTCCGCGAGTACGCGCAGCGTCGCGGGTTGAGTGTCGCGCAGGAGCGGGAGTACGTAGACCACGGATTCGGCGGGGCGAAGGCACGCCGCCCCGCGCTCGACCGGATGCTCGAAGACGCACGTAGGCGGCACTTCGATGTACTGCTTGTCTGGTCGTGCGACCGCCTCGCCCGGTCAACCAGGCACTTCCTGCAGGTGATCGACGAACTCGATTCGTGCGACGTCCAGTTCGTGTCGTTGCGTGAGGCGTTCGACACATCGGGGGCGTTGGGACGGGCATTTCTTGGAATCGTGGCGGTGTTGGGCGAGATGGAGAGGGCGCTGCTCATCGAACGAGTAAGGAGTGGGATGGCTCGCGCCCGCGCAGAAGGTAGGCGGATCGGTCGCGCTCGGCTTGACGTGAATCGGGAGCAGGTGATCCATGACCGCCGTTCGGGGATGTCGCTGACGCAGGTTGCGAAGAAACACGGAATCTCGCGTGCGTTCGTGTGCAGGCTGATGAAGGAAGCGAGTGCGAACCCAGACGTTCTGGTTCCCCCGCTCGCCGGGAGCGTGCCGGAGCAAGCGAACGCGGCGGGCGCTGCTCAATGAAAAGCGCAAATCTTCCGAATGCCATCCCTTGGAGAAAAAAATGCGCCGAGAGAGCGAGATAACCACGGAGGAAGCAGGTCAAAATTATCTGCTCGCTCGCCGAAGGTACTGGGCTTCGCCGTCCAGCGACGAGGCGGCGCTTCGCGAATACGATAGCGCAAGCGACCTGTTGCTGGCGACCTTCGCGGATAGCATGGAGAACGTCGCGCACGCTGCCGAGGCTTGCAAGGCGTATCGCCGCGTTCTCGTCCGTAGCATCAAGAAATGCGACAAGACTCCCGGCCCTAAGGCGGTCGGGAGAACATGACGCAGGCTGATCAATGAACCGGGGTCAAAACGAAACCGTTGGGAAAGTCTTTGTGGTCGTCGGTGACATGCGGCGATGCTTAATCTGCGAACGCCCGTTCACTCCAAGACAAGCTGCCGACCATGCAGTGACCCCGTGCTATCCACCTAACAAGAAGTCCTGACGAGGCTATTGCAACTTCGCGTACTCGGCTTTGGCTTCCTTCAGGATGGGGATGTTGGGGTCGGCGTCTTTCCAGAGCTCGAGAAAATCCTGATATGCCGCTTTCGCTTTGGCGGTGTCGCCGGACGTTGCGTATGCGCGGCCAAGTTGGAGGTGAGCCAGTGCGCCGATGGGTTGGTTGGCTACAGCACCACGATGGTCAATGATCTTCTGAAACTCGGCTGCGGCTTGTGTCCCTTCGCCCTGGTCCTTGGCCAGATATGTTGTCCCGCATACGTACACAGGGTGCAAACTGATGAAAGGATAGTTGCCGGGATTCCCCAATTCATAAGGTGCCGCCATTTCAAGAGACTCCATTGCCTTCGCAAAATCTTTGCGGTTGAGTGCGAGTTGAGCCTGAATCGTCGGCAGGTATAGGTATTGCACGATTGTGTCTTCGGCAAAACGCGTGGCCAAGTCCTTCGCCAGCATTTCCGCCTGTGCCGCATCCCCCGCAAGGGCAAGTGCCCACGCCGCTTCGTACTCTACGTCGCGGCCACTGGAGAGCCGAAGTGTCGCCGCCGCCTGCTCGCGGGCCTCGCGAGCATTACCGAAAAGAGCTTCCCGCAGGGCAGCCTCGGCTTCAGCGCCTGCGGTGACTTCCTTCAACCCATAATGCAGTGCCGCGGCCACTCCCTGGCGCGTTAACTCGCGAGCCTTTTGCAGCCGTCCATAATAAGCCGCTGTCTCGACTTCGAAAGGCAGTCCCCATCCTTGGGTGGTCGGGTTACGCTCGAACCAGGCCACCTGCTGTGCCATCAAGTCAGCATCATTCTTCGCAAAAGCAAGCGGATACAGAGTCCAGCGCAGGTTCGGTGAATCGAGATTTCTCTTCTGTGCTTCCTCGGCAGTGGCTTGAGCCTCCTCCAGCCGGTTCAGATTGAGATAAGCAAACACCAGGTGGACGTAATTCAACCCTCCCATGGGGTCGAGTGTGAGGGCCTCGCGGCTCTTCTCGAGGGCTCTGTCATATTGCCCCAAGTAAGTGTAGATAATACTTAAGTCGCTCCGCGGTCTGTCATCGCGCGGATATGTCTGCGCCCAGAGTTCATCGTGTTGGCGTGCCTTCTCCAGGTCGCCCGAGACATTGAGATAGTATTTCGACTCGATATAGAACTTCTCCTTCTCGCTTACTCGGTCCCGCAGTTCGTAGGCTTTCCTGATTTTTTCCGCCGCCTGGGTGTTTTCTGAAAGGGATGAGTAACTAGCCCCAAGCGACGCGTAGGCCGTGGCAAAATTCGGATCTATGAGGATGGCGTGCTGAAAGAACGGCACAGCTCCTAGCGGGTCGCCATTGTTTAATGCCCTTCGTCCTAGTGTGTAGGCGTGGAGTGCGTCAAGTGATGGCGTTGTGGCCTGCTCCAAGGACGTGTCGAACTTCTGCACAGTGCCAATGGATTCGCCCAACTTCGTTCTCATCTCGGATGCGATCTTCCCCAAAGCCTCAAGCACGTGGTTCTTGTCGCCGGCCTGAGCCTGCAGGCTCGCTAGCGATTCCCCGTTTGCGCAATTTACCGCCTTAAGGGTCAGAAGGTACTCGGCGCCAACCTGTGCAATCGAGCCGTCCAAAGCCGCCGTACTGGCCGTGCGCTGGCAAACCTCACGAGCTAACTCATGAGTCAGCCGGGCATCTTTGGGCTTGGCCATCAGTGAGAGCGTCTGCCCGATTCGTTCATCGGAGAGGAGGCTCAAGAACGGCGACTGCTCCAGTTGCGCCGAGAGCCCCTGCCGCAGCGTGCCGTCGAAAACGGGATCGCCCGTCTTGTTGTCGAAGTCGGCGAGCACAATAGTGTCCTTGTCAGTAAGCTTGGGCGGGCGGTGAAGATAGAAGTAACCGCCCAGTGCGAGCACCAAAACGGCTAGTACAAAGGGCACAATCACCTTCCAGCGCATTCGGGCGTGACCCTGCGCTTCGGCACTCGCGGTCGCCGCCAACCTCTCCGAATCCGTGTCCCGCTTCAACCGTTGCAAATCAGTGCAGATGTCGGAGGCGTGCTGGTAACGGAGGTTGCGATCCTTCTCCAAACACTTGTTGATGATCCGTTCCAGATCGGCAGGCAGGTCGGGATTCAGCCGCACCGCTGGCGTTGGCGTGCCGTCCAGAATGGCTTTGAAAACCAGACCTGAACTCTCTCCACGGAAAGGCAACGTCCCTGTCGCCATCTCGTAGAGAACGGCACCGAATGAGAACAAGTCCGTTCGGGCGTCCAATTCCTTGGCCCGCACCTGCTCGGGTGACATGTAAGCGATGGTGCCAACAGCTTGGCCGGGACTAGTCAGGTGCTCTTCGAGCGTAACGGTTGATTCTGACGCTGCCACATTGCTCAGCACAGGTATTACTTTCGCCAACCCGAAATCCAGAATTTTGGCGTGGCCGCGCTGGGTCACGAAGATATTGGCGGGCTTTATGTCGCGATGGACGATCCCCGCAGAGTGAGCCGCATCGAGCGCGTCGGCGATCTCAATCCCCAACGACAGTACCGTTTCGATCTCTAATGGCTTGCCGCCGATGCGGTGTTTCAGTGTCAATCCATCCAGATACTCCATGACGATGAAGTGCCGACCATCGCGCTCGTCAATTTCGAAGACCATGCAGATGTTGGGATGATTCAGCGCAGAAGCAGCCTGCGCCTCGCGCTGAAAGCGAGCGAGGGCTTGGGCATCCTTGGCTACGTCATCAGGCAGGAACTTCAGGGCAACGAAGCGATGCAGCTTCACGTCCTCAGCCTTGTAGACCACACCCATTCCTCCCCCGCCCAGTTTTTCGAGGATGCGGTAGTGCGAGATGGTCTGCCCAATCAGTTGGGTGGGTGCGCCCATTGGCGGGAATGTTATTCCCCTGTGCTGGTGAGGGTCAACGAACCTCAGTCCAGCTTATTGC
>JASHOH010000030.1 GCA_030041215.1 Candidatus Sulfotelmatobacter sp. | reverse complement strand
CGGGCTAAAGGGCAAGAGATTGGCCACTGCCACAGCGGCAAGGCATGTCGCAATCAGCGGGCTGCTCGGGCGGCTGCGGAGAGGATTCTTTGCGGTACGGATGACGAATAACACGAGCGTCTGCGTTGCCAGCGACTCGATAAACCAACCAGTATGAAATTGCACTTCGTTCGCATGAAAAACACGAAGTAGCACATAGAAAGTCAGGAAGTCGAAGACAGAGCTAATGGGGCCAATATAGACCATGAAGTTGCGAATCAGACTTATGTCCCAGTGCTGCGGCTTCTGCAAATAAGTCTCATCCACATTGTCAGTTGGAATCGTGAGCTGGGCTAAATCGTATAGGAGGTTGTTCAGCAGGATCTGCGTGGGCAGCATCGGCAAGAAGGGCAGGAAAAGGGAAGCCCCTGCCATACTGAGCACGTTGCCGAAGTTCGAACTTGTGCCCATCAGCAAGTACTTCATGACGTTCCCGAACGCCTTACGTCCCTCAATGATGCCGTCATGAAGAACCTTCAACCCGGGTTGAACCAGGACCACGTCGGCCGCATCGCGAGCTACGTCTACAGCACTTGATACGGAAATGCCCACGTCGGCCGCATGAAGCGACGGTGCATCATTGATGCCATCCCCCATGAACCCGACGGCGTGACCGCGGTGTTTGAGAGCGAGAAGAATCCGGTTTTTCTGAGTCGGAGAGATCCGTGCGAATACGCCTGTCTCCTGAGCGATGACTCCCAGAGCCGGGTCCGTGATATCGTCCAATTCTTCGCCAGTGACTACTCGGCCCGGGTTAAGTCCCACTTCCGTGCAGACGTGGCCAGTGACACGATCGTTGTCCCCGGAGATCACCTTCAGCTCAACGCCATCCTGCTTCAAGGAGGCCACAACTTCTCCGGCGTCCGGTAACGGCTGATCGGCAAAGCTCACGAAGCCGGCGAGAGTCAGATTGCGCTCATCTTTGACGGAGTAATCCGCTTTCGCGGGAACTTCGACATAGGCAACGGCTAACGAACGGAAGCCCTCGCTATTCAACTGGTTGCTAATCTGTTGCATCCGCTTGGTGGCGTCCGCGGTGACGGGTGTGCTCTTACCTTCAAGCTCATAGCCGGAGAGAAGTGGAAAGATGCCTTCCGGCGCACCTTTGGTGATGAGGGTCCGCTGAGCCCCACGCTGCACCACGACTGAAAGCCGCCTTCTCTCGAAATCGAATGGGATCTCATCGCATTTTGTGTAGTCATCTGTTTTTGGGGCCGGCTGTTGGAGAATAACGTCATCGAGCGGACTGCGGATGCCCGTCTGAAACTTGCTGTTGATATACGCGAGCTGGAGCGCTCGCTCGGAGGGATTCCCAAAAGGATCGAGGGAGCGGTCAAGTGACATTGTTCCCTTGGTGAGCGTGCCTGTCTTGTCGCTGCAAAGCACATCCAGGCTACCGAGATTCTCGATGGCAGAAAGATGCTTAACGATGACCTTCTCATGTGCCATTGCCACGGCGCCTTTCGAGAGCGTCACCGTCGTGATCATGGGCAGGAACTCGGGCGTCAAACCCACTGCTAGCGCAACCGCAAAAAGCAGCGATTGAAGCGGGTCGCGGTGGCGTGCGACGCTGACGACAATCAGGAAGAGCACGAGAAAAATAACTGTGCGCGTAAGCAACAGACTGAATTTTCGAAGTCCTTGATCGAAGGCTGTTTCTTCCGGACGAGAGCCAAGGCGAGCTGCAATGTCCCCAAACGCAGTCCGAGAGCCGGTGGCCACAACTTCTGCCGTGGCCGTTCCGCTGACGACCGACGTGCCCAGGAAAACCATGTTGCGCGCGTCAGCTTTTGTCGAGGCGGGCTCCGCCGTGGCTTCCTTTTCCGCGGGGAGAGATTCTCCGGTGAGCGCTGACTGCTGAACGTAGAGGTCGCGAGCTGCCAAAAGATGCGCATCAGCGGGGACAAGATCTCCGGCCGATAGCCGGATCAAGTCTCCCGGCACTATTTCCCGCCGAGGGAGTTCTTTCCACTCTCCATCGCGCATGACAGTTGCAGTAAGGGCGACTTGGGCACGCAGTTTTTCTACTGCATTCTGCGAACGATAAGACTGACCCAGGTTAATTGCTGTGCTCAGCAGAACTATGACGGCGATGATCGTCGCATCCACCTTCTCACCCAGAAACGCTGAAACAATTGCGGCAATCATCAGGATCACAACCAGCGGGTTTGCCAGGGCATGCCAGAGGTCGAACAAGAAGGAGCCCTGGTTCGCCTGTGCGGGCTCGTTCGGACCAAACTGGCGCAGCCGTGACTCAGCCTCCCGGGCAGTCAGGCCGAAAGGCTCAGCGGGCTTGGCATCAATATTGGACGGCATGGCTACGTTCCCCGTGCATCGCTGCGCAGAAGACGCTCAAATGGACGCGCCGTAAGCGCTCCAAAGAGAAAGCCGCCGACATGAGCGACATAAGCGACGCCGCCCCCTTGTACGTCAGCTACTGCACCGACCTGACTGAAGAGCTGTATCAAGAACCAGACTCCGATCCACAGCGCCGCCGGAATGAATGTAACGTTCACAAAAATGCCAAGCACAACCAACGTCCGTATTTGATCAGTTGGATAGGTGACCAGAAACGCGCCCATGACGCCCGCAATCGCGCCACTGGCGCCGAGATTGGGAACTGTCGAGTGGGGCGTCGCCGCGATCTGGGCCAAAGCTGCCGCGAGTCCGCTAAGGAGGTAGAAGGGCAGGTAGCGCAGCCCTCCCATAGCATCTTCGACCTCGGGGCCAAATGCCCACAGGAAGATCATGTTGCCGATAATGTGCATCCACCCGGCGTGCATAAACATCGCCGTGAGGATGGTGATCCAGTGATGGCCAGCGACAATATCGGCGGGGACCATTGCCCATCTTTTGACAAATTCCTCGCCACCCATCAATTCCGCTATGAAGACGACTAGGTTAACGACAATGATCGAGGTCGTGACGACGGGGAATCGATCAGGCTCTCTCGACGCGTCTCGTAATGGGATCAAGCCCCCCATGTTGTCCTCCTCTCTCGAATCAGCTCACAATCTGTTCCAGAGCGTTCCTAGCGGCCGCACGGCGCCGTAAGGGATCCAGTCCTATCGCGCCGGGGCTGGCTGCGGGCTCGCTTGCGGCGCTGGCGTCGAGAAATCGACCTTCGGCACCTGTCTCGATCCCTCTGCGGCGGTAAAGTATGCTTCGTTGGGTTTGAATCCCGCCCAACGCGCAAAGATATAGTTTGGGAACTGTTGAACGTATGTGTTGTAGTCTTGCAAGGTATCGTTGTAGCGCTTACGCTCCACAGCAATGCGGTTTTCGGTCCCGGCCAGTTCATCCTGCAACCGTAGGAAGTTTTCGTTCGATTTCAGCTGCGGATAATTCTCCACAATCGCCAGCAATCGTCCCAGTGCACCATCCAGTTGCTGGTTCGCCGCGATTTTCTCCTGCGGACTTCCCGCCGCCAGCAGAGCCTCTCGCGCCTTATCGACATCTCCGAACACTACCTGCTCCTGCTTGGCATATCCCTTCACGGTCTCCACCAGGTTCGGAATCAGGTCCGCTCGTCGCTGCAGCACAACATCCACCTGAGACCATGCTGCTTTCACAGCTTCGTTCTTCTTCACCAGGTTGTTGCGCACGCTCACGTACTGTCCAAATATGATCAACGCGAGCAACGCGATTACCACGATGACTACGATTACGGGTTTCATAGGTCCTCCGCAAAATGCGGCTTCTAAAATCTTACGAACGGCCGTCAGGCTCCAACATTCTATCGACGGCCGACGTCACCTTTTCCACGGCGTCAAGGTAGCGGCCGACGATCTCGAAGGCTCGGAGTTTCTTGCCATCTGCCTTCTGCTCGCGTACATCCAAAACCTGTTCAATAGCCCATGGATCAAATCCTACGCGTGCGGAAAGGAGCGCCACGGCATCTCGCCTCGTTGCAGGCGCACTTTCTCCCAGCGCGATCAATGCATGCCGGAACAACGTCGCAAAAGAGGCCACGGATCGCAGCAACAACTCACGGATCCGGCTTTCGTCGTCCCCGGCCAACAGCAAGTGCTGCCGCAACAGAATCAATTTCTCCCGCAGTTCGTATTCCACTTGAATTCGATGCAGCCGCATAGGAATCTGCAGGCTCTTGATCGGATCTTCGCCCCACAACACGCGATGATGTTGAACCATATCGAGCAGCTCGATGGCGAAAACGTCGGTTGACCGTTCCAGTTCCTCCCGCGTCATAAACAGCGGTGCAGGTTGCTTCTGCTGATCCCACCACTTCACCACCGGCGCCAAAGGCTGCAACTTCGCATACGAACCGTCCCGCAGCACGCAGAACAAATTCACGTTGGAAAACTCCGGATGATAATCCCCCGAAGCCGCCGAGCCATACAGGATCACACCTTCTAGGTTCGCGCCCGCGGCAGCCCGTATCTTCTCTACAAATTCGTTGATTTTGTCTTCAGGGACCATCGCCTTCTCCGTCGCTACCAACTGCTGCTTGCCCCCCCACCGCCCGAACTCCCTCCGCCGAACCCTCCAAATCCGCCGCCACCCCCAAATCCACCACCGCCGCCTCTACTCCGACTTCCTCCGCCTCCGATCATCTGCGAAAGAAGAATCCAAAATAGCAGACGGCGCAAAGGAGGAGTAACGAGCACGATCACGGCCACGATTACAATTGCCAGAATCGCGCCCTTAGATAATCCATGCTCTGGCTCAA
>JASHOH010000029.1 GCA_030041215.1 Candidatus Sulfotelmatobacter sp. | reverse complement strand
GGAGTTTGTTCGCTCGTTCTACCTCCATCGTCGGCGGCCTTCCCTGTGTAACAGTCAGGTCGGCTCCTGCAATTATTGTTTCGGGACCTGCTCAGCGTTCACTCACGTTATGGCCTGCACGCTCGCGGGGTCGCCTAGCGACCCTTTCCATCGAAAGCTCCGTCAGCTTCGTTGCCTCCGCTGTCGTTTCGATTACTCCCGGGTGGAGCGAACCAGTTCCCGGGCGGGAGTTGCGCCCGCTGAAGTCCAGCGCCTTTCACGGCGCACTGAAACGTCAACTACTGAAGTAAATCGGTCGCTACTTTCTTTGGATTGACTGTACGTACCGGGTAACGTTCTCCAGTCTTACTTCCCCCCAATCTTGATCTGCTTCGACTTCGTGGAAGATTGGCCCCCAGACGGGCATCTTCCGGTCATCGTGAGCGGGCAGTCGAGGGTCTGTTCCCTCGATCGTGTCTTTTACTTGACGATAGGGAAATTTCGCATTGTTTTTCTGTGAGATTACAGTCAGGTCCGGTGCTGCGTGCTTCAGCGCAGTGGCTGACTGCCCATTTCCTTGTCCATCTGCTCCATGACACGCGGCGCAATAGTACTGAAAAATCCGCCCTCCCTCGATGGGATTGCGCACCTGCGGATTTTTATCCCGGGACGGGTGAGTTTGGCAGAAAGAAGCAATCGGAACCACGCAGAGTAGAGTAAGAAGCAGGCCGGAACGCATGGCATACCTCCCTGGAGGGCGCGCAGAAGTTGCCCTGATACTCCAGTTTGTATGCTCCTACGGGAGCTCGCAGTTGTCCGTGCCGTAGCGCACACCGTGCGGTGACAAATGGCCGCCGCCATATGCAATCACCCTGCTCGCGGAACATTGATCTGCCCTGGCGCGTAGCTGGATACAGATATGGAGACTTCAGACTTAACCCGTTCCTGGGCATACGTTGCTGCTTACTTTGGATTGTGGGTGGCCGTACTTCTTCTTCTCAAGGGCTTCTATGGGTTTGCGGTCGGCGAAGCCATCGCGGCGTTGATAATTCTCGGATTGGCGCTTCCGGCGCTCAGTCTCTTTTCGACGCGAAGTGTTAGAGCTCTGCCGTATGTGGTGGTTCGCCCTTTCTCGGAGAGCGCATTTCTGCTCAGTTACCTAGCGGTCATCGCGGTTATTCTCGTCTGGGGATTTGGCGGCCTATCGCACATTACATCCGAGCCGGCCCACACAATTGTTGTGCTGGCTTTGAAAGTCGCTATGTTTGTGGTTATACCCGCGGTGGCTCTCCTGGTTTTCGGCGGATATAAGCTCCGCGAGCTGGCGCCTGTTTCACTGACCTGGAGCGCGCTGAAACCGGCGCTGTGGATGTCATTCGCGGTTCTGCTCATGCAGATGGTTCTCGGACGCGGCCTTCAGGACATTCACCGAGCCCATCTGCCGGCTTGGGTCATTGTAGCGGCCGCGCCTCTCGCCTTTGTCTGGCTGGTGATCGAGGTTGGTGTTGTTGAGGAATTTTTCTTTCGGACCCTCTTGCAGGAACGCCTTGCAGCCGTGCTGCATTCGCCCGCAGCGGGGTTGCTGCTGGCAGCACTACTGTTTGGCTTGGTTCACGCTCCTGGCCTTTACTTGCGTCCTGCGGCGACACAGGAGGCAATCGGCTTACATCCTCGACTGATGCTGGCGGTCGGATACTCGATCGTTCTGACTTCACTTGCTGGGCTCTTTATTGGCGTCTTGTGGATGCGGACGAAGAATTTTGCAGTCGTGGTTCTTGTACATGCTGCCGGTGACCTGCTGCCCTATCTCGTCCCCTGGGTCAAGGCTTTCCATCTGGCGATAGCATTTCCCTGCCGTTGAATAGCCAGTTGCGCCTGCAGCGCGGCACAACCGGTTCTGCCAAGGGATCTTGTGAAACCAGTTATTCTCTGAGTATTAGCCAATGAGGTTAACGCGAGGAAGACATGAAACAGCACACTTACGAAGTCCGCCTGGCTTGGACCGGCAACGACGGCGAGGGCACAAAGAGCTACAAATCCTATCGCCGCGACCACACCGTTTCAGTAGAAGGCAAGCCGGACATCCCCGCTTCAAGCGATCCCAACTTTCGCGGTGATCGTACCCGCTACAATCCCGAGGAATTGCTGGTCGCGTCTCTCTCCGCCTGCCATATGCTCTGGTATCTGCATTTGTGCTCGGTGAACCATATCACCGTTGTGGATTACCGGGACGCAGCCATAGGGACGATGCGCGAGAACGATGACGGCTCGGGAGAGTTCATTCGCGTGCTGCTGAAACCGACGGTCAGAATCTCTGCCGGAGACAAGGCCAAAGCGATCGAGCTTCATCACGAAGCGCATAGGCTGTGTTTCATTGCGAGGTCGGTCAATTTCCCGGTGCAGGTTGAGCCACAAATAGCCGAGGCAGGCGAATAAGATCCCTTGGTGGTAACCTTAAAAACTCCCGGCAACGGGCCAAAACTGTGGCAAAATAAGGTCGTAGAGCCGGTCGTCTGGGGGGTATGTATGTCCTACCGCAAGGCCTGCCTAATTGTTCTCGCCGCAGTTTTTTCCACAGCCACAATTTTCTTTGCGCAGGTTTCCCACCGCGACCAGGTGCAGATTTCGCCGCCGCTGGCGCGGACCGTCGATCCTCCAGCAGCCGATGCCACAGCTGAGGCCCTCGAGCAACAGGGCGACAGTTTGCGGACGGAGAAGCTTTATCTGGATGCACTCGATTATTATCGAGCCGCGCTGGCCAAAAAACCGAACGATGCCCACCTGCTGAACAAGATCGGCATCACGGAGCTGATGCTGATGCGCAACAAGGAAGCGCGGAAATCGTTTGAGAAAGCGATCCGCGCCGATCGTGATTATGCCGACGCTTACAACAATCTGGGCGTTGTCTATTACGAAAACAAAAAGTACGGAGCGGCAATCAAGGAGTATGACAAGGCGATTGAAAGGGACGCATCCTCGGCCTCGTTCTTCAGCAATTTAGGGGCGGCGTATTTTTCCAAGCGCGATTTCACTCCCGGAGTACAAGCCTACGAGCGCGCTTTGCGACTGGACCCTGAAGTTTTCAGCCGCAGTTCGCGGAGCGGAGTGCAGGCGCAGCTTCCCAGCCCGGAAGATCGCGCCAGGTACGATTACACGGTCGCAAAGCTGTACGCCAAGATGGGGTTGTCCGATCAATCGCTCGAATACTTGCGCAAGGCAATGGAGGCGGGATACAAGGACCTCAAAGACGTATATAAGGACGCGGAATTCTCAGAGCTGCGAAAGGATCCACGATTCGCCGAGCTGATGGCATCAAAGACGCCGGTCATTTCAGATTAGTCGAAAGACAATCCCTTTAAGCGCCTCCGTTGTTGGTTACAGCCCGTTCGCGAAGCAGATTTCGCATAGCAGACTATGTGCAGGAAAATTTGAAGAGAAGCCTACAGTGTTTTCATGATGCATCAAAGGGTACGAATTACAAAGTTTTACAAAACTAGACGGAACTTCATAGAGTTCTGGGGTTTAATGGATTCAATACTCCTGAAAACAACAGGGTGAGTAAGGAGAAACGGTAGCCCATCGGATGCTGACCCGAGCACGCCCCAAGCAAGCATCCGGTGGGTTTTTTATTTGGCAAGGCCAGGCGAAACGAGGGCTCGCTGCTCATACGACGTTCTCCAGCGCGAGCGCTATGCCAAGTCCGCCGCTGACGCATAGCGTGGCCACGCCGCGCTTCGTATTGCGCTTCAGCATCTCGTGCAGCAGCGTGACCGTGATGCGCGTGCCGGTGCAGCCGATGGGATGGCCGAGCGCGATCGAGCCTCCGTTAATGTTGAGCTTGTCACGGTTTAAGTTCAGTTCGCGATCGCAGGCGAGCACCTGAGCGGCAAAAGCCTCATTCAGTTCGATCAGTCCAAAATCGTGCAGCTTGAGGCCGTGCTTCTGATCCAGTTTTTTCAACGCGGGGACGGGCCCAATGCCCATCGTTTGCGGATCCACACCAGCCGATGTGACCGCCACAATTCGTGCCAGCGGCCTGAGGTTGTTCTTCTTCACAAAATGCTCGCTGGCCACTACGACAGCCGCAGCTCCGTCCGTGATTCCTGACGAATTTCCAGCAGTGATTGTTCCGTTTTTCGAAAATACGGGATCCAGCTTGCCCAGTTTTTCCATGCTGGCATCCGGAAACGGATGCTCGTCGCGGGAGAAAACCGTTGTTCCCTTTTTCCCTTCGATCGTGACCGGAACGATTTCATCATTGAATCGTCCAGCCGAAATCGCCCGCGCCGCCCGCGTTTGTGACATCAGAGCGTATTCGTCCTGCTCCTCGCGCGAAACCTTGTATTGTTCAGCCAGCACTTCGGCGGTTTCGCCCATCACCATCTTCGCCATGGGACAGAAAAATCCGTCGCGGTACATGCCATCGACCAGTTCCTGATTGCCCAGGCGAAATCCCCAACGGGCTTCCAGATAATAAGGAAGCCGCGACATCGACTCCGTGCCTCCAGCAAGAATGCAGCTCGCGTCGCCGAGGAGAATAGACTGATATGCCAGGGCGATCGACTTCATCCCCGAGGCACATGCTTTGTTCACGGTAAATGCCGGCACTTCCTGCGGCACGCCGCTGCGGATAGAAATCTGGCGCGCGGGATTCGGGCCTCCGCCCGCCTGACGCGCATTACCGAAGATGGTTTCTTCGACCTGACTTGGCTGAATTCCGGCGCGCTCGATTGCGGCTTTTGCTGCCACGACGCCCATGTCCGCGGCCGTAAGCGAAGCCAACGACCCGCCAAACTTGCCGATGGGCGTGCGCGCAGCGGAGAGAATGTAAACGGCTTGCAAATATGCCTCCAGATCGTGAGTTTAGCAGGAAGAGTCTGCTCGAACGCTTCCCAGACTTAGATGCGAAGACAATTCGATTGAATCCTTCGCGCAAGGTCTACAATCTACCTCATGAGCACTCATCAACCGTAAACAACTCCAAAACTCTCGAGAGGCAAACAATCCAACCAAGCCGCAAAGGAGGAGCGTATGTCCTACGTTGATGTTGGTAAAGAAAATTCCACTTCCATCCACCTCTACTACGAAGATCACGGCTCGGGCCAGCCTGTGATTCTGATCCACGGATATCCGCTCAGCAGCGCTTCATGGGAAAAGCAGGTTCCCGTGCTTCTGAAAGCCGGATATCGCGTCATCGCCTACGACCGCCGCGGATTCGGCAAATCCAGCCAGCCGACGGTGGGATACAACTACAACACCTTCGCCGAAGATCTGCGCAAACTGGTAACTCACTTGAAGCTGCGCGATTTCGTCCTGGTCGGCTTTTCGATGGGAGGCGGGGAAGTTGCGCGCTACATCGGCAGGTACGGCTCGAAAGATGTGAGCAAGGCGGTCATCATCGGCGGCGTTCCGCCCCATCTGATCAAGACTGCCGACGATCCGGAAGGGGTTGATGGAAGCGTGTTTGCGGGCATCGAGAAAGCTGTCGCTGCCGACCGCTATGCCTTCTTCACCGAATTCTTCAAGAACTTCTACAACACCGACGTGCTTTTGGGGAAGCGCGTCAGCGAGCAGGCCGTGCAGGCAAGCTGGAACACTGCCGCCATTGCGTCGGCCACGGCGAGCCTGGCGTGTGTGCCCACTTGGTATGAAGATTTCCGCGCCGACGTGGCCAAGATCGACGTGCCCACGCTGGTGATTCACGGCGATTCGGACCGCATTGTGCCGTTTGCCTCTGCGGGACAACGCATGGCGAAAATGATTCCCGGCGCCGAGTTGGTCGTCATCAAAGACGGCCCCCACAACATCGCGTGGACTCACGCTGATGAGGTCAACGGCGCGCTCCTGAACTTCCTGACGAAGCCCGCAGCCAAGTCGCAGACTTCAGCCACAAAGAAGAAAGCGGTAGCGTAAGTTTAAGTCAATCGATGCGGCGCGGGCACTCCTGCCGCGAACGGCCGTGAAAGAGAAGCGCTTCAGCACTGCGTCAGAGCCGTCACCGTCATCCCTCATCTCGAACAGAAGGAGGACGATTCGCTCCGGCGAATCGTCCTCCGAAGTCGGTGGACCAACGAGCGGTGCTTGTGGACAGGTCCGCCCACCTTTGCCGCAAAAAACGCGGCAAGGGATGGGGCGTTTCTGCCAGGCGCAACGAGGAACCCATGCGTCCGTCCAGCGGGAGCGAAGCGAGGCCGTTTCTCTCATCTGCGAGTTCCGCAGGCTGCGGCTCTTCTCTGAGGAAAGTCCTGCTCCGGCTACCATTCAGCATTCCCAAGGGATCTTCGCGCCACTGTACCGGCGTAACACGGATGCGCAAGCAAAATCGGCGACTATAACAGCAGCATGATCGACGCGCGGAAAACTACCAAGGAAGTCCAGATCGCCAACCGGACTGGCTGCGGGCCCACGCTTGGCACGTGGTTCGTGGCACTGTGTCTCAGCCTCTGCTGTTTGGCACACGCGCAAGTGGCCTACCCGGAGCAGGAAATCCGCGTTGCGGGCCTGGCGACGCTGACGGCGCGGTCCCCGCATGCCTCCGATGTTCTGGCCACATCGCTGGAGATCATTTTCAACGACAAGGAAGTATGCTGCGGAAAGAATTCCGCCCTAGAGGACAGCGTTCAGTCAGCGAACCCGAAGTCGCTGAAAGATATTGCCGCTAAACTGCAGGGCCGCCATCTCCTGAGCGATGGCCGAGCGATCAAGATCGTGGCAGAGTACCTGGCGCCTGACGAGGTCAATGCCGGGCACCTCATTGCCATGATCCAGAACGGGCATGCGCCGCTGATGGAGTGGAATTCTCGCTTGTACGTTGTCTGCGGCGTGACCTATGTCGAAACCGTCGGCTATTCCACCAATTCGGTCAGCTATGCGGTCCACAAATTTCTGCTACAAGACGTCAGATATTCAGATTCCCGCCGAAGCACAACGTTTGACCGATTAAAAGACGATGCGAGCCGTGTGCAGGGTTTGTTGTTTCTTCAAGTCGCGGCCCCGTAATTTCCCCCCACGTGTCGTCCCCTCGACACGCATTTTGCGTGGAAGACGCGGACAGCGGCTGCGGCTGAAGCCCGGTTCATCCTTGGGGGCTTTTCGCGGCGCTGAAGCGCCGCTCTTCCACGGTTGCGTTTCCGCCGTGAGAGCAGTGGCGGCTGCGGCGCCTCTTGCTGCGGCCCGATCCGCTGGACAGACGGGGCAGCTGTGCCCACGGTGGGGTAAGAGCGGCTATCACAAGTCCGGGTGAGGGCAGTCACTGCCTACGGGATGCGAAAAGCGTAGCGTGAAATCAAGAGACCGAATTCCCAGACCACACTCCTGCTCGCGACTACAAGGTCGATCCGAGAGAAGGGAGGCCAATATGACCACCGCACCGATTCCGATCACGGCAGCACCTGCGCCGCGCCCCGAAATCATCGACAGCAAGAATGCCAGCGACCGCTACCAAGAGGCCTACCTGCATGCAGGCTCAATGGTGCAGGCCGGAGACCTCATCGAGACCGTGGGTTGGACGCTCGGCATCATCATCTTCTGTGGCGCGATATTTGCGGCCCACACCGTGCTGACGCCCGAAACTCCCGCTGCTGACTGGCTGCCACCGGCCAGTCTGACGCTCGGGGCCATTATCACCGCGTTTTTCTTCTGGCTGGTGGGTGAACTGGTATGCGCCAGGGGAGAGCAGTGGAAGGCCAGTCTGGATTCTGCTGTGAACTCCTCGCCGTTCTTGTCGAACGCCCAGCGAGCGAAGGTGATGGCGCTGCGCTGAAGGCGGCAGGGACACGGAGCCAATGCACGCCGGTGTCAGTCCTCTGCAAGAATGAGGATGGCTCTTTGCTACGCAGGATACACCTGGGGGCCGGACAGCCGGGGCGCTGTCCCCAGATGGTCGGGGACTTCGCTCAGGGCCGGCTGGGGCGCCGCCCCTGGGTGGGCAAATCATGCCACGACTATTGCGGTTCCTACTAAGCTCCGGCATAATAAACAATTGTTTTGATCTCGCCGGACTCTTCCGGAAATAAGGACTTAACTTGTGTTAATGATTCGACTGGCGCGCACGGGTGCGCGCAAACAACCGCATTACCGCATTGTGGTGATTGAGAAGGCGCGGGCGCGCAACGGGCGTCCGGTGGAAGTGGTCGGGACGTACAATCCGCGCACCACGCCCGCCAGCATTGAACTGAAGCGAGACCGGGTGGACTATTGGGTGTCGAAGGGAGCGCAGATGTCAGAACGGGTGAGCAAGCTGTACGCGAAAGCTCCTGCAGCGCCCGTGGTTCCCGCCGCCTAGACGCGGCGTAACGGCATTTCAGCGAGGCCGCCCTCTACCAGATGATCCTGGCCTATTCCAATGAGTGAAACAACAGCAGACCCCCGCGCGCTGATCGAGCAGATTGCGAAGTGGATTGTAGACGCTCCCGAGAAAGTTTTCGTGGAGCACTATGATGACGACGTCATCGAACTGGAAGTCGCCGAAGACGAAGTCGGAAAGGTCATTGGCCGGCAGGGGAGAACGGTAAGGGCGCTGCGCACGCTGTTGAATGCGGCTGGGGCGCGGGCGCGCAAGCGGTACCAGTTGGAAGTGATCGACTAAGGGGCCAGGTGGGCGCGAGCGCTAAGCGGCTTGGAAAGGAAGTCAGCTCAGGGGCTGAGGCCCGGATTTAAGCGCGCGGCTGATCGCAGCGCTGTGAAGCGCTGCGCCACCTAAAATCAAAATGCCTGCCGGTGGTTTTGGAACAAGCGGTGAGTTCATTACGCTGGCGCGGGTGGTGAAAACGCAGGGCCGGCACGGCGAAGTCGCGGGCGACGTTCTGAGCGACGTTCCCGATAGGTTTCGAGCGGGGATGAGGCTGTGGGCTTTGCCTCGGCAGGAAGGTGCGGCTCGGCGTGAGTTGGAAGTTGAGGATCTCTGGCCGCACAAGGGCCTGCTGGTGCTGAAGTTCGCAGGCGTGGATTCGATCTCTGATGCGGAGACGCTGGTCGGATGCGAGTTGCAGGTTCCGCGCAGCCAGCGGGCGCAGTTGGAGGCAGGCTGGGCTTATGTGAGCGATCTGATCGGCTGCTCGGTCCTGGATGGTGGCAGGGAAATCGGGCGCATTGAGGATGTTCAGTTTGGAGCTGGCGAAGCGCCGTTGCTGATTGTGCGGAACGCGAAGGCCGGGTTGTTTGAAATACCGTTTGCTGAGGCCTATCTCGAAAGCATAGACGTGCCGGGTAAACAAGTGCGCATGAATTTGCCGGAAGGCATGCTGGACGTGAATGCGCCGATCACGGCAGAAGAAAAACGGCAACTGGCCAGCTCGGCGAAGGGAAAAAGGAAATAAACATAGAGGGCACAGGGGATCACAGGGTGGTTCTTCTGTGACGAGAGTGTTGCGCGATGAAGGCCGATATCGTAACCATTTTTCCGGACTTTTTTCGCGGGCCGCTTGATTACGGCATTACGCGCCGGGCGCAGGAGACGGGCCTGGCTGAAATTCGCGTTCACGATCTGCGGGAGTTTACGCATGATCGTCACCGCACGGTGGATGACCGTCCGTTTGGCGGCGGCGAAGGCATGGTGCTGAAGCCAGAGCCGCTGTTTGACTGTTTGGACACGATGGACCTGGCGCCGCGTGATGATCGCGTGGTGGGCCGCGTGAGAGAATCGGTAGTCTTGCTCTCGGCGCAGGGGCAACGGTTCACGCAGAAAGTCGCGGCAGAGCTTGCGTCGCTCGAGCGAATCGTTTTCATCTGTGGCAGGTACGAGGGCGTGGATGAACGGGTTGCCGATTATCTCGCCGATCGCGAGCTTTCGATTGGCGATTATGTGCTGAGCGGCGGAGAAATGGCCGCGGCGGTCATCGTGGAAGCGGTTGCGCGGCTGCTTCCGGGCGCTGTTGGAAACGAAGCTTCGACGCAGCAGGAATCGTTCACTGCCGGCGCTGTGAAAGTGGCTGGCGGCGCGGATTCGACTTGCGGGTCGAATGGGTTGTTGGATTATCCGCACTACACGCGGCCGGCGGAGTTTCGCGGGATGGCGGTGCCAAACGAGTTGCTGACCGGGAATCATGAGGAAATCCGGCAGTGGCGGCGCAGGCGGGCGCTGGAGAAGACGCTACGGAACCGGCCGGATTTGCTGGAGGGTGCGGAGCTGAGCAAGGAAGAGCGGAAGTTTTTGGAGGAGCTCGCGCAACCCGAGTCGTAGACTCGCTGGGACGGACGAAGGCGTCCACCGTAGGCAGAGCACTAAAATCGGATTTTCAGAAGGGCTAATATCATGTCGAACTTAATCATTGAAAAATTGCTGGCCAAGACGCGGCGCACGGACATTCCTGAGTTCAAGGCGGGTGACACAGTCCGCGTGCAAGTAAAAATCAAAGAAGGCGATAAAGAGCGCTTGCAGGCGTTTGAAGGCGTGGTCATTAAGCGCGACAACGGCCCACAGGCCAGCTTCACCGTGCGCAAGATCAGCTTCGGACAGGGCGTCGAGCGCATCTTCCCGATCAACTCTAAGGTGATCGACAAGGTGGATGTCGTGCGGTCGTCAAAGGTACGGCGGGCCAAGCTCTACTACCTGCGCGGACTTCGCGGCAAGGCATCGCGGCTGCGCGATGTCGAGAAGACAGGTTAACGGTTCGTGGCGGACCCGGCACGAGAGCGGCATTTCGCAGTGGCCGAGGATTTCCTGTGGATTTTGCCGCTTGCGGAAAGGTCTGCCGACAAGTGAAGATGAGGCAGGCGGTTTCTCATCGCGATGTCCACGACCGCAAAGCCTGCGCCCGAAATTCCACTTTCGCCTTCGGCGGCTAAACTGCGCCTGCTGAAACGGCTGCGCTGCACGTTACGCTACGAGAAAAAAGCATGGGCCGCGGGAGCGGTGATGGTGGCTGGGGTTGACGAGGTTGGGCGGGGATCGCTTTTTGGGCCGGTGGTAGCGGCAGCGGTGATTCTGGACCGCGATTACCGCATTCGAGGCCTGCGCGATTCGAAACTCCTGCTGGCGGAGCGTCGGGAAGTTCTTGCTCCGCGAATCCGTGAACATGCCATTGCGTGGGCGGTGGCCGCGGTGGACGCGGCGCGCATCGATCAGATCAATATCTATCATGCTTCGCGGCTGGCGATGCGCGAAGCAGTGAAGCGTCTGCAACCGGCTCCGGACCACTTATTAATCGACGCCGTACGTCTTGATTGCGATTTTCCGCAGAATGCAATCATTCACGGCGACGCGCTTTCAGCATCAATTGCGGCGGCTTCGATCCTGGCGAAAGTGGAGCGCGACCGCATCATGTGCGAGTGGGATGCCGTGTTTCCGGAATATGGGTTGGCATCGCATAAAGGCTATAGCACGCCACAGCATCTGGCGGCGCTGCGGGAATTTGGGCCGACGCCACTGCATCGGTTGTCGTTCGCGCCGGTGTGGAATGCGCCGGAGCAGGTGGTGATGGAGTTTGATCCGGACTGCGATGCTACTGCGTGAGCTTGCTGCTCAGTTCGTCCAGGAGCGCTGTATTCTTCTTCAGCGCAGCGCGCAGTATCTCCGCCTGCTGTTTCGCCGCGCCCCAATCCTGCTTTTCGACGGCCTCAGTTAATCCCGGCAATTCGAGATGTGCATAAGTGAAACGCGCGCCGTAGAGCATGTGTTTGAACCACGGGCGGCCAGGAATGCCATCCGGATTGAGCCAGTTGCGCTCGACTTGCATCATGCCGTGGTTGATCGCGTCCGCGAGTTTGGGATCGATTGATCCTGATTTCAGTGCGCTGCTTATCGATTCGTTCAAACGTTTGCCAGCGGATTCGAAAGCGTCCACGGCATCGAGCACGGGTTTGAGATCCAGCGGCGACTCCCGGGCTTCGCGCGGCTGGACAGCCCCTTCAACTTCGCTCAGAGCAGGCTTGGGCGGCTGTCCCAACATGTTCTTGTCTTGATCCTTCTGGAGTTCATTCACAAACTGGCGGATGTTGTCGGCATAGGTGACGAAATCGAATGGCAGCAGGTCGGCGTTGGCGAGGCGCAGGGCGAGAACTCCCCATAACTTCGACATCAGCGTGTGATAACGGTAGCCGGGATCGCCGAAGCGGTTCACCCAGAAAAAATCGTCGTAGGCGGAGTGATACACGCCGTATGGGCCTTCGAATCCGAGACCGAGGACAGGCATGCCGATGAAGTTCAGAAATACAGTGTGATCCGAGCCACTGCCGATGCGGGTATCCGCGAGATTGAAGTCGGTGACAGCGCCGGAGCGCGTTTCACTGCTCTCGCGCGCGGCTGATGCCTTCCACGCTTCATACAAAGATTTGCCGGAGGGATCCTGCAAGCTGTGTGTGGTCTCAATCAGCATGGGCGCGAGCGAGGCAACGGCCTGACCGTGGAAGTCTGCGCCTGAAGTGGCTTCGTCGACATTAATATAGGCAATGCCCTGCTCCCGCAGTTCGTTGGCAAACTGCTCGCCCCACTCGGTCGAACCGGTGAGGCCAACTTCTTCTCCATCCCAACTGCAAACGACAACTGTGCGCCGCGGGCGGATGCCTTCTCGCGCCATTTTCCCCAAAGCGCGCGTTAACTCCATCATTGAAGCCGTGCCGCTGGAGGGATCGACGCCGCCGAAGACCCAGGCGTCGCGGTGATTGCCGAGGACGATCCACTCATCGGGCAACTCCGCGCCACGGATGCGGCCTTCGACGACGTAGTAGGGCTGGATGGAGTTATCCATCTCGATTTTCACGTGCACACGCACGCGATTGCCGCCGAGGCGATATTTGATGGGCAGTCCGCCTTGCCAGTCGGCGGGGGCGAGAGGGCCATCCATCTGCGCGAGCAGCGGCTTGGCGTCGTGCCAGGAAAGCGGCAGCGCCATGATCTTCGGAATGGAGACGGCCTCGTCAACCGAAATGCGCTTTGCGCCGGGAACAGAGGCCCAGCCGGGAGTTAGAGGGTCGCCAGGGACCATGAAGTCATAAGTGATTGCACCGCGCTGGATGTGGTATTCGGGTCCCCATGGCCCGGCGGGATCAACTTTACCTTTTTTGTATCCGTCTTCGGCGGGGTCGCTGTAGATGAGGATGGCGGCTGCGCCTTCGCGCTGCGCTGTGAGGGCTTTGAATCCGCGATAGCTGTAGGGATTCGAATAGCGTACCAGCACGACCTTGCCTTTGACGTCGATGCTCTGCTTGCGCAGATATTCGTAATCTTCTGGATTGCCGCTGTGCGCGTAGACGAGCGGCGCAGTTACTTCGCCAGAGGCGGACATGCCGCTCCAGGCGGAGCTGATGTTTTTCTTTTTCGAATCGGGATCGCCAGGGATGGGCAGCTCGCGCAGGCCTGCGCGGTAGTGAACGGGCGCAATCATTTCCAAAGAAGTAGATTTCGGATTCGAGCCATAGACGTCGTAGCGGTGGATGACGACGTCTTCTAATCCTTCATTTCGCCACTCATCGGCGATGTAACGGGCGAGTTCATTGTTTCGTGGTGAGCCAGCGACATGGGGTTCAGCCGTGAAGATGTGATGCTGGCGGCGTTCTTCGTCAGGCGAAGGGATGGATTTGAATTTGGCTTCAACTTCGGCTTCGTGGGCAGCCGAAGAGGGAGTGAAGCCGAGGACGGAAGTTTGAGGATAGGCGAGCGCTGCGCAAAACAGGACCGACATGAAAAAACAAATTTCCGGCGTTCTGTTTGGATATCTCCGGCATCGTCCGCAGATCTGCAAGGGAAACAAAGACAAACCTTGAACCGCAGAGGACGCTGAGAACTTCCGCGGAGCCCGCAGAGGAATAAACGTGCAGACATTCAATGTGTTTTCGCTCCTCGGTTGCTATCTTGCCTTGTAAATCTCCGACAGCAAATCCGACTTCGATTCGTCGCGCACCAGGTGCGGATACCGCTCGCCCCCGTGGTAATCGATTTCGAAAATCTTGAAGTAATCGGTGTTCTCGATCAGAAGCTCGAGAGGCCCGGTGGTGCTCTTGCCGGCTTTCAGCGCGTCTTTTAGTACTTCGGCAGAATAGCGGCGGCCATTAACTGCGACCAGTTTCATGCCCGGCCCGATTCCAGCCACAGCGGCGGGCATGCCTTCGATGGTATCGGTGATTGTACCGTCATCACGCAGCAGCAATCCCAGCGAGTATGCGGCATCAACAAAATGAAAGTTGCCCTGACTTCCCTGCTGCAATTCCGAAGGCGTTTCGTCATAGACCAGCTTCCATCCGCTGCCCTCGATACCGCCGAGCGGCGCGCCGGGGCCGTGATTGGTGAGGCGCTCGTTCCAAAAACCGCGCCAATCGTAAGGGACAACCTGGTTTAAGGCGTTGACGACATCATCGAAAGTGTAGGTTTTGACCGTGGGTGGGCCGCTCGGCGCACCATGGAAGAGGTGACAAAAATCGTCAATGGATTTGGCGTCCTTGCTCTGCTGGCGAATAATGACATCGGCCCAGAGCCAGTCGAGCGTGCCCTCTTCGTAGAAATCGACGCCGCGACGCCACGAGTGCCACGCCTGCGGAGCGAAATAAAGCTGCGGGGCGGCATCGGCGGTGTCCTGCAGGTTGCCCCAGGCGCGCCCGGGGGTATGGTCAAGAGCGGCGGCCGTGAGCGCCAGATCATCGCGGGCCTGCTCGTTGGTCAGCAATCCGCTGCGCGCGGTAAGGATGGAGCCCAGATAATTCGTTAGACCCTCGTAGACCCAGAGTAGATCATCCTGCATGGGCTGCTGATAGTCGGGGGTGGCGAGGTCGGCGGGGCGGCGGTATTTTCCGTTCCAGGAGTGCACGTACTCGTGCGGAAGCAGGCCGGCATCCATTTTACGAGCGGTTTCGTCCACCAGCCCGCGCTCGTCGGTACGGCTGTCGTTGGACTCGTGATGTTCGAGTCCGAAGTGCGCGACGTGATCGCTCAGGGTAAGCAGAAAATGATAGTCGCGATAATGATGGGCGCCGAAAAGCTTCTTGGCCTGCTCGACGAGATTTTTGTAGTGGTCCCAGACCAATTGCGGGGCGTCGAGAGCGGCGGCGCTGTCCGCGACGATATCCATCTCTGTGAGTGGATCGTCAGCCAGTTTGACAACCTTCATGAATTCGCCGGTAATTACCGGCGAATCGACAAGCGTTGTAAGCGACGCCGGCTGAAACTTGATTTCTTCACCACTTGCGGTAGCGATGGGCAAGGGTGTTCCAAACTTCCAGTTCGCGGGGAGCTTTAGCGACGCAACATAGGTAAGATCGTCGGATTTCCATCCTTTGGGATACAGCAAAACCTGGTTCCAGCTGATCACCGTCAGCTTGTCGGTGGCTGACGAACCAGCGGAGAAGCCGCCTTCGAAGGTTGCAGGAGAAAGAAAATCGAGCTCGGCATTGACCTCACTTTCGCCCGCGGGAACTTCAACATGAATCGTGAAGCCGTCGAGCAGGTCGCGGCGCCAGTTCAGAGTTTTGCCGCCGGCGAAGAACTTCAATCCGGCGAGATCAATGATGGGCCCGTCAGGGGCGTGCTCGCCGGGAATCCATTTGGGGTAATAGAGCGTGAGATCACCGGCGCTGGCGGGAATTTTGAGTTTGGCGTGAAAGATTTTGCGAGGAGCCGATGAGGCATCCACATAAAGGGTTACGGTTGGTGGTGTTGCGGACCAGGCAGATAAAGAAAAAAGAACAAGACAGATCACTCCCAAGATTCTTGAGAGTTTCATTCGTGCAGCCCCCTGGGTTGGTAAAACGATTTAACGGAAACAGAAGGTTCGATTTTAACAGCAGAGAAAGTACGGCGGTACAGGGACGCATCCGCGCTGCTATCATCTCGATCATGCGGCGCGGAAAATTCATTACCTTTGAGGGGCTGGATGGAACCGGCAAGAGCACGCAGATGCGCAAGCTGGCGAGGGCGTTGCGCGCCGCCGGATACAAAGTAGTGGAGACGCGCGAGCCGGGAGGAACGGCGACGGGAGAAAAAATCCGGCGGGTTCTGCTGGATTCGGCAACTCAGGGGCTTTCGCCGCAGGCTGAAATGGCGCTGATGTTTGCCGCGCGGGCGCAGCATATTGCCGAAGTGATTCTGCCGGCGCTGGAGCGTGGTGAGATCGTGCTATGCGACCGTTTTACGGATTCAACCGAGGCATATCAGGGATACGGGCGCAGATTGGGCAGCCAAGCGGTTTTGAGCTTGCACAAGCTCTTGGGTGGAAACTTGCAGCCGGATTTGACTGTACTACTGGATTCGGATCCACGGATGAGCCTGGGGCGGGCGCGGCGGAGGAATCAGCAGGCGTCACGGACGAAACAGACTTCACTGAAAAAGCATGCGGGTGACGAAAACCGTTTTGAGCAGGAGAATCGGGCGTTTTTTGCGCGAGTACGCGAGGGATACGACGCGATTGCTGTGCGCGAGCCCCATCGCGTGATTAAAGTGGATGCGAGCGGGACGCCGCGGTCGACACATCGCAGGATTATGAAAGCGATTGCGACGGCTGTGAATTTAAGCTCACACACTCGATAATTTTTCGCGCCCGAACGTTCCTGACATTTCCTTTCTCTGGGACTCTGTGACTCTGTGGTAGATTTTGTTTTTGATTTCTTTCATGCCCTTCTCTGACTTTCACGGCAACACCGAAACCGTTCACCGCCTGCGAGAGATGCTGGCGCGGAAACGCTTCCCTCATGCGGTGATTCTTTCCGGCGCGCGCGGATCTGGCAAGTACACCCTCGCATTAATGCTGGCGCAGGCGCTGAATTGCTTAGAGCAGCCCGAAACCAACGGCCTTCCCGATTTCTGCGGGCATTGCGTGAATTGCCGGCGGATCGCGCTCTCTGCCGATCTCGAGGCGCGATGCGCAGAAGCCGCCGAAGCGCGCGAAGCTTTGCGCGAAACGGATAAGAAAGAAACGCGGCTGTTCGTGCAGACTCATCCTGATGTGCTGATCATTCCTCCCGACCCACCGCAGATGATGATCAAAGTCGATCAGGTGCGGCGGGTGATTGACAGCATTTACTACCGTCCTTCCGAGGGCAAAGAACGGGTTTATATCTTCACGGATTCGGCATTCATGAAAGAGGCGGCGAATTCACTGCTGAAGGTGCTGGAAGAGCCTCCGGAGTTCGCCACGATTTTTTTGCTGGCGGAAAATCCGGGGGAATTGCTGCCGACCATAAGATCGCGGGCGATGATTTTTTCTCTTGCCGCGCTGCCATCGGACGAGATCAGTGCTTATCTGGCCAAGCAACGGCCGGAATGGAAAGCTGCACAGCGGGCGCTGGTCGCGCGGTTGTGCGAAGGCGCCATAGGACGGGCGCGCAGCTTTGATGTGGAAGCGTATGTGGCGGCCCGGTCGGACGCGATGGCAATTCTCAACTCCGCGTTGTCGGGCGGCGACCACTCGCAGCTATTCAAGGTCACAGAAACCTACCGCTCTGGACCCGAAGGACGCGAAAAAACCGAACACCTTCTACGTACGCTGTACTCCCTGTTGCGCGATTTGATGTTTCTGAAATCTGGCGTGCCCGAGATGGTCTGCAATACCGACATTCAAACTCAGCTCAGGAAAGTGGCCGAGACTGCCGAGTTCGACTGGATCGCGGCTGCGTCCGACAGGGTGGCAGAGGTCGAACGCGGCATGCGGCGCAACTTGCTGCGCTCGCTATCGCTGGATGCGCTGGGCTTAGGGCTAGAGAAAGCGAGTTAGGCCTTGAGTTAGTGTGCGGCCACAACCTGTCTTGCCATGACACATACTTTAGTCTCCAAGCTCTTTTCGCCGAAACGTCTAAAGTTTCAACCGCCGGCGTATGAGCGGCATCTCACCTATTGAGGCCTGTACAGGCTCCCAGGGAGGCTATATGCGGAGTGTGATTCTTGCTTGCTCGCTGCTGCTTTTGTCTGTGGTTGCGTTCGGCCAGGCTGCTGAGCGCGGCGTACCAGGTTTTCATCCATACGGGTACGGACCATTCATCCCGATGCTTACCACGCCGACCGTGTCGTTCACCACGGTTTCACCAAATCCAGTGGGTGCGACGAACGCTACCGGAGGGCTGCTCGCCGGGGCGAGAAATTCGACTCTTTCAGAGGTGAATGGCAATACCGACGCGGTCTATACGGAACTGGTATGGAAATCGGGTGGAGGTCTTCCGCTCATTTCGCCGGCCGTGAATTCGCCTGTCGGCGGAATGAGAATGCTGCGGCGGGAAAGTCGAGAGCAACCTGCGCAGACGGCAGCGACGCCCGCTCAGCCGTGGGTTTATTTCAGCGCGGCGGAACGGGGCGATCTTGCACGGGCAAGCGCAGCGACCGGTGCGCATCCTGCGAAGCGCGCCTTCACCAATCAGGATATTGATCAGCTGAATCAGCGGAACGGAACCGTCCACTACGACAATAAGACGGAAAAGATTCAGTAGATTGAGATTTTCTGTTGTCTAGTGCGAGTTCGTCTAAACGATCAGCGCGAGGGTCACGCTGCTGTGGCGACGCTACCAGAGTGAACCGTCTGGAAGCCGTTGGAGGCGCGGGGCGGAGTCGAACCGCCGATGAGGGTTTTGCAGACCCTTGCCTTGCCCCTTGGCTACCGCGCCTCTGTCTAATCTGCCGAAAGGTCGTTCAGTCTCACTTTAGCACCCCAGGAAGATGGCCTCAGCAACCTCCCTCAATGGAGGTTTTTTCTGCAGATTTTGGCGCGGCAACGCCAGGTAAGCTTTGCTCTCGCTCATGCCCAAGTCGTGCGGCAAAATCCCCTTAGCACTGTTGACGAGTTGTTGTGTTTCCAGCTCCAATACAAGATCTGAATTCTGCTTCTCCAGCCGGGCGATTCCCAGCTCGGCGCCCAGCATGTAACCGATGCTGGAAAGGAATCTGAATTCGAACCGGCGGTACGGACGCGGCCGCCAATGGCGGAGGGTGATCGCGCCGAGGAGCTGCCGGCGCAATAGAAACGGCACGCAAACAAACGTCTCTCCGGGATTGGTTGACCATTGATCGAAGCCCTTGAAAGTTGCACCCTTCACAGAATCGGCGACAACAGCAATCGGCGCGCGATGCCTCTGGACGGCCGCGATGAATCCGCAATCGACTGGAAGCGCGGTCCGCTCCAGCGACCCATGTTTCGTATGTTTCCAAACCCAAGGCACAAGTTTGTCGCCCTGTCGGACGTAAGTGCAGCACTCGTCACAGCCCAGGAAAACGGTGACAAATTCCACGACACTGGCCAAGGTTTCATCCACGGTGTCTCCTCTGGAGATGTGGTCCGCGATCTTTTGAAGGGCGGCGAGCAGTTCGTCAGACATGTTTTTGTGCTCCGTGATTACGCGGCTGTCTCCGCGAGTTGCTGGTCTGGCTGCGGCGGTGGCTGAAGAAGGACCCCGAACGCGCTGTAATACTGCAATTGTCTACGCTCACAACATCGCGTGGCCTCATCGAAGAGCACGCAGGAATCGATCGGCTTCGAATACACATGCAAGCTGACACTTCCAAGCGGCGATTTCTCGAGGTTTTCGATCTGATGCGTCGTCTGGCGACGGTCCACGACTGCGACGCTGCCGTCAGCCTGACAGTTCATGCTGTTCAGGGGCTCCACTTCTACCGGCCTGCCGCTGCTCGACCCATATTTAGCGGGCGAGATTGGCTTTCTCGATAATCCGGGGCGTACGAAACGGTAGTTGCGGCAGACCAGCTCGCCCTGCAGCACTGTGACCCAGCCCAGTTGTCCGTCATGCGAGTGAATCGGCGTCCGCTGCCCGGGTAGCCAACAGAGTGCAATCACTTCAAAGAAGTCATCGCGGTAAATGAGGTTGCGTGCGTAGTGCTCGCGATTCCACAGCAGGTAGGGAGTGAGAGCGACTACTGAAGGCTGCACCTGCGTCATATACTCGACTACGCGGGCCGATGTGATTGGCTCTTTCTCCAAAGTCTTCAAGCCCGCGATGAAATCTCCAATTCTCGATTTGAGGGGATGCACATCCAGCGCATGAGACATCTTGCACTTCTCCTTGTGCTCTCGGGCGAACCCAACGCGAAAATGATGCGCGGGGAAGTGAGGCTAAACCGGCAGCCCAACCCCATCCGTTCGCTTGGGCGAGGTTTGGGGCGGCCCGGCAATAGTCTACCAATACAATAGACATAGTTCACTTTGCAAGTACATTTTTCTAGACGAGATCCAAATGGGACGCCCGCGACCTGGGGTTGTCAGCTTAGGGGTCTGTCCTCCTGAGCGCAGTTGGCGCTCGCTTGGCGAGCGCCGGAGTCGAGGAACCCCAACCCGCGAAAGGTGGGGCATCCTCGGTAGCGTTGGTTGTGCGGCGCTAAGAAAGAATCAAAGGTGGGCCAGCCCCTAGCCAGCCGAAGGGACGGCGCAACCGCGAGTTAGCGCGGTGCTGAAAAGGCGGGGCGAGCCCCTAACCCATTAGTGGTGCAGGGTGTTGGGTCGATATTTCGCCGCATTCCTGCTTCCAACGTATGTTCCCGAAGTTACTTTTGGGAAATAATCCTCTTCCGGACGTAATCTGGTCTACCCCTCTTTGCTTCCCTACGATGTGCGGACGACACCGGGGTCACGGTGCGAACATTCTGAGGAGGAAGTCTTCCATGAAGCTCTGCAAATTCACCCTGGCTCTCGCTGTGGTTGCCGCGGCCTGTCTTCCAGCGGTTGCTCAATCTCGGATGAGCCTAGACATTCCATTCGATTTCACAGTCAGCGGCAAGACTCTGCCCGCCGGGCACTACGACGTTTGGGAAACATCAGAAAACAGCAGCAATGGCTGGTCAATTCGAGGCGAGCACGGCGTCGCGATGATTATCACAAACTCTGTTCAATCGCCCGTACGCCAACATCCCCTTAGCCTCGTGTTTCTGCGGGTCGGCGATCGGCACTTCCTGACGCAAATCTGGAACGCCACACACTCGGGCCACGAATTGCGGCTGCCGAATATGAAATCGGTGATAGTCGCAGAAGCGGACACCAAGCAGTACGTCGAGATTGCCGCCAAGTAAATCGGAGCCACAAACATAGGCTTTCTCGCAAGTACACGAGACAGGAGCCTGCCCTAAGCCAGCGTAGCGAGCCGAAGGGACGGGACAACCGCAAGGGTGATTACCCCGAGGGGCTGGCCAGTCCCCGGCCGCCGATTTCCCGAGTGTTCAAGGTGATGTCATCCCGAACGCTGCGCCAGCGGCGAGAGGGACCTTACGACACTCGCAAGCATTTGTGCTGTCAAAGGGACTTTCACGCCGCATGCGCCGGGAATACCTTTTCGGCGCCGACGGGGAGTGATGCGCTTCGTCAGGTCCCTCCGAGCGCTGCTGCGCTCGTCGGAATGACATCACTGAGGAGATTATTTTCATCGTTGTTGACCGCTCCCACCTTTCGAAAACCGCGAAAGGTGGGACATCCGCGGTTGTTGGTTGCGCGCCGCTAACGAGGTCAAAGGTGGGCCAGCCCCTCATCGGCCGCTCTCCCCCGGTACAACGTCTTGAGAGATCACAGGTGGGCACCCGGCAGCTTCACTCGACTGTGGTTACTTCCGTGTCCCACCCTTAAGCGGATCTATTGAGGAGCAGATACTCCTCCCATATGATCGGAGTGGACGTTGCAACATACTAATGTCGGGGGCAGCATGGTCGAGCCTGCAGCGAACACAGCCGCGGATTCAGTCACCGACTCTCGTCCTGGGACTCGCTTGAGCAGAATTCTAATCGGCACTCTCTTCGGTCTCCTTTTCCTTCTCGCCTGGCAGGGGCTGCCGTTTGAGGCCCTGTACGTCGGCTGCGGCCTTGCCAGCGCTTTCTTATTTCAAGTTGCTGTGAGGCCGCGCCTGTGGGAAATACTATGGTGTTTTGGCCGGAGGTGGGGTTCTCACCCTCATCGATCAATTCGTCGTGCATCGTGCCAACCCTCATTTCCAGATCGGCGCGTGCCTTGGCTTCATCGGGCTGGTCAGCTTCCTGGTCTTGGGTCTCCGCTCTGTCTGGGCCGTTCGTGATGAGCAAAAACAACTGAAGTCAATATTGATTCCCGCTGCTGGTTTCACGTTTTTCATTCTTGCGACGTCGAAGTTCCTGGACCTGGCCAGTCTGCTATTCCCAAAAACCATGGATATCTATGCCTATTCGTTTGACGGCAGTTTGGGCCTTCAACCCGCCTTCATGGTGGGACGATTGTTCATGAATTATGCGGTTGTGGGAAAAATTTGCTCTGATTTGTATGTGGCACTCCCGCTTGCGTTGGCTCTGGTCTACGCTGCTCATTTGCGACTGACGAAGACCACGCCGCTTCTCCTCCTCGAGATTTTTATGAGTGCCGGGCTGCTCGGCTATTTGCTGTACCTGTATTTCCCGCCGCAGGTCCAATATATCTGACGGGTCCTCGGTTTCCCGGCTCGCCAACTCCTTTCTCCGAGTTGCGCACTCTTATCCTGGGTGGGCATGTCCTGCGCAAGATCTACTTGCCCGAGGAAATCTGCCGCAACGCTATGCCGTCCCTGCATATGGCGTGGGCATTGCTGATTGCTTTCAACTGCAAGCCGTTTTCACGGGTGGTGCGCACAGCCGCGGCCATTTATGTATTCGCAACGGTTTTCGGCACGTTGGGAACCGGGGAGCACTATTTCATTGACCTGGTGGTAGCTTGCCCGTTCGCGGTTACCGTACAAGCTCTCGCCACACACTCCGTGCCGCTGAAATCGCGCAATCGCCTATTGCCGCTACTGGGCGGAGCCACGCTGACTCTGCTTTGGCTGGTCCTGCTCCGCTTCGCCATACCCTTCTTTTATCAGTGGACGCCTCTCGTGCCTTGGCTTTGCGTCATCGCCTCCACCGCTCTGGCTGCGCTTTGGATGCGGCAGATTCTGTCTGCGGAGCTGACTGAACGGCAGGGCACCGGGACTGAGCGGGACGGCACAGGCAGGATGGTTCGAGCAGCCACGGCGGGGGCGTGATCAGGTCAAAGAATCGCGCCGATCCACAGCCACGAACCGGGCCGCCTTCTCAAGAAAGTCAAGTCACCCCTTATGTCCAAGCTCCCGCCCGCTCGCGTCACCGCTCACCGCTCACAAGTTGAGCAGCTATTATAGGGGTGGCCCACTTGGCCGCATCCCTCATAGGCTATTCCGCATCTAAACCTTGACAACAATTCACTCACATCCTATCATGTGGATGTTTGCAATCATAAGCGCGTTGATTACAAAGCACTTATTTGATTTGCACAGAGTTTAGAGGAGGCTGTTATGGCCAAGATTATTGGAATTGACCTTGGAACCACCAACTCCTGCGTGGCGGTCATAGAGGGCGGCGAGCCTAAAGTGATTCCCAACGAAGAGGGAGGGCGAACTACCCCCTCCGTGGTGGGTTTTACCAAGACTGGGGAACGGCTGGTGGGGCAGGTAGCCAAACGGCAGGCCATCACCAATCCGGAGAACACGATTTATTCGATCAAGCGCTTCATGGGGCGGCGCTATGACGAAGTGACCGAAGAAATGAAGATGGTGCCCTTCAAGGTCGTCCGCCAGGGCGACCACGTTGCCGTGGTGGCGCAGGGGAAAGAGTACACGCCTCCGCAGATTTCAGCGCTGATTTTGCAGAAGCTGAAGAAGGCGGCGGAAGACTATCTCGGCGAGAAGGTAAACGAGGCGGTCATCACCGTGCCGGCGTATTTTAACGATGCGCAGCGGCAGGCGACTAAAGATGCCGGCCAGATTGCCGGGCTTGAGGTGAAGCGAATCATCAATGAGCCGACTGCGGCCGCGCTGGCTTATGGGCTCGACAAAGGTAAGGACGAGACGATCGCCGTCTACGACTTTGGCGGCGGCACGTTTGATATTTCCATTCTGGAAGTCGGCGAGGGCGTGATTGAAGTAAAGGCCACCAATGGCGACACGCACCTGGGTGGCGACAACATCGACCAGCGCATTGTTGACTGGTTGATTGATGAGTTCAAGAAAGACGAGGGTCTCGACCTGCGCGCTAAGGGTAACGAGATGGCGTTGCAGCGTCTGCGAGACGCAGCCGAGCGGGCGAAGATCGAGCTTTCGACCACGATGGAGACCGAAATCAACCTGCCGTTCATCACGGCGGATGCGAGCGGTCCGAAGCACCTGGTGAAGAAGCTTACGCGGGCCAAGCTGGAAGGGATGGTGGAGGACATCATCCAGAAGTCGGTTGGGCCGTGCAAGCAGTGCATGAAAGATGCGGGCGTTGATGCCAGCAAGATCAATGAAGTGGTGCTGGTCGGCGGGCAGACGCGCATGCCGCGCATTCAGCAGCTGGTGAAGGAGCTGTTCGGCAAGGAAGGTCACAAGGGCGTGAATCCTGACGAAGTCGTGGCTGTAGGCGCGGCGATTCAGGGCGGCGTGCTCGGCGGCGAGGTAAAAGACCTGTTGCTGCTGGATGTGACTCCGCTAACGCTTTCGATCGAGACGCTGGGCGGGGTTTCGACGCCGATGATTCCACGCAACACGACGATTCCGACGCGCAAGACGGAAACGTTCTCGACCGCGGCCGACAATCAGACTTCGGTTGAGGTGCATGTGCTGCAGGGCGAGCGTCCCATGGCCGGGCAGAACCGGACTCTCGGCAAGTTCCACCTGACCGGGATTCCACCGGCTCCGCGGGGAATTCCGCAGATCGAAGTGACGTTCGATATCGACGCGAACGGTATTCTGAACGTGACCGCGAAAGATACGGCCACGGGCAAGGACCAGAAGATTACGATTACGTCGTCGTCGGGCCTGTCGAAGGAAGAGGTCGAGCGCATGGCGAAAGAAGCCGACGCGCACGCGGCTGAAGACAAGGCGCAGCGCGAGTCGATCGAGGCCAAGAACCAGCTCGACAGCATGGTGTACCAGATCGAAAAGATGCTGAGAGAGTCGGGAGACAAGATTTCGGGCTCGGATCGCGGCGACGTAGAGAACTCGCTGGCCGACGCGAAGAAGGCGCTCGAGTCGAACGACAAGGCGCAGATGGATCGCGCCCGCGAGAACCTGACCAAGGCTTCGCACAAGCTGGCCGAAGAGATGTACAAGGCGGCGCAGGCCAAGGGCGGTCCTACGCCGGGTGCGGGGCCGAGCGCCGGCGCTGGCACGGACGGCGGGGGTCAGAAGAAAGACGAAGGCGTGATCGACGCCGAGTACGTGGATGTAGAGGATAAGAAGTGATCGCGTTTAGCGGGGCGTCTGAGCCCCGCTCATCCCGAGCGTAGCGAGGGACCTTGAACGAGTTGGCCACGGATTCTCACGGATCAACACGGATTTAATCCGTGAAAATCCGTCTAATCCGTGGCTTAAGTTTTTTGGCGCAGCGGAAAAATTCTCAGCATGGCTACGACAACCAAGAAAGACTATTACGAAACCCTCGGCGTAAAGAAGAATGCTTCGGCCGATGAGATTCGCAAGGCGTTTCGCAAGCTGGCGCGCAAGTACCATCCGGACGTAAATCCCGGGGACAAGTCGGCGGAGGAGAAGTTCAAAGCGATCTCCGAGGCCAATGACGTTCTCAGCGATCCCAAGAAGCGAAAAATCTACGATCAGGTCGGGTTCTACTCGGACAATATTGATCCGGCGGCAGCTGAGGCCTATGCGCGCGGTGGGCCGACCGGGGCCGGAGGGTTCGGAGGTTTCCCTGGCGCCGGTGCGGGCGCGGGTCAGGCTGGCGGGCAGGGTGCTCACTTCGATTTTGGCGGCTTCGATTTTTCCGATTTCATGGATCAATCCCGCGCTGGCCGACGCACCGGCGGGGCAGGCGGATTCCGCGACATCTTCTCCGGAATTTTTGCCGGCGGGCGCGGCGGGGCTACGGCGGTTGAAACCGAGCCGGAAGCAGGGTCGGACCTCGAATATCAGGTAAATGTACCGTTCTGGACGGCGATTCGCGGCGGTGTGATGCGGCTGAACATCACGCGACAGGACGTCTGCGGGAATTGTCATGGTAAGGGCTATATTGAAGCGCCGGGAAAATGCCCTGAATGTGATGGCAAGGGAACCGTCACGCAAACCGGCGGGCGGATGAAGTTTAATGTGCCGTGTCCGCGCTGCGGCGGAACGGGAAAGAACATCTCAAGCTGCCAGGAGTGCCATGGCGAAGGAACCGTTAGCCGCACGGAGCCTTTGGAAGTGCGCATCAAGCCCGGAACGCGTGATGGGCAGCGCATTCGATTGGCGGGTAAGGGCAATGCCGGCGTGCACGGTGGGCCTCCGGGCGACCTGTATGTGATTATTCGGACGGGAGATCACCCAATTTTCCGGCGCGATGGCGATGATATTTATCTGACCGTGCCGGTCACCGCCACTGAGGCGGCCTTAGGGGCAAAGATCGAAGTTCCGACGATCGATGGCCGGGCGCTTTTGAAGATCCCTCCGGGGACACAATCGGGGCAAAAGCTGCGCTTGCGCGAAAAAGGCGTACCTTCGGCAACGAAAGAAGGCGTGCGCGGCGATGAGATCGTCGAAATCACGATTACTGTTCCCATGCCGCGTGACGAGCGCACGAAAGAACTGCTGAAAGAGCTGGCCAAACTGAACCCGGAAGACCCGCGGGCGCAGCTGTGGGCAAAAGTCTAGTCTCGAGTCCTGAGTCGCGAGTCCCCAGTCGCCAGGCCCGGCAGAACAGCCGGGCCCTTTCACTTCTATTACTTCTTCATGCTGGGGTCGTCGGCGGGATTGATATAGTTGAATTTCACCGGCGACTGGCCGTGAATCTGGATTACGGTTTCACCCGATGCCCCGGCATAGTGGTGCATGGTGGGATCGAGGTAGGCGAAGCTCCCGGCACCGAAGCTCATCATCTTGCCGGCATCGAATGTGTCGCCCATGCCCACTTTCAGGGTTCCAGACAACACCGTAACATTTTCTCGCTGTGGGTGGGTGTGTGGGGCGACTTTGTAACCGTCGGGCATCTTGAGGCGGATGGTGTAGTCGCCGGACTCGGCCATCGGATTTCCTTCCAGCACGGCGAGTTGGGCTCCAGCGGGAATGAACGGCGGCGCCGGCCCCCATTTCACCTGGTCCGGAGTAAAGGCGTTTTGTTCGACGGATGGCAGCGCTGCGAGAGCGGATACGGCAAGAGCGAATGTAACGGCAAGCAACAACGTTTTCATAGAACCCCCTCCCGGTTTCGCCGCATGATAGTCCTCGGTGACGGCCGATGCAACCTCCGAGCTTTACCGACCTCGTGAGGCTGATGAGTCGCGACTCGCAACTTGAGGACTCGCGGCTCACAGCGACAGCTCGCGACTGGATTACCTCCGTACCAGCCCACCCGCTTACAAAAATTTTCAAGATTCCTCACATTTTTCTTGCATCCTGCGAAATTTGCCGTAATCTCACAATTGCGAACTAACTCCAGCGGAATTTCCGGAATCTAAACCAACCGGAAAGCTCGAGCAACGCTTCCGACGAAGCCAGCCACGCTGCGGAGTAGCTGAGAGTGAGTCGCTTGAGGAGGAAGCCATCGAAATTGGCAACAGTTAGCGCCCCGCGTCAACAATTCGCAAATTCCCAACCTCTCGCCGCAGTTCCCAATCGCAAGAAATTCGTAAGGCTCACATTGTGGCCGCTGGTCGCCGCTACCTTCTTTATGGTGTCGGGCGGGACCTACGGCACCGAAGACATCATCCACGGCGCCGGCTATGGGCGCGGCATTCTGATCTTGCTGCTCACGCCGCTGCTCTGGAGCCTGCCCACGGCCTTCATGATCGGCGAACTTTCGAGTGCACTGCCGTTTGAAGGCGGCTACTACGCATGGGTGCGCCGCGCGATGGGAAATTTCTGGGGATTCCAGGAGGCGTGGCTCTCGCTGGTCGCGTCAATTTTCGACATGGCGATTTATCCCACGCTTTTTGTGGCCTACCTGACACGCATGTTCCCGTATTTCCAGCAAGGAAATCGCGGATGGTGGGTTGCGCTGGGCGTGGTGGTCATCTGCGCTCTGCTGAACATCGCCGGAGTGAAAGTGGTTTCGATGACTTCGCTTTGGCTGTTTTTTGCCCTCTCGGCGCCGTTTGTGGCGGTGGTGCTGCTGGCGCCGTTCAAGATCGGTGCGCTGGCCAACGCGGTCACGAAACCTACCACATCTACCGTAGATATATTGGGCGGCCTGCTCATCTGCATGTGGAACTACATGGGATGGGACAACGCCTCGACCATCGCCACCGAAGTGGAGCGTCCGCAAAGGACGTACCCGCGGGCGATGCTGGCGGCGGTCTGCATCGTCGCGCTGAGCTATGTGCTGCCGTTTGCGGCGATGTGGATGACTGGACTCAAGCCGACTGCCTGGGAGACAGGCTCATGGGCCGACATTGCCGGGTTGCTGGGTGGTCCGCTCTTGAGAATCGGCGTGGTTCTGGGCGGCATCTTCAGCGCCTTTGGCATGTTCAATGCTCTGGTGATGAGCTACTCGCGCCTGCCGCTGGCGATGGCGCAGGATGGCATGCTGCCGGGAATCTTTGCCAAGTTGCATAAGAAGTCGCGAGCGCCTTGGGTAGCGATTGTGGCGCTGGCGATCGGGTGGGCGATGTGCCTGGGCTTGGGGTTTGCGCGGCTGGTTACGCTCGACATCCTTCTTTATGGGATGAGCCTGCTACTTGAGTTTGCGGCGTTGGCTGTGCTGCGGCTGCGCGAGCCAGAGCTGCGGCGTCCGTTCCGGGTTCCAGGAGGGTTATTCGGAGCGATCGCTCTCGGAATACCTCCGATGCT
Organism: Candidatus Sulfotelmatobacter sp.; assembly: GCA_030041215.1. Classification (GTDB taxonomy): domain Bacteria; phylum Acidobacteriota; class Terriglobia; order Terriglobales; family Acidobacteriaceae; genus Sulfotelmatobacter. The sequence continues at coordinate 18,699 of JASHOH010000029.1, read as the reverse complement.
GCTGCTGGGATTCTCCGTGGTGCGCAGCGAGCATGAGTCGGTGCTGGGGATGAGTTCGTTTGCCTTTGGCATGATCCTGATTGCGGCGGGCTTTATAGCGTACTTTGTGAACCACGCGCTCAAGCCGCAGGGATGGGCTGCGCAAGAGCAAAAGGCAGAGCCCGCGGCATAGGCTGGGCAGCGGCGGGCGAGTCGCCCGTCGAACAGTCGCCGAGGCCGGCGGCGCTACGATCACGACATTGGCCACGGATTTACGCGAATTTTTCACGGATTGTTTTGTTGATCGTGGAATCTGCAATGATCCGTGGCCATTTTGTTTTCTTTGACGGTTGGGTGATACACATCTAAAATCGCGGCGACTTCCCCATGAACAGCTCCCTTCGTGGATTCACTGCAAGCGTTGACCTGAATGCGATCCGGCTGGGAATTGTCGCCGGATTCTTCGCCTGCCTTGCGTACCCGCTGATGGTCTTTGCCCACCCCCCAAAACTGGTGACCACTACCTTGGCGGCATGCTTTGGTCCCGCGCTGGCTGTCGCGTGTTTTGGATTGAGGCGGCTGCTCGATCTGGAGAAGCCGCGGCTTGCCAGTGCACTGGGATTTGTATTGAATGCCCTGGCTGGCGCGCTGTTCTCGGCGATGGTGCTGGTGCAAATGGCGGTGTGGTACTCGACAAAGGGCGAAGCTGTACCCTTGCACGTGACTGCTGTTTGGCTCGGACTCGATGTCGCCTGGGATGGCTACATCGGGCTGGGGACGTTTTGTTTTGCAATTGCTATGTGGGCGCATCCGCGCTACGGGAGGGCTTATGCATTGTCCGGCGCTGCGATCGCGATCGCCTTGCTGGCTCTCAACTTTTATAGCTTTCCCGAACCGCCCAAGAGCGCCGGGCTGATTGATTTGGGACCTGCGGTTGGGCTGTGGTATCTGCTAGTCACGATTCAGATGTGGCGGTCGGTGGGATGGGCGCGGGCCACAGCAGAACAGAAGCCTGAGCCGCTGGCATAGAAAATCTTGGCCACGGATCCGCACGGATTTCCACGGATTGGTTTTCTTGATCCGTGCCGATCCGCGAACTCCGTGGCCGATTTGTTTTTGTTATAAATGGGTGAGGGTGCCCCGATGGGTGCGTTACAAAGTCTAATACGTCTACGTCCCGCTCTCCTGTCGGTGGTTTGCCTGGCCGCGTTGCCGGTACTGGGGCAGGAAAAAGCTCCTGTCTTGCCAACCGTAACCGGGTTCATGTGTCCTAAGTATCCGGATAAAGCAGAGTCACTGGCGCTTCAAGGCACGGTGAAAATGCAGGTGACGACGGACGGGCACGCCGTTTCCGGCGTGAAGTTAATTTCCGGCGATCCCTTGTTAGCCCCAAGCGCGATAAAGAATGTGCGTACCTGGAAGTTTGCTGACCATACGCCGATAACTTTCATAGTCGAATATGACTATGTATTTTGGGGACGCTTCAAGCGCGATCCGGTTACCAAGTGCGACGCGAGGCTCGAACTGCCTTCTAGAGTGATCGTGAGCCGCGAGACACCACTACGGCTATGAGTTTATGACCAAGCGCAAATCCAAAGGCGCCTACATGATTTCGGCCGTTGCCGAGATGTATGGCATTCATCCGCAGACGTTGCGGCTTTATGAGCGCGAGGGGCTGCTCAAGCCGTCGCGCACTGAAGGCAATACGCGGCTTTATACCGATGAAGACTTGCAACGGCTGGAATTTATTTTGTCGCTGGCGCGCGATCTGGGCGTGAACATCAGCGGCATGGCGATCATCCTGCAAATGCGCGAGCGCATGGAAGAGATGCAGCGGCAGATACAGGAGTTCGTGCAGTACATCCAGCAGGAAGTGCTCACCCGCGCCCAGGCTGCTACCGATGCGTCTAAGGGAGCGATTGTGCCCGTGCGGCGGCCGATGATGGTGCAAGAGGGACCGCAGAAGAAGAGATAGCGGATGCCTCCAATTCCTAGACGCTTAGGCTCAACGCCAAAATGGCGTCATTCCGAAGCCCCCCGCTTTCACCAGCGGGGCGAGGAATCTCACACCCAATGAGCTGTGGGCAGGGAGATCCCTCGCTCCGCCAGAGGTCCCTCGCCATGCTCGGGATTTCGGCGCGGCTCGGATGCCGCGCAAACGTCTCAAGCTCCGCTCAGGATGACGCCTCCATTTTCGGTATACCATCGCGTGCATTATTCGCCCTCTTTCCGATACATTATTTAGTTCCCCATGCTTGATCTGAATTTTGTTCGCGACCATTTGCCGCAGGTGGAGGAGATGCTGCGCCGACGCGGCCTGAATCCGGCGGTCGTGCTCAAGGACTTCGCAAGCATCGATGTGCGCCGGCGGCAGGCGATTACGGAAGCCGAAACCATGAAGGCGCAGCGAAACAAGGCTTCGGAGGAGATTGCCAAGCTGAAGAAAGCCGGGCAGGATGCGACTGCGGCGATGGCCGAGACGAAAGAGCTGCGGGAGCAGATTCAGGAGTGTGAGAAGGTTGTTGCGGAATTTGACGGGCAGCTCAGGGAGATTCTGGCCGGCATTCCCAACATGCCGCACGCCAGCGTGCCGGTGGGGCATAGCGCAGAAGAAAATGTGGAAGTGCGACGGTGGGGTACGCCTCCGAAGTTTGATTTCACTCCCAAGCCGCATTGGGACTTGGGGCCTGAGCTTGGCGTGCTGGATTTGGAGCGAGCTGTCAAACTAACCGGCGCGCGTTTTGCGGTTTACTGGGATCTGGGCGCAAAGCTGGAGCGAGCGCTGGCCAACTTCATGCTCGATCTGCACACGCGCGAACATGGATATACCGAGGTGCTGCCGCCATATCTCGTCAATTCGGAATCGATGTATGGTACCGGCCAGTTGCCCAAGTTCGGTGCCGATTTATTTCGCGTGCCGCATGGGGACAAGGATTTGTGGCTGATTCCAACAGCCGAAGTTCCGGTGACAAACTTGTATCGCGATGAAGTTCTCGATGCCGCACGGCTGCCCATTTCGTTGACGGCTTACACTCCCTGTTTTCGAAGCGAGGCCGGATCGTACGGAAAAGATGTGCGGGGCATCATCCGCCAGCATCAGTTTCAGAAGGTGGAGTTGGTGAAGTTCACGCGGCCTGAGCAGTCGTATGATGAACACGAGAAGCTCACGCATAATGCGGAGACGGTATTGCAGAAACTCGGACTGCATTATCGACTGGTAACTCTGTGTACCGGCGATATGGGCGCAGCGTCGGCAAAGACATATGATATTGAAGTCTGGTTGCCAGGGCAGCAGTTGTATCGCGAGATTTCGTCGTGTTCGAATTTTGAGGCGTATCAGGCGCGGCGGGCGAATATCCGTTATCGTCCTGAGGGAAAAAACAAACCTGAGTTTGTGCACACACTGAATGGGAGCGGGCTGGCGATTGGAAGAACGTGGGTCGCTATTGTCGAGAATTATCAGCAGGCGGATGGAAGCGTGCTGATTCCTGATGCGCTTCGGGAGTATGTTGGGGCGGAGAGGATTGTGGCAAAGCGCTTTTAGCTCTTAGCTCACGTCTCCCAGGGCCCAGAATAGACTGGGGCATGGTTCGGCTGGCGGTTACGGCGTGGTGATAGCGATCCTTCGACTGCATTGCCCTCCGCTTCGCGGATGGCAACTTCGCGCAGGATGACAACTGAAAGCTTGATGGGCGTCTTCGGCACAATTCGAAGCTACGTTTTATGGCAGCATGAACGCGGCACGCTGCATTACGACATCATGGTCACGCTGATTCTTATATTTATCTTTCTCTCGCCGCGGGTGATTAATTTTAACGATAAACCTGCCGCATCAGAGCCGCATCGTACGGGCGTTGTCGTCAGCTCGGATGGGTCAGGTGAATTGGCGTACGAGATCGATGCTTCGCGGATAAACGGGGCGGATGACACCGCGATTCGTAATCAGTTGCTGGCGATCATAGAGCCGATTTCCGGCACAGCCTCGATCGTGAAGTACGAAAAAATTTCTGATGCCGGCGGCAAGACGCAGGAATATCGCGTGTGGGTGAAACGAAACCAGTGAGGAGAACGTTCGTGGTGTCCATCGGTATTCTCTGGCTGATCTTGCTGCATTCTTTGGCGCACGCGCAGGGTGCGCAAGGTCCCACGCTCGACGACGTTCTAAGGAAACTGGATGAAACTGCGTCCACGTTCCGTTCTTTGCAGGCCAACTTCGTGTGGGACCAGTATGAAAAAGTGGTCGATGACCACGATATACAGAAGGGCACCGTTTACTACCGCCGCAATGGCCAGAATGTTGAGATGATGGCTGAGGTCAAGGAGCCGGCTCAGAAATTTGTCCTGTACAAGAACGGCAAGCTGCAGGTTTATCAGCCGACGATCGATCAGGTAATGGAATATTCGGCGGGCAGCAATCGCAGCGACATCGAAAGCTATCTTGTGCTGGGATTTGGGGGAAGCGGACAGGATCTAAAAAAATCATTCGATGTGACTCTGCTTGGCGAGCAGAACGTGGATGGTGTCCAAACCGCCGAGCTGCAACTTGTCCCGAAAAGCGACAAGATGCGCAACAACATCTCCAGGATGTGGTTGTGGGTCGACATGAACCGCGGTATTTCCGTTCAGCAGCAGCTCTTCCAGGGCAACGACTATCGCCTGGCAAAATACTCGGCGATCAAGATGCCGGCCAAGATCGGCAATGACGTATTTCAACTGAAAACGACAAAAAAGACGCAATTTGTTTCACCACAAGGCTAAGTTGTTGAAAATAAAAGTGGAGAAAATGTGTTGCGAAGTGGGGCGGGGCGGACGCTATACTGGCTAAAGGGCCATCCAACTAATCCATGGCAAAAGTTTTCACCATCCCTGCACGCCCGAACTTCCGCAAGCGAAGAGAACGTACGTCCGACCCGCGCTATGTAGATGGCCAGCGTGTGCTGGTCGAGGCCATGAGGTATTTGGCCCAGAGCGACCCTGTGATGAACCGTTCGGCGATCGAGTTGATTTCAGAGCACGTGCGCACACGGTTCCGGATGAGCGATTCGCCGTTGTCGTAGTCCTGCCGCGTCCGCGTTCCGACTCAGAAAAATATTTTCAGCGCGAACTGAATAATTCTCGGTCCCCGATAATACGGAGAATTCGAGGGTGTACTGTCGGTTGTCACCTGGCCGAATAGAGCGCTGCCTCCTAAAGCGCCACCGCCCAGAGTTGGACCGAAGAACTGGGTATGGTTAAAGGCGTTGAAGAAGTTCGATTGAAACTGGACTGATTTGCTTTCTGTAATCTTGAAATTTTTCATCAGCGAGATATCCCAGTCGTTAATTCCCGGCCCGCGCAGAACGTTTCTGCCCATATCGCCGTAGCTAAACAGGGGAACGCCGCTTGCTCCGCCCACCGGTGGGACCAGCCCGGGGGTTCCGTAAGGAAAAGGCTGACCTGCCGGCTGGGCCACCGAACAGACCAGATTCGTGGGATCAATCCAGAAATTTCCCGTCACCGTGCCCGGCAAACAGCTCCCATGCAAATAGTCGCCGCTCGGACTGAATGTTCGAAGCTGACGCGGGTTATGGAAGACCTGCACAGGCCCGATGATATCCGGACGATCCAATCCCTCTTCCGACTCGCTCGCTCCGTTGCTGGAGTAGAGAGTAAACGGGTTTCCCGACTGGAATGAGGTAATGGTGGAAATCGACCATCCTCCGAAGACGTTCCTCTGGAACGCATTCGCGTTCGACCAAATCGGAATCTGCCATATCGGGCTCAAAACCAGGCGCTGCGGAGCGTCGAAGTCGGCGAGACCGCGGTCAAATGCCGGGTCATACGGAATGGTGAACGTGGAGGAACGGGCGCGAAAGCCTGAGGTTACATCAATCGTCTTTGCAACCGTGTAAGCCACGCGAAAGCCCAAACCGTGACTCATCCTCCGGTCGACAGTCAATTGCATCTGGTTGCTGGAGGACGAGCCGGCACTGACGTTGGTGATGATTTGAGTCGCACCCGTTGGTATGGAGTTCGCATTACAATTCGCCAGCGGGCGAGCACAATCCGGTGTGATAAAAGTGAGCGGATCTGCACCGGCGGCTACCGCAGCCTGGTATTGCGACATTAAGCTGTTGGGCCCGGCGTAGATCTCGGGATAGTTGAGATTCGTGCTGCTGATCGCCTTTCGGCTGAGGCTGCCGACATAAACGGCTTCCACCACCGTGTCCTTGGTGAGTTGGTATTGGAAACCAAAATTGAAGTTCTCGGCGTAGGGAGTGCGGAACTGCGGCGTCACGACGTACGCGAACGGGATGGCGGGCTGGAAAAATTGGCCAAGATGACCACCCGCGATAAATGGGTACGGATCGGGATAGATGCCCTGAAAGGGGTCGGCGGAATAGGACCCGTTGACTGGAGCAAGGCAACCAGGCGCAGCGATCGCTGCGGTCGTGAAGCATGGATAGTTGTTGGCTACGTAGCCGAACGGAGGTTGCCCGCCAAACTGAAGGTTCAGCGCACCATCCTCAATGTCGTAGAAGATTCCGAAGCCACCGCGCGCTACGAGCCTAGCATTCCCCAACACGTCCCACGAGAAGCCAAACCGCGGAGCGAAGTTGTCTCGATTGGGGTAAACCAGCCCGCGATTCGGCGTACCCGGATCGCCCGCGTACAAGAAATTGGGAGGAGATCCCGGATAGAGTGTGGATTGCTGCCCGGGATACCAGCCCATGATCTCGTTGTGCGGATCGGTTTGCGGCGAATCGTATTCGTAGCGTAATCCGTAGTCGAGACTCAGGTTCTTGGTGACCTTCCAGGCATCCTGGCCGAAGAAATACCACTGATGGCTCCGGATGCCATAGGTTGCGCTGGAAAATTGATAATAGTTGTCGGTAAATCCGCCAACGAAATCCGCCAGGGCGCTTCCAGTATTGGTGTAATACGTTCCGAAATCGAACGATCCGTTGTTGTAAAAGTCGTAATGAAAATTGCTCTCTGCCCACCGAATGTCGGCACCGAACTTGAGCGTGTGCCTGCCGCGAGTCCACGAGACGGTGTCCTGATATTGAAACGTCACGTCATGGTCCTTGGTAGGCCCTTGCGGCGAGGGGCCCAAGCTGAACGCGCCAGCTACGGTGACAAGCGGCGGCGCGGCGCCGTTCGGATCGTCCGGGGTTACGGTCAAAAATCCGAGGGCTGAAGGCGGCGTCTTATCCAGCGGCACGGCATTGAAGGTTGCAGCGCGATTTGTCGAGAATCGCAATTCGTTTAGCAAATTTGGACGAATCGTCCGCGTCCAGCTTAAAGACGCGGCCTGAAAACGTTGGTTATTCGTAAAACCTGAGCCAACGGGAACGTCTCCTCCGGTAGACGCTCCCTTTAGCACCTCAAAAGGAAACGTCTGTGGTTGATCATCCAGGATGTAAAAGGCCGAAAACGTGTCTTTGGTCGAGATGTTGTAGTCGTAGCGGAAGATGAACTGATCTTCCGATAAGCTGGCGACCGGGTCTTCGACGAATCCGTTGGTTCCGTAGTTGGGCAGCGGGAGGAAGTCGTTGATGTAGGTCTGCATGACCGAATCCACCGGCACCTGGTTATTGGGAAAGCCGCCAGAATATGTACCGGTCGGGTCTAAAAGCTGAATTCCCAAAGCGCTGAAGTCGCCGGTCCGTTCCGCTGGAGTTAGCACCTGAAGAACGCCCGGATTTTGCCCTTCCTGCCGTCTCGCGCCTTGATAAGAAGCAAACAGAAACATCCTGTCCTTTACGATCGGAAAACCGATTGTTCCGCCGAAGATGTTGTATCGAAAAACAGGGGCTTGCTGCAGAAAATAGTCATTGGCATCCAGCGCCGTGTTGCGGAAATAGTCGAAGACGTCGCCGTGAACAGAATTCGTGCCGGACTTGATTACCTGGTTGACGATTCCACCGGAAGTTCGTCCGTATTCCGCCTCGTAGTTGTTAGTGAGGATTTTGAATTCTGAGACGGCGTCTGGATTGGGATCGACGACCATGTTGTTGCCAAGAAAATCATTGTTGTCGGCGCCGTCGATGAGGAAGGTTTCCGATTCGGAACGCTGGCCACTGACGGAAAAGGGATTGCCGGAGCCATCATCCTGGTCGGGAGCGAATACACCGGCCTGCAGCAGGCCCAACTGCATCGTGTCGCGGGCGGCAAGCGGGAGATCCTGAATACGTTCCGTGGTCTCGACTTTTCCCAGGGTTGCGCTGATTGTATCGACCTGAGCGACGTCTCCTTGCACCTCGACAACTTCGCTGGTCTTCCCAACTCGAAGAACGACATCCAGACGCGCATTCTGGTTGATCTCAAGGGTGATTCCCTTGCGCAGATAGGCCTGGAAGCCGGGCTGTTCCACTAACAAGTCGTAAGTTCCAATGTTGACCAAATCGAACAGATAGTTGCCGTTCTTGTCGGTAGTTGTGGTGCGGGTGGCGTTGGTCTGGGAACTCTTCAACGTTACCTTTGCTCCCACAACAATCGCTCCGCTTGCGTCCTTGACCGAACCCGTTAGCAAAGCGGTGGCTTGTTGAGCATACGAGGAGTTCTGCACTGCCGACAGTAACAGTAACCACGCAATCAATCCTGAAAACGGACCTTTGCCGAAACGCATATAAGCTCCAAACCCTCGGGTCACAGCTGCCCTGCAAATAATGGCCGCTATTGTGGCCCGGTCAGGGAGGGGAGTTCAAGGGAATAGTGTGGAGGGAGTGACTGAGGGTCAGGATGCACCGATCCGCTTCAGTCACCGGCTCCGGTATACCCGCGGCGTATAAGCCGTATTTACGCTCGTCTAGAACGTCAGGCGTCCACCAAGTTGCACGATGCGCTGGGTTTGCAGAGGATTTGCTACCGTCCCAAGTGTCGTACTGGTAATTTGACCAAACGTCTGGCTGTACAGGTTGACGTCCGGATTGGCAAATTCTGCGTGGTTAAATACATTGAACGCTTCGAACCTCAATTCGAAGTTCACACGTTCCGTAATTGCCGTGGCTTTTGCCAGCGCCATATCAAGATTGGTGCGGCCCGGCCCGCGGAAGAAGCCTCGGGGCAAGCCGTACCCCGTACCGGGGACGTCAGCAATGGCTTGAAACTCGGCACAATTGAAGTACAGGTTTCCAGTTTCGGGCAGCCCGGTATTGGGATTCGTGCATGTCGTAGTTGAGTTTCTTGGGTTTGTGAGCTGGATGCTGGTGAATCCCGGCACGAACACGGCGTTGGCTAGATAGCCATCTCCAGCCCCTGATGGTCCGGGGTCGGACACGGCGAAGGTCGAAAGGCCTGAAATGATGGTGAGCGGAAAGCCAGTGCGCCAACTAAATATGGGGTATAGGCTCCATCCTTTTACCAACCGTGACGGTCCTGACCAAATACGGTCAAAAGGCAAATCCCATCCTCCACTGAAAGTGATGCGGTGGGTGACGTCGAAATCGGAGGAGGCCCGGAAGATACCGCCGATATTGTAGTACGGTACCTGGGAGCTGAGATTACGGAATCCGGAAGCGTTATCGATGCTGTGGCCATACGTGTAGCCCAAGGTGAAGTATGTGTTTCCTATATATCGATAGTCGCCGTTCTGTTTCGTTAAAGAAGCTTCCAAGCTGTTGAAATTGGCGAAGGCGACATTGCCAAACTCCAGCAGACCGCCGAACGGGCAGTTGGCCGGGCCAGCAGCATTCTGGAGGCAGTATGCGGTGATGTTCGCGTTTTGATTTTCATTCAGAATTCGGGCGGGGCTGGTGCTGATTGTACTCAGGTCAAAGGGATTGATGTCCTGAAGTGAGGTAAGTCCCTTTGAGCTGCTGCCTACGTAGTTAGCCTCAGCCACAAGGTTTCGTGCCAGCTCATGCTGGATGCTCAGGTTGTACTGATAATCATAAGGCGTGTGAAGATGAGGTTTCACGAAGTAGAGCCCGCTTGCAGCTCCTCCATACGGGAGGAAATTATAGAAGGGGCAGAGGTAGCCGCTGCTGGCGCATGTGTTGAATGCGTTGGCGGTATTGGGAGGCACGACGGAGGGAAAAGGGTTGCTGATGGGCGTGCTAGAGCTTTCCCACGGCGAACCGTAAATAGGTGAACCGGACGTGGTAAACGCCGGCTCGACTGGGTCGCCCGGCAGGCAACCGGAGGGCGGCGAGGTGGTGGGCTGGAAGCACGGATAGCCTACCGACACTTCGCTGTAGAACGGGGGCGCACCGTTGAATTGCAGGTTGTCCTCGCCCTTTAGAACGTCATAGAAGATGCCAATACCTCCTCGGATGCTGGTTTTGCTGCTGTTTCCTGGACTCCAGGCAAAGCCGAAGCGGGGAGCAAAATTTGTCTTGTCGGGGAAATTGACTCCGCGAGGCGCCCCAGGATCTCCGGGGAAAACCAGGCCGAGGGGTGCATTGGGAAACTTTACAGACTGGTCCCCCGGCACAATGTCAAAGGTTCTTCCCTCTGTGTCGAGCTTGGGAGTGCTGTACTCGTAGCGAATCCCCAGAGTCAGGGTCAAATTCTTTCTTGCATGCCATTCGTCTTGAAAGAATCCGTAGGCTTCCTTGCTGCGGAAATTGTTGGCGGCGTTCGGTCCCTCAAAAATGCCATTGGGCGCACCCACTAGAAAATCCGCAAGACTGTTCCCGGTACCGTACCCGCCGGAAGCAAATCCGTAGAAAGAGAAATTGCTATCCGTGAAGAAGGCATACAGCGTGTCCTGCTCGTAGGCGGAAAACCCCGCCCCGAATTTCCAGGTATTGTGTCCCTTGACCCATGTGAACGTGTCTGCAATCGCATACGTGTTACCAATCTCAGTGGCCGGGCCAGACTGATCCTGTCCGAAACCGAGGCCATTGTCGAAAGTCATCAGCGGAGGACCGTTAAAAAGATCGGACGCCAAGCCAAACCCGGGGATGGGAGGCATGTTACTGACGGGCTTATCGTTTAGAGTATGGTGCCGTTGTGTGGTTGCGCGAAGTTCGTTGAGCTGGCTGGAAGAAAAAGCTCGGGTGTAGGCGATTGTGAGGAAGTAGTTATTGGTCTGTTCTGTGCTTGGAAAACCCGGGACGGTGGCAGAGTAGCCGACGCCACGCCCGAAGGGCAGTAGCAGAGGGTTACGAAACCCGCCGAGAGTAAAAGAAAGTTTATCTTTGGCGTTTATGTTGAAATCGATCTTCCCAGTCAATTCATTGTTGTTGTTGGTTGAGTTCGCCGACGGAAAGACAGTTCCGTTTGTCGCAGTTGGGATTAGCCCGGTCGCAATATAGGCTTGCGCTGCAGGGTCGATCTTTGTGGGGTCGATAATTGCGCAGGCGGCACTGGCAGGGTTCGCCTGGAAATATGTATTAGTTTGCAGAAACGCCGCGACGTTGGGATCAGCATTAGGGCAGTTCCCCGGCGAGCCTCCGCCGGAGAAGTCTCCGTTCAGTTCAGCTGGTGTGAAAGTGGTTATCAACCCTGGGGTCTGCGTTTCTATCTGGCGCTGACCTTGATAGGAGGTGAAGAAGAAAAGTTTGTTCCTGATTATGGGGCCGCCAAATGTACCGCCAAACTGGTTCCGTTTGAGATTGTTTCTCGGCAAGCCGGCCTGAATATTGAAATACGCGTTGGCGTCAAAGTCAGTGTTGCGCACGAAATCGAAGGCGCTGCCGTGGAACTGGTTTGTGCCCGATTTCGTTACCACGCTGATGACGCCAGCGCCGTTGCGGCCGTATTCCGCGGTGTAGTTACTGGTAAGGATGCGGAACTCGGCGACCGCGTCTGGATTTGGGTTGTAGACGACGCCGTTGCCGAGCAGTTCGTTGTTGAGGCCTCCGTCTAACAAATAGGTGACGGAGTCAGTACGGCCTCCAGCTATGTTGAAACCCTGAGTTGCGCTGGTATCGCCGGGGTTATCCTCTGTCACTCCCGGTTGCAACAGGGCCAACGTAAGAACGTTGCGTCCGTTCAGCGGGAGGTTCACGATGGGACGGCTGGTAATGGACTCGCCCAGCGTGGGATTTACGGTTTCCACGTTCGTACCCACGCCCGAGACTTCCACAGTTTCCGAGCGAGCGCCAACTACGAGGTGCAGATCCATGCGCTCCTGCTGATTAATTTCCAAAGTGCGCGGATTCGTTACCAGCCGACGAAAGCCTTCGTGCTCCGCAGACACGACGTAGGTGCCGATGGGCAACGCCAACACCCGGTAATTGCCTTCGGAATCAGACTCGGTCTTGGTAGCGACCTGAGTGGCGACATTAGTGACAGTGATTTTAGTTCCAGCAATCGCCGCCCCTTGCTCGTCCACAACCCGCCCGAGAATTGACGCGGTGGCTGACTGCGACCAACCGGGTTGATACGCAGCAAAAATGCAAAGAAGGGTGAATGCAGCAAACCGGGGGGAACCCATGGGATCTCCTTATTTTTCGCCATCCAGCCCATAATTCGGGTCAGCATTGCTGCCCTTATGGAGTGACACGGTCACGTTCAAGTCCGTATTGACCTGCTGGTTGAAGCCAACTCTCATTTTGTTCCCAGGAAAGAACTGCCGTTGAGACCCTGGGGGAACTGATGGCTCGCTATTTTGCAACTACCGGACCACAAAGTTCAAGCTGAATCTTCAGTGGTTTGGTGAATGTATGAGGCCTCGAAATCCGCGATTTCACAGGCTGGATGCGGGATTTGGAAGGGCCTGCGTGAAAATTCAGGGGTCCTTATGCGCTCTATGCGAATTTGCGATCAGTACGATTCGTTTTTTCGAGGAATAACGCCGCCGCCCAGACCAAGATAACGGGATAGCACTCGAGCGTATAGCGAGGTTCGGGATTTTCCAGCGTTCCGAGAAACAGCGATCGGATCGCCACAAACAAAAAAAGCAAACCCATGCCAAGAACTGCTCGCGATCTAAATCCACCGGCAATGGCAAGTGCTAGGTAAACGAGATTGACCAGTCCGAAGACGATGCTCACCGTGAGCCACAGGGGATCGTCGTTGAATTCCCACCAGCGGGGATCCGAGGGTAACAGCTCGATGCGCGGGCGCAGCCACATGTCGGCGATGCGAAGGGCCGGCAGCCAGACGTAATAACGCAACGGAGCATGACGGATGCGCGCCGCAGCCAGAGCGGCGAAGCCGGCGTCGGTTTCGGGGGTCAGTTCGTGGTCGATGTTGTAGTCAGAAAATAACTGTTCGGTTTCGCGGCGCTGCTCGGGCGAATCGAAGGCGCGTGAGGGCAGCTTTGTGATATCGAGTGCCTCGCCGGGGACCCTCCAATAAATTTCCTGCGTAGACGTATATTCGGCGATCCAGGTTTTAGTCCAGCGATTGAAGCCGGGCATGATGGTTTCGTCGATGTCATTGGCATAACGCGGGGCGAGCGGCTGAAACCGATGCAGGGTGTGGAAATTGCGGATCGTCCAGGGAATGAGGGGGACGAAGGCGCTGATGGTCAGCAGAACGCCTGCAGTCAGAACACTTCTTGAAACAATCCGTTGGCGCGCTGGGCCGAGGCTTCGCAGGAGAAGGATAAAGAGGTAAGCGGCTGCGGCGGCAAAAAGAATCCCGCCGTCAGGACGCAAGAGCATACACGCGCCCATCGACAACCCGGTCCCCAGCCAAAGTCCTGAAAAATACTTAGGCACTGATTTCCCATCTGCCGAGAATGCAATTACCCCCCGGACTGCGAGATTGAGCGTGAGCGCCGTAAAGAAAATTTCCAGCGTCTCTGTCAGTGCGGCTGCGACGTAATTCGCAAGAAACGGACAGATCGCTGCCAGCAGGAAAGCAGCGTTGGCAGAGCGATCGGAAAACATACGGCGCGCGAGATCGGCCACAAGCAGGCAAGTCCCGAGATCGAAAAAAACCTGAATCAGCAGAACAGCACGAAAATTGTTGTCCCCAAATACGGCAAAAATCGCGGCCAGGAATGCCGGATAACCTGGGAGGCGGGAAAAAGTCGGCATGATCTGGCCGGAATCAGTAATGCCGTAGATGCCGTGATGCAGCCAGTTCAGCGCGATATCGGCGTAGAGGCGGGAGTCGTCGACCACTGCCGGAAAACGAAAAACGAAAAAGAGCCGCAGGGCCAATGCAACCATGGTCGTGGCGATGAAAAACCTGGAGTTCTTCCGCAGAAGCTCAAGCACGGTCAGAATATAAACCGTCCGGTATCATCTTCTAGATGAGAAATTGCATCATAAAATAGTTGAGGAAGGACCTTAAACCCTGTCCCGCCGAGAATTGACCGTCTGCCCCGCACAGCTTAGGATGCAGTAGCTACCGTTTTCATGGCCGAACCTGTTTTTTACGATCCGCAAAGAGCGCGATGGAAGCGCCTGCGGCGCTTTGTCGACGCGCTCGTGCTGGCACTATCGGCGCTGCTCATCTTCTTCGTCTACAGCGCGCTGCGCGATGATCGGCTGCCGGAACTGCTGTTCTCTCCGCAGAAACGGGCCTTCCGCGCATTAAAGGAAAGCGAAAAGGAAAAAGCCCGCGAACGGGCGAAAAAGCTGGCGGCGCGCTCCCATCGCAAATCAAAGGTGCCGGGTTCGCAGGTTACCCTCAATCAGGAAGAAGGCATTCGCGCGGCATTTTACGTTCCCTGGGATGCCGCCAGCTTTTCTTCCTTGCGCGATTATTCGCGGCAAATCGATTTACTTTATCCCGACTGGCTGCACGTGCTCACGGCTGATGGCCGTCTCCAGGGCGTCGATGACCAGACAAACAAGTGGTTTGACGTCGTGCAGAACGACAAGGTGCGTTCGGTTGACGACCGCGTGATGCCCATGCTCAAAGCCGAGGACCCGGCCATGGAAGTCTTCCCCATGGTCAACAATTTCGATGGCAACGAGTGGGTGGGCGGCATCACCGATTTTCTAAACGACCCCAATGCGCGCGCGAATTTCCGCAGGCAGGTAGCCGCATTTCTTGCATCGGACCGGTTTCGTGGGCTGATGGTGGACTTTGAGGCTTTTCCCAAGATTGGTCAGCCCGGATATATCGCGCTGCTGAACGAATTGTCCCAGGATCTGCACGCGCGCGGCATGAAGCTCTACGTCAGCGTGCCGGCGCACAACGAAGAATTCGATTATCCGGCGGTCGCAGCACCGGCCGATGGCGTCGTGGTGATGAATTATGACGAACACTTTCCCGGCGCGGCATCAGGACCGGTCGCCTCGCAGGATTGGTTCGTAGAAAACTTGAACTTCGCGGTGAAGGTGATCCCCCGCAATAAGATCATTTGTGCCATCGCGAACTATGGGTACGACTGGGTGCTGAAGCCGAAAAAGGGCAATCTTCCGCCTGACGAGAAAGATCACAGTGTGTCGGTGCAGGAAGCATGGCTTGAAGCGCGCGATTCGGAAGAGGACGTAACGTTCGACGATGATGCGTTGAATCCGCGTTTCAGCTATCTCGACGAGCATAACTTGAGGCACGATGTGTGGTTCCTCGACGCGGTCACAGCGTTGAATCATATGCGGGCTGCGCAGACCCTGGGAATCCAAACTTTCGCCTTGTGGCGACTAGGCGGCGAAGATCGATCGATATGGCGTGTCTGGGACATGCCGGGCGATGCCGGGGCCACGGACAAGCTGCGCGACGTGCCTCCAGGGCAGGATGTCGACATGGAGGGCCAGGGAGAAATTCTGCGCATCGAGGACCGCCCGACGCATGGCACACGCGATCTCACGATCGACCCGAACACGAAATTGATCACCGACGAGAATTTCGAGTCGTCTCCGGAACCGTATCGTGTGGCGCGCTACGGCTATAGCCCGAACAAAGTTGCAATTACGTTTGATGACGGACCCGATCCGGAGTGGACGCCGCAGATTCTCGATGTGCTCGAACGCGAGCATGCAACCGCGACCTTTTTTGTGATCGGGATCCAGGGCGACAAGTTCTCCGGGCTGGTCAAGCGGATTTACAACGAAGGCAACGCCATTGGCAACCACACCTTTACGCACCCGGACGTCAGCAACATTTCTACTACGCAAATGAAAGTGGAGCTGAATCTGACGGAGCGGCTTTTCGCCAGCCTGGTGGGAGTGCGAGTCACGCTTATGCGCCCGCCTTATGCCATTGATGAGGAACCGGACACGGCCGACCAGGTCAAACCGCTCGAATTCGCGCAGGATCTGGGTTACATCACGGTGGGAAACCGGATCGATCCCAATGACTGGAGCGACAAGGTACCAGCTGCGGACGGAGGTACGCGGCGGCACACCGCGGAAGAAATTTCTTCGTATGTGCTGGCGCACTTGCCGCCGTGCAACGTCAATGACCTGCGCTGCGGCAACATTGTGCTGCTGCACGATGGCGGCGGAAATCGAACCGAGACAGTGCGCGCACTGCCGATGATTATCGAGGGTATTCGCGCGCGCGGATATGAGATTGTCCCGGTTTACGAATTGCTGGGAAAGACGCGGGCCGACGTGATGTCTCCTTTGCCGACGGGACAACGTTGGGCGGCGCGATTTGATTTGCTGGGCTTCTGGCTGTTTGACGCGGCCGTAATTGGCATTACGTGGATCTTCCTGCTTGGCGATCTGCTCATGACGGGACGTCTGATTTTTATCGGCGCGGCCGCCGTGTACGACAGGATGCGCGAAAAGATATTCGGGCGGCCGTCGGAAGTTGCTTCTTACAAACCCAAGGTCGCGGTACTCATTCCCGCTTATAACGAAGAGAAGGTCATCGTGCGGACGGTGCGCGCGGTGCTGAATTCGGACTATCCCAACCTGCGGGTAATCGCGATCGACGACGGTTCGCGCGACCGGACGCTGGAAGTTCTTCGCAGCGCCTTCGTGCGCGGAGAAGCAGCGGGGCGCGTGCTCATTCTCACCAAGCCGAATGCGGGCAAGGCGGAGGCTTTGAATTTTGGAATCGAGCACCTTGGCGACGCTGATATTTTCGTTGGCATCGATGCCGACACGATTATCGCCGCTGACGCCATTTCCCGCATGGTGCCCCATTTCATCGATCCCAAGGTTGGAGCGATTGCCGGCAACGCCAAAGTCGGCAACCGCGTGAACTTATGGACGCGCTGGCAGGCGCTGGAATATATCACCAGCCAGAATTTCGAACGGCGCGCGCTGGATGTTTTGGGAGCAGTGAGTGTGGTGCCGGGAGCCATTGGCGCATGGCGCGTTTCGGCTGTGCGCGAGGCCGGATGCTTCCAGGTTGACACTGTCGCGGAGGATGCCGATCTTACAATGGCTCTGCTGCGCCGCGGTTATCGCGTGGAATACGAAGACATGGCGCTGGCCTACACGGAAGCTCCGGTAAATGCTAACGGGCTGATGCGGCAGCGTTTTCGCTGGTCATTCGGGATTCTGCAAGCTGTGTTCAAGCACCGCAGCGTGTTCGCACGCAAAGGCGTGCTTGGCTGGATAGCTTTGCCAAATATCATGATTTTCCAGATTCTGCTGCCGCTGGTGTCGCCACTGATCGATATCATGTTCGCGGTCGGAACAATCTGGTATTTCGTGCAGAAGCACTTCCATCCGGATTCGACCGATCCAGCAAGTTTTCACAAGCTGGTCGCATTTTTCTTCGCGTTTCTGGTGATTGACTTTTTGGCCTCGGCCATTGCGTTCGCTCTCGAGCGCCGGCGTCCGGATGACAAAGAGGATGTCTGGCTGCTGAGCCAGGTGTGGCTGCAACGCTTCGCTTATCGTCAGTTGTTTTCTGTAGTGCTATTCAAGACGTTGAAGCGCGCGCTCGAGGGCCGGAAATTCGCCTGGGACAAGCTGGAGCGGACCGCGGCGGTGAAGTTAAGGCCATCAGAACAGCGCGAGCAGGTGAATGTGACGTAGCGCTTCACGCGGCACTTTACTGCTTTCCCGCTACTTCCAGGCGCGTTTCAGCCTTCTTCAGAGCATCCAGTGAGCGCTCGACATCGACGTTCGTGTCGCCGCTGGTCAGGCGATGCTGGGCGCGTTGTTTGGCGCGGCGGGCACGCTCGACATCGATTTCTTCAGGGCGCTCGGCCGTTTCGGCGAGAATCGTCACTTTATCGGGCAGCACCTCGGCGAATCCCCACGCTACGGCAAGGCGCTGCTCGCCATTGGCCCGATATTTGATTTCACCCACCGCCAGTTCGGTAATCAGCGGCGCGTGCCCGGGAAGAACGCCGAGATACCCGTTCTTGCCGGGAATCTGGACTTCCTCGGCGGCCGTCTCGACTACTTTCTTTTCCGGCGTGACGATTTCGAGTTGGAAAGTATCGGCCATGAGCAGCTTTCAGCGGTCAGCTATCAGCGAAGCAGCTAACGAATTTAGCTGACGGCTGAAAGCTGACCGCTTCTCTTACGCGGCCAGCTTCATCTTCTCTGCCGCTTCCAGCACTTCCTCAATCGGCCCCTTCATATAAAATGCCTGCTCGGGGATGTCGTCGTACTTGCCTTCGACGATCGCTTTGAAGCCCTTCACCGTGTCGGCGATCTTGACGTATTTTCCCTTCGCGCCAGTAAATTGCTCGGCTACATGGAAGGGCTGCGAGAGGAAGCGCTGAATCTTTCTCGCACGCGCTACGGTGAGCTTCTGATCTTCGCTCAACTCGTCGATGCCGAGAATGGCGATGATGTCCTGCAGATCTTTATAGGTCTGCAAAGTTTTCTTCACCGCCTGCGCGACATCGTAATGATCCTGGCCAACGATGCGCGGATCGAGAATGCGTGAAGTCGAAGCCAGCGGATCGACGGCAGGATAAATTCCGATCTCTGTCAACGCGCGGGAGAGCACGGTCGTCGCGTCGAGGTG
>JASHOH010000028.1 GCA_030041215.1 Candidatus Sulfotelmatobacter sp. | reverse complement strand
GACGAGCGCAGTTGCAAGGCGAGCACTCCGCCGGCAGCGAGGTGAGAGCGAGCGGAGCGAAAGAACTCCGCGGTGTAGAAGCGGTTCAATTGTGCGGTCTGCGGATCGGGCACATCGAGAATGATCACGTCGAACCTGTCAACTACAGTCTTGAGATAGTGACGGCCGTCCGCGTAGTGAATGTGCACACGAGGATCAGAGACCGAAGCCGCCCATTGCACGGAGAAGAACTGGCGTAACAGGGAAATGAGCGTGGGATCGAGCTCAACGTGATCGAGCCATTGCAGTGTCGGATGCTTCAGAGCCTGTGCAATGCTGCCATTGACCCCGCCGCCGATGAGCAGAATTTGCTTCGGAGCAGGGTGTTCCAAGAGCGCATAGTGAACGGCCTCTTCTGCCGCATTCTCATCGGGCGCGCTGCCGATAATCACGCCGTTGTCATAGATACTGCGAATATTGCCGGTCTCGATCACCGTCAGATTGCCGTAGATCGAGTCGCGCGATCCCAACACGTGAAATCCCCGCCACAAGCGTGCCTGCGAAGATGCAAGCAGCAACGGGGCGACATAGACAAGAAGAGCGCAACCCATAACAACGCCTACAATGGCAGCCGCCAAGACTTGTTTCCATCCGTGTCCGAACAATAGGACCGCAGCCATGCAAAAATTCAGGACCGCAACCACCATCGCGATCTGAAACGATTCAAGAAAGCGCAGCAGCACAAGGCTGGCCGTGATTCCACCCAGAGCCGAACCGACCGCCTCAAGTAAATAGGCGGTACTGGTTGCGATGCGAGCCGATACGCCGCACTCCTGTTGATACATGCGGGAAGCAGCGACAAACAGTCCTCCGGAGAATGCGCAAAAGACGCTCAGACACACTAGAGATGTAACCAGCATGGGCACCGGGCCAACCAATTCTCCGGGTACGGTCTGAAAAAAACTCTTGGAGGCGCGCAATACCCAAATCGTCGGAGGCAGGCTGAGCGCAAGCAGGCATTCGAGCAGCGCCACGATTCTGCGAGAGCTCTTCGCGCCCGGCGCAAAATAGCTGCTCAAAAAACTGCCCGCCGCGGTCCAGAACAGCCAGGTAGCGAGCATGATACCCAGCGAAATCTCATTGCCGTTGAAGACGACGATGAGCTCCCGCATGAGCACAATCTGACCTACAACAGCACTGAACCCAATAAGGCCGAGAGCCCCCTTCACGCCCATCGTCGGTTGCTGTTCACGCTGCATTGTGACGAGAAGCACAGTCGATGCCGCCACAACGGATTAAAGTCCAGATTGGTGCAAAAGAAAAGTGCGGGGTGTGCATATGCAACCAGCCGAGAGCCCATCCCTCAGTCGCCGCGAAGCGCTGATTAAATTGCTCCGCCTGGGAGGCGCTGCTGCTGGAACCGCCGGCCTCGCGTTCTGGCTCAACGAACGATCTCACCGACCCGTGCCAGAGCTGCCACTGAACGTCAAACGGAGCCACACTGTGGCGCAAGATTCTGCATTTCCCGCCATGGCAGTCATCCGCGGCGACGGCCCTGGTCAATTAGCGCAGCAAGCTATCGAGGAACTCGGCGGAATAAGCCGCTTTATTTCCCGCGCCGACATTGTTCTGGTCAAACCAAACATCGGCTGGGATCGCACCCCTGAGCAGGCGGCCAACACTAATCCGATTATTGTGGCCGAAGTGATCCGGCAATGCTTGAACGCGGGCGCAAAACGCGTGCTCGTAACCGACGTGAGCTGCAACGACCCGCGCCGCTGTTTTCAGCGCTCGGGAATCGCCGAAGCAGCGCAGCGCGCCGGTGCCGAGGTCATTCTTCCCGACCCTGCCCGTTTCAAGGAAGTAGATCTGCAGGGCGAAGTCCTGCGCGCCTGGCCGGTTCTCGATGCTTTTCTGAACGTCGATAAGGTCATCAATATTCCGATTGCAAAACACCATAGTCTGACCGGCACGACCTTGGGCATGAAGAACTGGTACGGCATCCTGGGGGGAGCGCGTCATCAGCTTCACCAGAAGATTAACGAAAGCCTCGCGGACCTTGCCGATTTCATGCGCCCAACCTTGACCCTCATCGATTGTTACCGTGTACTCCTGCGGAATGGGCCGACGGGAGGCAATCTGGAAGACGTAGCGCTTAAGAAGACGCTTGTAGCTGGCACCGATCCGGTGGCGCTCGATGCCTATGTGGCCAAAGCATACTGGAACCTAGAGGTTCGCGCACTGCCCTACCTGCAAATGGCAGCTCAGCGCGGACTGGGGACATATGAATTCGAGAAGCTCCGCACTCGAGTAAAAGATCTCTCCTCGTGAAGTCTCGCCGGTGCTGGTGAAGCAGGTGGAGGTGCCATGTCTCAGATGCGCAAGGACGTCTTTAGTGGCCGCTGGGTAATCGTAGAAGAAACGACAACGGTACGGCCGTCCGATTTTCATTTCAAGAAATTTGTTAGAGAAACCACTTTCTGTCCTTTTTGTGAAACCAACGAGGCATCGACTCCTCCGGAAGTCTTCGCGATTCGCAAACCCGGTTCTCGCCCCAACGGTCCTGGGTGGTCTGTTCGTGTTGTGCCAAACTCCAACCCCCGCTTAAGAATTGAAGGGGAGTTGGGGCGACGAGGGGAAGGCTTCCACGATCTGATGAACGGCGTGGGTGCACACGAGATCGTCATTGAGACGCCCCGCCATGACCAGAACCTGCACGAACTCGAGGCTGGCCAAATTGCAGATGTAATCCGGGCATTTGTGGCCCGCATAGTCGATCTGGAACGTGACAAGCGCATTCGCTATGTGCTGGCGTACAAGAACCAGGGCGAAGAGGCCGGGGCACACACCATCACTCATGCGATTTCGCAATTGATGGCTCTGCCGGTAACGCCTCGCACGGTCAAGACCAAACTCATGATCGCCCGCGAGTACTTCGCCCAGAAGGAGCGATGCCTTTATTGCGACGTGCTTCAACAAGAGCTTACGCAAGGCAAACGATTAGTTGCCGAAAACGAACACTTTGCGGCGCTTGCACCTTTCGCTTCGCGCTTTCCGTTTGAGCTTTTGCTGCTTCCCAAAACGCACAACAGCGCTTTTAGCCGCATAACCGAAGTACAAATTGACGCTCTGTCGCGAATTCTGCGCGATGTGTTGCGGAAACTGAATCAAACTCTGGGCGAGCCACCTTACAACTTATCGCTCCAGGACAGGCCTTTCCTGCGACCTCGATCCGGATATTGGACCACCATCGAAGAAGATTTTCACTGGCACCTGGAGGTTCTGCCCCAGATCACCCGAATTTCGGGATTCGAGTGGGCATCCGGTTTCTTTTACAATCCTGTGCCGCCAGAAGTCGCCGCAAAGTGCCTTTAGGGATCAGTACCTGATAAATCCGCTTATGGTAATCAGCTTCGATGGCGGTCCCAACTTCCAGATTGTGCGCTGCATCATGGCGACTAAGAACATAGCTGCCAGGAATATTCTAAGAGCTTACCTGGCTGTAGACGATGGCTTGGCTCTTGAACGGTGTGTCGCATTGTCATTCACCGATCACCGTCACAATAATCGTACGCTCGCGGCCTCGCACGTCACATTCCAGATGGAAGATTTGCTGCCACGTGCCTAATGCGAGCTTGCCTTCAACAATTGGAACTGTCAGCGACGGCCCCAGTAGTGTTGCTTGCAAATGCGAATGACCATTGCCATCGTGCCACGCCTGCTCATGACCGTAGCTGCGGCTGGGTGGAATCAGCTTGTCTAAAATGGCCGGCAGGTCATGCTGCAGTCCTGGCTCGAACTCAATGGTTCCAACTGCGGCTGTGCTGCCGACGTTGAAAACGTTGACCGTTCCCTTCTGGATTCGTGAAGAGCTTACGATTGAAGCTACCTCGTCGGTGACGTCGTGCATATCGCCGTGTCCCTTCGTGGCAACGGAGATCTGTTGCTGATGGCTTACGATCATGGCCGTTGGTCTCCGAACAGAATTCTCGCGCAATAACTGTTCGCTGCCAAGAAAGCCTATGGTCGACTATGACGGCGTGGCAGGGTCATTTGGAAATGGGAGATCGTAGCGCCCTCATCTTTTCTCGCGATCGGCGATTCATTCCGAACTGCACACTATTTCAACGTCATATAAAGGAGCGGAGGGATTTACGACTTTACCGTGGTTTTGGTCCGACTCTGGCAGCGTTAGCACTCAACTTGCTCATAGGCACGGTCCTTCCCGACGAATCCTCTTGCGCCAGGAACTGGACCAGGCAAGCCAGGCCAAGCAAACCGCCGTACGCAACGTGTCCTAACAGCGAAGCAACAACGGCCTTGAGTCCGCCAATATGCGCGCTGAAGAAACCGGCGCCCATAATCGGCATCACCACGGCCTGCGAAGTGAGCCACAGCACGAGCCCAAACCCAATTCCCTTCACGATCGGCGGGCCCGGAAGCAAGCGGTAGAGTAGGAATACGAAGACAGCCGGGAAGATTACGGCGCCGTTGAGAATATGGACTAACATCCCCATCTTCCAGCCGCCCAGCACTTCTCCCAGCATCGCAACGATGTCGGTGTTTATGCCGAGGACCGGCGCGAGCATGTACATCAGCACGGTCATCGCGGGGGTTCCGAGCAGGCCGCCCACCAGCACTACGCTCAAATTCGGCGTCGATTTCGGTTTCATCTTCTTCGTACTCCTTCCTGAGTCGTTCCTCGTCCTTGCGTGGCTCTTGCGCCGATCAGTTGACCGTCGTCGTGAACCCCTTATTCACCCGCAGCATCGCCCGCCGGGCAGCCTCGACGACAGCTTCGGCTGTGATCCCAAGTTCGCGGTACAAGACCGCATAAGGAGCAGACGCGCCGAAACGGTCGAGCCCGACAATCTCGCCCTCGAGGCCGACGTAGCGCCCCCACGCCGGCGTAGCCCCGGCTTCCACCGCAACCCGTGCACGCGCTGTAGAAGGCAGCACTGATTCGCGATATGCGCGGGGCTGCTTGTCGAATAATTCGCAACACGGCATGGAAACCACGCGCGCCCTGACTTTCTGCGCCGCGAGGGTTTCCTGCGCGGCCAATGCAAGCTGAACTTCGGACCCGGTCGCCAGCAGAATGACGTCTGGATCTTCGGTCCCACTTAAGATGTAACCGCCGCAGGCAGCTTCTTCTGCCGGCGCGCAACGCTCGCGATCAATGATCGGCAATGCTTGCCGAGTAAGAATGAGCGCGGTGGGCCCATCGTTGCGGCCCAGCGCGAAGCGCCAGGCGTCCACCGTTTCTGCGGCATCGGCCGGACGAAAGACCGCGAGATTCGGAATCAATCGCAAGCTCGAAATCTGTTCGATGGGCTGATGCGTTGGCCCATCCTCGCCTAAGCCGATGCTGTCGTGCGTGAAGACGAAAATCACCGGCAGTTCCATCAGAGCTGCCATGCGAATTGCCGGCCGCATGTAATCGGAAAAGATGAGGAAAGTCCCGCCATAGGGCCGAACCCCGCCGTGCAGAGCCAAGCCATTCAGGATGCTGCCCATGGCGTGTTCACGCACGCCAAAGTGGATATATCGGCCGCTGAAATCGTCGCGCGTTATGGCGCGGGCATTCTTGCTTTGCGTATTATTCGAAGGCGTTAGATCGGCCGAGCCGCCGAGCAGTGCGGAAATTGTCGGCGCAATGGCGTCCAACACCGTTCCGGAAGCGGCGCGAGTCGCCATCGCTTTGCCGGGGGCAAAATTCGGTAGATTCGCTTCCCAGCCCTCCGGCAAATCGCCGCGCAATGCACACTCAAACGCCGCGGCTAATTCTGGATAAGCTTTTCTGTAAGCGGAATAAGTCTCTTCCCATTCCTTCTGCTGGGCAGCGCCGGCAGCAGCCGACTGCTCCATAAACTCGCGCGCTTCTTCAGGGACAAAGAATGGCTCGTCGAGAGGCCAGAAAAGCTTGGCCTTGGTGAGGCGCACTTCGTCGGCACCCAAAGGCTCGCCATGCGCCTTGGACGAATCCTGTCGATTGGGGCTGCCAAATCCTATGTGAGTTTTGCAGCCAATCAGCGAAGGCCTGTTCGTCTCAGCCTGTGCGTTTGCAATTGCATTTTCGACCGCAATAGAGTCGTGGCCGTCGACGCGTTGCGTGTGCCAGCCATAGGCTTCGAATCTCTCGCGCACATCTTCTGTAAATGCCAGTGACGTCGGGCCATCAATGCTGATGCCGTTGTCGTCATAAAGCACGATCAGCTTGCCGAGCCCAAGGTGTCCAGCGAGCGAGCACACTTCATGTGAAACACCTTCCATAAGATCGCCATCACTGGCGATCACATAGGTGTGGTGGTTGACGATTTCAAATCCCGGCCGGTTGAATTTAGCTGCCAGCCACCGCTCGGCAATGGCCATGCCCACAGCGTTCGAAATTCCTTGTCCCAGCGGACCGGTCGTGGTTTCGACGCCGGGAGTCAGCCCATGCTCAGGATGCCCCGGCGTCAGGCTGCCCCACTGGCGAAAGTCGCGCAACTGGCTGAGCGGCAGACCATAGCCGCTGAGATGCAACAAGCTGTAGAGCAGCATTGAGCCATGCCCCGCCGAAAGAACGAATCGGTCGCGATCCGCCCACCGCGGATCGGACGGATTGTGTTTCAGAAATCGTGTCCACAGGACCACGGCCGCATCGGCCATCCCCATCGGCATGCCAGGATGTCCGGAGTTGGCTTTCTGAACGGCATCCATCGCCAGGCAGCGGATGGTGTCCGCCGTCAGCCGGCGCAATCGCGCTCGTTCCGTTTCAGTCAGTGAGGTTGTGCTCGATAAAATCGCCATGTTCGTTTCACTTTTCCGTGACTGCTTCCAGCGGCGCGCTGTCCGGCATGAACTGCAGCCGGTTCAGCGCGGCGATAGGGCGCGCAAAAGGCATGGGCGCGTCTTTGCTGTATGCGCGCAGCAGGTGATACGTGATCAGCAATTGTGTGAGCGCCAGAGGATCGCTGTGCCTTACCTCGCTGCCGTAGCTGTATTCGCCGAACTGGTCGGCACGCAGCGGCCGCAGGTCGGGAAGATGCTTCCATATTTCATCTTCCAACTCGGCCGCATGTTCGCGGCTGACGTTTCCATCCACGCATAGAAAATCCGCCGGGCGGCCGTTGTCTCGCCCCAGCTCAAGGCGCACGCCGGAGCCTCTCGTCTCCTCCTCGTCAAACAAGTAGCTCAAATCAGGATGGGGAATCGTGGGACGCAGCACCAACTGCACATTCAAATGGCTGTCCGGCTGATCGGAGCGGTTGCCATCGGGATAAAATCGCACCACGATATCGGCGAACTCGCGCTGCGGCCGAATGAAATTACGCGAGTCAGCTTCGCGCCGGTCCATCTCCGCCAACACCTGCTCCGCCGTATAGCCGCGCTTCGTGGTATCGCGTTTTATCTTCCATTCCCGCCGAAGCTCTTCGGGTGGATCAAGAAAAACTTTGACGTCGTAAAACTGCCGCATGGCCTGGGTATGAAAGCCGAGCAGGCCTTCGACGATGACGAACTCGCGCGGGACAAGGTATTCAGGCCGAACCAGCGTACCCGTGCTGTGGTCATACACCGGTTTCAGCATCGGTTCGCCGTAATGGGCGCGCTCGAGGTGCAGCTCGAGAATATCGAGGTAATTGCAGTCGGGATGCAGGGGAGTAATTTTCCGCTGCGCCCGCTCGACGCGGTCGTATTTGTGATAGTCGTCGGCGCAGATGTGCGTAACCCGGTCTTCGCCGATCAGCTCCGCCAGTCCGCGGGTGATGGTTGATTTCCCCGCCGCGCTGTCGCCCACAATTCCAAGCACAATTGGTCTTCGTCTGCTCATGACGCTCCTCCACGCCGCTCCTCTGATTCGCTGCAAGCAGCCGCTTCCTCGAGTTCCATTTCCAGCCCACCCTTGAACACGCGGCTCCGACGAACATCACTTTCGCTGATGCGCAGCAACTGCTCCTTGGCAACGCAGCCGCCCTCCTCCACCAGCCGGTTGGCCTGCCGCAGCTTTATGCGATCAATGGCATTACGAACGCTGCGCGCATTGGCGAAATGCGGCTGCTTGCGCCGCAGTTCGAGGTATTCGCCAAACGCGCGGCGCGCTCCGTCGTCGAAGAGGTAGTTCTGCTGCTGCAACATGAGTTCGGCAATCGCCGTCAACTCCTCCAGTGTGTAATCAGGAAAGCTGATGTGGTGCGCGATGCGCGAGCGGAAGCCGGGATTGTATTGAAAGAACGTGTTCATCCGCTCCTGATATCCCGCCAGCACCACAACCAGATCTTCCCGCTGGTTTTCCATCACCTGAAGCAACATCTCGATTGCCTCTTGCCCGTAATCGCGCTCGTTTTCCGGGCGATAGAGGTAATACGCTTCGTCGATAAACAGCACACCACCCATGGCCTTCTTTAGAATCTCTTTCGTCTTTGGCGCGGTGTGGCCCACATACTGCCCGACCAGATCGTCGCGAGTTGCAATCACAAGGTGCCCGCGGCGCAGATACCCGAGATGTTGCAGTATCTTCGCCATGCGCATTGCCACGGTGGTCTTGCCCGTGCCCGGATGCCCGGTGAAGCACATGTGCAGCGTCGGTCGCTCCGTGTCCAGCCCGACTTTTTCCCGCAACCGCGCCACCAGCAGCAAAGAAGCGATCTGCCGGATGTAGGCCTTAACCGGCTTCAGCCCCACTAGTTCGCGGTCAAGCTCGTCCAGAATCTCGTCGAGATTGGAATCGCGATGAGCAGCAGAAATGTCCACAACATTCCCGCTGCCTTCCGCCAGGCCGGCCTGTGGCGACTCCACGGAAGCATTGACCGGTGCTGTGTCAGTTTTTGTCATGACTGTTTTTCCGGCGTCAATTGCGACAAACTGCAAATTACTCAGGCGACCTGCGCCTTCGATCGAATCGTGTACCGTATTCTCCGGTCCTCGCTCTCCGTCCGCTCCAATATGAAGCCAGGCTCTGGTTTCGGCCGGTGCACAATGAAGCTCAGCATGGTCGTTTGTTTGCCCTTGGTGCGGTCGTAGCCGTTCACCTTGATGTAATGGTTGGGAAACTCCCGCTTGCAGTTCTCGAGCTCCTGGATAGGGATATCGAGGTCGTGCGCATCGAACATCGGCAGTCCCCACATCTCCCAATACGAATTTCGCGGATGCGGATCATCCGTGTGCTCGATCGAAATCGGCCAGCCGTTGTCGAGGCAGTACCTCATTTGGAGCTTAATCTGCTCCTCAGTGAAATCCGGCAAATAAGAAAATGTTCCTTGTGTGATTCGCATTCTTCAATCTCCATTTCACGCGCCCGTGCAGGGCCAGGTTGTGTTCTTCAGTTGTGCGCCATCACATCGTCAGCGTGGGCACAGCATCGGGCACGTCGGTGGACTCGAACTCGAAACTTACGTCCTTCCAGATCTCAAGCGCCTTTCGCAGTTCCGGCGACCAACGCGCAGCTTTCGCCAGAATTTCCGGACCTTCATTCAAGAAATCGCGCCCTTCGTTGCGCGCCTGAATCATCGCCTCAACCGCGACACGATTCGCCGTTGCGCCCTGGGCAATGCCATCCGGGTGGCCGATCGTGCCTCCGCCAAACTGCAGCACAACGTCCTCGCCCAGATAATTCAGCAACTGATGCATCTGCCCGGCATGAATGCCGCCTGAAGCGACCGGCATGGTCGCGGGCAGCGAAGCCCAGTCCTGCTCGAAATACAAACCTTGTGACGGATCGGCTTCCAGCTTGTTTTCGCGCAGAGTGTTGTAGTAGCCGCGAATCGCGTTGGGATCGCCTTCAAGTTTGCCGACCACCGTGCCGGCATGAATGTGATCGACTCCGGCCAGGCGCATCCACTTGGCGATCACCCGGAAGTTCACCCCGTGCGTCTTTTGCCGCGTGTAAGTACCGTGGCCCGCGCGGTGCAGGTGCAGAATGACTCCATTCTTTCGCGCCCATTTCGCCATCGACTGGATCGCCGTGTACCCGACGGTCAAGTCGATCATCACGATCACACTGCCCACTTCCTTGGCAAAGTCAGCACGTTCGTACATGTCTTCCATGGTTCCAGCGGTGACGTTTAAATAATGTCCTTTGATCTCGCCGGTCGTTGCCACAGCTCGGTTTACAGCCTCCATGCAGAACAGGAAGCGGTCGCGCCAGCGCATGAAGGGCTGGCTGTTGATGTTTTCGTCATCTTTGGTGAAGTCCAGTCCGCCGCGAAGGGCTTCGTATACGACACGCCCATAATTGCGGGCAGAAAGGCCAAGCTTCGGCTTGACGGTCGCGCCCAGCAGCGGTCTTCCAAATTTATTCAGGTATTCGCGCTCCATCACGATGCCGTGCGGCGGGCCCTGAAAAGTCTTCACGTAGTGCGGAGGAATTCGCATGTCTTCCAGGCGCAACGAGCGCAGCGCTTTGAACCCGAATACGTTGCCGATAATCGACGACGTCAGATTCGCGATCGAGCCTTCCTCGAAAAGATCCAGATCGTAGGCAATGTAGGCGATGTACTGATTGCTCCCCGGAACCGGATCGACGCGATAACATTTCGCCTGATAATTTTCGTAAGGCGTCAGACGATCGGTCCAAACCACCGTCCAGGTTGCAGTCGATGACTCGCCAGCCACTGCCGCCGCAGCCTCGATCGGTTCTACTCCGTCTTGAGGCACCAGACGGAATGCGCAGAGAATATCCGTGTCTTTGGGCTCGTAGTCCGCGTTGTAGTAGCCCATTTCGGCGTAGGGTGTGACCCCAGCCGCCCAGCGGCTTTTGTTTTTGACTGTCGTGTTACCGGCCATTTCTGCCTCCTTCAACTTGTGCGGCGCTCTGCTGGAGAGCGCTCGCCACAGCGCCTGTTGCGCCAGCTTCGATTATTTGATCGATCGTAGTCGATGCAATGACCTCCGTCACCCCTCCGTGTGACGCGTCGGTGAGGTTAATTTACTGCCGCCGCCAACTGCTGCGTGGTCTTTGGCAGGCCGGCGACGCTGCTGTACTTGAGCGTAACCTTCTCGCCCGGCCGCAGATACTCAACTGCGCTTTTCACCGCGATTGCCGCCTCCGCGAACCCCGTCGCAATCAGCTTGATCTTCCCTGGATAAGTGACGATGTCGCCCGCCGCAAAAACTCCCGGCAGGCTCGTCTCCATCCGCGAGTTGACCACGATCTTCTTCTCCTCGAACTCCAAACCCCAGCGTTCCATGGGGCCCAGGTTGACGTGAAAGCCGATCATGGGAAGCAGCGCCTGCGCTTCCAGTCTGTGCTCCACTCCCTGCGAGTTTCGCAGCGTGACTGCTTCCAAATGTCCATTGCCATGGGCCGCGGTCAGCAGCGTTGAAGTGTACAGCCCAATCTGCCCATAGTCAGCCAGCTGTTGCACTTCCCGCAGCGTGGAAGCATGTCCGGCGAAATCCGGCGAGCGATGCACCAAGGTCACGCGCGCGGCAATCGGACGCAGGTGAAGCGCCCAATCGAGAGCGGAATCTCCTCCGCCTACGATCACCACTTTTTTCCCGCGAAACAGTTCGGGGTCGCGAACGCTGTAGTAAACACCCCTGCCCTCGAGCTGGTCGCAACCTTCCGCATCATGCTTACGCGGCGTGATTAGCCCCAGGCCGCCAGCAAGCAAGACGCTTCGCGTCGGGTAGCTGCCCTGATCGGTGATGACGTCAATTCTCTGCTCGTCATCCGCGAACCGCAGCCCGTGCACGCTTTCCCCTAAGCGAACTTCTGCTCCGAATTGAAGCGCCTGCTTCACTAGGTTGTGTACCAGCTCCTTCCCCCCAATTTCGGGCAGGCCAAAAACGTCATAGATCTTCTTTTCCGGATACAGCGCCATCACTTGTCCGCCCAGTTGCGATGCGGTATCAATAATGCGCGCCGAGATCTCGTGCATGCCCGCGCGAAACGCTGCCGCCAGGCCGGTTGGCCCACCGCCGATAATCGTGAGGTCCCGCGTGTGCATAGCGCATTTCACAACCTTGCCGGAACTGCCGGGCTGGTTGGCCCGGCCCCCGCTTATCACCACCTTCGGAGACTGCCCGGTTTTGCTGTCCCCTCCGATTCTGCTAACTTTCTAAGTCCTCATTAGCTTCGAATACCTGAAACTCTTCCTTCACAAACGCACGCAGAACATCGGTGCGCGACACAATACCGACCAGCTTGCCGTGCGAAACCACCGGAATCCGCATGATGTGATGGCGCGTCATCAGCTCGATCGCCTCTTCCACGCTTTGATTGGCGTCAAGGCAAATCGGCTGGTCGCTCATGATGTCCCTTGCGGTCTTGGACAGGTTCGCTCCGTTGCGCAGAACTTTCAGAATGTCGAACTCCGTCACCACCCCGATGACGCGCCCTTCATCATCGGTGACCGGCAGGCCGCTGAGGAATCCAGAGAGCATCTTCTGCGCCAGGCTGGTGCACGTCGCGTTCGCTTTAGCCGCCACTACGCGGGTTTCCATGATCTCGCTTACCTTCATCGCTGCTTCTCTCCGCAATTCTCTCAGCTTGCTTCGTTCAGAAATTCTTTTCGACGGTGGCGAAAAGCTTCGGCTGGTTGACCAGCTTCCCGCCGCCCCTCCAGTTACATCGACTTGAAAACGAACTCGATCGTTTTGCTCTCGTTCGCTCCAACCGTGATCGTCTGCGTGCTCGTGCCAAATTTTTCGTGCCAGGCTTTGATCGTGTAGGTGCCCGCAGGCAGATTGCTCAGATCAAAGCTGCCGTCCTTTCCTGTCACCGCAAAATATGGGTGCTTGAACACTGCCACGTAGCCGCGCATCCAGGGATGAATATTGCACTTCACTGGAATCGCGATTTCTTCGCGCGGGAAGCTTTCAGACATCTTGGTTCCGGGCAATTCAGCCTTATTCCATTCCCGATTGTTGGCCGGCACGGGATGAATATTGTGTGCGGTCGAGTCGTCATTGATCATCTCGATCGGCTGGTTCGCGCGCAGCGCCAGAACGTGCGGCACGAACATGCAGCCTTTCTGATCGATCACAACCGG
The DNA here is from genome assembly GCA_030041215.1 of Candidatus Sulfotelmatobacter sp. Taxonomy (GTDB): domain Bacteria; phylum Acidobacteriota; class Terriglobia; order Terriglobales; family Acidobacteriaceae; genus Sulfotelmatobacter. The sequence goes on along the minus strand of JASHOH010000028.1, from coordinate 18,888 downwards.
CTGCGTTGGCGGGTCAAACTTGCGGTCTCCCAGCCCTTCTGACACGAAAACAATCACGTTCTGCAGATGGCCCTTCGAGTCGGCCATGATCTCTTGCGCCGCGACTGGAGCGGCGTGCTGTTTCGCACAGCTTGGGTCAGCCGCCATGTTGATCGGTTTCTGCTGCGGGACCACACCTTGAAACTTCACCGTGCCTTTCACGCTGGCGTTCCCCGCTGCTGTGTCCGGTGCTGGTGCTCCTGCTGCGTTTGCGTATTGCCTACCCGACAAAACAACCGCTAATGTCAATGCGATACTGAGAGTGAATGTGTTTTTCATCGTGCCTTCACGGCTCCAGCGAGCACGTCCTCCTCGATTTGCAGTCTGTCCGCGTTCTTCTCAAAGGCAAGCCGTCTGCCAATCGTTTGAGCGTGCCGAAACTTTGCCCAGCCACGACGGTAAGCGCTAGTCAAACCAGTAAGTTAGGACGGATGTTCACAGGAGGTTAACAAACCGACCGGTCGGTATTTAGCCACGCAAGCGAGACATACATGTCTCAGTCGCTGGAATGGCACTTTCTAGTACGCTGAGTTAAATCAGCAAATTACCGACATAGAGACAGACATATCCGTACATTGTGACATCACTGTCCCATCGCAGACCTTCGGCCTGAAAGCTTGTGCTTGGTCATTAGCCGATGAAAGGTTCGGCGCGGAAGATTCGCCAGAGCAGCCGCACGCGAGATGTTTCCCTTTGCCTCCGAGAGATAGCTCGACAAAGCCTGCCGTTCGAATTGGTCGATTGCGGCTGACTTGCCGGCCATAAATCCGCTTTGCGCTTTGAACGAAGGGAGGTCCTGCACGTGGATAGGAAGATGTTCCGCCTCAATGAAAGTTGATGATGTCAGCACCACGGCCCTTTCGATCACGTTCTCCAGTTCGCGAAGATTGCCCGGCCAGGAATAATTTCTCAGCAGCGCAGTCGCCTGCGGCGCAATCGACTCGACATGCTTATTCACCTTCGCCCGCGCCCGCTGAAGAAAATATTCCGCCAGGAATGGAATGTCTTCTGTCCGCTCGCGAAGCGGAGGGAGTGTGATAGTGAAAGTATTAATACGATAGAACAGATCCTCCCGAAACGTGCCGTCGCGTATCGCCTTCTCCAAATCCTGGTTCGTGGCCGCGATGATCCGCACACTGACTTTTTTCGTCCGCAGATCGCCCACCGCGCGAATTTCGCCGGTCTGCAACGTTCGTAGCAGCTTGGCCTGAATCTCCAGCGACATGTCTCCGATTTCATCGAGAAACATCGTGCCGCCGTCGGCCTTTTCGAACAATCCCTTGCGATCGCTGTAAGCGCCCGTGAACGCCCCGCGTTTGTAGCCAAAAAGTTCGCTTTCCAGAAGCGACGGAGACAAAGCCGTGCAGTTCAACGTCACTAGCGGCTGACTGCTGAGCATACTGTGGCGATGAATAGCTCTGGCCACCAGCTCTTTGCCGGTACCACTCTCGCCTCGTACAAGCACCGTGGTCGGCGCGGGCGCAACCTTGGCAATCAATTCAGAAATCTCCTTCATCTTCGGATTATTGCCGATGATGAACTCGCTCTCGGCCCGTGCCTCGAGCTCGCGCATAGCAAGCTGGTACTTGTCCTCCAGCGCCTCAGTCCTGCTCTTGGCTTCGATGAATTGCCCGATGAACCGCGCTGCATTGCCACCAATGACTTCAGCTCTGTCGGCTTTGAGCGTCTGGATGACTCTGCCGACCACGGGGTCGCCGGTCGCGTCCACAATAAGGTCGACATCTTTTGTGGCCAGCAGCCCTCGGTAATCGGTGCTTACGGGCAAACCAAGCTCTCGAGCCAGCGCCAGCCCCGAAGCTCTTTCATCCTTGTCGGCGACGCCGACAATAGTGATGTTGGGATCTTTGTGGAATAACTCCACCAAAGTTTTTCCGCCATTACCCGCGCCGATTAAGATAATTCGCATCATAGTGGTTCGAGTACAAGTCTATCTCCGGAGTTCTCCGCCGAAAAGAGAACATCTTCGCATGAAACAGCTGTCAACCCATTCTTGGGATGATTGGCGGCACTTGCCGCAAGAGTTAGCTTTCATCTTCCTCGAATGAAGCGGCTGCCATGGATCTTACGGGCGCGTTGAAACGCAGAAGCGAACCGCTGCGCCCGTCGATGCAGATTTCGGTAAGAGCAGCATTAATAATGGAAGGAAACACGTTGCGGTACTGCGACAATGGCAGGCTAATCAGCGAGCACAGCCCAAGCCGAATAAGGGTTTTGTGCGTAACGACGAGCACGCGCCCGTTTGGATTTTTCTGCGCAATTTCCCGAAAGCAGCTCACGGCCCGCTCGGCTGCTCGCCGTGGATCCTCCCCACCGGGCAAGGGATGGGCGACAGGATCGGCTTCGAATGCAGCCAGTGGCGCAGGGAAAGACTTCTCCATTTCAGCCCAAGTTAGTCCTTCAGCTCGACCGTAGCCCACTTCCTGCAGCCGCGGATCGACGACCGCAGTAAGCCCAGTCGCGCGCTCCGATGGCTCCGCCGTCTGCCGTGCGCGCAGCAAAGGCGAAACCCAAATCGCCGTCAGCCGCGCCGATGAAGCCCAATCAGCAAGTTGTTCAGCCTGCTCGAGACCATGCGGTGAAAGCGGGATATCCGTGCGCCCCGCGTAACGGTTCTCTCCGTGCCATATGCTTTCACCATGTCGAACAAGCAGCAGGTGCGTCATTTCGCGACCCTCAGTTCTGCATGGCTGGCCAATGCAGATTGTACCCAGCCGCGAGACGAAAGCTCTCGAACCAGACGAAGGTAAGGCTCGCGCATACGAGCAACAACATCCGGCCGCGGATCAACTACCTCCCGAATTCGCACCATTTCTTTGGCGACATCCACCACGCGCCTCCTCCCCGATGCCGCCAGCACAGCCATACCAAGAGCGGGCTCTGCATTTTCCGGCAGGCACACAGAGCGCCCCAGAATGTCTGCCCGTAGCTGGCACCAGTAAGAATTGCGGGTTGCCCCTCCCGTGAAGCGAACGTCGCCTTCGGCAGGTGCACCCAGCAGGTCAAGATAGTCGAAGCACAATCGCTCGATGAAACCGACTCCCTGGAGCAGTGCAGCGAAAAGATCAATCTCATCTGACGGCGTGCCCAGTACAAAACCTTCCGCATCCGGCGCGGCGAAAGGAAAACGCTCACCATGCGACACCAGCGGATAAGCAACTACGCTTGCCGGCTCGCGTGCAGAAGCGCGCTCGCTCAATTCGTTCAAATTGCGATCGGGAAAATATTGCGTCAGGATACCGGCTCCCGTGCTCGACGCTCCGCCGGGCAACCAGTTCCCATCAGGCGAGCGATGCGAATAGACCACGCCAGCCGGGTCACGAATCAACTCACGGCTTACTCCCTTGAGCACTAAAGTCGTGCCCAGCACCGAATTCCAGCTTCCAACCTCTAGCGCTCCCGCGGCGATCTGGGCCGCACATCCATCCGTCATGCCCGCAATAATCGGTGTTCCGGGAGGAATGCAGGTTTCCGCAGCCGCTTGCGCACACACTGTTCCCACTTGTGTGCCAGGACGTACCACCGCAGGCATGATTTCGCGCGGCACACCAAGCGCATCCAGATCTTCGTGAGGCCAGGTTTCGTGCAACGGATCGTAACCTGTCTTGAGCGCGTTGCTGGAGTCTGACGGAACTTCCGCTCCTGCTAGCCGCCGGTTGATGAAGTCGGCTTGATGAACCAAACGCGCGCCAGAAGCATGCTCGCGATAATGACGCAATAACCAAAGCAGCTTCGGCAGCCCCCACGACGGTAGCATGCGATATCCCAGATTCGACCACGTGGCTGCACCGCTTTCTTCAATCAGCCTCACTTCTTCGATAGCGCGCGTATCGTCGTACATCAGCGCCGGCGTGAGCGCTTTGCCGCCACTATCCACCAATAAGATTGTTCCCGAGGTCGCATCTACGGCGACACCTCGTATAGCAGACACAGGTAAATCGGCGAGAGCCGCACGACAGGCGGAAACAACGGCGCGCCACCAGTCTTCAGGATCCTGTTCGTGCCGCCGCCCATCGCGCCGGCTCATGAGTGCATGCGAGCCTTGCCCAAGCACCAGTCCGGTGTCCGAGATGACAAGAGCACGCACACTTTGCGTGCCAACGTCTAAGCCCAGCCAGATGTTTCCCTTTGTTTGGCTGGCGACTGTCATGTCAATCCGAATCGCAACATCCCCTTTGCCGACAAATGCAACAACACGGTCAATCTTTCTCTGCCCCAGATCACTCTGGCTGGTGACAAAAAGCACACCAGCTGCGACTACCCTAAGTATGCATTCATGAGCATCTTATGAAAGTTCTACAAGCTGCCGGGAGGCGGAGTCAGCAATCAACCCCGCCAAAAGCTCACCGCAATCAGTGACAACGGTCACTGAACATCCATTGGAACCATGCCAATAAGTGATAGATGTTTACACCTGCGGCCCAACAGGAGATGCCGTACTTCCGCGGACACGATTTTCCGAAATTCGACAGAGCGATATGAGCCCAAACCTCTCGATCATCGGTGACGGTAAGAAGTTTATGTGGGATGGACAGCTCTACGCCACTAAAGAAGATGCCTCCCGCGCAGAGGAAGCGTATCGCAAGGACAACTTCGAGGTGCAAAGCCTGGAGCAGGACCAAAAGTTCCTTGTGTACACGAGAAGGGTGGTCAAGGAAGTCGTCGTTGCGGCATCATAGCGGGCTCGCAGTGAGAGGTGGAAGATGGCAAGCGGGATTTTGCCGGTTCCGACCGATCCCACACTGCTGGCCGATATCCGGCGGTATGGAAAGTTCGACATTACAGGCTGCTATCAATGCGGCAGTTGCACGCTCTCCTGCGATCTCGCTAGCGACTCGGTAAATTTTCCCAGAAAAAGCATTCGCTATGCGCTGTTAGGCTTGCGGACGCCGCTCGTCGGTGGCCTGGAACCGTGGCTGTGCGAGGACTGTGGCGATTGCACGATCGTGTGCCCGCGCCAGGCCGATCCCAGAACTTCGATGATTACCCTGCGGCGCTTCCTGTGCGGGCAATATGACTGGACGGGGATCGCGGCGCGGTTGCTCCGGTCCCGCACCTGGTATATGGCATCACTGATCTTGGTAGCGGCCCTTACAGTGGTGCTCATTCTCGGCTACCACTTGTGGTATATGGGCCTTCCGGCGTCGCAGCTCACTACGGCGCTGGGGCTGGAGCACATGTTCCCCACCATAACGTATTACACGCTGGTCGTCATTCTATTCCCCTTCTTGTTATTGCTGTCGCGGGTGTTGCGCATCTGGCGGCTGACCATGAGCGGAGAGCACGCTCCGGCTTCGGCTTATTGGAGCGAGGCCTGGGCATCTCTACGCCATGCCGTGACGCAGTCGCGGATGCGGAAGTGTCCCTCGGAGCACAGGCGATGGATAGGCCACTGGTTCCTGGCTACCGGCACCGGCACGATGCTGGCAGTTAAGGTCTTTGGCTTGCGGTGGTTTCAGACAGATAACATTTACCCCATCTACAATCCGCAGCGCTGGATTGGCTATCTGGCAGCCGCGTTCATTCTGTATGGAGGGGCTACCGTTCTGGTGCGCCGCCTTCAGGCACAAAAGGAAATGCGGCCGCGGGATTGGGGGCTCCCGATCCTGCTGCTGCTCACCGCGGTCAGTGGTTTGTCGGTGAATATTTTCCGTTACACCGGATTCGCCCTGTGCGCGCATTTTGCTTATGCCCTGCACGTGGTGATTGCGACGCCCATGCTGTTGGTCGAGATGACCTTCGGGAAGTGGGCGCACATGCTGTATCGTCCGCTCGCGTTCTATTTCCAGGCAGTCAAAGAACGGGCAGCTCAACAGATTCCCGCCCAGGAGGGAGCCGGCTATGCCGTCTGAGACGAAACAGAATGGCCGCGTGGGCGCTGCCCTCGTCGTCGGGGGCGGTATCGGTGGCATGCAGGCGGCACTGGACTTGGCTGGCGGGGGCATCAAAGTTTATCTGGCCGACAGCAAAGCTTCCATCGGCGGGGTGATGGCGCAGCTCGATAAGACTTTCCCAACGAACGATTGCGCCATGTGCACGATGGCGCCGCGCCTGGTCGAGATCGGCCGCCACAAGGATATCGAAATTCTCACTCTCAGCGACGTGGAACGCATCGAGGGGCGGCCCGGGAATTTCACGGTCACGATCAGCAGGCGGCCACGGTTCGTGGACGAATCCAAATGCACGGGATGTGGTACCTGTGTGGCCAACTGTCCCACACAGACTAGGGTACAGCCCGTCGAGGTCCCGGCGGCCGAAATCGAGCCCTCTCTGCGCGTAAAGGTCGCCAACATCATCGCCCGACACAAGAACCGGCAGGGGCCATTAATGCCCATCCTGCAGGAGGTCAACGCGGCACTCAATTATTTTCCTGAAGCCGTATTGAAGTACATCTCGCAGGAGACCGGGTATCCATTTACTCATGTTTATCGCATCGCGACGTTCTACAGCGCGTTCAGCGTTGTGCCAAGAGGCAAGTACGTGATCAACGTCTGCATGGGAACGACGTGTTACGTGCGCGGAAGCGAGCGGCTGATGGACCGTTTTGCCGAGACACTCAAGATCCGGCCGGAGGAAACCACACCGGACATGCTCGTCACGCTGAAGGGGGTCAGGTGTATTGGATGCTGCGGGCTGGCGCCAGCCGTGATGGTGGGCGATTCGGTCTATGGAAGGCTCACGGTCAAAGAAGTTGCCGGCATAGCCAAGAAGTACGCCGGAGGCAATAACCATGGCAAAGTTAACGCTGGATGAGCTCAGACAAAAACGGGCGGAAGCGCAAAAGGGTATCTACCTGCGGGAGGGTGAGTTCCGCGGCAAGATCATTGTGCACATGGGCACATGCGGCATTGCCGCCGGGGCGAGAAGTATCGTCGCCGCCTTTCTCGAAGAACTGGAACACAGCGGGATGAAAGACATACAGGTCACGACCTCAGGATGCGCCGGACTGTGCTCGAAGGAGCCGATGGCCACGGTCGAGATGCGGAATTCGCCTCCCGTGAAGTACGGGGAACTCACACCTGAGAAGGCGAGAAAGATATTCAAAGATCACGTTGTCGGCGGCGCGGCTGCGGCCGAGTACGCTCTTGGAATTGGTTCAGAAAGGGGAGCATAGGGCAATGCCTGCGCGAAGGATCGAGCTGATGCTGTGCACTGGCACGGGCTGCGTGGCGGGCGGCGCGCTGCGCATCAAGGAAGCTCTGGAAGCGGAACTTGCACGCCACGGCCTCCCGGATGAGGTCTCTGTCGTGCCGACTGGTTGCAACGGTTTCTGCGGCCAAGGGCCGTTGCTGGTCGTGCTGCCGGATCAGATCTTCTATGGCTGGCTCAAAACCGACGACATTCCATTCCTTGTCCAAGAGCATTTCTTGAAGGGCAGACCGGTCCAGCGGCTGATGTTCATGCCTCCGGAAAAGAAGGAGCGGATTCCCCTGCTTGGCGACATCCCGTTCTTCAAGAAACAGATGCTCCTGGTATTGCGCAATAAGGGAGTCATTGACCCAGAGAAAATTGAAGACTACATCGCGAGAGATGGCTACGTAGCGCTGGAGAAGGTTTTGACCACGCTAACACCGTTCGACGTTATCGAGGAGATCACGCGTTCCGGGCTGCGAGGCAGAGGCGGAGCAGGATTTCCGACGGGTGTTAAGTGGAAGGTTTGCCGGAGCGAGAAGAAGATCCCCAAGTACATCATCGGAAATTGCGATGAAGGGGATCCGGGAGCGTACATGGACCGCAGCCTCCTGGAATCCGATCCCCACTCGCTGGTTGAGGGGATCACCATCGCCGCTTACGCCATCGGCGCATCTCAAGGGTTCGTTTACGTCCGTACGGAATACCCGCTTGCCATCCAGCGTCTGCGTGGAGCGATCATCCAGGCAAACGAGTATGGCCTCCTTGGCGAACGCATTCTGGGCTCCAATTTCAGTTTTAATCTCGAAATTCGCGAAGGGTCCGGCGCCTTCGTCTGCGGCGAAGAGACCTCGCTGATCCACTCTATCGAAGGCGGAAGCCCGGAACCGCGCCAGCGGCCCCCCTTCCCTGCACAGGTTGGCCTGTGGGGCTGCCCCACGGTCATCAACAACGTGGAGACGCTGGCCAACGTGCCGCAGATCATCAGCCGCGGCGCGGACTGGTTCGCCGGCATCGGCACCGAGACCAGCAAGGGAACCAAGATCTTCTCTCTGGTGGGAAAAATTAACAACACGGGCCTGATCGAGGTTCCCATGGGGATCACACTGCGCGAGATCATCAACGACATCGGCGGCGGCATCCCGGGTGGCAAACAGCTCAAGGCGGTGCAGACCGGCGGTCCTTCCGGCGGTTGCATCCCGAATAGCCACATCGATCTCCCTATTGACTACGAGAGCCTGAAGGAAGTGGGCTCCATGATGGGTTCCGGCGGAATGATTGTGATGGATGAAGACACCTGCATGGTGGACGTCTCCAAGTTCTTCGTCCAGTTCACCAATGATGAGTCCTGCGGGAAGTGCAGCGCCTGCCGCGACGGCAGCGATGCGCTGCTGGAGGTCTTGACACGAATCACGGAAGGTGAGGGGCGCGAAGGCGACGTGGAGTTTTTGGAAGAACTGGGGGCGGCGGTAAAAGATGCCTCCATGTGCGGTCTTGGGACCACGCTTCCCAACCCCGTTCTCACCACAATCCGATATTTCCGCGATGAATACGACGCGCACATCAAGGAAAAGCGCTGCCCGGCGAAGGTGTGTAAGAGCCTGACCGCCTACTGGATCGATCCGAAGTTGTGCCAGGCATGCCTCATCTGCATGCGGGAATGCCCCGGGCAATCGATCTACGGGGAAAAGAATATCATCCATGTCATCGACCAAGGCAAATGTACGAAATGCGGAGTCTGCTTCGACGTCTGTCCGCCGAATTTCGACGCCGTGAAGAAACTCTCCGGCGTGCCCGTGCCGTCGGTCGAGCGCGGAATCAAAGTGGAACGGAAGAAGAGGGGGAAGCCGGAGCAGGAACAAGTGCACGCGTGACCTGGAAGCACAAGGAGTGCGCATGAAGCTTCGAGAGATCATTGAAACGCTTCAAGCAACCATCGTGGTGAACAGCCACGATCAGGAGATGGCCGTGGAGCTGGCGTGCGGCTCCGACCTGATGAGCGACGTGCTGAGTCGCCTCAAGCCCGACGCGCTGCTTTTGACCGGACTGATCACTCCTCAAAGCGTTTATACGGCCGAGATGGCCGACGTCCGTGTCGTCTGCTATGTCCGGGGGAAGAAACCGGAGGCGGAAACGGTGCGACTGGCTGAGGAAAGAGGCCTCGTTCTTCTGAGCACAACCCTTCCCATGTACGAGAGCTGCGGACGATTGTATCGGAAGGGTCTGAAGGGCGTCTCGGAAACATGAAAGACAGCAACGTCAACGGGACGCTTCAGATCGCACGAACGCAGGAAATGATTTATGAGCTGAGAGTGCAGCAAGCCATGACCAAACAGGTGATCACGGTTGAGCCGGAGAACACGATGGCGGACGTCAGTCGAGTCCTCGGAGAGAATAGGCATTCCGGAATGCCCGTGATGAAGGGCGAAGAGATGGTAGGTATTGTCAGCGTCGAGGACCTGGTCCGCTCGTTTCGGGAGGGGAATAGCTCGCAGCCCGTGAAGCAATGGATGAGCAAGAACGTCACGACGCTCTATGCCGACGAGCCATTGGTCCACGCAGTGCAGAAATTCGAGCGGCATGGCTATGGGAGGTTCCCGGTGATTGACCGCAAGACCAAGAGGCTTGTCGGCATCCTGACCAAAGTGGACATCATCCGTTGCCTGCTCCAGCACCTGGAAATCGATTTCCAGGACCTAGAAATCCGACGATACATACCCAGGGAGTGGTTTTCGGAGCTTGATTGCGACCGAGCCACCCTCTCGCTCCGGTATCACATCGATGGTGCGAACTTCGAGAAGGCGGGCGAGGTCAGCAGCAAACTGAAGCGCAATCTGCAGACGCTCGGACTTGCCCCCGATGTGGTCCGCCGAATCGCCATCGCCTCTTTCGAAGCGGAATTGAATCTGGTCATTTTCACGGAGGGAGGCGAGCTGGCCGCTCGCGTCGAGCCGGGCAGAGTAACGGTGACCGTCGTCGACAACGGTCCCGGAATCCCTGATGTCGAGCTAGCTATGCAGCCAGGGTATTCGACGGCGCCCGATTGGGTGCGGGAGCTTGGCTTCGGAGCCGGTATGGGACTTCCGAACATCAAGAATTGTACCAATGAGCTGAAACTGGAATCGAAAGTCGGCGAGGGAACGAAACTGCAGTTTACGGTCTTCACATGACAAGGACACTCAAAGAAATCGTGGAGGCACTGAAGCTTGCGGTGAGCACTCGCGGGGATCTCTTGTCGTCCCGTACCGTAACCGGCGGATATGCCGGGGACATGCTGAGCGACGTTCTTGCCCATGCCCGAAAAGGACAAGTGTGGGTCACGTTGCAGACCCACACCAACATTGTTGCGGTGGCCAGCAGTAAGGAGCTCTGCGGGATCATTGTCGTCAATGGCAGGACACCGGAAGCAGCAACGCTCCAGAAGGCGGAGCAGGAACACATTCCTATCCTGGTCAGTCCGCTCTCGAGCTACGACGTGGTGGCCCGATTGTGTGAGCTGGGAGTCACGAATCGTGAAGGAGTTTAGGGCCGATTTGCACATTCATAGTTGTTTGTCACCCTGCGCGGGCTTGGAGATGTCACCACGCAATATCGTGAGTGAGGCGAAGCGAAAAGGACTACAGATGATCGGCATTTGCGACCATAACTCAGCCGAGAACGTCCCCGCCGTCGAGAGGAACGCCGCGGGAGAAGGCATAACCGTGATTGGCGGAATGGAGGTGACGACACGAGAGGAGGTTCACATCCTCGCTTTGTTTGGCACTCTCGAGAGCCTGTTCTCTCTTCAGGAAATCGTCTACGAGAATCTTCACGGAACCAACGATGAAAAGCTGTACGGAGAGCAGGTGGTTGTCGACGAGGAGGACAACGTCCTCGGCTTCAGCGACAAACTCCTCATCGGAGCCACGGACATCACTATTGAGCAGCTTGTCGAATTGATCCACGAGCGGGATGGTCTGGCCATTGCCGCACATGTGGATCGGGAAGGTTTCGGCATTGTCGGCCAGTTGGGGTTTATCCCCGAGGGTCTGCTCCTGGACGCCTTGGAGCTGGCCGATCCGTCGAAACGGGATAGCATACCGCAGACGAAGCGCCTGCCCTTCATTAGCTCCTCTGACGCACACAAGCTGGAAGATGTCGGGAGGAGATCGACGAGGTTCTGGATGGAGACGGCGGACACCGTCGAGATAAGGCGGTGCTTGTCTGGAATGGAGGGAAGAAGGATGAGGATCTAGCGATGGAGGATGTATCGCTCCATATCCTCGACATCGTTGAGAATGCCCTAAGGGCCGGGGCGAAGCATATCGTCATTCGGCTGGCCCAGCGCAAGCAAGCGGATCGGCTGGTGCTCGAAGTCATCGACGACGGCAAAGGAATGAACGAAGAAACCAAAAGACGGTCTCTTGACCCCTTCTTCACGACGAAGCAAGGGAAGCGTGTCGGTCTCGGCTTGCCATTGCTGGCGCAAGCCGCGGAAGAAGCCGGAGGGACTCTCGAAGTGGAGAGCGCACCGGGACAGGGCACGAGGGTGATTGCCACCTTTGGGCTAAGTCATATTGACCGTAAGCCCTTGGGGGATATCAAGAAGACGCTGCATTGCTTGGAAACGACACATCCCCAGGTTTGTTTTCGCTTGGAGACTATAGAGACCGATTGAGGTGGGTGCTGTGATACGTCTCGAAATCAACAATCAGAGCACGGAGGTGCTTGAGGGCATAACCCTCCTTCAAGCCATCGAAAAGGTGGGCGTGAAGATCCCGACCTTATGTCACCATAAAGCGCTGACCCCCTATGGCGCCTGCCGGTTGTGTGTCGTCGAGGTGCAAGCGCCGGGACGCCCGGCCACCGTCCAGGCGGCCTGCTCTTATCAGGCGCTTGAAGGACTCGCGGTTCTCACTCACAGCGACCGCGTGCTACGGGCGCGCCGCATCGTCGCCGAGCTGCTGCTGGCGCGTTGTCCCGAAGCCGAACCGGTCCGTCGCATTGCGATGGAGCTGGGAGTCCACGAGCCGCGGATCCGCAAGAAGAACGACGATTGCATCTACTGCGGCCTCTGCGTCCGCATGTGCTGCGAGCGGATGGGGCGGACGGCAGTCGGATTCTCCGGCCGCGGCCCGCGCAAGAGGCTGGAACCACCCTTCGGCAAGCACAATCCCATCTGCTGGACCTGCGGCGCTTGCGATTTCATCTGCCCGACCGGAAAGCAGGTTTCATCGCTGACTACAGCAAAGAACTTCTTGCCGCTTTCGAATGCGTTCAACATAGGCCTGGACTCGAGACCTGCCGCATATATTCCCTACCCACAGGCAGTGCCGAACAAGGCTGTGCTCGACAGTACCGCCTGCATCCACTTGAATTACGGTTCCTGTGGAATCTGCCAGGAGGTGTGCGAGGCTAAGGCCATCAACTACGAGCAGAAGCCGCTAGCAACTGAGCTCAACGTGGGGGCTATTATCCTCGCGCCCGGATACGAAATCTTCGACGCTCGCCTCACCAAAGATCTCGGTTACGGACGCTTCCCCAACGTCATTACCTCGCTCGAATTCGAACGCATTCTTTCCGCCTCCGGCCCTTACTCCGGACACGTGCAGCGGCCGTATGACCAGAAGCAACCCAGGCGCATTGCTTTCCTGCAGTGCGTCGGATCGCGCGATTCCGAGCGTGACTACTGCTCGTCCGTGTGCTGCATGTACGCGACGAAAGAAGCCATCATCGCCAAAGAGCATCTGGGCGAGGGGTTGCAGTGCGACATCTTCTTCATGGATCTTCGCGCCTTCAGCAAGGGCTTCGAGCAGTACTACCGGCGGGCGCAGGAACTGGGTGTGCGCTACATCCGCTCGCGCGTGCCGATCATCAAAGAAGTTCCCGCCAGCAAGAACCTGATCGTGGAGTACCTGGGAGAACACGATAAGCGCATATCAGAAGAATACGATCTCGTCGTGCTGTCAGTGGGAATGCAGCCGCCGAAAGAGGTGAAGGCGCTCGCTGATCGATTTGGAATCGAACTCAATGAGTTCAACTTCTGCAAGACTTCGGCGTTCACTCCCGCACAGTCGTCCCGCGAAGGAGTTTATGTTGCCGGACCCTTCGTCGAGCCAAAAGATATTCCTGAAACCGTGATGCAGTCTTCAGCAGCGGCAGCTCAGGCCCTCTCGCTGCTGGAGAGTGCTCGGGGAACACTGATCAAACCCAAACTTTACCCGGCAGAAAGGGATGTGAAACAGGAGCATCCGCGCATTGGCGTCTTCGTATGCCATTGCGGAACCAACATAGCAGGTGTAGTCAAAGTTCCCGAAGTCGTCGAATATGCGCGCACGCTGCCCGACGTGGTTTACGCGGAGAACAATCTCTACACCTGCTCCAATGATGCGCAGGACCGGATCAAACAGAAAATCGATGAGCACAAGCTGAACCGGGTTGTGGTGGCATCGTGTACGCCGCGCACGCACGAGCCGCTGTTCCGCAACACCATGGCGGAGGCCGGTCTCAATCCTTATTTATTCGAAATGGCCAACATCCGCGACCAGTGCTCCTGGGTGCACATGCACCAGCCGGAGGAGGCGACGAAAAAATCCAAAGATCTGGTGCGGATGGCGATTGCCAAATCACGCCTCTTGCAGCCCTTGCAGCGCCAGCACCTGAAGATCGAAAAATCAGCGCTGGTCATTGGCGGCGGACTCTCCGGCATGACTTCGGCCCTGTCGCTCGCCGGACAGGGTTATCACGTGTATCTGGTGGAGAAAGAAAAAGAACTGGGCGGAGATCTCCGCCATGTTTATTACCTGCTTAACGGTGAAAACCCGCAGGATGAACTTGCGCGAATCAGGAATGAAGTAGATCGGAATGCAAAGATCCATGTGTTGACGAACGCCGCCATCGAGAACATCGAAGGCTCCATTGGCAACTTCAAGACTCGAATCTCGAGAAACGGCGAAACCACCGAGATTGTGCACGGAGTCGTCATTGTCGCGACAGGCGCGAAGCAGTATAAGCCGAAAGAGTACCTGTACGGACAGAACGAAAACGTAATTACGCAGCGTGAGCTCGAAGCCCGGCTCGCCGCGGGCGGTGAATTCCTGAAGCCCAATGGCCGTGCCAAGACCGTAGTCATGATTCAGTGCGTCGGCTCGCGCGATACCGACCATCCCTACTGCTCTCGCGTATGCTGCGCCGATGCCATCAAGAACGCATTAAAGATCAAGCAGCTGTCGCCGGCAACGAATGTCTATGTGCTCTATCGCGACATTCGAACTTACGGCTTCAAAGAGGGCTACTACACGAAAGCGCGCCAGCAGGGCGTGGCTTTCGTGCGCTATGACGAGCAGCGCAAGCCTGAAGTCTCGCAAAACTTGAAGGCGCTCGAAGTGACGGTATTCGACCAGACTCTGGGAATGCCTATTTCCATTTCCAGCGATCTCGTGGTTTTGTCCGCGGGCATTCACCCTCACGAAGAAAATCGCCAGATCGCGCAATTCCTGAAGGTTCCGCTAAACAGCGAAGGCTTCTTCCTCGAAGCCCACATGAAGCTGCGTCCCGTGGACTTCATGACCGACGGCGTTTTCCTGTGCGGCACTGCGCATTCACCGAAAACGCTGGATGAATCCATTCTCCAGGCGCAAGCGGCGTCAGCGCGCGCAGCCACGATTCTGGCCAAAGACAGCATTGAGCTCGAAGGCAACATTTCGCACGTGCTCGATGAAAAATGCGATGGCTGCGCTTATTGCGTGGACACGTGTCCTTACAAGGGCATCACCCTGCTCGAATACATGTGGCAGGGATCGGTGAAAAAAGTAGTCCAGACCAACGATAGCGTCTGCAAAGGTTGCGGCTGCTGCCAGGCGACCTGCCCGAAAGATGGCGTGCAGATTTACGGCTTTACGCTCGAGCAAATCCGGGCACAGATTGATGCTGCGCTGGAGGTGGCGTGATGGGTATAAGTCCTGTGCAATCGGTCTCTGCCGTCGCAGAAGCGCCCCCGGCTGAAACTTTTCAACCGTTGATCATCGCTCTCTGCTGCAACTGGTGCTCATATGCCGGGGCCGATCTGGCCGGCGTTTCTCGCATTCAGTATCCGCCCAGCATCCGCATGGTTCGCGTGATGTGTTCGGGCATGGTCCACCCCAATCTCGTGATTGAAGCCCTGACCAAGGGCGCCGACGGCGTCCTGATGTGCGGTTGTCATCCGGGCGACTGCCACTATCAGGAAGGCAATCTGAAAGCCGAGAAGCGCGCTGAAGCGATTCGCCTGATGCTCTCTGATTTCGGCCTGGAAGAAGAACGCTTTCGGCTGGAGTGGGTCTCGGCCGCGGAAGGCCCACGGTTTGCGCAGGTGGTGCGCGATTTTACGGAGCAGGTGCAGAAGCTGGGGCCGAGTCCATACCGAACACAGTGAGACCGAAGAACAAATTCATTTTCTTTATGTAACGTACGGGAATAAATCCGAAGTTTTACTAGAAGGAGGTGCAGCATGGCAGCCCGACTTGCCGAAGAGTGGTTCGCGATATGTGGAGGCTGCGAGGTAACCATCCTCGATATCGGTGAACCGCTCCTCGACGTACTGAAACAAGTAGAAATTGTGCACATGCCGGTCATCATGGACCACAAGCTCTTCGGTCAGACTGGCGAAAATGCAGAAATGGAAATCCCGGCGGCGGATGTCGGGCTGATCTCAGGAGGAATCCGCAATGAGGAGCACAAAAAGCTGGCGCTGGAGATGCGTAAGAAATGCAAGATTCTCATTTCTCTGGGATCATGCGCATGCTTTGGCGGAATTCCGGCCCTGGCCAATCAGTTCAGCACGCAGGAACTGGTTGACAAGGTATATCGTGACAGCAAAAGTACTGAAAAAGATGGCCTTCCTCACGAACAGATTCCCGAGTTGACGGATCGCGTCTATGCTGTGCACGAGGTTGTTCCCGTCGATGCCTATCTGCCGGGCTGCCCGACAACGCCCGATATGGTGGCGAACGCTTTACTCTCCATACTCGAAGGCAAGCCGCTGCCGGCCTTGTCTTCAAAGAGCGTCTGTGACGAGTGTCCGACCAAGCGTGAGAAAAAAGCAGTCGGCACGCTGAAGCGGCGCCTCGAAGCGCCAGACTTCAAACCGGGCGCTCCGCTCACCGAAATGCGCTGTCTAATGGAACAGGGCTACCTTTGCCTGGGCCCGGCAACGCGCGGCGGCTGCGGCGGCCACGACGGTGTGCCGCGTTGCATCCGCGCTTACATGCCGTGCGAGGGCTGCTTCGGCCCACTCTCGGAGAAAGCCAACCCCATGGTCGACATGATGGGCGCGCTTTCCTCCATCGGGCTCGATCCCAAGCAGATTCCGGATCGGGCTGCAACCTTCAACCGTTTCGCTGGTGCCGGCCGTCTGCGCCCGGCGCCCCGGAGGTGATCCATGGCAAAGACACTCGTAATTCAACCTGTCACCCGCATCGAGGGCCACGCCAAAGTCACAATCCAGCTCAACGATGGTGGGAACGTGGACACCGCCCGGGTGAACGTCATCGAACTGCGCGGCTTCGAGCGCTTCTGCGTCGGCAAGCCGGTCGAAGACATGCCACGCATCATGCCGCGCATTTGCGGAGTCTGCCCGTGGTCACATCACCTGGCCTCGGCCAAGGCGTGTGATGCCGTCTTCGGAGTCGAACCGCCTCCCGCCGGCAAGAAGCTGCGCGAGCTGTGCAACAGCATCGCGTACATGGAAGAGCACATTCTGCACTTCTATTTCCTGGCCGGTGCAGACTTCCTGCTTGGACCTGACGCTCCGTACTCGGTGCGCAACGTGATCGGCGTGCTGCAAGCCGCGCCCGATGTGGCAAAACGCGTGGTCAAGGTACGCCACATGTGCGCCAAGATGCTGGAGACTCTGGCCGGCAAGGCGATTCATCCGCAAGCTGCCGTGCCCGGCGGATTCAGCAAACCACTGGCTCCTGCCGAGCGCGACGAATTGCGCAAGCAGGCTGGCGATGCGCTGGACCTGGCAAAGTTCTCCATCGCGTTCGCCAAGGAGAACATCTTCCCCAAGTATCTTGACGTGGTGAAGTCGCTGGGTGTGATTACCACCGGCTTCCTCGGCACAGTAAAGGGAGATGGCGCGCTGAACCTCTACGATGGCAAGCTGCGTCTGATGGCGCCCAACGGCTCCTATCAGGATTTTCCGTACGATCAATATACGGACTATCTCGCTGAGCATATTGAGCCGTGGAGCTACCTGAAGTTCCCGTATGCCAAGAAATGGGGCGATGGTTTCGCTCTGGACGTCGACAATCCGAAAGGGATCTATCGCGTCAACACGCTGGCTCGCATCAACGTTTGCGACTATATCGATACGCCGCTGGCTAACGCCGAACTCGAAGAGTTCCGCCAGAAGTTCGGCCGTCCGGCGCAGCTCACGCTGCTCTATCACTGGGCGCGGCTGATCGAGTTGCTATATAACGCCGAGAATGCAGCCCGGCTGCTGGATGATCCCGAGATCACCAGCACGGAAACCCGCGTGAAAGTGACTCCGCGCGCGGCTCGCGGCGTAGGCTGTGTGGAAGCCCCGCGCGGCACGTTGATTCACGATTACGAGACG
Source organism: Candidatus Sulfotelmatobacter sp. (assembly GCA_030041215.1). GTDB lineage: Bacteria > Acidobacteriota > Terriglobia > Terriglobales > Acidobacteriaceae > Sulfotelmatobacter. Next base: position 1,124 of record JASHOH010000028.1, on the reverse strand, counting down.
GACGCCGACGGAATTGTCACCAACGTCAACCTGATTGTGGGTACAACCCACAACAACGCTCCCATCAACATGGCAGTCACGCAGGCCGCCAAAAGCCTGATCCATGACGGCAAGTATGACCAGGGAGTGTTGAATACAGTCGAGATGTCAATCCGCGCCTATGATCCTTGCTTCTCCTGCGCAACCCATCGGCTGGATGGGAAGCTGTCGGTCAAGCTCGACATTATCGACGCGAATGGCAAGTTGATTGATTCGCTGGCAAATTAGAGTCAGCGAAAAGGAAGAAATTATGTGGGAGATCGAACCATCCGATCTCCCCGATTTTTGCTCAAAGCCGACGCTCGTGCTCGGCTGCGGCAATACTTTGTTCGGGGATGACGGTTTCGGCTGCGCGGTGATCGACTACATCGAAAAGCACTATACTGTGCCCGAAACCGTCTGCCTGCTGGATGCCGGCACCAGCGTGCGAAAGCTGCTGTTCACAGTCTGTTTGAGCCCGATCCGACCCTCACGCCTGCTCATTGTGGACGCTATTGACGCTGGCAAGACTCCCGGCGAAATTTTCGAAATTGATCCGGCGGAAATTCCTGCCGTAAAGCTTGACGATTTCTCAATTCACCAGCTACCCACGTCCAACATGCTTCGCGAATTGCAGGAAAGCTGCGGAGTCGAGGTACGAGTTTTAGCCTGTCAGACCGGCCCATTGCCGGAAGAGATTTCGCCTGGCCTGTCGCCAGCCATCGAAGCCGCAGTACCGCAGGCTGCGGAGTGGTTGATGCAGAAATATCTGCCCGAGAATGGAAGGATCTCCCCGCGAACGGAACCTCCCGCACCAATGCACTACTCCTCTCATAAACAGTTTTGAAAGGGCACGGCTTCCAGCCGCCCGCCCGCAGCCGAGCAAAATCTGTTTATGAGACCGTTATAGATTCAGTGCGCAGCGGGTCTAAGATCGAGTTGCCCTGAAACCGGCTGTCGAACTTTTGTCAACTCGACTGCTTTGGCTGCAATGTGTTCGGCACTGACCTCAAATTCTTTGATCAGCTCCCAGGGAGCGCCGGATTCGCCGAAACGGTCGCGCACGCCAACGGCTCCAGTGATCACCGGTATGCCGTATAGCTCGC
>JASHOH010000027.1 GCA_030041215.1 Candidatus Sulfotelmatobacter sp. | reverse complement strand
ATTTCATCCTTCGCAGAACCAGCCGACCATCGACTTCGGCGGCCGCTACAAAATTCATTCCCCGATTATCCTTCTCTTCATGGCCGGACGCGCCCTCAGACCCAGCAGCAGCAACCAAACTTATTTTCTCGGCTATTTCGGCTTGCAATTCCTGCTGCCGCCCAAATCGTATCCCAGCGATTTTCCGGAACATGCGGAGGAGAAATAGATCGCGGTTCTTGCGTTGAGTTGTATTCCTCATTCGCGTACCCCCGTCTTACCGAAGTAACCTCGCAAGGCCCTCAAAATGAATGGCACACTAAAGCGCCGTCCGCTCTCGGCAAAGGAACGCGAAACCATCCCGATGACACGGAATTGCACTAAAATTAGGGTGACTTGGCCACGCTCGGCAGCGAAGGCGTTGTGAGTGACGACAAAAACAAGCCGGTGCTCGATGAGCAGACGTTCCAGAAGCTGCTCGAAGCTGCACACGTACTGCAGCAGCGCGGCGATATGCTGCAAGAACTGCAAAAACAGATTGAGCTGCCCAGCGATCGCGAACAGGGATTAGCTGATCAGCCGAGTACGCAACCCACTCAAGAGGCCTCTGCCCAATTTTCACCTCCCAATGACTACACGCTCACGCTGGCGGAAATTGTTGAGACCCAGCGCCAGATCCAAGTGCGGCACCTCGGACTTGATGCGGCGATGGCCTTGATCGCCGAAAAAGTTATGCGCATCACTCACGCCAGCGGCGTCGGCATCGGCATTCTCGATGGAAAAATTGTTCGATACCGTGCAGCCGCTGGTTCTGCGGCGTTGCCGGTGGGAACTGAAGTGCCTTTGGCGACGGCGGTGTGCAACATCTGCGTCCTCAGTGGCCAGGTCACTCGCAGCGACGATCTCAACATAGAGATGCAGTTCGACCCTGAGCCCTGCCTCCAGCGCGGCATCCTTTCGCTTCTCGCTGTCCCCGTCTATCACGACGGCGAAATCGCAGGGACGCTGGAACTTTATTTCGACAAAGTTCACGGCTACACCGAGCAAGACGTCCACACCTGCCAACTGCTGGCGGGGATGTTAACCGAAGCTCTTGGCCGGGATGCCGAACTCAAACTAAAGAGGTCGATGGTGGAGGAGCGATCGTCGATGCTGGCGACGATTGAGAAGCTGCAACCAAATCTGGCGGCACTGGCGGACGAGTCATCCAGAATCCCGGAAAAAAGCAATGGCAAGGACGCCGCCGCTCCGGAGCAGACTTGCTGGAAGTGCGGCACGAAGATGCCGGCAGTGGAGCAGTTCTGCGGACACTGCGGCGCTGTGCTCACTCATGAGAGCGAAAGCGGGTCCATGCAGAGCAAAATCGCATCGGCGTGGCAAAGGCATCAAATCTCTGCCCCGGATTCAGGTCCGGGCAAATGTCAACAGCCTCAGCCGTTATCCCCAACGGAAAATGCACAGGACGCAAGTGTGGTAAGCAACGCAGCTGTTTCGACAAGCGCCGATGCCGTTGTCCAGCCAGCTTTGCCTTCAAAGGCCGGCGAGCCGGTGCCGGTTGAATATAGCGATCCCTTCTTGCCGCGTTCGCGTGCCTCGAACAGCCATGAGGAACCTTCGGCAGCAGCTTTCTCGCAAGAATCTGAACTTCACAATCAGCCGGACTCCGGCAGTCGCGAAGACGAAGAGGAAGTAACTGTTGAGAAACCATCGCCGCTGGTCAAATCGGACGTCGAAAGTCAAGTCTGGAGTTCGGCAGCAAAGACTCGCGAATTTCTGGAAAAGGTCGCGGGATCACAGAAAACCAGTCGTTTGACAGAGCTTTGGGAAGCGCACCGCGGAGATTTCTACCTCGTGCTGGCGGTGCTGTTAGTATTGGTTGTGATTCGCTGGGGTTTAGGGTCACACCATTCTGTGGGCGCGACTGGCCGCGGGAACCAGGTCGGCGCCACCAGCAATCATCAGCCCGCCCCCGATGCAGACCTCTCCTTATTCGACAGGCTGCTGATCAGTCTGGGGCTGGCCGAGGCACCCGAAGCGCCGCCTGAGAAGGGCAATCCTAACGTGCAAGTCTGGGTCGACCCGCACACAGCCTTGTACTACTGCCCCGGCGCAGATCTTTACGGCAAGACGCCTAAAGGCAAACTCACCACGCAGCGCAACGCGCAATTAGACCAGTTCGAGCCTGCCAGTCGCAAGCCTTGCGAATGAGATTTGGCCCAAATTCACATCGGAGCCTCTGGAAGTGCTTCAAACGCAGGGAATGCAGCTCTGCCAGTTGACAACCTTACTGGACAGGGTGCAATCCTACAGTTTGCCAACTCTTAAATCCGGAGTGCGATTGAGGCGCCCAGAATCCCAACCAGGCAGTCTGCCCGATCCTGAAATGAGCCCGCTGCAAAACCCGCTGCTGACGGCGAACATGGGACGGTGGGCAGAAGTCTATTTCACCACTCCGCCCGAACAACGTGCAGAAGCAATTGCTGAATTGATACGGCAGCTCGAGCGCGAGAGCGGTACGCCGGCAAAAGTCGAAGCTCCTGCAGCCATGGATGCTGGCGCTGAGGCGAATGAGCAAGAAGTTTTGCAAAGCACGCTGCCCAAAGACTCTTCGAGCCCGGCGGAAATTTCAGCAGGGGAATCTTCCCCTCTGTGCGCAGGATGTGGTCACGAAAATCCGCCGGATCAAAGATTCTGCGGAATGTGTGGAGTACCGTTGCAAACGCCAAGTTCGGATGAGCAAATCGCGGAGTCTGGGGCAGACGCTGAATCTGGCAGTTATAAAGCCGGATCGGGGAGTTATCAGGCGGGCTCGTTTCTCGCTCTTTCACACCCCTACCATGACGAGCCTGCAGTTGAGCATCGAATGCTTGAGGCAACTCCAGAGCTTGCTGGCAGAATGCCGGATGGCGATCTTCTGGGATTTGCCACAGTACAGCCGAGCGTACCTTATCGCTACCGGCTCTATCTAGGCGCGGCGCTGGTGCTTTTGCTTTCCACCCTGATTTACATCTCTTGGCGAGGCAAGAGGGCATTCTCGGGGTCACAATTGGCGTCGAGCGGTGTGCCTTACACGCAACCTGCGCCTGCCCCGTCGCGGGCGCCGGCAGTATTGCCGGCCGAGGCTCCAAAAGATACTCTAGCAACTACCAAGCAGGAGGCAATCCCGCCGGCAGCCAACAAAGCCGCAGCAGCATCAAAAAACCCACCGCCGGCCTCGCAGGAGCAAAGCCCAGTTCCACAAGAGCAGGCGCCAGCGCCTGAATCCACAAATACAGCAACTGGCAGAGAGAACACTGCGCAAGCTGAGGCCCCTCCGGAGGAGCGCTCCGCAACTTTCCCGAGCGGGGCGGCCGTTGACACCGGGCAGCAGGAATTGGCCACCGCACAGCAATATCTGACTGACGGCCCCGCGCGCAACAGCGGAGAAGCGGCAGTTTGGCTCTGGAAAGCCGTGGCCAAGGGAAACGTTGCGGCCACAGTCACGCTGTCGGATTTATATCTGAGAGGCGATGGCGTTTCGAAAAGCTGCGATCAGGCGCGCCTGCTTTTGGATGCGGCTGCCCGCAAGGGAGACAAGGGAGCAGCCGAAAGGCTTCGCCACTTGCCCGCTTTCGGCTGCCAATAGAAATTGAATTCCCGGGCGCAACCACACAGGGCATTACGAGGGTAGACCGTGCTCTTGCTTGCGAGCCTCGTACCACAAGGCCAGCTCGACGCGGTTCCACAACCCCAGCTTGTCATAGATCACTCGCAGATAATTCTTTACAACGTGTTCGGTGGTGCCAATCTGCAAGGCCACATCGCGGTTTCTTAGTCCCTGGGCAACAAGCTCGATGACGCGGTGCTCACGCTCGTTGGGGGTACGTGCTCCGTAGCGTTCATTTGCAAACATGATTGCCTCCGGTAAAGCATGGTCGCGAGTTTCACTCGCTTGATTCCGCTGGTGATTCCAAAACGGAGAAACAGACGGTTGAAGTGGGCCTTTACGGTGCGTCGCGCCATCTTGAGCTGCTTAGCGATTTCCGCGTTGTCACAGCCCTGTAACAGTAGTTCCACGATTTGCCGTTCGCGCGGTCCTAGACGAATGGACTGGTCCGACATTACCCCTCCTTTGTTTTGGATTTCCACGCGTGAACTCTGCACACCTAGGATGTTTTAGAACCTGTGTTGCACCCACAATGCCATTCCTCGATAGAAATGACTGTGACAAGTAAACAACAATTTCCACAGGCACTTGCCGGAAAAATCCAGGTCTTTGAGAGCGCCCAATCGACGCCGAGATCAGTGCGGATTCGTCCCCTGGTGCGGCATTCTTCTCTGCAGTAGAAGCTGATCACCCTGTAAATTCAGCGTGAACTCAATGCGAAAAACCAAATCATGAAGGTGCGACTTGCCGACGGCGAGTGCCGCATTAAGCGTTCGGCTCACGCCAATCGGTAGATGGGCTATTCGTCCAGCTCAGTCGCGAGCAAAGCGGTCCCTCGCCCTCAGGCAAACACCTTAGGAGAAATTCCCTAGAGCACCCCCAAAAGCAGGGAAGAATTTACATGATCCACTCGATGGGTAGAAGTTTGAGAAGAGAAGCGCACGTTCCCTGCCAACCGATACGCTCATGTTGGGACAGCCGCCTCGGCCGACCTGAGCGAAGTCGAAGGGTTTGGTCGAGCGAAGCACGACAGGGCCCTCAACGGATCGCCCCGGCGGCACCGTCGTACGCGGAGGCGCTTTCCTGCAAAAGCACACGATCTCGCGCCGAAGATTTTTGTCCATGGAAATGCGGGATAAGCGGCCGCTTAAGAAGCCATATCGCAACGCGACCGAGCTTGTGGCCTTGGCTCGTCCCTCCTAAATGCTAGACTATTGCCGTTCGCCATTCTTCTTCCAACAAAGGTACGTTTATGCCCGACACGCTCGCACCGCCCGCGCCCATACCCTTGACCGCCCTCACCGACGACGAAATTCTTTTCCGCGATAACATCCGCCAGTTTGCCGACGAGAAAATCCGCCCGCACGTTAAAGAAATGGATGAAAAAGGCATCTTCGAAAAAGATCTGATCGACGAGTTTTTTCAGCTTGGCCTGATGGGTATCGAAATCCCCGAGCAATTCGGAGGTGGTGGCGGCAAATTCTTCGAAGCCATTCTCGCCGTCGAAGAGCTCTCGCGCGTAGACGCATCGGCCGGCGTCATCGTTGACGTGCAGAATACATTGGTCAACAACGCGCTCCTGCGCTGGGCAAATGCGGAGCAGAAAAAACGTTATCTCCCAAAGATGGCCGCCGACACATGCGGCGCCTACGCGTTAAGCGAAGCCGGTTCCGGTTCTGACGCATTTGCACTGCAAACCAGAGCGGAACTCAAGGGCGGCGACTACGTCCTCAACGGCCGCAAGCTCTGGATCACTAATAGCAAAGAAGCCGGACTCTTCGTCCTGTTTGCCACAATCGACCCCTCCGCCGGATACAAGGGCATCACCGCATTCGTCGTCGAGAAAAATTTTCCTGGCTTCAGCGTCGGCAAGAAAGAAGACAAGCTCGGCATCCGCGCATCCTCTACGTGCGAACTGATTCTTGAAGACTGCAAAGTTCCCAAAGAAAACGTTCTGGGTGAACCGGGCAAAGGCTACAAAATCGCCATCGAAACTTTGAACGAGGGCCGCATCGGCATAGGCGCGCAGATGATCGGTGTCGCCCGCGGCGCCTGGGAGTTCGCCGCCAAATACGCGCAGGAGCGCAAGCAGTTCGGCAAGCCCATCGCCGAGTTTCAGGGCATTCAGTTTCAGATCGCGCAAATGGCCACCGAGATCGAAGCCGCACGCCTGATGGTTTACAACGCGGCGCGGATGAAAGACGCCGGCGTGAACTTCGTCAAAGAAGCCGCTATGACCAAACTCTTCGCTTCTCAGGTAGCCGAGCGCGTGACCTCGCTCGCAATCGAAATCTATGGCGGATACGGGTTCACCAAAGATTATCCGATCGAAAAATACTGGCGCGACGCCAAGATTGGCAAGATTTATGAGGGCACGTCGAACATGCAGCTGGCCACGATTGCCAAGCTGGTGCTGAGCGCGAAGTAGGCACTGCTGTTGGGTGGCGGACCGCACGTCATGAAAATTGCGGATCTGAAATTCGCGTTCCGATAGCCGTCAGTGAGTGGCTGTAGGTCAACTGCTCTGCGCCCAGGAAAAGCGGTGTTTACGATTTTCTGCAACACCTTGGCGGGCACGCTGCGGCGCGGCTCCGCTCGGAGCCAGCGTGACTCATTTGGTGCTCGATGAGGCATTACGCACTATTATGCGCGAAGCAAATTTTCAGGCTAAATTTTGTCTGGTTCCCGCAGCTCGAGGCAGACAGAGTTTCCGAATCCCCGCATTAACAGTGGCGAGTTGCGAAATTTTCCATACAGGTTTCATTGCTCAATATGTGCATCGGATTGCACTTGGAAGCGGCCAGCCTCATGGCACGCTTTGTGGCAAACGCCTTAAAATCAGTCCCTTGGAATACGCCTGATCGATGGCCGGGAAGCTGCATTGGCCCCTATACTTGCCGGAAAAGGCAAGCATGAGGTGCGGCTTGACGATGGCTTACGGTTGTAGCCCGATGACGCCAAATGCGGCTCCCCCAAAAAAACGGAGTCTTTTGCCTCTGCTCACCGTCCTTTTTCTCTTCTCTTATGGACTCTTGACCCTGCTTATTGTTGAGCAAGGCGCGGCGATTCAGTCGCAGAGCAATCTGATCCGCGTTTTGATGAGCGACAGTTCCGAGTTGTGGGCCGCAAAGGGCAAAGCCATTGCTGAGCAGAGGTCCGCCCACGCCAAGGCAAAAGCTCAGCCGCCTTCCGCCAAGGCTCCTGCTGCGCAGACACAGGGGACGCCGACTCAGACGCCGAAACATCAGCAAGGGCATACGGACAAAACGGCAAAGCCGGGAGTCGACATGCCCCCGGCACCCGCGTCGGACCTGGTGGATCACCGGCGGTCGCTCAACTCGATTTAGCTTCTGTGGACGCTGCTTCGGTGCGACATTCGAGTCGGGGCAAGAGATTTGAATCCCGGGTTTGAGAATTAAACCCCGGTAAGGTTCGCTGGTAGGAAAAGCAGTTCCAGCAGTTCGGCAACAATGAAGGTCCTGACCCTAGCCTTGTTGTTGAGCCTGACGGCCACCAAGCCGCCCCAGCCCATTCGTCATCCAACCGGTCAACTTAAGCAGCATACCAAAGGCGGCAAGTGGTATTTCGCCGCCAGCGGACACGCCGTCTATTGCTACGGACCAGTGATGACCTTACCCCAAGCAAACGGCGAGTTACAACGGGTCGCCACCTTCTGCCGCGACGGCCAGGCCGTTGTTCCCCTTAAAGATTGAATTTATCCGCGTAAGCTCTTCACCGCGGAGGACGCCAAGATCGTCGAGAAAAACAGCTCGGCGATCTCGGTGTTTTCGGGCGATTTTTCGGATTGAGCGCCACCCCCGCATCTCAACGCACGATGTCATCCCGACGAGAGCGGGAGCTCTCGGAGGGACCTTACGATGCGCGCTCAATCGGAATGGACGTAGCCAAGCCGAGCTTTTTTATCTTCCTACTTCCTCGGCGCTCGCTGCGCTCTGGGCGGTTAAATGTCTTTGTTGCTGCCGGACGGTACACTGAAGCTTCATGCCCGAACTGCCCGAAGTAGAAACCATCGTTCGCGGGCTGGCTGAGCGGGTCACGGGAGACGTGATCGAATCTGTCTGGCTGGGAAAGAAGCCGGAACCGCTGAAGTCCCCCGCGCAACAAATCGCCGCCGCCCTCGCGCACAGCCACATCGCAGCCGTGCACCGCATGGGCAAGCACATAGTCTTCGATCTTGAACCGAACCACGTGCCACTTCCCCCGCCAAGCTCAGGGCAGGCTCTGCCGAAAACTGAGGAAACTACCGTGGCCAACCCACCCCTGCTCATGAAAAACCGGAGCCGCCGTGGAAGAGCGGCCCTTCAGGGCCGCGTTGAGAGCACAAAATTGAAGGGGACTTCAGCCCCCGCGTGCCACTTCATCGTCCACCTCGGTATGACGGGGCGTCTGCAAGTCTGCAATCCCAACTTAGAAATACCTAAACATACCCACGCCATCCTGAAGCTGGCATCGGGTCGCGAATTGCGCTTCATCGATCCTCGCCGCTTCGGCCGCTTGAGCGTGGTGCAGAGCTTCGATGCGGGAGGTAACGAGCCGCTCGAAATCGATTTGGAAAAGTTTATCGCCCTGTTTCGTGAGCGTAAGACCCCAATCAAAAGTGCACTTTTGAATCAGAAACTTCTGCGCGGAGTAGGAAATATCTATGCCGATGAAGCACTGTTCCGTGCAGGGATTCGTCCCCGCCGCCGCGCAAGCACGATCACTAGCGGTCAGTTTGCCAGGCTGCTCGCCGAGATTAAAGAAGTTTTGAATGAGGCGATTGTTGCCGGAGGATCATCCATCTCCGATTACGTCGACTCCGATGGAGAAGAAGGTTTGTTCCAACTCGAGCACCGCGTCTACGGCCGCGAAGGCAAGCCGTGTCTGACTTGCAAATCTCCGATCAAGCGGATCGTCATCGCCGGCCGCAGCAGCCATTATTGTCCAACGTGCCAGAAGTAGGATGTCATTGTTGATTTTCGATTGCAGAACGGAAACCTCTTTAATCAAGTTCCGATATCGGCAATCATCAATCAACAATCCTGGGCGGCGGAACAGTCTTATAATCAAAGCCCATGCCCTCCTTCTCTATCGGCGTTGACCTCGGCGGCACCAACCTGCGCATTGCCGCCGTCAGCAGCGAAGGCCAGCTCCTGGAAAAAATCACCCTTGGCACCAAAGTCATTCAGGGACGTGATCAGGTCATCGACGAAATGTGCGCAGCTATCCTGGGCCTCTCAGCAAAATGCAAAACTGACAGAGAATTCCTCGGAGCGGGTATCGGCGTGCCAGGCATCATCGACATGGCGAGGGGCGTGCTGCGCAAATCGGCCAATCTTCCCGGCTGGGAAGACTATCCCGTGCGTGCAGAAATCGAGCGGCGGCTCGAAGTGCCGGTTGTCCTTGAAAACGACGCCAACGTTGCCGCGCTCGGCGAGCAGTGGCTAGGCGCGGCCCGCGGCATTGCCAACGTAGCTACGGTCACGCTCGGCACAGGCATCGGCGGCGGCATCGTTCTCGACGGAAAAATCTGGCACGGCATGAATGGCATGGCAGGCGAGTTCGGCCATGTCACTGTTGAACCCGAAGGCCATCCCTGCGGGTGCGGGAATCACGGCTGCGCCGAGCAATATGCCTCAGCCAGTGCTGTCATGCGCATGGCCCGCGAAGCGATCACGAGCGGCGAAGCGCCGGAGTTGGCGCGCGCCGCATCCAGCGATCCAGAGTTCGGTGCCAAGGCAATCTACAATCTCGCCCTCCAGGGAGACGAGCACGCCCGCCGCATTTTCCGCACTTTCGGACGCTATCTCGGCATTCTGCTGGCCGATCTGATTAATGTTTTGAATCTCGGCATGTACGTGATCGGCGGCGGCGTTTCCAGCGCCTGGGATGCGTTCGCCCCCAACATGTTCGAAGAGCTGCGCGAGCGCTCGGTGGTGTATGCAGCCACGGCTCCAGATGATCCTCTTCGGATCAGTGTTCTCGGCGACCAAGGCGCCTCTTTCGAAACCGATAGCCTCGGCAAACGGGAGACGATCATCACGCGCGCACTGCTTGGCAGCGATGCCGGATTGTATGGGGCGGCGAGGGTAGCAGAGGCCGCAGCCTAAAGCCGCAAAGCGGCGAGAGAATGCAGCCCACAGCGTAAGCTGTGGGAAAACGCGTAACCAACGGATCAAGCCCCGATAGGGGCGAAAGAGTGCTACTGCACGCACGAGCATCCATCATGCCCCAGCACAAATTCACCACCAAACTTCTCGGCCAGGAAGGCAGCGAAGTCGCCGCTCTTAAACCGCCCTTCGATGTAGTCGAAGTCTTCCAGCGCAAAGGCCGCGTGCCGGTCAAGGGCACGATCAACGGCCTCCCTTTCCGAAGCTCGCTGATGAACATGGGCGACGGCCACATGAGGCAGTCAATGCCCAACTGCGCGCCGGCGCGAAGTGCAAAGCCGGCGATACCGTTGTAGTTGTCATGGAGCTCGACGAAGAAAAGCGTACAGTCGAAGTTCCTGCTTACCTGAAGAAAATTATCAACAGCGATCCGAAAGCCAAAGAGTTCTGGGGCAAACTCTCGTTCACTCACCAGAAGGAATATGTGCGGGAAATCGATGGCGCGAAGCGACCCGAGACACGCGCGAAGCGCATTGCCGCAATGATGGATGCGCTGCGCAGCAACAGACGCAAGAAATAACCTGGGCGGACGAGGGCGTCCGCTCCTCACGCTCTATGCTGCCAACTGCCTGAGAATCTCTTTGCCGAGCTTCTGCGCTTCCGCGAAAAACTTCTGATATTCGACGAACAGCCGATTCAGCTCCAGCGACTTATCGGCCGTGAGATGCTTGCGCAGCATCATGTCGCGCACGTGCACAGGATTGGGCAGCGTGGCATCTTCTGTCAGTTCTTCCAACGCGGTATTGGGATCGTAGTGGTACATGGGAGTAATTGTAGCGCCGCGGACATTGCCGTGGCGGCGAGACGCCGCCACGCCAGCCGCCGGGATGGCGGCGCTATACTGTAATAGGGTGGCGCTACACCAGGTCGGTGCTCCACAAATCATGCAGGTGAACGATCCCCTCCAGCCTGCCCTTTGCGTCCACGACCATGAGCGACGTGATTTTTTTTTCTTCCATCAGAGCCAGAGCGCTGGCTGCGAACTCGTCGGCTGCGATCGTCTTTGGGCTGGATGTCATAGCTTCACCGGCGGTAAGATCCATCGCGTCTTTGCCACGCTTCTCCAGCAAGCGCCGAAGGTCGCCATCGCTGATGACCCCGACCAGCTTACGGCCTTCGACGACCGCAGTAACTCCGAGTTTCTTGCGCGACATTTCATAGATCACGTCCGGCATCTTTGTTTTCGGGAAAACGCAAGGCAAAGCATCGCCGGTGTGCATCAGAGATTCCACGCGCGCCAGCCTTTTGCCCAGTTTCCCCCCAGGATGAAGATTCGCAAAGTCTTCTTCTTTGAAGCCGCGCTTCTGGCTCAGGGTCACGGCCAGAGCATCCCCGAGCGCCAGCATTGTAGTCGTCGAAGCAGTGGGTGCCAAGCCCAACGAGCATGCTTCCTGCGTAATAGAACAGTCCAGCGCAACGTCTGCGGACCTGGCTAATGTAGATTGTGTGGAGCCGGCACTCCTGCCCGCCTGACGGCGCTTGCTCCTCGGACCTCTAAGCAAACCCATCTCATCCCCAGTCATCGTAATCAGCAGCACTTGCAACCGCTTGATAGTCGCCAATAGCGCGAGAATCTCCTCCGTCTCTCCCGATGCCGAGAGCGCCAGCACAACATCCCCGCGCACGATCATTCCTAAATCTCCGTGCAGCGCCTCAACCGGGTGCAAGTACAAAGCCGGCGTACCCGTGGAGCTCAGCGTAGCCGCGATCTTGCGGGCGATCAGGCCGCTTTTGCCCATGCCTGTAACCACCACTCTTCCTGTGCATGAGAACATTAGATCGATGGCGCGCTGGAATGCATCGCCCATCGGGCCGGCAATGCGGTCGGCCAAAGCGCGCAGCGCTTCTGCCTCGATGCGCACCACGTTTTCGCCAATGTTCTTCATTTCGCCGAATCAATTCCAGAACTCAAAACACGATGTTAACCCACGCGCCGTGCAGTACCTCGATCATTGCCAGCGCTCCTCCAGCATTAGAAATGATCCGCGTCTGGCGCCGTCACTCGCGGTTTCTGTCCGAGCACAGCCAGGCCTCTGGCTTGAATCATGCGGTCCCACGGGCCAGCTTGCCAGTTATCTCGAGTCTTCTCGGGATGTTGCCAGGGCGGCAGCGTAATCACTAGGGTCCGAGACATAGCGTGCAAGTAGGGCTCGTACATCGAGCGCAGTCGCGTAAGCTTCTGCTTGGCCTCATCGCTGTCGTGCAGTCCTAGTCCCGCCGCGGCGAGTGTCTCCCTTAGAGTCTTGTAATCAGCCTCGGTCAAGCGCTCTGGCGCTTGCGCGTCATAGCGGGCATTGATTACCTGCGACAGATCGACGGCGGCGTGGCGCGCCATAGCAAATGTGACCTTCGCCTGGCCAGGATGAATCCCTTCGATTCCAGTGAGAAGCAATGAAGTGACGTCGAGCATCGTCTGGAGCGTAGCCAGCCACGACTCGTTGCTGTGCTGCGAACGGAAGAAGCTCAGGACGGGATAAGAAAGGTGGCTTTCGAGCAGTTCCGCCGACCAGCGCTCCCAATCGCGTAAGACTTCGTCGAGAACCAGTTGATTAATACCGGGGCTGTCGGATTTTCCAGCCAGCCTCACCAGCAGTTCGACCGCGGTCGGAGGCGAGCCAGCGCGTGCGTCCAGCATGGAGATCTGAATTTCTAGGCGTGAGAACGACCCATACACCACTGGTAAGTACCCGATCACGACACCAAGAAAGGCAAAGCCCATGCCCGCTTCCAGCACAGAAAGCAGGCGCGCGCCCGTGGAGGTGGGCACGATGTCTCCGTAGCCGAGTGTAAAGAAAGTTTCACCGCTGTGGTAGAGAAGCCGTCCGAACGTGATCGGCTCGTTGCCCAATTGTTCGTGTCCACCGATACCGTATTGCAGCAGAGCGAAGCCGAGAATCAGGAAAGTGGCCCAGAAGCCCAGGAGCAGGAACAATGACAACGGGCCGAAGTATCCCAGGAAGTTTTGCTGACGCGACGGGGTTTGTATGCAGCCGGCAATTTTTTTCCAGGGAATCCACGTGCGCCGCAAAACCAGGGCCGTCAACTTAAAGTGCCGTGAAACGCGGCGTGGCAGCACGATTGTCTCAAAAGCATCCAGCAATACGACCCAGACGATGATGAGTCCGAAAATAATGGCGGAAATGTGGACGTGAGAATGCATTCCGGATGCTCAGTGGATGCGGAAGGAAGAGTAACAGATTCGGCCTGCGGGCTTCAGCTATCGGGCTTCGGCGTGAGGGCAAGGTATAACGTTCGAAATCCGCTATCGGGCTCCGGCCAACTGACGAAAGAAGGGCCAAGCGCCTTACTGCGGCTTGGATTGCTGCGGCTGACTTTGGGCAGGAGGCGTGCTCGCCGGCGTTGTAGTTGGCTTCTTCGTCATCGGCTTTTTCTTGGCTGGTGGTTTCTTGGGTTCAGTGTCATCTACAACGGTCTTCTTTGGAGGGGGTGGTGTTGCGGGAATTTTGGCTTCTGCCGTTTTCAAGTCGGCACGCAGGCGGACAATCTCCTGCTCTTTCGAGGAGGCCAGGTTCTCCATGCGGTCCGCAAGTTGCCTGCGCACGCCTTCGAACCCGTTTAGATCGTTTGAGAGCGCCTGGAAATCGTCTTTAGGCCCAAAGGCTCCCGCCGATTCAACCACACTCGATAACACGCCGTATAGGGCATCGAGATTGCGGTAGATCTTGAATGTGGCCCCGAGGTCCTCCGGCGCGTTACGCAACTGAGCCATCATCTCGGGCAAAGCGTTCTGCAAATTGCGCTGGATGGACTCTGCATCGTTCAGAATCTGTTTTTTGTTAGACGAGTCTGTCTTCCAGCGGTCAATGCGGAGTTTACTGAGATCGGCCTGAGTCGACTTCGACGTTGCCTCCAATTCCGCCAGCAGACCGTTCACCTGCGTGATCGATGCATAAGAGACGGCGGTCCCTTGTTGCTGAGGCGACGAAACAGCACTTCCCTGCTTCGAATACTGGGTGCCTGCCTGAGTATCGGAAGCCGGTGTTTGTGCGAAGCCGACGGCGATTGCAACGAGCGAGAACAACGCGGATACGTATAAAGGGAGTTTAACGTTCATGGATCGCAGATTTGGTGCGAGTTCGCTGATCAGAATACTACAACCGAGCGCAGCTTGTTCATTAGGTGATCTCCTGAGGTTGTTGTCGCAGGGTAATGGCTCGCAGAAATACAACCTGCGGCTTGCAACCAACAGATGCTGCATCTCAAGCAGAAGTAAAATAAAAGTGCACCCTCGAGTACAACTTATGTCTTATTCGAATCGCATCCGGCGCCGGCGGTGGCTCTTTGCCGCCTTATGGCAGATTGCGGCCGTTACGATTTTCGTCCTGGCTCCGCTGCCCAGCCGCGGGCAGGAGTTGTCGAAGCGCCTCATTCTGAAGGACGGCTCCTATCAACTAGTCACAAAATATGAAGTAAAGGGCGATCGCGTCCGCTATTTGAGCGCCGAGCGCAACGAGTGGGAGGAACTTCCCAAAGACCTGGTGGATTGGCCGGCCACAGAAAAATTTGAAAAAGAGCGGGCTACTTCCGCGCTTCCTGAAGCTGCCGCCATCGACAAAGAAAGTGAGGCCGAGAAGTCGCCCCTGCCGGTGGTCGCTCCCGGACTGCGCATTCCGGAAGAATCCGGAGTATTTTTGCTCGATAACTACCAGGGGCAGCCGCAACTGATCGAACTAGAGCCGATGGAAGGCGATATCGGCCAGAGGGCGCAGTCGAACATTTTTCGCGGACCGCTCGGTCCAATCGCCAGGGGGAAATCATCAATCGAGCTCGAAGGCGAGCATGCAACAGTCAAGGCGCACGTGGGCCTGCCTTCCATTTATATCAATGCCCAGGACCAACCCAATCAACCGCTTCCCGGTCAGACCGCCTCAGCTCAACCTTCACAGCCGAGTCTTGATGCTCCGCGCGCACAACCACAGCAGCCGCAGCCGGCTGAAGCGCCAGTTGTGCCTTTTGATCGTTTTCGGATCGTTCGCGCTAACATAAAAAAAGGCAGACGGGTCATCAGCGAATTGAAACGCGATTCCAGTGGCAAACTAAACCAGAACCCGGACTTCGTGAAGACGACCATCGACAAGATTGGTCACGGCTGGTTCAAGCTGACTCCGGTCGACGAGCTCCCACCCGGAGAGTATGCGCTGATTGAGATGACAGGGAGCGAAGGGATGAACCTTTATCTGTGGGATTTTGCAGTGGATCCCAATGCTCCGGCGAATGCGAACCCGTGGAGGCCGGAGGAGAAGAGGTGAAATTTTGTGATTTCGTAATCGAGTAATTTGGTAATCAGTTCGGTCGATTGCGCCCTCGGTTTCAAATTACCAAATCACCAAATTTCCCAATTACCAAATTCACTTCATGACTCCCCGCTGTGCAATGCCGATGTTGTCCCGGGTAGTGTTCTTCACCAGATACATCATCTCATCAGCCTGGCGGATGACATCATGCGCGTCACGTGCATCGTGAGGATAGGTCGCAAGGCCAATCGAAGCTCTTACGTTTAAATTCAAACCCTCATTGCGGCAAAAATGAGTTCCTCGCAGCCCGTCGCGGAGCCGCTTGGCCACGACAAGCGCTTGATCTTTTCCGGTCTGCGGCAACAAAACCACAAATTCGTCGCCTCCGTAACGAAAGGCAAAGTCGATTAATCGGAGTTGTGCTTTGATGAGGTAACCGATTTCGGCCAGCAGCTTGCTGCCGATCAGGTGGCCATAAGTATCGTTCACAGATTTGAAATGATCGAGATCAATGAACAGCACGCTGAACTCGTAGCCGAAGCGCGCTGAGCGGTAAACCTCGGTTTCAAGAGTTTTATACAAGTGCCGCGCGTTGTAGAGTCCGGTGCAGTCATCGGTGATCGTCAGTTCCTGTATCTTCTCCACCCAGCGGGCGTTTTCAATAGCGATGGCGGCATAGTCGCAAAGTGCCTGCAGAAAGAAAAGTTCGGGCTCATTGAATTGCGTAAGATCCACGTTGACCAGTTGGATCACCCCCAGCACGCGCAATCGCGAACGCAAAGGGATGCAGATGATCGAGTGCGTCTGCCACTGTGTGGCTTCGTCGATGCGTTTGGCGAAGCGCGGATCGTTGGCCACATCGCCTGAAATCACCTGCTCACCATGGCGGGCCACCCACCCAGCGATTCCTTCGCCAAGTTTCAAGCGAACATTCTTCAGCGCCTCGGCAGCTTCACCAACGGCGATGGCGAAATAAAGCTCATCATGCTCCTCATCCACCATCAGCAGCGACCACGTATCGGGGCGGAAGTATTCCGCCATTTTCTCCATGATGGTCTGCAGAATGGAATCCAGATCGAGTGACGAGGTCAAGGCCTTGGCCACATCGTGAAAAATGGTGAGCTCCTGGCTCTGGCGGGTTAGCTGCGTGCCGGTGGCCTCGGACATATTTCTTGGTCTCAATTCCTCTGATCTCTGCTGGGCGGAGCGACGGTTAGAAAAAATTATATGGGTGCCTCAACCTTGGAGCAATGAACCTTGGTAACCGGAACCCGTAAAGCCAATGCGGAGTTGGGAATAGCATTGCCTATAGGAATTACCGATCGTAAAAGCGGCTTCAAAAGCTGCGAAAAAACATCAATTTGGCGTGGGCGCAGATTTTCTCACGCAGATTGTGGTTGGCGCAGATTTTTGGGTGGCGCAGCGCTTTCCAGCGCTGCGATAAGTCCCCTGTTTTCAGTCCGGCTTTAGCCCCTGAGGTGCGTCTTCCCGCCGCCTGCTCAAGGCCCGAAATCGCGGAAGAACGACAATCTCCGCTACAGCCGAAACAACTCCCGCAAACGTTTGGTTTGTGCCCGGCTCACAGGAATTTCGCTCTGCTTTTTGTCATCTAGCCGCAGTTGATAAGAGCTTTTGAACCACGGCACCACTTCGCGAATATGGTTGATGTTCACCAGGTACGAACGATGGGCCCGCCAGAACAAATTGGGGTCAAGGCTGTCCAGCAATTCTTCCAGAGTGCGGCAGTTCGAGTGTCCTTCCATGCCGGCAGGACCGGCCGTCACTACGCTGATCACGCCATCTTCGATCCAGGCATAGCAGATGTCTTTCTGGTCCACCAGGAACATTCGCCCCGCGGCTTTCAGCAAAATCTTTGAAGTTTGCGCCTTGGGCGCCTGCATCATGCGGACAAGAGCATCGATTTTTTCTGCGGGCAGGTTTTCCGATTCCTGCTGAGTGCGGGCCTTAACAAGAGACTGCGCAACGCGTTTCTTATCAAATGGTTTCAGCAGGTAGTCAACTGCATTGACCTCGAACGCCTTTACTGCATATTGATCGAACGCCGTGGCGAAAACCACTTTGGGCAATGGAATTTTTTTGTCGAGAAGCTTCTTGATGACGCCAAATCCGTCGAGCCCCGGCATTTGAACATCGAGAAAAACCAGGTCCGGATTGTGCTCTTTGATCAGGTTAACTGCTTCCAGGCCATTTTTGCCCTGCGCAACGACATTGACGTCCTCGGCGTTTTTGAGCAGATAGGCAAGCTCGTCGCGCGCGAGCTGCTCATCGTCCACGATTACCGCGGATAGGGGCAAGGGCTCTCCTTCGCTAGAAAAAGTATAGTGAGCGGTTTTCGATGGAGTCAACGCGGGGGCTGAACCGACTTCGCTCCGCGATCTCACCCACCCACATATTCCTGCAGGACCTGCTCCCATTTCCTTTGCGCTTTCAGGATGAATTCGACGGCATCGCGCAGCGCGCCCTCACCGCCAGAATGCGGAGTGACGTAGTGGGCTTTCCGCTTCACTTCGGGGCGGGCGTTCTTGACGGCGATGGCCAGGCCTGCGGCGCGCATGGGCGGTAGATCAACAATGTCGTCTCCGACGAAGGCGGCTTGTTCTGGCTTCAGCCCGGCTGTGGCGACGATTTCGAGGAAGCAGGCCTGCTTGTGACTCACGCCCTGATGGACGAAATCGAGTTTCAGGTCGCGAGCGCGCAGGGCAACGTTGTCGGAGACGCGCTTGGTGATGAGACCAGTCTTGAGCCCTCCGATGCGCGCGAGGGAAATGGCGATGCCGTCGTGAGCGTGAAAGCCCTTGAATTCGGTTTTGCCAGCATCTTCCTGAACGCCCGGCGTGGGAAGAAAATAAAGTTTGCCGTCGGTGAGGACGCCGTCGACGTCGAAGAGAATTAGTTTGATGCGGCGAGCGCGGGCTTGGGGGGAGAGTTGGGGCATCGTGGCGATTCTAGCATCGGCGGCTGCCGGCTCAGATAATTCCCGCAACAATCCGGAGCGAAGAACTGGCGAAAGTTCCAAAACAAAGGTAAAATTGTTTAATGCATTCCCTTCCTTCTTCTCTCTCCTGGGCCCATCCCCTCGTAGCCGAGTGGTTTGTGCAGCGCTTCGGCACACCAACTGAGCCACAGGAACAGGGCTGGCCGCATATCCTCGCGGGGCGCACAACGCTAATTTCCGCACCCACCGGGTCGGGCAAGACGCTGGCTGCATTCTTGGCGTGCATCGATCGGCTGGTGCGCAAGGCTCTGACGGGAGAGTTGGCGAATCGGACTGAGGTTTTATATGTTTCGCCGTTGAAGGCGCTGGGCAACGACATCCAGAAAAATTTGGAGATTCCTCTCGGCGCGATTCTCGGCATGGCGGGCGAGCGCGGGCTGCTTATGCCGGAGATCCGCACCGCTGTGCGCACGGGTGACACGCTGATGCACGAGCGGCGAGCGATGCTGAAACGGCCTCCGCATATTCTGGTGACGACGCCGGAGTCGCTCTACATTTTGCTGACTGCCGATAAGAGCCGCGCGATTTTGCGGGATGTGGAGACGGTGATTGTCGATGAGATCCATGCCGTCGCCGACGACAAGCGCGGGGCGCATTTGACCTTGTCCCTGGAACGGCTGGATGCACTGACACACAAAAAGCCGGTGCGCATTGGGCTTTCGGCGACGCAGAAGCCGATTGAGGAGGTAGCGCATTTTTTGACGGGGAGCGGCACCTCAGCGGCTAAAGCCGCTACGGAACGCGAATCTGGAATCGCAGCGCTAGAAGCGCTGCGCCACCCAAAAGCGAGCCTTTCAAGGAATTTTGAAGTCGATTCAAATGGGGGTTCTTCTACGGCGCGGCTGGAAGCCGCGCCCCTTCAAAGCGAACCTGATCAAATTGCTGACAGAGCGGCGCGGGCGCGTTTTGCTGTTTCTGATGACCCGGTCATCGTCAACATTGGTCACAAGCGCAGGCTCGATTTAGGCGTAGAAGTTCCTTCCATGCCGCTGGGCCCAGTGGCTTCCAACGAAATGTGGGATGAGGTGTATGACCGGCTGGTGACTCTGGTGGGGCAGCATCGGTCGACGCTGGTCTTTGTGAATACGCGGCGCATGGCCGAGCGTGTGGCGCATCAGTTGGGCGAGCGCATGGGAGAAGAAAATGTCGCGGCGCACCACGGGAGCCTTTCCCGTAAGCTGCGGCTGGCGGCAGAAAAGAAGCTGAAAGAAGGCCAGGTGCGCGTGCTGGTGGCGACCGCGTCGCTCGAACTTGGAATCGATGTGGGCACAGTTGATCTCGTCGTGCAGATCAATTCGCCACGAGCGATTGCAGTGGCGTTGCAACGTGTGGGGCGTTCGGGGCACTGGCGCGGAGCGGTTCCGAAGGGAAGATTTTTTGCGACCACGCGCGACGATTTGCTGGAATGCGCGGCTCTGGTGAGGGCGATTAAGCAAGGGGATCTGGACCGGCTGATGATTCCCGAGGCGCCGCTGGATGTGCTGGCGCAGCAAATTGTGGCGGCGTGCGCTGCAGAAGAATGGGATGAAGACGGGATGTTTGCGCTGGTACGTCGGGCGTATCCCTATCGCGATCTCAAGCGCGAAACTTACGAGGCGATTCTCGAAATGCTGTCTGAAGGAATCGCAGCGCGGCGTGGGCGATACGGAGCGTACTTGCATCGCGACCGGGTCAACCGCAAGCTGCGGGCTCGGCGGGGGGCGCGGATTGCCGCGATCACCAGCGGCGGAGCGATTCCCGACAATTCTTTATATGCCGTGGTCGTGGAGCCTGATGGCATAGTAGTCGGCACGGTTGACGAAGATTTTGCGGTTGAGAGCAATCGCGGCGACATCATGCTGCTCGGCAACACGTCGTGGATGATCCGCCGTGTGGAAACCAATGCTGGCCGCATGCTGGTGCAGGATGCGCACGGGGCACCGCCGAGCGTGCCCTTCTGGCGGGGCGAGGCTCCGGCGCGTACAGAAGAGCTTTCGCAACATATCGGAACCTTGCGAAAAAAGATCAGCGAGATGCTGCCGCATACGTCGCCGGTCGGATTTTCTGCAACGCAGCCGGATGTAGCCGCTGCAGTTTCCTGGCTAAAAGAAGAGTGCGGCCTCGAAGATTCCGGAGCCGAGCAAGCGATTCAATATGTTCTTGAAGGCCGGGCTGTGCTGGGCGCAGTGCCGACTCAAGACACCGTCATTGCCGAGCGCTTTTTCGACGAAGGCGGCGGCATGCAGCTTGTGATTCATGCGCCGTTTGGTGGGCGCATCAACAAGGCATGGGGACTGGCTCTGCGCAAGCGTTTCTGCCGCGGGTTTAACTTCGAATTGCAGGCCGCGGCGACGGACAACGGTTTGAATATCGCCCTGGCTGAGCAGCACAGTTTTCCGCTCGGCGATGTCTTCAATTTCTTGCAGGCGGCGACGGTGCAGCCGATTTTAGAACAGGCTGCGCTCGATTCTCCGATCTTCGGCACACGCTGGCGCTGGGACGCGAACCGCGCTCTAGCGTTGTTGCGATTCCAGGGCGGAAAGAAAGTTCCGCCGCAGATTCAGCGCATGCGGTCGGAAGATCTGCTGGCTTCGGTGTTTCCTGATGCGGCGGCGTGCTTCGAAAATATCGAGGGTGACCGCAAGATACCCGATCATCCCCTGGTCGCAGAAGTGATGAAAGATGTGCTCACGGAAGCGATGGACGTGGAGGGTTTGAAGTCCGCGCTCAGGGGGATTGCCGATGGAACAATTCGCTGCCTCGCGGTCGATACGCCGGTGCCGTCGCAGTTCTCCCACGAGATTCTGAATGCGAATCCGTATGCGTATTTGGATGATGCGCCTTTGGAAGAGCGGCGCGCGCGTGCGGTGCAGATGCGGCGAACGTTGCCGGAGTCAGTGTTGGAAGAAGTGGGTGGGCTCGATCCCGCCGCGATTGAGCAAGTGCGGGCCGAGGCATGGCCCGACGTGCGCGATGCGGATGAGTTGCATGATGCGCTGCACACGCTGGTGGCGCTGCCGGAGCAGCACTCGGCATTCAGCAATGAGCATTCGGCCGACAGGGAGTTGTGGCAGAACTATTTCGGAGCGCTTGTGAACCAGGGCCGCGCGGCAATTGCTAGCACGGGTGAGCGCAGGTACTGGGTATCTGCAGAGCGGGCGAATACTTTTTCGAATTTGTTTCCTGAGGCTCGGTTTCAGCCACCGTTGACTGCGATTGAGGCGGCAACCCCGTCGCGAGACGATGCTCTGCTCACTCTTGTGACTGGCTGGATGTCGCATGTGGGGCCGACAACTGCCGGGGAACTGAGTGCGACGTTGGGAATTCCAGCCTCTGAGATTTTTAATGCTTTGCTTCGCATGGAAGCGAGCGGGACGATTCTGCGGGGAAAGTTCACGGGCGTTTCGCGGGCAGAGCCTGCCCCTACAAAAGCCGAGATTGGGACGGAAGTTTCCACATCAGATCAGGACATTGAGTGGTGCGAGCGGCGGTTGCTGGCGCGGATTCACCGGCTGACGGTTGCGACCTTACGCAAGCAGATCGAACCGGTGACCGCGGCGCAATTCATGCAGTGGCTGCTGCGCTGGCAGCATCTGGCTCCGGGAATGCAGGTGACGGGCGAGCGCGGGACGCTGGAAGTTTTGCGGCAATTGCAGGGGTTCGAAATTCCGGCGAATGCGTGGGAGCGGCAGGTGCTGGCGCGCCGCGTCAGCGATTACGATCCCAAGTATCTCGATCAGCTTTGCCTCACAGGGGCGGTTGGCTGGGGCAGATTGTCGCCGCATCCGGCGACGTTGGAATATTCCAGTGCGGGCGATTCCGGAAACGATAGCGCACGCCGGCAACGGAGAGTGATCCCCACTAGCGTTGCGCCGATCACTTTCTTCGTGCGGGAAGATGCCGATTGGATGACGCCGCGTCAGCCTGAAGTGGCGGAGAACACAGGATTGAGCCACGGTGCCCGAAACGTTCTTGACTTTTTGCGCCAGCGTGGAGCTTCGTTCTTTGCAGATATCGTACGCGGTACGGGCAAGCTGAAGGCGGAAATTGAAACGGCGCTGTGGGAATTGGTAGCTGCCGGGTTGGTCACGGCTGACGGTTTTGACAATCTTCGCTCGTTGATCGATCCAAAACGCCGGGCAGGGCAAGGCAGTGGCCGCACAATGCGTCCGCGGCATACGGCCGGACGCTGGGCTTTGCTGCACAATGACGACGTCGTCGAACGGCCGCGAATGGTCGAGGCGGCCTGCTGGATGCTGCTGCGGCGCTATGGAATTGTCATTCGCGACGTGCTGGCGCGCGAGGCGAATCTGCCTCCGTGGCGTGAACTACTGATGGCGTTCCGGCGATTAGAAGATCGAGGCGAGATTCGCGGTGGCAGATTCGTCGATGGATTTCTGGGCGAGCAGTTTGCGCTGCCGGTCGCGGTGGAGTCGATACGGGCAATGCGCAAGATGGAACCTGGGCAGGAAACCATTGCGCTGTCGGCGGCGGATCCCCTTAATCTAGTGGGAATTTTGGTTCGCGGCGAGCGCGTGCCAGCGATTTCAGGAAATACGGTCACGCTTCGCGATGGGGTAGCCATCGCTGTGCCCGCCACTCCCGCGATTTCTGACCAGGCTGCCGCGGGGTAGCGTCGAGACGCCTGCTGTTGGGCAGAGGCAGGGTCCACGTTCAAACAAGGCGCGAAAATCCTAAACCGCTAAGTCCGCGAAGAAAATTCCGCGAAAAGCGCTGAGGATCACCCTTAGGAAACCGCCGGGCACGGCAGGGAAAATGAAAAAATCAGGAACCCGATGAGGGGGCCCTTCGAGTCCCTGATTGCGCAAACTCGGCAGAACTGTTCCAAAGCGCTTCCCCCATCGCTTTTCGCCGAGCGCGAGCGCAGCGAACAAAATGCAAGTGGCTTGCCATGGCCACCTGGAGCAGCGCACCACATTAAGTCTTTTGATTGGAATAGCTTAGCAGCATGCCGTTGCTTATCGAGCTCTCAGGGTTCTCTGGGATTCACTATCCGAATGGATAGTATTGCTATCCGTTCGGATATTGGAAAAGTTTGGATTCGGGAATGAAAAGCAGGTCAACTTGTGATAAGAAGGGGCGCGAGGTGAGACTTGCGCCCAAGGCTGCTGGTGCTTTCCGGCCCGTTGAAAAATTCAACGATCCCCCTTACTGAAAGCGAAATCACGATAGGGCGCGATGCCACAAACGGGATCGCCATTGCCGACCCTTCCGTATCGCGAAAACATTTTCAATTGAGTTGTCATGATGGCAGATTTCGCGTTCGCGATCTGGAAAGCCGAAATGGCACCCTGGTCAACGGCGCAGCAGTGCAGGAGCACTGGCTCAGGCATGGCGATCAGATCGCCGCGGGTGATTCCACCTTTTTGTTCCTAACCGAGGAGGATGGTACCTCGGCCGTAGCCGGGCGAGTAGAGTTCGAAGCCGGCGATTCTGCGTCGGCAACCACGGTGATTCACCCGCGCGACGTGGTTTATTTGCAGCCGGAGCGGCTGTCGAGCGAGTTGCCCGCGAATTCACGGGTCGCGCGAGACCTGAATGCTCTACTGAAAATCAGCCGCATAGTTCATGCCATTCGAGACCTGGATGACCTCCAGGGACAACTACTGGATTTGATCTTCGAGGTTGTTCCTGCCGGGCGCGGCGCCATCTTGCTGGCCGATAGCGAAGGGCATCAGTTCAACTCCATGTTCGCTCGCATGCGAGAGGTGGGGCAGGCGCCGTTGGTGCGAGTGAGCCGTACCGTGGCCCGCCAGGTTCTGGAGCAGGGCATCGCCATTCTAGGTAGCGATGTGCCCGGCAGCGATGAGTTGCGCGCGGTTGAGAGCCTTGCGGCGTCGCAGGTGCGCTCGCTGCTCTGCGTGCCGCTCACCGTGTTTCAGCGCGTGATTGGCTGTATTTATCTCGACAGCGACAGGATCGAAAAACGGCTTGACGAAGAGCATCTGGAACTGGTGACTGCGATCGCCGGAATTTCTGCGGTAGCGCTCCAGAATGCCCGGCGGCTGCACTGGCTGGAGGAGGAAAACGAGCGCCTGAACGTAGAGATCAGCCAGGAGCGCAGCCTGGTGGGGGAAAGCGCGCGCATGAAAGAGGTGTATCAATTCCTAAAGCGCGTGGCGCCGACGGATTCGACGGTGTTGATCGAGGGTGAAAGCGGAACGGGAAAGGAACTTGCTGCGCGCGCCTTGCACCGCAACAGCGCACGCGCTGAGAAGCCATTTGTGACGATCAACTGTGCGGCAATCCCTGAGACGCTCCTGGAAAGCGAGCTTTTCGGCCACGAGCGCGGGGCGTTCACTGGGGCCAGCGCGCTGAAGAAAGGCCGGCTGGAGATCGCAGACGGGGGAGTGGTTTTTCTTGATGAAATTGGCGAGTTGGCGGCGACCCTGCAAGTCAAACTGCTGCGCGTGCTTCAGGAGCGCGAATTCGAAAGAGTGGGCGGGAACAATCCCATCAAGGTCGACGTCCGCGTCATTGCCGCCACGAACTGCAATCTGGAACAGGCCGTCCGCGACGGCAGATTTCGGCAGGATTTGTATTATCGGCTGGCAGTGCTGAAGATCACCATGCCCGCCCTGCGCGAGCGGCGCGACGATATTCCCATGCTGGTGCGCCATTTTGTGCAGAAACATGCCAAACGCTGCAAAGTGAAACCGCGGCCGGTCTCACGCGAAGCGCTTGCCTGCCTGGTGAATTACGACTGGCCGGGCAACGTGCGGGAACTGGAGAATGCCATTGAGAGAGCATTGGTGCTCGGGTCCCCGGATATGATTCTGCCCGAAGATCTGCCGGAGTCGCTGCTGGAGCGGGCTCCCGCCCCGGACATGACAGAAGCGAAATATCATGCGGCGATCAAGGAATTGAAGAAGCAACTCATCCGCGACGCTGTGGAACAGACACAGGGCAGCTTTGCCGATGCGGCACGTATTCTGGGGGTTCATCCCAATTATCTGCACCGTCTCATCCGCAATCTGGAAATGCGAGAGACTCTGAAGGGCGCGCTGCGGGACATCTCAGCACGCGGGCTGAGCGGGATTTCCGGCGGGAATGCGTGAGGAACAGCCTTCAGCAATGAGCAGTTAGCACTTAGCCAGTCGAGGCTGTCTACGCTTTGTCGGCTGTCGGTCGCCGCTAAGGGTCGAGTTTCCCAGCCAGCAGTCCGTGGCCGGGCAGCGAACGGCGATTGGCCTAGTGCCAAGTGCTAAATGCCGAGTGCTGTTCCTACGGCAGACTCAATCGCATCAGGGCTTCAGGGTCCAGATACGTTCCCTGCCATCTGACGGCCACATGAAGATGCGGTCCGGTCGCGCGGCCGGTGCCGCCGCTCAAGCCTACGATCTGACCACGCTTTATCTGCTCGCCTTCCTTCACTTTGAATTCGGAAAGATGCATGTAAAGGGTGAGCAAACCCTGGCCATGGTCGATCGCTACGAGATCTCCCTCGAAGTAAAGCGGCCGGGCAAGCAGCACAGTACCGTCATTCATGGCTTCGACTGGAGTTCCGCTTGGCACACGGAAATCTAGACCAAGATGTGGGCTCGATGTCTTGCCGTTAAAAATTCGTTCGGAGCCGAAGACATCAGAAATGGCCGCCTCTGCCGGAGTGGAGAATGATCCCGACCATTCGCGGGCCGGCGTGATGCGGTTGAGATAATCCTTCTTGATTTGCTGCGCTTCTTCGATTTGCTTCTGCTGTTCTGGTGTCGGCTCGGTGAATTTGCTCTCGACGCTAAGCTTCACTTCAATCTTGGGATATTTGCCACGGGCAACAGCAAAGTTTCTTGTGAACGAAAGCTGTTGAGGCGGAGTTTTTCCGGCAGCGGTTTCGCCACTCAGTTCGAGCGCGTAGCTTCCGGGTGCAGTTTCCATGCTGACGCCGGCTAATGCGAACCAGGTTTTGGTTTTCTTGTCGAGGCTGAAGGAAAATTCGTGACCGATCCAGATTCCTTTCAAGGAATTAAGCTTCGTCGGTGGCTTGACTCGAAACAGCACTGGGCTGCCGTTGACCAGGCGTGTAGGTTGTGCGCGGACGCTCCAGGTGGCGCCATATGCGCTCGTGGGGCCTGCGCTCAGCAGCAGACAAGTCAGGCCTGAGACCGAAACTTTAGGGAAGTAGTGAGCAATGAGTCCCCAGTTCATATCTTCAGCCTAGCATCCTTCGTTAAGGCACGGACGCCCTGTGCTGCTTTTTCATACGTCCCTATTGCAAGGGGCAGACATGAAATGTGGCTTTCCCACCTGCGCAAGTCATACAATACTCCCGTACGGTACCTTCCCAGCGAAAATTATCGTGAAAAATGATGAAGGATAAGTTCCCACAAATCTCGAAGCAAAAACAAAAGCTGCTCTCGCGCATCAAGAGGCTTGGCGGGCAGATCGACGCGGTTCAACGGTCGGTGACAGAAGGAGATGAATGTGCTGACGTCTTGATGCTACTGGCGGCCATTCGCGGCGGTGTGAACAGCCTGATGGCAGAAATTCTTGAAGACCA
Source organism: Candidatus Sulfotelmatobacter sp. (assembly GCA_030041215.1). Taxonomy (GTDB): domain Bacteria; phylum Acidobacteriota; class Terriglobia; order Terriglobales; family Acidobacteriaceae; genus Sulfotelmatobacter. Next base: position 8,927 of record JASHOH010000027.1, on the reverse strand, counting down.
CGTCCGTTTGCACATTACCCACCCTGACCGCAGCAGTGAATCTCCTGAAGAACTTACCGAAGATCTGATCAGTCTGGTGCGTGCTTATCTTAAGTAAGGTTCGCCACACAATACCCCCTGTCTGCCGGGATCGATCAGAAGTTCACGCCGCTAAGAAAACCTCCGAGGTGTGCGGTAACGGCGATGACTGCTACGCCAAATAGTTCGACAGGAACAAGAATTCGGTGTAGCGCTTGCGGTCCTGACTTGTGCGACCGCCAGTGCACCCACCACGACGCGATCACCAGCGTCACAGCAATCGAAGCTGCAACGACGTGGAATAACAAGAGACCTTTCAGCCTCTTGCCTTCCAGAGCAAATTGCCAGGCCAGGAGGCCTGTTACGGCTGAAGGGATTACGGTCGCCGCGGCAATCGAAATATTCAGATAAGCGGCTCTGGCAAGTCCTGGCTTGTGTGCGTTTCGCGAGAGCAAATCCAATATGACCCCGGTTATAAACAGCGCGATCGGAAAATGAACGAGTACGACGTGCTGCGCGTGCCTGGCCAGCAGAATCGTTCGCAAGTCGAAAGGGTTCACCATGTCATATTTCCTATTCTGTTCAAGCGCAGAAAGCTCTCGCCTACTGCACTACAATCTTTCCCACCATTTTTGGGTGAACGCTGCAGTAGTACGAGTACGACCCTGCCTTGGTGAAGGTGTATGAGTATTTGTCGTCAGTATCGAGCGCCTTAGACTTGAACAGTCCGTCGTTACTGGCGATAACGTGCGGCACATCGTCTTTATTTACCCAGGTCACAGCGTTGTTTACCGGGACGGTGAGTGTTTCGGGGGAGAAAGTGAAATTGTCTACACGCACTTCCGTTGGTGATGACTTGGCATCCTCACTTCCGGCTCGCGCCGGCTGCAGAACCAGGGTTGCGGCGAAGAACAGTTGGGTCGCCATAGCGAAGCTGCAGATGAATAGTCTTCTTTTCATAAAGTTCTCCGTATCGAAAATAATCCGGGCTCGCTGCTAAACGAGTGATGAGTCAACAACTGCGAGGGCGTGCCGGCCTTGCACGTAATTGACATGGGTAATGCCAAGAACGCTGCGTAGTTGCTCAGCTGGGGCCTTCATCGGCCCCGGGCCTTCTGGAGCACCCGGTGTGGGTTGAGGAAAGGCCGTTGAAAACGCGGTGTGGAAAGTGATGTTGCCTTCGACTTTTTGCATGCTCTGATGAATATGTCCGTTCAGGACTGTCACTGAACCAAACCGTTTCAGATACGACAGGGCTTGCGTGCTGTCGTCAGTTCCCCAACCCCATTGCGGATAAACAGTCCAGAGCGGAATGTGGGCAAAGACCACGATTGGCGTGCTCGATGTCAAGTGTCTGACATCATCTTCCAGCCATGCAAGCTGCTCCTGCCCGAGCGTGCCCAGTCCGCCCGCCTTGAGATTCATTACGTTTACCAAGCCGATGAAGTGAACTCCGTTCTTGTCCAGGCTGTACCAACCTTGCCCTTTGGAATTTTTCCCGTAGCGTTCGCGGAACATTGCCCCGTCGTCGTTGAGCACGTCGTGCTCTCCCGGCACGAAAAAGATTTCCTTGTTGGTCGCCTTGAGAATCTGGTCAACGTTCTCGAACTCTGAGGGCTTCGAGAGATGGCTGACGTCGCCGGTGTGCAGAATAAAATCTGGCTGGTCGGGAAGAGCGTTGATCTTATCGACAGCAGCCTTCAGCGTAGCGATTACGTCGGGATTCGCAGGCTTGTTGAAGCCCATGTGGCTGTCGCTGATCTGAACAAAGCTGAAGCTTGCCGTTTTGTGGGACCTAATCGCGGAGCCTTTTTGCGAGCCTAAGGCATAGGACTTTAAGATGCCCCCTTCAATTACGCAGAGCGCACCCGTGCCGGCCCACGCCATGCATTTCAGAAATCCTCGGCGGTCGATTCCATCATTATTATGGTCATGCTCGATGAAACCGCTCAGGCTTGGATCAAACCGGTCGTTTTTCGCCATTTGCTTTATCCTCGGTTTTAGTGCGCACGTTCGATGAATCCAGGCGACGCAAACTTTGCCGCGAGAGGTTTCGGGTTCGCGCCGCCTGTCAGGACGTGCTACACCTGCATAAACCGGGGCCCGGCAAGTTTTATTCCAAGAAATTTGTTTTGAGTCGGTCTGGGCGCGTCGGGAATAAAATCCCAGCGGGAACGGTTATTACATAGAGGCCGAGGAACAGGGACGTGCTAGGGCCGCAAGACAGAATTCGGTTTGAGCAACTCGTGTTGCCGCATCTGGACAGCGCCGCGAATTTAGCGCGCTGGTTAGTGCGAAACCGGGCCGATTCGGAGGACGTTGTACAAGAGGCAATGCTGCGGGCTTATCGTTTTTTTGATCGTTTTCACGGAGGGGACGCGCGTGCCTGGCTTCTGCAGATTGTTCGCAACACGTGCTACACCTGGCTCGAGAAGAATCGGCCGGCGGAATTAATGACGGAGTTCAATGAAGAAGTGCATCAGCAGCCGTCTATAAATCCGGAAGCTTTGGCGGGACAGGCGGATGAGCGGCAAAGGTTAATGCGGGCGCTCGAATCGCTTCCTGCGCGCGCGAGAGAGGTGCTCGTACTCCGCGAATTGGAAGGGTGCTCTTACAAAGAGATCGTCCAGATTGCTGGCATTCCCATTGGAACTGTTATGTCCACTCTGGCGCGCGCCCGCGCACGCTTACAGCGAACCCTAACCGCGGCGACCGCGAAGGAGGCGTCTTGAACTGCGAATTCTCAGAAACCACAGTTCACGGGTATTTCGATGGCGAACTCGATGCCGTGCGTTCAGCCGAATTCGAACGTCATCTGGAGAGCTGCGGGGAATGCCAGGCGGAGCTACGAGAGACTGAATCGTTGCACGAGCGGCTTCAGCAAAGCAATCTGTTCGAGCAAGCTTCGCCACAGCTGCGTGACCGGATTCACAAACAAATCGTGCGGGAAGCGAATGCGAGCGGCGCGAAAATTTCCAAGGCTCGAAAACTGTTTTTCGTTCCCTCGTTTGCCGCTCTGGCCGCTGCCGCCGTCTTGCTCCTGGCGGGGTTCTTAGTGTTCCAGTCTCATAATCAGTCGGCGCGAATTACTACTGAACTGATCGACGCGCATGTGCGCTCGCTGCAGCCTGGGCATCTGACCGATGTGCTGTCGAGCGATCAGCACACCGTGAAGCCATGGTTTGATGGCAAGCTGGATTTTATTCCTCCGGTGTCGGATTTCTCGCAGCAGGGATTTCCGCTGGTCGGTGGAAGACTCGACATCGTGGATGGTCACAATGTGGCGGCATTGGTCTATGCCCGCCGCAAACACTTCATTAATCTGTTCGTGTGGCCCTACCGCGAGAAGGGGACGAGTCTTGCCGGGTCGGGCTCACACCAAGGTTATAACTGGTTGACGTGGCAATCGGGTGAAATGCAGTTTTGCCTGATCTCTGACGCTTCAGCGACGGATCTTCGTGAGCTTAAAGACCTCATTGGCCAGTAGGCGTAAGAAAATGGGCCAGGTTCGCCCGATTTACTTAGTTACGCGGTATGTCTGATGGCCCGTACGGCGTGAGCGGAATCTCCACGTGAGAGGCACCGACCGTGTACACTTGCTCCGATGTGGGCAGTTCGCTGCCGGTGGTTGCGTTGATCCAAAGTTCGTGCAGGCTCAGGTGTCCGTTGTCGTTTGCAAAGATCAGGGCAGCCCCGTCAGGATGGGAAGCGGTTCGGATCGGCTGCACCTCAATCTTGATCGATTCCCGGCCATGTTGAGCTTGCAGCTGGAACGTGTGCCCCGCATCCAAACTGACCTCGTAGCCTCCAGCGGGAAACATCACCTGTTCGATCATAAAATCAAAGGGAACGTCGGCGATGAGCCTTTGGTGAGCTTGCCCATGGGTCTGTGCGATTGCCAGCGTGGCCAGAGACAACACCAGCAGAGTGCCAGTGACGAAAGTCAGCCGTTTCATTGAAAATTCCATCGTTCCTTACCGATTTGCAAGATGTTTAGACCGAGCAAACACAGGGCAGCGTCTGCTCGACGCAGGGAGCCCTGTGTTTGTGGCCCCGATTACTTGGCGGCAATTTCCACGTACCGATCAGCGTTCCCTTCTGCGACCACGAGACCTTTCATATTAGGCAGCTGCAGTTCGCGACCCCAGTGGGCGTCGTTCCAGATTTGCATCAGGAAGTAGCGATCGCCGGCTCTCACAAAGATCAGGCTGGGGGCATGGGCGATCATGGGCGATTGAACTGCATTCGTGATGATCTTTGCAAAATCGTGCTCGCCATCGATGGTCCAGAGACTGTTGTCGTTACGTAATGTCTCCTCGACGTAGTAGTGCCCGGCGTGCAGAGTCTTGCCGTTTACGGTGAAATCGAATGGAATGTTGAGGCTCATCCGAGATTGAGCAACCGCCGGAAGACAGGCTGCGGCAACCAGAGCGAGAGCCAGGGTGAATTTGCAGAGCTTCATGGAGACTTCCTCCGAAAGAGTTCGCACCGTGACCCCCGGTGCCGTTCGTATATCGTAGGGAAACAATAAAGATGCGCACCAGATTACGTTGGGAAGACCGTTCTTTCCCGAAAGTAACTTCGGGAAAACACATTCGATAAAGTGAATACTGATTAGTGAGTGGGGCCGATTGCCGGACGTGTTAGCCGGACTGCCACGTCAACCAGTTATAGCCTTGGCATGAGCAGTTTTGCCTGATTTCTGACGCTTCAGCGATAGAGCTGGGTGAGCTCAAAGACCTCATCGGCCAGTACAGGGGAGATGGCACGAAAATTCGTTCCGTGCCCTACAATGAGGATGCAAATGATTGGAATTGGTGGACCTGGTCGGGATCGAACCGACGACCTCTTCCATGCCATTTCCCTCAACGAAGTGAGAACGAGTGAGAAGGACTGACACTGATTCGCGGGGAAGGCGCGTCTGGCGCGGGTTTGGCCACAACCGCAGTGACACTGAGTAGCACCTGACAACAAGCGATCACTTCGGCTTGGATGCTACGGTTACGTCACAGCCACGTCACAAATTCCCCCGGTCATGGACAGACCCCATGGGGGAGGACGAAACCACCCCGGTCAAAATAATGGCGAATCGTCCCTATGCCGCGCAAGGGTGAAAATTATCTTTAAGGGAGTGACACGGCGCGCCCATCACCTGTGTTTCCTCGACGAAAGTGGCGGCCTTCTCGGCTATTTTCCAGCCTGTTGTACGCGCCAGCAGTCCAAGACAGCCAGCGTTGAGTTTTTGAGGTTTTGCGTTACGTTTGTGACCTATTCGCCGACACGTCTCTCCTGAGAAAATGTCTCCGCAACAGGAGCGAGCCTTTGAGGCGAAGAATTGTGCTGGCAGTCCTTAAGGGTGGTCTGAGTGGTTTCCTCGGTGGGACTTTTCCCAACGGATCTCAGCGTTGTCGCGGCTGCCACAGTTACTAGTGCAATCACAACGAATTGCGGGTTGCTGGAAAAGGTTGCGTTCGGTGATGACAAGAGAGTTGGTCAAGCTGGTGATTTGGAAAGGAGGTGGCGTCTTCCACATCTCCTTGATGGAAAACCAGAATCACATTGATCCCAATGAGATGATTTGCTTCGCGTTAGCACTTCCTATCGAGTCGGAGGGCGTCAGGGGCTATCGCCTATTGCGTAACTACCGCTCGATCATAGCCGAAGACACATCCGACACCGAGGCGAGGGCGTTCGGTAACGAGGCAATGTCCTTCTTTGAATCTGTATTCAATGAGTTCGCATTCGGTGAGCACCTGAGCGACGAGTTGTCCGTCTCCGATACGGCAACCCGGCGCGCCTTGGTTGAACTAATGCAAAACTCGGAAGACGTTTTTGGCAACGGCGTGCTCTCGCCACAGGAATTGAAGACCCACGAAGAAAAGTTCATGCGGCTCACCGAAGACTGGTTCGAATCATGTCTCGTTAAGAAAAATCCTCTTCGTTTCGAAGAACTCACCAGCACAGAGGATGAAATCCATGCCCGCGCTTTCGGCATCAGCCTCGACGAATTTGGAAGTCGCGCCGGCTAGATTGTAAGGAAAGTCGCTGCCGTCATGCGTGCGTAAGAGCGACTTCGAGAAAAGCAGAGCGATGACCAGGACGGTGCCAACCGTCAAGAGCGTATATCGCATAGTGATTCTCGAATACCACTTACGAGTCAGAAGAAAGTCTTTGACCGAAAAGAAGAGAAGGTCTGCCTTTGGGTTGTTGCGTTCGACGACGAAGAGTGTGCTTCGCTGAACGTTGAGGCGTGCCTTGTGAGAACCTCGAATCACAATCTCTGCGTGCGGCAAGAACCCCTGAACTAGAAAACATGACAGGGATGCAGGATTCTTGCTTTCCATTTCGTCGAGCGTTTCATAGTTGTGTCCTTCATCTCCAAAAGTCACGTTCTGGCAATTCTCTTTGAAGAGAGACAACAAATTGTCGAGGTCTTCCCTGTAGAGTTTCAGAGGCGGTAGTTGCTCAACTCTCGGTCCCGGTCTCGGAATCATAGTTACGACGCTTTCAGGAACAACGCCATTGCTGGAACATCCGGGTCATAGTGTGAGCGAGAAGGTCGGCAATCTGAATCGGGACGCGATGATTTCTCGACGAGGGAAATCATGGAACGCCCATCGACGAAAGGCATAACACAAAGTAGCATATTCTATGGCGAACTAAAGGCGAAAGGTGCTAGTGTAGTGCGTCATGCAGATTGACGTTTATCCAGCGCACGGCGAGCGCGCTTGACCTTTTCCAAAATATCGGAAGCGCGAGCCGTCCAGATGAAGGGCTTGGGATTTTCATTGTGCCGGTCGATGTAGTCTCCGATGGCCATGATGAGTTCTTCCAGATCGCGAAACACTCCGCGGCGCAACCGGTTTTGAGTGAGATCGCGGAAGAAACGCTCCACCATGTTGAGCCACGAGGCGCTGGTTGGCGTGAAGTGCATGTGAAACCGCGGGTGGCGCTGAAACCAGCGCTGCACCCTGGGATGTTTGTGGGTGGCATAGTTGTCAGCGATGAGGTGTAAGTCGAGATGCGGTGGCATGGTGTGATCGAGCAAGCGCAGAAACTTGAGCCACTCCTGGTGGCGATGCCGTTCCTGACAAAGGCCGTAGACCTCACCGTTGGCCGCATTCAGGGCGGCGAACAGAGTGGCGGTGCCGTTGCGTTTGTAGTCGTGCGTCATGGTCTGGCTGCGACCGCGCTTCAGGGGCAATCCAGGCTGGGTGCGATCCAAGGCTTGGATTTGACTCTTCTCGTCCACGCACAGCACCAGAGCGTGTTCGGGCGGGTTCAGATACAGGCCGACGATGTCCTCCAGTTTTTCCGCGAACTCGGGATCGTTGCTGATCTTAAAACTCTCGACCCGGTGGGGTTTCAGGCCATGACTGCGCCAGATACGGCGAACGCTGGCTTCGCTAATGCCCACCGCTGCCGCCATCGTGCGCGTGCTCCAGTGGGTGGCGTTCGGGGGCTTTTGCCCAGTGGTCATGCGCACCACCCGCCGCGCAAAACTCGCGGTGATCTTGGGCGAACGACCGGGCCGGGAGGCATCCCGTTCCAACCCCTCCACGCCCATGGTCAGAAACCGACTCCGCCAGCGCGATACTTTCTTGGGCGTGATCTTCATGGCGGAAGCGATTTGCTTGTCTTGCCGGCCAGAAGCGGCCAACAGCACGATGCGTGCACGCTCTATGACTCGTGCCGGAAGCGACCGGCTGCGAGCCCACTGCTCCAAGGTGGCTCGCTGCTCCGAATTCAAGGTGATGGCTGGGGCGATCCGCATCCACTGGGTCTCCTACCCATTAGACGCGGGCGGAATTATAACGGTTGTTAATTATGACGCACTACACTAGTTGGCCTAGCCCCACTTTATTCTCGTAAGTTGCGATCATTACTGGGCTCACCCCTCAGAATACTACGCTTTATTGGTGACGATTCATTGGATTCGGACAATCTTACATTTATAACTCGCACTGGTTATGAGAAGTATTTTGTATCACGCTTCTTAGATTGGCTAGGTCACCAATCTGGTTGGGATCTGTGCAGTTTGCGCAGCATGCCAATTGACGCGCCAACGGTTGAGCACATTCTCCGAACGGTTAAGCAACGTGGTTGGCCTCATGCAACCTCTGTGCGACCGTGGTCAGCGATCGTACTAACACGAACCTGGGAGCAATACCTTGCAAAGCTGTCAGCCAAAGAACGGAGCAAGGTTCGATACCGGCGTAGGAGGCTGGAAACGAAATACGATGTAAACTTTTGCCGATGTTCAACATTAAGCGACCTGCCAGGCTGCCTTGAGTGGATGTGTTCCCGTCTCCCTCCTGGCGTGGTGCGGGCTATGCAGGCCGCAAGGCAAAGAATTCGTCTGCCAGATTGGGATGACTCCGAGCTAGATGCTTGACTCGCGCTGTATTGGCCGTCGGAAACATGCTTGACTCCAGAAACCATCATTAAGCTATAGACAACGATGGTTTTGCACTTGCGCCAACTTGTGAATTGATGTTTTTAATCGGACTTAAGACAGCTCCCTTTCATGTCTACCGCACTCTCCGGTGTTTGGTAAGCGTGTATTTCATTCTGAAGCTACCTGGCCTCTCCAGCTAGACGAGAGATTTATATCGACGTTGCGGACCCATCCATACACCTCCTGGGTGAGCGACCTCACGAAACAAATGGCAACCCTAATCTAGCTGCATGCCCCCCTGCACACGTCCGGAAGAGATACGACCGCTCAGGAAAGCGGACCTTCCGGCCGTTGCTCAACTATATGAGCATGTGTTTCCCAATGAAAGCGGTCTGCCGCCCGGCGAGCTAGTTGGCTACCTGCAGGATGTATTTCTAGCGAATCCATGGCGTGACGAAGAACTACCCTCGCTAGTCTGTGAGCGAGGAGAAAAAATAATCGGTTTCCTCGG
>JASHOH010000026.1 GCA_030041215.1 Candidatus Sulfotelmatobacter sp. | reverse complement strand
CTGCGCCCGTTCCGCCTGCGCATGGGTAACAGGCCTGGAGAAGACAATGTGCTGGGAAGTCCAGTCGCTGGTCAGAGCTGTGTGGGCGCGCACGGAAGCCTGACCTTGCGCGCACGCGCAAGCGGCAAATATTGCCCAGACCGACAGACTCAAACGCAGAAAACGTGGCGGGTTACTCATGGCTTCTCTCCTGATGCAGAGAATACCCGCTCAGCCCTGATTTCAGGGTTGTGAGAATGAGATTCCTGATTACGAAGGTACCAACTATCGCCCAGATATTTTGACGGTTGTGCTGGTAGAAGGCTTCTTATAGGTCGCATTGATCGGCGGAGAATGCTCTGAGGATGGCGATTTCACGGGTGGAACCTTGGCAGCCGTCTTTTTCTGGGGACTTGAGGCCAGTTTATTGCCGCGCTCCAGGCGCGAAAGCTCGGCGCTCATCTTACTATTGTTACTGTTGTTCGCTAGCGCCGGTGCGGAAGGCTTGCGCTGTGCGGGCATCGCTGACTTCGGAGTGAGCGGCTTGCTTCTGGTGCTGGAAGCAGCGCTCGATTTGTCTGGTGTGACAGTTTTCTCCGAACTCTGCGCGGCGGCCACATTGAGCAAGCAGGTGAGGGCCAGGATCGAGGTAAAAAGCTTCATAGGAAAAGATCTTCGTGTGGCAAGTCTTCCCACCACCGCTTTTATTAGACCATGTTTTCGGCGAAACTGCCGCTGCGAAAGGTAACCAGAGGGAGAACAAAGTTGAGCCATTCTTCCGCTGCTGGACGCGGCCTGAAACTTTGGTGCTACCGAGGTGTACGGGGAGTAGGAATGAGCATGGCGATCAAACGCAAATGTTTTCACACTGGAAGCAAGTGCGCATTGGCCGCGAGCTCGGCAATGCCTTCAAAGTATTTGCTTTCATTCTCTTATGAAGCCGGCTTAGGGCTCAGAAGGCTGCCCGATTGCTGATTTTTCTTACTTCTCGAATTGAGTAGGATTTCCAACGTGGCGGGACGTGTTACTCTGTACAGTAATTATTTAGGGTTTCTTTCCCGGAACAATAGAATCAGTTCCACCCCCTCCCGATAAAGCTTGGAAAGTAATCCGTCAATTACGATAAGCTTAGTAGACTATTGGTAATCAGGAGGCTTTCGCTTGACCGCTGCAGCCAGCCATCTTATTGCACCCCATGGCGGGGAACTCATCCAGCTCATCGTTCAGCCTGACCGGGCTGCGGAATTGAAATCGCACTCCAAAGAGTGGCCGTCGTGGGACCTCACGGCGCGCCAGCTTTGCGATCTTGAGCTGCTCGTGACCGGCGGATTTTCTCCGCTGCGCGGCTTCATGGGCCGCGCCGACTATGAAGGCGTCTGCCACAACATGCGTCTCGGAAACGGAACCCTGTGGCCGATGCCCATCATGCTGGATGTAACCGAGGAATTGGCGAAGAAGTTAATGCCGGGCACGAGCAGGCTGGCGTTGCGCGATCCCGAAGGTGTGATGGTAGCAGTATTGAATGTCGAAGATGTCTGGCAGCCCGACCGCAAGGCCGAGGCGCAGGCGGTTTTCAACAGCACCAGTGCTGCCCATCCCGGCGCCGACTATGCCATCAACAAGTCGAATCCGTGGTACGTCGGCGGAAGACTTGAAGGAGTGCAAATTCCCTCGCACTACGATTTCCGTACGCTGCGTTTTACTCCTGCCGAACTGCGTGCTGAATTTGCGCGCATGGGATTCCGCCGCGTGGTCGCATTCCAGACCCGCAACCCCATGCACCGCGCTCACGTCGAACTCACCTTCCGCGCCGCCAAACAGGTGGAGGCGAACCTTCTGATTCATCCTGTTGTCGGCATGACCAAGCCGGGCGACGTGGATTACTACACGCGCGTGCGCTGTTATCAGCTTTTACTGTCCAAGTTCCCGCAGGGAACGGCAAAGTTATCGCTGCTGCCGCTGGCCATGCGCATGGGTGGGCCGCGCGAGGCGGTTTGGCACGGCATTATCCGCAAGAACCATGGCTGCACCCACCTGATCGTCGGCCGCGACCACGCCGGTCCCGGCAAGGACACCGACGGCAAGCCTTTCTACGGGCCTTACGAGGCCCAGGATCTGTTCAAGAAATACCAGGCCGACATCGGCGTGACCATGGTTCCCTTCAACATGATGGTCTACCTCGAGAGTCAGGATAAATATGTTCCCGATGACGAGGCGAAGAACGGAGATCGCGTGCTGAATATTTCTGGCACGGAGCTTCGACAACGGCTGAATGAAGGGCGTGATATCCCGGGATGGTTTACGTACCCAGAAGTTGTTTCCGAACTGCGGCGCAGTTTCCCACCGCGGCACAAGCAGGGCCTGACCGTCTTTTTTACCGGACTTTCCGGCTCGGGCAAATCGACGATCGCCAACGTCCTGCTGACCAAATTTCTCGAAACTGGCGGGCGGCCGGTAACCCTGCTCGATGGCGACCTGGTGCGCAAGCATCTCTCGTCGGAGCTTGGGTTCTCCAAAGAACACCGCGACATCAACATTCGGCGCATTGGTTACGTTGCATCGGAGATCACCAAGAACGGCGGCATCGCCATTTGCGCACCCATCGCGCCTTATGACGCCACGCGCAAACATGTCCGCCAGATGATCGAGCCTTACGGTGGATTCGTTCTCGTGCATGTCGCGACGCCGGTCGAGGTCTGCGAGCAACGAGATCGCAAAGGCCTGTACGCCAAGGCGCGCGCGGGAATTCTCAAGGAGTTTACTGGTATCTCTGATCCCTACGAGATACCCACTGACGCCGAAGTTATCATCAACACCGGCGAACTTTCGCCCGAAGAGGCGGCGCAGGAAATCGTCCTGCACCTGGAACGTGAAGGATTTATCGGCGCCGCGGCGCAATCTGTGTAGCGGAAAGGAGGAGCCTCGCAGCGGAGTGACAGGCTGAAACCGGTACGCCCATGGATCTGATGATCAAGAGCCTGGTGGGGTTCTTCGTCGGGACCCTGATCGGAATGACGGGAGTCGGTGGCGGAGTGCTGCTGCTTCCAATTCTGATCTTCGGCTTGCACGTGCCGCCGCTTCGCGCCGTGGGCTCCGACGCTCTGTTCAACTTTGTTACTAAGATCGGTGCCAGCGCCGTCCATCTGAAGCGTGGCACCGTGCGCCGCAAGGTAGTGCTGGCATTGATCGTGGGAAGCGCACCGGGCTCGTATGTGGGCGTGAGTTTTCTCCACTATCTGCGCGCCACACGCGGCAACGGCGTCAATCACTTCATCACAGTCGCGGTTGGAGTTTTGCTGGTCGTCATTCCCGGTTTTTTGTTTTTTCAGAAGAAGCTCGAAGACCGCGCCGCGGTGCGTCCGTCCACGATTAAGTCCTTTGCGTGGATGGGCCTGATCGGGCTGGTAGCCGGCTTTCTGGTGGGCATCACTTCGGTCGGTTCGGGCAGCATCGTGATGATGCTGTTGCTGCTGTTCTACAGCTTTCAGCCCAAGGTGATGGTTGGAACCGACATCGTGCACGCGTTGCTGCTCACCGGGGTAACCAGCATTTTGCATTTCAAGATAAACAACAATATCGATCCGCATCTGGTTGGTGCGTTGCTGCTGGGTTCGGTTCCGGGCGGACTGCTCGGTTCTTACCTGAGCACGCGAGTTCCAGTTCCCTGGCTGCGGCGCATTCTCTGCGCAGTATTGCTGGCCACCGGGACGCGCATGTTGATGGCATGATCGTTGAATCGGTTTACGCTGTGCGCTTCTGTGTCCTCTGTGTTTAGAGAAGAACTTACGACAGAAAAAGCTGTAAGGATTCCGATGCAGCGCAGGCTAGAAAATTATTATGGCTTCAAACTACTCCGACATTCTGAAACGCATCTACGCTGCCCTTGAGGCTTCTCGAGCAGTGTTTGCCCGGTCCACGCCGGGAGCGATTGAGACCGAGTACAAGATCGGTCATGATCCGGTGACCGAGGCCGATCGAGCTCTCGATGCCGTTCTGCGCAAGGAATTGCTGCGCGAAGGCGAAGGGTGGCTCTCGGAAGAAAGTGTCGACGATCCGGTCCGCTTGCAGCGTTCCCGGGTTTGGGTAGTCGATCCGCTCGACGGCACGCGCGAGTTCGTGACCGGAATTCCGGAGTTTTGCGCTTCGATTGGATTTGTCGAAGACGGCCGACCGGTAGCCGGGGGCATCTACAATCCAGCAACCGACGAAACTTTTCTCGGATCGATCGATTCGGGGGTAACGTACAACGGCAAGCTGGCGCGGCCCAGCCAGCGCAGAACCCTGGAAGGCGCGCTGGTTCTCGCAAGCCGCAGCGAAGTCAAACGCGGCGAGTGGAAGCCTTTTGAGAACGGTGTCTTCAATATCCGGCCGATGGGCTCGGTCGCCTACAAGCTGGCTCTGGTTTCGGCCGGATTGGCTGACGTTACCTTCACGCTGACTCCAAAGCACGAGTGGGACGTCGTTGCCGGAGTTGCGTTAGTACAAAGCGCGGGTGGCTTTGTCAGTACGCTCGACAAAAGCAACTTGCTTGCAAATCGCCGCGATCCGCTGCTCTCGGGATTGCTGGCCAGCGGACCGTACCTCAAAGACCAGTTGATCGCCCTGGTCGAACCTCACCTGCGAGTGGCAGAGCAGGCGCCATAGGGTATTTTCGGATTTTTGTGCGAAGAAGCGGTTCGCGAAAAGCTACGTGATGCTGGTTTCCGTATAGCTGCCATATACCTCGCGCAGCGCATCACAGATTTCGCCCACGGTAGCATAGGCGCGCACGGCGTCGATGATATAGGGCATGGTATTGGCAGGAGAGATGTTCCCATTTGCGCCCCCCTGTGGCTCCTGCGCCGCAGCTTTCTTTAGAGCATCAAGCGTGCGGCTCACCTGATCATTTGACCTTCGGGCGCGCAAGGCTTTTAGCTTGGCCGACTGCTGCCGGGCGACGGTTTCATCGATATAGAGAATCTGCGGCGGTGCTTCTTCGATCGTGAATTCGTTCACGCCGACGATGATTTTTTCTTTCGCCTCAACGGCTCGTTGGTATTGATAGGCCGATTCGGCAATTTCTTTTTGCGGATAGCCGCGTTCGATAGCTTTCACCATGCCGCCGATCGCGTCCAGCTTGCCGAAGTAGTCGAAGGCCCCGTTTTCCATTTGCAGAGTTAGACTTTCTAGGAAATACGAACCGCCGAGAGGATCCACAGTTTGTGTTATGCCCGATTCGTAAGCGATGATTTGCTGGGTGCGCAGCGCGATGCGGGCGGCTTCTTCCGTAGGCAAAGCCAAAGCTTCGTCATAGGAGTCGCAATGCAAGGACTGCGTGCCGCCCAGAACGGCGGCTAAGGCCTGCAAAGCAACGCGAGCGATATTGTTCATCGGTTGTTGCGCGGGTAAGGAAACTCCTGCCGTCTGCGTGTGGAAGCGCATCAGCCAGGTCCGCTGATTTTTGGCTTCGAAGCGCTCCTGCATCACGCGCGCCCAGATTTTTCGTGCAGCACGGTACTTGGCGATCTCCTCGAAGAAATCATTATGTGCATTGAAGAAGAAGCTGAGTCGCGGCCCGAACTCGTCAACATCAAGACCGCGCTTCCGTGCCCATTCGACATATTCAATTCCATCGTAAAGGGTAAACGCCAGTTCCTGGAGCGCGGTCGACCCGGCCTCGCGAATGTGATAGCCGCTGATGGAAATGGTGTTGAAGCGTGGCGTGAATTTTGATCCAAACTCGAATGTGTCGATTACCAGCCGCATCGAAGGCGCGGGCGGATAAATATATTCCTTCTGTGCGATGTATTCCTTGAGTATGTCATTTTGAATCGTGCCAGAAATCTTCTTCCAGTCGGCGCCCTGCTTTTCTGCCACTACCAGATACATTGCCCACAGCACTGAGGCAGGCGAATTAATCGTCATCGAAACGGTCGTTTTCTCCAGATCGATGCCGCTGAACAGGATTTCCATGTCTTCCAGTGAATCGATGGCCACTCCGCATTTGCCGACTTCACCCTCGCTCGCGGCATGGTCAGAGTCATAGCCCATCAGCGTGGGTAAATCGAACGCGACAGAAAGCCCTCCACCGCCATGTTCGAGCAGGTACTTGTACCGCTGGTTGGTTTCTTCTGGCGAAGCGAACCCCGAAAACTGTCGCATGGTATAGAGCTTGCCGCGGTAGCCAGTAGCGTGAATGCCGCGCGTGTAAGGGGGCTGACCGGGATAACCGAGATATTTTTCTTCGCTCCAATCCTCGGCAAGATCACCCTGCGTATAAAGGCGGCGGATGGGCATGCCGGAAATCGTGGTAAAGCGAGCATGGCCCTGCTCGTCGACGTTCACGCCAGTGGGCGCGCCAATGGGCCGTTCGGGATTTTTTTCCAGCGTAGGAGCAAGCGTCTTCTCTGCCCAATTTTTCTCGGCTTCGGAAGGATGGCGGTTTTCAAAAACGTCGGCGATTGGACTTTCAGCGACCTGCGGCTTGGGAGTTTTCTCCGGCATGTGCTCCTCAGTGATATCTGATGATAGGGAAGCGTGTGCCGGTCGGCAAGGTACTCACGTTTTTGTGCTAACGACCGGTCGGTCAGCCGCATTTTCAGAATTTTCCCCTGTGCGCGCGAGTTCCCAGGCTTTAGCGTACTTCCAGGAGACATATCCAGAGTGGTAGAGGTGAAGGAGCAGGCCCTCGCGGCCGTCGAGAAATCCCAGGCGGAAGAAATAGTTGTAAATGAACGTTAAGAGGGGGCGCGCCGCGATATTTGCCAGGCTGAAGCTGCGGCGGCCCTTTGCAATGGCGAGCTGGGCGCCGAGTGACGAATAGCGGTTCATGTGCCCGAGATACAGCGTGAGGTTCGGATATGTATAGTGCACCAGAGCATTCTTGAATTGCTTTGTCTGTTGAGGAACGTCGGGCTTCAATTCACAACGATCGTGGGGATCGTGCCCCGTAACAAATCCCTGGCCTCGGCGAAAAAGACGCAACTTGGGATCGGGATAGAATCCGCCGTGGCGAATCCAGCGGCCAAGAAATAAATTCTTTCGCGGAAGTGTATAGCCACTCGCTGCGTGAGGATCGTTGATCGCAGCACGAATTTCTTCCCCCAATCCGGGGCTGACTTCCTCGTCGGCATCGAGCAGCAGCACCCAGTCTTTTGTGCACAGATCAATCGCGTATTGTTTCTGCGCTACATAACCGCGCCAGGGCTCGACGATCACCCGAGCTCCATATTCGCGCGCGATCTCGCAGGTGCGGTCTTTCGAACCGGAGTCGACTAGCACAATTTCATCGGCCCAGCGCACGCTCGCCAGCGTGCGGCCGATGTTGGCCTCTTCATCCATTGCGACGACGGCGACCGAGAGCGTCATGGAGAATTGAGCGATTGTTGATTGCCGATTGTCGTTTCCGCTCAACAGCTTTTCAATCATCAATCAACAAAGAGAAATCAACAATGTTTTGCCTGATACGTCCAATTAGGCCGACAATGCGCTCACATCTGACCTCCCGCCTGGTGCGGAGGCGCGCCCTGAGGCGTTTGATTCGGCTGGCTCTGGGGCGTCACATCCTGCCGCGGCGCAACATAGGGCACCTGCGGGAGATGCGTGACTTGGCCACGCGTGGCTTCCGCGACATCAATGTTGGAATGGTCGAGTAGCAATCCGGTGGCACGATCAAGTTCAATGCGCGATTTTTCATATGCTGCTTTGGCCGACACCAGGTTGGATTCAGCCGTGGTCAGAGTTGAGGCATCCTGCAAGACCGCGCTTATTATGGTGAGTCCTACCTTTAATTTCTGCTGATCGGCATCAAACGTCTGGCGGGCGAAGTCAACGGCGGATTGCGCTGCTTCCACTGCCACCCGGTTCTGCTTTACGTCAAATTGCGCGTTGCGCACCTCGATGCGCACCTGATTCTCAAGCTGGTGCAAGCGCACCTGCGCCTGGCGGTATTCGAGCTCGGCGCGGACTTGATTCGCCTGTGCTTCGCGATTGCGCAGCGGAATATTCAGCGTAAGGCCGACACCTTTATCGGGCGCCGTGGAGTTCACAAGCTGGTTCAGGGTTCCGCCATAGCCAACGCTAGTCGCGGTCTGGAACGGCGGGGGATTGGTGACCGGAGTGTAGCAATACTTGGCTCCGGTCGTACAGTTGGGCACTGTCGGATTGATGTTGCCCCCTATTCCCGATCCTCCGTAGTACGCAAACGCATCGAGCGTGGGCAGCATGGCGTTTCGCACCGCCTTGGCGCTGAGATCTCGCGAATTCAGATCGATGCGCGACTCCACGAGTTCGGCGCGGTGACCAAGGGCCTGACTGATCAGGTCTTGCGTTGGAACCACGGGTTCTTGCTGCGGAATTGCCATCACCGATGTCGGTATCACATCAGCTTCCGCCAGTATGGGATCTTCGATGCTGCGGCTGAGCGCGTTCTTCACGAGCAGTTCCTGCAACTCAAGGTTATTCTGAGCAACAATCAAGTTTTGCTGATCGGTCGCGACCGTGCTCTGTGAACTGACGACCTGAATGGGCGGAGCCGTCCCGACTTGCGCCTGCTTCTTCGAGTCTTCCAGGGCCTTTTGCGCGTAGGTAAGCGCTTCCTGTTGCACGCGCACGTTCTCGTATGCGTAGACGAGGTCCCAATACATATTTTCGATCTGATCGACGGTAGTAATGATTTGCAGGCGGAAGGCAACGTCGGAGATCTCGCGATTGTTTTTCGCGATACGGATAAAACGCGTGTTGGGCAGAGCGCCGAATCCCTGTAGCAGATTTTGCGTGAACCTAGCTTGAAAGTTTGAGCTCAGCTCGGGGCTCAAAAGATTCGTTGGATTGTTAGTAGTTGCATGAGTATTGTTGAAACCTACCGTTAAAGCGCCTCCCCAATCGAAACCTTGAGTGTAAGAGAAATTTGCGGTGTAAGTGTTCTCTGCGACGACAGGCACAGGGCTCAATATGCTTACTGATTCGGTATTGTTTTTATCAAGCTGCAACGTGCTAGTGATGATGGGGTCAAAGCTGGTGATCGTTGATCCGATTCCGAGGGTCGAACTGACCAATCCATTTGTTCCCGTCGCTACGCCGGCGGCCGCCACGCTCGTGCCTCCGGTGCCTGAGCCAACCGTCCCTCCCAGCCCGCCTACACCACTCCCGGGAGTATTTTGCACAATGCCTGCATTAACGCCGAGAATATTCGCTCCAGACTTTGCACGCAGGTAGTCAGTGTCGGCAATGTTGAGGTTATAACGGGCAATATCAATGTCGAGATTATTTTCCAGCGCGAGAGCAACGGCATCGTCGATAGAAAGATAAATCTTGCCGTCATGCATCAGCGAATCGACACGAGGCGAATTGCTGAGATTGGGCTGGGGAATTTCCTGCGGCTGGTAGGGCTGCAGGAAATGCGGGAAGGCCGATCTCGGCTTGGAATAATCCTGTAAATGAACCGCCTGCGCGGGTGCCGACGCAGTCTGCGGCGCGGGCGTTGCTGGAGTCGCTTGTGCAATTGACCGGGGCGTGGGCAGCACACACGCGAGGGCTGCCAAGGCGGGCAACATGCTAATCCGATGCCGCGCGTTTGCCATCTCACGGAAGAACATCAAAGACATAGTTCGTCTCCTCCAATGCAAAAATCGAGCACAAAATCGCTCAGTGCCAGAAACCAGCCCTGACGAATTTGGAAAGACTTTGGATGCGCTCAGAATAAGACCGTTACTTCATCTTAGCGATATAAGGACGGGAACGACGGGAAAGGGATTGTAAAGAATTGTTCGCGTATAGGACCGAGGCTTGAGTCTTTGCCCAGAGCATCCAATGGCAGCTCCAGAGCTCCAGCAGACGCACCTCAGCTTGCCAGCGCTGGGGCTGCCATTCCATCCAAAGAGGGACGCCTGAAGTCCAGCGGTATCTATTGCTGCGCGCCCTGCAGCGCGGGTTGCGCCACCGATGGCGTATCCATGCGCTGCTTGATAAACGGCACGTTAGGCATGTGCGTGACCTGCCCCCGCACAGCGTCATCGATGCTGATGCCGAAGTGATCAAGCAACTGGCCCGTGGCGCGGTCGAGCTCAAGCCGCGACTTTTCATATGCTACCTGGGCATTGACCAGCGTTGATTCGGCCGTAGCCAGCTGGCTCTGGTATTGCAGCACCAGCGTGTTGGTCGAAGTGCCGAACTGATATTTCTTCTGCTCGGCATCCAACGACTGGCGGCCAAGTTCGACTGCGGCCCGCGCCGAGTCCACGCTGGCGCGGTTCTGCTGCACCGCGTACTGCGCGTTGCGGACTTCGATACCCACCTGGTTTTCGATCTGCTGCAGGCGCATCTGCGCCTGGCGGTATTCGAGCTCCGAACGAATCTGTACGGCCTGGGCCGCACGATTACGCAAAGGAATGTTCAGAGAAAGTCCCACGCCTTTGTCCGGGTTCGTGGAGTTGACTAGCTGGTTGAGCGTGGCTCCGATGGGGGTCGTGGCAAACAGCGGCAGCTCGCTCGGACTGGTGCCGGCGCAGCCGAACACCTGTAGCTCCTGCGGCAGGTTAATACATTCATTGTGAGGATTTTGTGCGCCGCCGATTCCCACGCCGCCGTAGTAGGCGTAGAGGTTGAGGGTTGGCAACAATGCGCCCCGTACTGCCTTATTGCTCATGTCGCGGCTGTTCAAATCAATGCGCGACTCAACAAGCTCGGCGCGATGGCGAAGCGCCTCATTGATCAGGTCTTCGGTGGGCACAACTTCTTCCTGCGCAGGAATATCCATCGTCGACGTCGGAATCACTTCTGCCGTAGCCAGCGTAGGATCTTTAAGAGTGCGCGTCAGCGCATTCTTCATCAGCAGTTGCTCCAACTGAAGATTGGTCTGCGCCTGCGTTACCAACTGTTGATCTTGAGCTACAGTACTCTGCGCCCTTACCACCTCGATCGGAGCAAGGCTGCCAATCTCGACCTGCTTCTTGGTATCCGAAAGCGTTTTCTGGGCGAAGGCCAAGTTCTCGTTTTGCACCCGCGCGTTCTCATAGCCGTAGACCAGATCCCAGTAAATGTTTTCAATTTGATCGACGGAGTCGATGATTTGCAGGCGAAAGGCGACATCGGTGAGCTCGCGGTTATTTTTCGCGATGCGGATGAAACGCGTAATGGCAGGAAATCCGAAACCCTGCAATATGGGTTGGGTCACTGTAGCCCTGAAGTTGGAATTCAGAGCTGGGCTTACACTTGTAAAGAAACTGTTGGTAGTTTGCCGCTGGTTATTGAACCCTACTTGTAAATTCATGCCCCAATGGAATCCCTGGCTGTAGGCGAAATCCACCGTGCCAGTGTTCTGGGCCACCGTACTGCCCGGAAATACGCCTTGAAAAATGGTGGTAGCGGTTTGGCTCAAATGATCCTCCTGCAAAGTTCCGGTGAGAACCGGGTCGAAACTGGTGATCGGCGGTCCAAAGCCCAGCGTAGAACTCACTAATCCGTTCGTACCGGCGCCAATTCCACCAGCTCCCAGACTGGTGCCGCCCGACGACAGGCCGGCAGTTGCACCAATGCCGCCGATGCCTCCGCCGGGGGTGTTCTGAACAACGCCAGCGTTCACGCCTAGAATGCTGGCACCGGCCTTGGCGCGCAGAACGTCGGTATCCGCAATATTCAGGTTGTAACGCGCGATCGAGATATCGAGATTGTTCTCCAGCGCGAGGGCGATAGCATCATTCAGCGACAAGTAGAGTTTTCCATCGCGGATCAACGTATCAATACGCGGCGTGTTAGCCAGATTCGGCGGTGGCAAATACCGCGGCTGGTAGGGAGCAATGGGGTTGGGAAAGTGCGAAACCGGCTGGGCAAAATTCTGCACCGGCAGCGGTTGCGTTTCCCGCGTGTTTTGCGGAACGGGAGCAGTGGGCGGCTCCTGCGTCCATGCAGTGACGCTCAGCGCCGTGACTAAAAAGATTGTATGCAGACAGAGGAAACGTACGAATCGCATCTACTCATCTCCATTGATTTAATGCTTTGCAACTGAAAAAATCGGGTTCGAAAAGCCTGGAATGCCAAAGAAAATTATTCACCTGTACATACGCAACTGGCGGTGTCCGGGTTCCAAGAATGTGCTAAAAGTACCGCTCAGTATATCTGACAATGCGAGCACTCCTTTGTTGACGATTTCTTGCCCAGGAAATTGTTTCTGTCCTGCGAAAACCGCTGCCTCTGGAGATCCCCGAGGAACTGGCCGAAAACCGCGCCCGCGTGAAATGATTTGCATTACCAGACCGACCGCCGGACTCGAAAGATCATCATGCGTAATCTCAAACTGATTCTGTCCTATGACGGATCGGATTTCGTAGGATGGCAAGTGCAACCCGATGCCGTCACCGTGCAGGGCACACTTGCCTCAGCCATTGGACGAATCACCGGCGAAAAGGTATTGCCACAGGCCTCAGGGCGCACCGACGCAGGCGTGCATGCATTGGCACAGGTGGTGACATTTGCCACGGAGTCTACCATTCCCACAGCAAACTTTGGAAAAGCGCTGAACGATATTTTGCCGGCGTCCGTTCGCGCTCTCGATGTTGAAGAGGCCGCGCCTGATTTCCATGCCCGCAAATCGGCGCGGGCTAAGACTTATCGCTATCGCATATATCGGCGAGACATCTGCCCGCCGTTTCTTGCACGTTACGTGTGGCATTATCCTTATCCGCTGGATGAAGGGGCGATGATCGACGCGGCAGAGCGCGTGCGGGGTGAGCACGATTTCACTTCCTTTGCAGCGGTTGACCCTGAGCGGGAAAAAGACCCGCCGCTGTCGAATGTGCGGACGATCTTTTCTTCCGCGTGGGACCGGGAGGGGGATGAATTTATATATACCGTGAAGGGATCGGGGTTCCTGCACCATATGGTGAGAAATCTGGTGGGAACACTTATTCTCGTGGGCAAAGCAACCCTGCGCGCCGAAGACATTACGCGCATACTCGAAGCGCACAACCGTTCAGCGGCAGGAGCAACCGTTCCCGCCAGTGGATTGTATTTAGTGAATGTCGAATATTAGATTCGTATAGAGGGCACGTAGTCATCGTGCCACAGTTAGCTTTAGGTGGCGCAGCGCTTTAGCGCTGCGATTGAGCGATCTTTTTCTATTGGGGCTTTAGCCCCTCCGGTCTTCAGGGCTGGTCTCAATTTTTGTTCGTTACATGGCAACAGAAACTCACATCGCGTCCCGCATTGTCTGTTCGATGGACCCGGCGACGGGCGAAGTTCTTCGTGAACTACCCTGTGCCAGTGATGCGGATGTCTTTGCTGCCGTGCAGAAGGGAAAATCTGCGCAGAAAAAATGGGACACTATTGGCGTTCGTGACCGAATTGCAGTACTGCGCGAACTTCAGAACCAGCTGCATAATAAGAAGTCGATTGTTGCTGAAGCGATAACTCGGGAAACAGGCAAGCCATTCGCCGAAGCTCTGACCACTGAAGTGCTGGTCGTGCTTGATTCCGCACGTTTTCTAATCGAGAATGCGTTCCGCCTGTTGAGCGATGAACCGCTTCCACATGGAAATCTGGCTGCCAAGCTCAAACGCGGGCGGCTGG
Organism: Candidatus Sulfotelmatobacter sp.; assembly: GCA_030041215.1. Taxonomy (GTDB): domain Bacteria; phylum Acidobacteriota; class Terriglobia; order Terriglobales; family Acidobacteriaceae; genus Sulfotelmatobacter. The sequence continues at coordinate 40,083 of JASHOH010000026.1, read as the reverse complement.
TGCGGGAGCCTTACGGCGTCATTGGAATCATCTCACCGTGGAATTATCCGTTTTCTATTCCCGCGACCGAAGCTCTGGCGGCGCTGGTGGCCGGCAATGCCGTGGTGCTCAAGCCGTCGGAATTTACTTCGCTTGTCGCGTTGGAATTGCAATCGTTGCTGCACGCGGCAGGCGTTCCTGCCAGCATCTTCCAGGTAGTTGTCGGCAATGGTGCGACAGGGGCAGCATTAGTTCATTCGCAAATCGACAAACTCGTATTCACCGGAAGTGTTTCGACCGGAAAGCGGATCGCCGCAGTTGCGGCGGAGCGATTGCTGCCGGTCGTCTTGGAACTGGGCGGCAAGGATCCCATGCTTGTGCTTGACGATGCTGATGTCGATGTGGCTTCCAGTGGGGCGGTGTGGGGAGCATTCATGAATGCGGGCCAGACGTGCCTGTCCGTGGAGCGGTGCTACGTTCATCGCAATCTGTACGAGAAGTTTCTGCAAGCGTGCGTTGAGAAAACGAAGAAGCTCCGCGTTGGCAATGGAATGGATTCGGCGACTGATGTCGGGCCGATGATCCATGAACGTCAGTTGCGAATTGTCGAGTCGCACGTCGAGGATGCTGTGTCACGAGGCGCGCGGCTTCTGACCGGCGGTCATCGGTTGGCTGAGGTTGGACAAAATTTTTATCAGCCTACCGTGCTGGCAGATGTGAATCATGAAATGCGCATTATGCGCGAGGAAACTTTCGGACCAGTTTTGCCGGTGATGCCCTTTGACACCGATGAAGAAGTGATCGCTCTGGCGAACGATTCCGAATACGGTCTGGCCGCAAGCATCTGGACGCGCGACAACGCGCGCGGCGAGAAAATGGCTCGACGGATTCAGGCCGGCACGATAATGATTAATGATGTGGTTTCATGCTTCGGTATCAGCGAAGCCCCGCACGGCGGCGTAAAATCGAGCGGCCTGGGCCGCACCCATGGGCGTTTTGGACTGCAAGAGATGGTCAGGCTGAAGTATGTCGACTCCGACCTGATACCTGAAATGAAGAAAGTCTGGTGGTATGGTTATGGCGCGATCTTCGCCCGGCAGATGCAAGCGTTCATCGACTCCCAGTTCGCGCGCAGCTGGCCTCAACGATTGCGTGGAGCATTATTATCCGCTGGAGTCCTGCGGAGCAAGCGGCTGTAGCTAGTTCCGAACCCCAGAGTCCCGAGAGAGAATTATGGCCGATTCCAATTCCGATCCCAAGCGCCAACTTTTGCGCCACACGCTTGCAACGATTGCCTATCGCGGAGGCAAGGCTGTCCGCAATGCTCCCGAAGGATTTTCCATGTTTCATGCCGATGAGGGCGTGCGCACGCCCGGACAAATTCTCGCTCACATTGGCGATCTCATGGATTGGGGACTTTCCATGGCCAACGGCAAACGCGAGTGGCACGACTCCAAGCCGCTGCACTGGGAGAAAGAGGTCGAGCGCTTCTTCGCATCACTGAAGAATTTCGATGACTATCTGGCATCGAGCCAGCCGTTGCAGGCTCCGATTGAGAATTTATTTCAGGGGCCGGTGGCCGATGCTCTCACGCACATCGGCCAAATCGCCATCCTACGCCGTTTTGCGGGCGAGCCGATCAAAGCGGAAAATTATTACAAGGCCGAGATAACGATTGGCCGCGTGGGTGCCGATCAGGCGGCTCCGAAGAAGGAGTTCTAGGCCGCCCCGGTTTACCTCTCGTTTTTCTGTGGAACAATCGCACGATAGATTGCCTGCCAGCGTCCGGCTTTCAAAATGTAAATCGAACTTCCATTCATGTGGATGGGAAGCTTTTCGCCATTGCAGTTCGCATACTGCTGGGCCTTGTAGGTTAGGAGATATGCGCCTGACGCAAGCGGGAGTGCTCCGAAGTCAGACAAGCCGAACCCCTGCATGGTGCAACTCTTGGCCGCAGCTTGCAACGAGGCGAGATGCTGGTCGCGTGAGACCACACCGTCTTCGCCCCAAAACACGCCATTCTCGGCCATATGTTCACGAAAGTATGCCTGATCGTTGGTCCTCCAGGCCTCAAAGAATCCAGTTTCGATTTGCACCAGTTCCTGCTGAACGCTTGGCGATGAACCCGCCTGAGGGTCGCTGCGAACCTCCTTGCGGCTGCTCGTTTGTGCACCCAAGCTGAGCGCAATCGCGAAACAGATAAGAATTAGCGTCCCGGCCAGAAAAAGCTCTTTTGTCAGGAAAGGCCTTGGTTTCATGCAAAACTCATTTTCGGTTTTGAAATTAGCCTACGGGAAAACCGCGGCATTCGTGCTGTGCACGGGTAGCATACGACATTGACGGCTTTGGCCGGGGCTTTTGGCATCGAGTACAATTACGTTCGTAAGCCGTGAATCCGGCGGCAGGAGCCGCACGAACGAGGGACAAATCCTTTGGTCACTGGGGAAATTACCACTGAAGCCACGCAAACTCCTCCGCAGCTTCCTCATCATAAGGTAAAGACCAAGAAGGTCGGCCAGCGCGCCTGCAACGAGAAGAACGATAAGGGCAAAGCCTGTGGTGGTCATCTGAAGCGATGGTTCTACACCACTGATGTTCTTGAAATAGAATGCGGCGACGTCGAAAAAGCCTGGGGACGCGATGCCGAAGTCTATCGTTGCGAATACTGCCAGACGCTATATCTGCCGAATCCGGCAGATGACAAGGTGAACGTCGCCGGACGGGGCCTCAAGTCGGTGTTCGGTCTGACACTGCCGCCGAAGGAAAAGTGAGCTGCGAGCTACGAGCGGCGAGCTTTGAGCGATCACGGCGCAGTACGCTGTGAAACAACTGTGGGTAATAAGCGAAAGCACGAACTTCGCCGAGTCTGCTTGCTCGTAGCTCAAAGCTCGCAGCTTGAAGCTCACTCATGAACACCTCCGACCTCATCTACGACTGGAACAAGAACCATCCTCCGGGATTGAAGCCGCCGGGCCCGGTGCTGCTTAATGACGAGAGCTTGCGCGACGGCTTGCAGTCGCCCTCGGTGCGCGATCCTTCCATCGGCGAAAAAATTGAAATTGTTCATTTGATGGAATCTTTGGGAATTGACTCGCTCGATCTAGGATTGCCTGGCGCCGGCGCCCGCGCGGTCGAGCACGCGACCGCTCTTGCACGTGAGATCGCGGACAACAAGCTGAAGATCAAAGCCAATTGCGCGGCCCGCACGCACGAAAACGACATCCGTCCGATCGCTGAGATTGTGCAGAAGACCGGACTGCCCATCGAGGCGGCAACGTTCATCGGTTCAAGTCCAATTCGCCGCTTCACTGAAGGCTGGACCGACCACTTCCTTCTTAAGACGACAGAAAAGGCCGTAACGTATGCCGTTTCACTCGGTCTCGACGTCATGTATGTTACTGAAGACACCAGCCGCTGCGATCCGGAAACCGTGAAGCGCCTCTATTCGACCGCGATCAATTGCGGCGCACGCGCCATAGTGGTTTGCGACACCGCCGGCCACGCCACACCGATGGGTGCGCTGGCGCTGGTACGATTTGTGATGGAAGAGGTCGTGAAACCGTCAGGCGAGAAAATTCGTGTCGACTGGCACGGCCACAGCGACCGCGGTCTCGCGATTGCGAATTCAATGGCGGCGGTAATCGGCGGCGCAAACTGTGTTCATGCATGCGCGATCGGTCTGGGCGAGCGCGTGGGCAATACGCAGATCGATCAGATGCTGGTGAATCTGAAGCTGATGGGAATTGCACCATGGGACAAACAGGACCTCACCAAGCTCAAACAATATTGTGTTGCTGTTTCGCGAGCAACCGGCGTGCCGATCCCGGCAAATTATCCTGTTGTCGGTGACGATGCGTTCCGCACGGCGACTGGCGTACATGCGGCGGCCATCATCAAAGCCTATCGCAAAAATGACGTGATTCTCGCTAACACGGTCTATTCCGGCGTGCCCTCGCACGAATTTGGGCTGGAGCAGATCATCGATATCGGCCCGATGAGCGGCAAATCGAATGTGCTCTTCTGGCTGGAGCGGCGTGGCATCCCCGCGAGCGAGGAAGTGGTCGAGCGCATTTACCAGCGTGCCAAAGCCAGCGACCACACGTTGAGCGATGCGGAAATCGTTGAGTGCTTGCCCGCGGTCGTGAAGCCAAGCTGAGCCGGCAAGAATCTAACTAACCTGCATGACTGCGACGGATTCCAAACCACTGCATCACGCGATTCTCGGCGCCGGTGGCGTCGGAGGCATGATCGGCGCCTGCCTGGCGCACTCCGGTGCAGCCGTTACCCTGGTTGTCCGACGAGAGACGGTTGCTCAGTACCCAAGGACTCTTCGCCTCGATAGCCCTTTAGGCAAGTTCGAAGTCCATGTCGCAGTCACCGCTGAAGTTCCTCCCATCGATGTGCTCTGGATCACCGTGAAAGCTACGCAGCTTAATCAGGCTCTCGCCGCTATTACAAAACCAGGCTCGATCAAGGGTATGGTCCCGCTCCTGAATGGAATCGACCACGTCGCGCTTCTTCGTTCGAAATATGGGGCCGAGCGAATAATCCCGGCCACGATCGCCGGCGAATTTGAACGTGTCAGTCCCGGCCACGTTGCGCACCGCACTCCATTCGCGTTACTGAATGTTTCTTCGGCTGGCCGCAACTTGCTCGGCGGAACGCTCGATGATCTTCAGAAAATGGGCTTCGGCTGCCGCTTTATTGATGACGAAGCGACACTGCTGTGGGGCAAGCTGGTCTTTCTGGCTCCGTTTGCTCTGGCTACAACCGCTGCCGACAAGCCAGTGGGAGAAATTCTTGCTAACCCCGAGTGGCGCAGCCAGGGAGAAGCGTGCGTCCGCGAGACCTGTGCAGTCGCCATTGCCGAGGGCGCAAAAGTGGATGCCGACAAAGTGCTTGCTGGCGTTGCCGGCATGCCGGGCAGCATGCGCAGCTCAATGCAGAAAGATGTAGAGCAGCATCGGCCTCCTGAGCTCGATGCCATCGCCGGGCCGATCCTGCGCGGAGCGCAACGGCATGGGATCGACGTCCCGGCAACAAAAAGACTTGTCGCAGCAGTCGAACGGAAAGTGTCGGCGTGGGCACAAACGGTTTAGATCCCAACAGGAACAATGTTCACGTCCCGGCCAATTGGTTCCGTTAGCAGTCCCTATAAGCAGACTAGCGAAATTCCCAAAGGACTGGGTGCAAAACATGAAGCCGAGGGTGTACTCAAGATTTTGCCGGAGTTCGAAGCGGGCCTTACCGATATCGAAGGTTTCTCGCATCTCATCGTCCTGTGGGAGTTCGACCGGTCTGACGGTTTCGCATTAGTCGGCACTCCACCTTCGGACAATCGCCCGCATGGAGTGTTTGCGACACGCTCGCCGCGCCGTCCCAACCCGATCGGACTCACAGTCGTCGAGCTGCTGCGTCGCGAGGGCGCGAGCCTGCATGTGCGGGGCGTAGACATGCTCGATGGGACGCCCATTCTGGATATCAAACCGTATCTCTCCAGCGTGCCGTCCGACAAGTTTCGTCGCGGGTGGCTCGCGGAAGTGGAGGCTCGACAGAAGCAGTAGGTCCCAGCGACCACTCCGTTCCCATCCTTGCTAATCCCCTTCCCTTCCCGCGCGTTGTAAACTTACGCAATAGTTTCCATGAGCCCCGCTCCCCCACGCGCGGACTTGCCTGAGATTGCGCCCACAATGCATCAGGAGATAGCCCGCCTGATAGCATTGCCGGAGGTGCGTTCAGCCTTTAACTGGTTCCGCTCCCAGGAAACGCAACTGGCCCAATGGCAGATGGAAATGGCTCGTATTCCCGCGCCACCGTTTGCCGAATCCGCACGCGCAGCATGGTTGGCCGAGCGCTTCCGCGAGATCGGACTCACCGATGTTCGTATCGATGACGTAGGCAACGTCTTCGGTGTGCATCAAGGCTACAGGCGTACAAACTGCGGACAAACGACTCCCTCACCCCTTGCATCGCCAACTTCCGTCCACGTTCCCTCCGGCCAGCGTTACGTTGCCCTTAGCGCGCACATCGATACCGTCTTTCCGGCGAACACACCGCTGAACATTCGCCAACAAGGCAGCCGGCTTTATGGGCCGGGAGTTTCCGATAATGGCGCGGGTATCGCGGCCATGATGGGCATTGCAGCGGTCGTGTGTGCAATTCCCCTCCGCCACGCTTTGCCGTTTGTCTTCATCGGGAATGTTGGCGAAGAGGGTGAAGGCGATCTGCGGGGCATGAGACACATCTTCTCGACGCCGCGATGGAAAGACTCGATTGCTTACAGCGTAATCCTCGACGGCGCCGGGGCTGACACGATTGTTTCCGAGGCCCTGGGCAGCAGGCGTTTTGAAGTGATTGTGCGCGGCCCGGGCGGCCACTCCTGGAGCGATTTCGGCTCGCCCAATCCAATTGTGATTCTCGCCCGCGCAATCGATGTGTTCACCGCTACGCCAGTACCCACTGCTCCCAAGACTACATTCAACATCGGATTGATTCGTGGCGGGACGTCGGTGAATTCGATTCCCGAGTCCGCCAGCATGAAAGTTGATATTCGCTCCACCTCGATGGCCGAGATGGAGCGCCTGGAGCAGACCCTCCGTCTGGCGCTCAATCGCGCCGTGGAAGACGAGACCATGGCGGCCGAGATGAAATCGGCGGTCCAGAGGCGGCCCGGAGTCACTTGCGAAGTTGTCGCCATCGGCAATCGTCCCGCGGGAGAACTGGCTACTGGCGCCCGCATCCTGCACGCGATCCGAGCAGTCGATGCGCAGCTCAATAACGCCGCCCAGGTGCAACGGGCCTCAACTGACGCGAACATTCCCATGTCTCTGGGACTGGAGGCCATTGCCATCGGCGGAGGCGGAACGGGCGGCGGCGCCCACACTTTACAGGAGTGGTTCGACAGCACTGGACGCGAACTCGGCCTGAAGCGGATTCTGCTGACCCTTTTGGCACTGGCGGGAGCGGGCGAATAATGAGAACCTTCGGGGTTCGATTCTTACGAGAAGTACAGCGCTCACCGGTCTCTTTAAAAAGTCACTTCGCAAATCCAATTCTCTTCCTTCTTGCTATTTCGTTTATGCATGCTCAGGTACAAGGCAACACGCGCGAGGCCGATAGTTCGAAGCCCAAGCCGGATGCCATCTATATTCACGCCAACGTTTACACCGGCATACCGGCGACTTCACAATTCAGTTCCATTCTGCGAGAAGAAGCAATTGCCGTTCGTGGAGATCGCATTCTGGCTGTCGGCAAAACCGCCGAACTTCTTAAGCTGAAAGGCCCACAAACCCAAGTGATCGACTTGGGCGGCCACTTCGTCATGCCCGGCTTTAATGACGCGCACGTTCATCTCGCCGACGCAGGACTGAAGAAGATGAGCGTGGATCTGACCGGCGTGAAGTCACTCGATGAATTCCGCAATCGCATTCTGGCCAAAGTCGAAACAGCGGCTCCGGGGGAATGGATTCTTGGCGGCGGGTGGGACGAAACTCTGTGGCCGGTACAAGCTTTGCCCAACCGCTGGGATCTGGATGAAGTCGCGGGTGGCCACCCGATCCTGCTCGATCGTATTGACGAACACACCGCTCTGGCCAACACACGCGCGCTACAACTGGCAAGCATAACTCTGGCGAGCAAAGACCCCGAAGGCGGACATATCGACCGGAACGATAACGGCGAACCCACAGGCATTCTCCGGGAGATGGCGATTCCGATCGTTCGCGCCGTAGTTCCCAAACCAAATCTCGAAAAACGGCGCCACGGCCTTGAACTCGCCTTGGCCGATCTCGCAGAGCACGGCGTCACTTCGGCACAGGATTGCTCGTCAGTGGGAGATTCCTGCAATGTCTGGGAAGATTTTCAAATCTACGAAGATCTCGAACGCGAAGGAAAACTTACCGCCCGCATCACCGAATGGCTCCCTTTTGAGCTGCCGGTAGACGAGTTAATCAAAAGACGCGATTCCCACCCGCAGTCGGATTTAATGCTGCACACCACCATGGTGAAGGCATTTCTTGATGGTTCGCTCGGTTCTCATACGGCGGCTCTGCAGGAGCCATATGCCGATGACCCGACCAACTCCGGCTTGCTACACTACGACGCTGCGAAACTGAATGCTCTGACTAAGGAGCGCGTTTTGGCGGGTTTTCAGCTAGGGTTCCACGCCATCGGCGACGAAGCAGTACAGATGGCGCTCGATGCCTCGGCCGAGGCTGAGAAGGCAGCCAAGGAAGCGAAAGTCAAGGCTCCAGACGGCGGCGATGATTTCCGTCTGCGAATAGAGCACGCGCAGGTTACCACGCCCGTGCAGATCGCGCGCTTCAAAGATCTGAAGATCATCGCTTCGGTTCAGCCCAGTCATCTGCTCACCGACATGCGCTGGGCGCAGCAACGCCTCGGACCGAAGCGTGCGAGCAATGCTTATACCTGGGCGTCGTTCCTTAATAAGGGGGTAACGCTGGCTTTTGGTACCGACTATCCCATCGAGCCGATTACGCCTTTCCGTGGCCTTTACGCAGCGGTCACGCGCCGCAGCGAAAACGGCAAGCAGGAATTCTTCCCCGATCAGAAGATCACCATGGATCAGGCCATCGCGGCCTACACGAGCGGGTCAGCTTTTACCGAATTCGAGGAAAAAGAAAAAGGTAAAATCGTTCCCGGAATGCTCGCAGACTTCATTGTGCTCGACCGCGATCTCACCGCTGCCTCCCCGGAAAAAGTGCTGACGACGAAGGTATTGCGGACTGTCGTCGGCGGCAAAACCGTGTACGAGTCAAAATAATAATAATTATGTACTTGACATAGGACGCTATTTCCGCTATAGTCCTATGCATGAACTTACTCACCGTAACGAAAGCCTTCCAAACCGAAGATGCCGCGCTTGATTACCTCGTATCGCAACGCTGGCCTAATGGTGTCCACTGCCTAGCCTGCGACTGCGCGAAAGTTTATCGGATCGACACGAAGGGCAAGACTGGCCGACCCTATCGGAAATACGAATGCTCCGATTGTGCCTTGCACTTCTCTGCCACTACCGGAACACTATTCCACGATTCTCACCTCTCCCTACAAAAGTGGTTCATGGCTATGGCGCTCATGGCGGAAGCCAAAAAGGGCATCTCTGCGAATCAGGTAGCCCGTCATATTGGTGTCCAGTACAAGACGGCGTGGCATCTTTGTCATCGCATTCGCAAGGCAATGGAAGAGTTGAACAAGAGTCCTCTAGGCGGACAGGGCCAGATCGTAGAAGTAGACGAATCGTTCATCGGCGGCAAGAAACTTCACAAAGGCGTAAAGGCCGGGAAGGACGCGAAAATCTCAGTGCTCGGAATGGTAGAGCGCGGTGGGCGGGTTCACATGCAAACCGTCGAAAACTGCAAAGCCGCCGCGCTTCGTCCGGTATTGAAGGCGAATATTAGCCCGAACGTCAAGACGGTGTTAACCGATTCAGCGGCGGCATACGGCCACATTCTCCCAAAGGACAAGCACGTTGAAGCAAACCACAGACTCGAATTGGAGATGTTCGGGGAAACTTCGATGAAAACAATCGAGGGCGCGTTTTCGCTATTCAAACGCGGCGTGATCGGCTCCTACCACCATCTCAGCAAGGACCATCTCGATTCGTATTTGCAGGAGTTTTGCTGGCGCTACAATCGCCGTGGAATTCAGCCACGCATGTTTTCGACTTTACTGCAGGAATTGGTGACTAAGAAGCCTTTGACGTATCGGAAACTGACGAGGGAAGTTTTTTAGCGATACATAAACGTATTTTTGCGAAAATATCCTTGTGGTCGGACAGGCTTTTGAAAGTGCTAATGAATCTTGCGACGATATCGGGCGCATCAGTTGATCGCTCAGTTAGATACCACGGCTCTCCGCATACCGGACAACTGAAAAGTTTCTTTCGATCAAACGCACCGTGCAAAGGCTGAAGAACGGTAGCGCGGCATTTAGGACAGTCGAACTCAAGCCCTAATACGTCTACTAAATCAATAAGAGTACGAAGTTCGCTTGTCATTTTTTACCGCGTTTCTTTGACGCTTTTTCTTTTTTCATATCTTCCAGTGTAAGAGGCGGTGTTTTAATCATCTGTTTCAGGAGCGCGTCAAACTTTGCCTTTTCCGCTTGGACAGGTTTGTTAGCCATACGTATTATTTTAACGTAACTTTTTGGCGTCTGTCGGAGGAGCATTGTGCAAACATCTTGGAGAGTTTTGTTCCTGATTATCGTAGCGGCGCAAGGGCTTCATTTCCCCGTATGGCAGATATTCTTGATTCTGGTGGGGTATTTGGGTCTAGAACACGTCGACATATGGCTGACTAAAAGAGCAAGAACCCAGGCTATCGGAGAGGCGATTGACTACGAACTGTATGAATGGAAAACAGACCCAGACGATCCGACGCGTGAAGAAAAAGATGAGTGGACCCGCCTCAAGCTGACGGGACAAGATCAAGTTATATTTGGGCGGATTGCGGAACTGCTTCGACAATCGCTTCGGTTGCTCTGACGCGATTGGGGAACGGGCGCTCTTTAGCTCCTGTAAAATAATAGCTATGATCGAAGATGCGCGAACGAAGGAAATAATCGATTTCGCCTTGGGAAAACAAGACAATCCTCTATATGCATTAAGGAGCCTAGTTCGGGCGGGCAAAATCGCCGCTCTCTATTGTGATCCCGTTTGTGGCGATTTCGATGAACTTTTTTCCCGCTCGAATACGAAATAGGTCTTTAAGCCGTGGTTAACCGCTTGAACCAATCTTCCGCCTTCTTCGGCAAAATTGTTCAAGGCTGTTTCTAGGTTGCCCGTTCCTTCAAAGATGTGAATTTTGTATTCATACATGCGGAAGATATAGCATTTCTTACCTTCCTACGTCAAATGCATAGTCATTAAAATAATCTTCGCCGCTAATTCTTTTGCATTATTCTCATAAAACGTGTAAGCAATTCGTCTGATCGCCATAAAACGAAACGCCTCGGTCGCGCGTCTAACGAATGTACTCGCGGTGGAGTAGTCGCCATCCCTCTAGGGCTTTGTCGTAGCCGGAAAATACCGCTTTGTCGGGGAGAGGGGTTGAGTCTTTTCTAAGCGCGTATAATCATAGGATTGCAGTTTCGGAGGCAGAAAGGTATATGGATTCGCAAGCATTTTGGATGCGTCTGAAGACGCATCGTTGGGTGTATTCGTTCAGCATTGTAGCCACGTTGGCTGTCGGCATTCTGATCGGCACAGTCGTTTCTTTCGGAGTCAAGGGTAAAGAAGGTCAGAAATCTTCTGATGCCACGCCGCTGACCGTGCCTGCACCGCGGCAGCTCTCGAATGAATTTTCGCGTATTGCCAAAGATTTGGGGCCAAGCGTCGTTAACATCAATACCGAATCGACAATCAAGAATGTGCACCGGCGTCGCGGGCAGCAAAATCCCGATGACGACGATAATGGCGGCGGTGGAATGGATGACTTCTTCAATCATTTCTTCGGCGGCCCGGGCCAAATGAATCCCTTTGGAGATAATGGGCCGATTCGCGAGCGCTCGCTGGGTTCGGGCGTCATTGTCGATTCCAAGGGCTACATCGTCACTAACCGACACGTAGTCGAAAAAGCCGACAGAATTCGCGTGCGTTTGCAGGACGACCCTCCGGGCGTGCAGCACGACGCCAAGGTCATCGGCGAGGACCAGGAGACCGATTTGGCGGTCATCAAGGTCGACGTCGATCGCCCCTTGCCCGCCGCCAAAATGGGCAACTCCGACGGCATGGAAGTTGGCGATTGGGTTCTTGCCATCGGCAGCCCATTTGGACAGGTTGGTACGGTTACAGCCGGTATCGTTTCGGCGAAGGGCCGCGATATCGTTCCCGGCCGCCAATTCCAGACATTCATCCAGACCGATGCGGCCATAAACCCTGGCAACTCCGGCGGACCGCTGGTCAACATGAATGGCGAAGTGATCGGCATCAACACCGCCATCCTCAGCGAGACGAACGCTTACGCAGGCGTGGGCTTCTCATTGCCCTCGAATACAGTGGTGCAGGTCTACAACCAACTCATCGGTCCGGAGCACCGCGTTGCGCGTGGCTCAATCGGCATCATGTTCGATCAGATCGAGAATCCTGCGATTGCGCGCGTCTACGGCGCCGGCAGCGGAGTTACGATCTCGAGCGTGGTGGCTGGCAGCCCGGCTGACCAGGCGGGCCTGAAAGTCGGAGACACTATCACCAGCGTTGATGGTCAGAAGGTCGCGAAGGGTTCCGAGCTGGTGGCCGATATCGCCTCGCGTAAGCCAGGCTCGAAAGTTGACATCGGCTTCATCCGCAACGGCAAGCAGGAGCATGCCACGGTCACCATCGACGATCGTGCCAAGCTGTTTGCCTCCCGCCTTGGCGATGAAGAGAACGGTGGCGACCAGAGTTCGCCTAAGCAAAGCAAGCTCGGAATCACGGTCCGCAAACTCACGCCTGAAATGGCTGACCGGCTGAATATGCCGGCTGGCAAAGGCGTAGTCGTACAGGACGTGAAACCCGGCTCGTTCGGCGAGGATGTGAATCTCAGCCGGGGCGACGTGATCCTCGAGGTCAACAAGCAGCCCGTCAATAGCGAGCAGGACTTGGAGAAAATCGAGTCCAGCCTGAAGAGTGGTCAGGACGTCGTATTCCTTGTTCGTCCGCGAGGTTCGACTCAGCAGGACGGCACCATCTTCATGGCCGGAACACTTCCGTAATCTCGAACTGGCCCAACGAGAGCTGGCATTTATCTCATCTGATGTAAGAATGATACGGTGCCGGCTCTGGTTGGGCTTTCCTGTTCTTGCCGCCGGTTTGCGGTGTCTCTTCTGTGGTTTGAGGAGTTGATATTGGGTATTCGCGCGCAATTTTCGGGAGTATTCGCCGCAGCATGCGCGCTCGCGCTGATCTGCGCAAGCGTTTCGGTACCCGCGCAGGATACCGCCTCCAATGCGGACTCTTCAAAAAGTACGGCGCCAGCGACGGAAGTCCAGGCTGGCGCAAAAACGGAAGATTCAAAGAAGAAAACAGGCGCAGGCCCCGAGGCATCGCAAACTCACACCGGCAAGACGGCCACGGCCCGCCATACAACACATTCATCCTCGACGACGCACTCGAAATCCAGCCCAGCCACTGTGCACAGCAGCAAATCGAAGCAGGCGGCAACCTCGCGCAGGGGCGGCAGAAAACGCACCGCCCGGGGTCAACAAAAAATTGACGCCCGACGTGCCCAGGAAATCCAGGCAGCACTGATTCGCGAGCATTACCTCACCGGGGAGGCTGATGGCAACTGGAACGCCGCTTGCGAAGAGGCCATGCGCCGCTATCAGGCCGACCATGGCTGGCAATCGAAGACTGTCCCCGATGCGCGGGCGCTCATCAGCCTGGGGCTAGGCCCAAATCATGACCACCTGCTGAACCCCGAGAGCGCAATGACCACGGAACCCGCTGCGCCGCACGCTGCCACTTTGGCTCCTACATCCCAAAGTCCGGCTGCGGCGGCCGCTACGCCAACGACTCCCGGGAAAACCACACAGACGCAGCCTGCGTCTGATCCGCCACCGGTTTCAACTCCTGCGCACGATCCATCAGGCCCGCAATAGTCCCCACCCTTAGAAAGGCGCGAAAGCCGAGGCGCTCTCGGGGCAGGAAAATCTGTATTACCGCAGTGCCTTGACTCTCCCGAGGATACCAATTTACTTTCGATCTCAAGGCTTTCACTATTTCAAAGTCTCAAGGTCTTTGAAACTTTGAAACCTGCCTTTTGGGACAACTACATTTGGGCGCGAGGAAAATTTGGCACACCGTCCGATCATTACGCTGACCACCGACTTCGGCACGAACGATCATTTTGTGGGCGCCATGAAAGGCGTCATCCTCGACATTGTTCCCGACGCGGAAATTGTCGACATCTGCCACGCAGTGCAGGCCTTCGACGTACTCGACGGCGCACTGGCTATTTCGCAAGCGTATTCGTACTTCCCGAGTCGAACGGTGCACGTGGTGGTCGTCGATCCGGGAGTCGGAACGGCGCGGCGTCCGATTCTGGCCTCGAGCGAGAAATATCATTTCGTCGCGCCCGACAACGGCGTGCTTTCGCTCGTGTACGCGCGCGAAGAGGGCATGCGCGTGCGGCACATCACAGCCGAGCATTATTTTTTACAGCCGGTGAGCAACACATTTCATGCGCGAGATATATTTGCGCCCGTGGCGGCGTACCTGGCCAAAGAAGTAGATTCGCACAAGTTTGGCGAGGAAGTGGAAGACTATGTGAAGTTCACGGCTCCGAAGCCGAAGATGGTGGAGGCGAACCGGCTTCGCGGCGTAGTGCTGAAGGTCGACCGCTTTGGAAATCTGATCACGAATATCACTCCGCAGGATGTTCCGGCGTTGTTTGGCGGCGCGGCGAACGGCTTCAAGATCTTAGTGGGATCGCGTGAAATTACCGAAATGCGCGCGGCTTATGCTGAGGGATCTCCGGGACAGGTGTTTGGAATTCTCGGCAGCATGGGATTTTTGGAAATTGCCGCAAATCGAGCTGCGGCGTCCCAGTTGACGGGAGCCGGCAAGGGCAGCGAGATCAGTGTCGTTCTTGGCGGAGGAGTCGCTGCAGGAGCTTAGCTGTCAGTCCTGAGTCACAGGTGCCCGAGTCAGGATTTAAGTTCTCCTGGATGCTGAGAACAGTTCTCACAGATTTTTCGCCTTGGGATGGGCATAACGGTCCATCTCGGCTGTCCACTTCAGAAAGCGCCACAGATTAGTGCGCTCGCGCCACAGAAATTCCCAGAATTCCAGAAATCCGATTTGCGTCATCTTGACACCGCAGTAGGTCTCGATGCGCCAGAGCAGATATGGACTGCGCCACGGCGCCAGACGGTGGCCTTTGGTGGCGTTCCACAGAAAACGAAGAGTATGGCGCATGGGAACATCTTAACGCGCGGCACGGGAATTCATCGCCTGAGGAACCAGCCTTTCGGAAACGAAAGCTGGTCGAGCGGTATAGCGATCGGAATGTCGGGGGAGGCACACGCAGCGACGTCGAATCCGAATGCCGGGATGGCGCTAGCGATCAGGGTCTCGAGTGCGACCGATGTGTTCGGATCACTGCGGAAGCGGAAAGTGAGATGATTCTGGCGTGGTCGGCGAGAAGCGATAAACACAGAGGGCGGGGGTTTGGCGGGGCAAGAAGAATTCCAGGTCATGTTAGAATCCTGCTTCCTCTTGGATTCCCGACTATGTCCGATGTCGAAGCGCGCCAGAAAGCTGAAAATCTCTACTCCACCGCGCTAGATTTAATGGCCGACGGCAAACTGGAAGAGGCCGTTCGCGCTTACCGCGAAGCGCTGGCAATCGACCCTAAATTCACGGATGCTCTCCATGGCTTAGCCCGAGCATTGCAGGACTTGCAGCGCTACGACGAGGCGATTGGGATTGCGAAACAAATCGCAGAGTTGGATCCCGATGACGTTCTCGCGCACACGAGCTTGTCGGTGCTGTATCAAAAGAAGGGGATGATTGCTGAGGCAGAGGCCGAAGGGGCGAAGGCGCGAGTGTTGGGGTGGAAGCAGCAGTTGAAGAAGGGCTAGCTGATAGCTCACAGTTCGTACTTCTTCATCAAATGCCGGAACGAGCGGTAAGAGATTCCGAGCAGATCGGCGGCTTTGGTTTGCACGCCATTCGATTTCTCCAGAGCATTCTGTAGGAGCGTGCGCTCGATGTTAGCGACATAACTTTCCATTCCTACGCCGGCTGGAAGAACCGCATCGGGTGCAATTTCGATGCTCTCTCCTGTGCCGGCAGCGGCGGCGCGGGCTTTCGGCCGTTCGACAGGCAGTTCCACGTGCAATTCTTCTGACATTTCCAAGGCGACGGCACGCTCGATTGTGTTTTCCAATTGGCGGACGTTGCCCGGCCAATCATATCCGCAAAGCGACTCGAGTGATTTCTTCTCCATCCGCAAGATGCTGCGGTTCGCCGCGGCCGCGTATTTTTTCAGGAAATGATTGGCGAGCAGCGGGATGTCTTCCCGCCGCTCGCATAAATTCGGAACGCGGATGGGAATCACATTGAGGCGATAGTAAAGATCTTCGCGGAACAGATTCTCCGCGACGGCTTTCTCCAGATCACGATTGGTAGCGGCGATGACACGGACATCGATGGGAATTT
Organism: Candidatus Sulfotelmatobacter sp.; assembly: GCA_030041215.1. Lineage (GTDB taxonomy): Bacteria > Acidobacteriota > Terriglobia > Terriglobales > Acidobacteriaceae > Sulfotelmatobacter. The sequence continues at coordinate 23,942 of JASHOH010000026.1, read as the reverse complement.
CGCTTGTTCCGCCGACCGGGCGCACTGTACGCTCCTGCAAAACGCGCAGCAGCTTGACCTGCATCGCCAGCGTCATTTCGCTGATTTCATCGAGAAAGATTGTGCCGCCGCCCGCCACTTCAAATAATCCGCGCTTGTTCTGCGTAGCGCCGGTAAAAGCTCCCTTCAAATAACCGAAGAGTTCGCTTTCGAGAAGAGTTTCCGGAAAGGCCCCGCAGTTCACGGAAACAAAAGGTTCGGTCGCGCGTGGAGAACAGATGTGAACTGCCCGCGCCACTAACTCTTTGCCAGTACCACTTTCGCCGTGAATCAAGACCGTGCTCGCGGTCGAAGCCACCGTGCGGACGGTCTGCTTCAATTTTTCCATCGCGGCGCTGATACCGATAATGTTGTCAAGCGAGTTGTGCGCAGCGGCATCGCGGCGAAGGGCAAAATTCTGTTTGCTGAGGGATGCTTTTTCCAGAACGCGAGCCAGAGTCAGTCTGATCTCATCGACGAGGCTGGGACTCTTGCGAATGTAGTCGGACGCGCCCCCCGCTTTCACAGCTTCGACAGCGGCTTCGTAATCCTCAACCGCGGTGATCAGTACGACAGAAGAATCGGGAGAAACGCGATGGGCATGGCGCAAAACCTCAATCCCATCGATATTGGGCATCTTGATATCAGTGATGATGACATCATAAAGATTGCCGTCGATTTTGTTTTTTGCGGCCTGCCCCGAATTGACCGTTTCCACGCGATGGCCATCACGGCGCAGAGCAATATCGAGCATTTCGCAGATGGAGCGCTCGTCGTCGCATACCAGGATGTTAGCCATGCTGCCTCCCTTCCGCGACCGCCGACGCAGGCGGTGTCGAGTCCGGCACTGCGGCTAACGTTTCCGACGAAGAGGCAGCCGATTTTTCAAATGTTCTTTCGGCATCAAAACGGCGCCAGCGAAGAATGAAGGTTGTGCCCCGTCCGGGCTTTGAGCGTGCCCAGACCCTGCCTTCGTGCGCCTGCATAATCTGGTAAACCACTGCCAACCCAAGACCGGTGCCGCCTTCGAAGTTCGATTGGAAAGGTTCGAAGATTTTCTCTGTTTGCTGCGGGGTCATGCCCGATCCAGTGTCAGTGAAACTGATCTGCCACTCTTCTGACATTGGCTCGATGTTCACACGCAGAGTTCCGCCGTTACGCATGGCACGAATTGCATTCTCGCCGATGTTCCAGAAAACCTGTTTGATTCGGTCTCCATCGGCGAGCACCCAGGCTTCGCGGGCCGCGAAATGGCTTTCAATCGAGATGCCAGTGTTTTCCGCAGTCATGCGGTTGCGCATGAGCGTGAGGGTATCTTCGAGAAGGGGAACGAGGTCGGTCTTTTCGAAGCGGTACTGCTTGCCGCGGGAATAGGCCAGAAAATCGGTGATGATGCTATTCAGGCGCTGCGATTCGCGAGTAACTATGTCAAGCAGGTGCCGGTGTTCCTCGTTGAGGTCGGGGACCCCGGAAAGCATGCTCACGGATCCAGCGATAGAGGTCAGCGGATTGCGAATCTCGTGGGCAATCGCGGCCGCGAGACGACCCACCGCCGCGAGACGATCCTGCATGCGGACTTCACGCTCCAGGCGCCGAACCTCAGTAAGATCATCAAGCGCGTAAACATACCCCAGCAAACCACGATCGGGAACGTTCAAGGCCGCAACACGGACCTGAAAGGTTTTGCGGAACGATGTGGCCGTATCGCAGCGGACCTCGGAGTGCGATTGCGACTCGGCATTCGGCAGCGGATCGAGAAATAAGGAGGCGACAGGCTGGCCAAGCAATCGGGAGGCCGGCCGCTCGAGAAGTTTCTGCGCCGCACTGTTGACCAGAGTAATCCGCCCATCGAGACGGGTGGTGATCAACCCGCTGCTGATGGATTGAATGATGTTTTCATGCAGAATCTGAAGATCTTCCAGCGCACCGCTGGCATTCTTCAGTTGCACGCGCGCCTGGCGTAGCTTGCTGGCCAACTGTCCGGCCAGGAAGGCTATGGCGAGAAAGGCAAAAAGATTGACGAATATGATGGCCTGAAGAGCCTTCAACTCGGGATGGGTGTTGCCATAGGATTTGACCACCCCGTAGTAATTGAGTTCGAGGACCGCACCATAAAGGATGAATGCGAGCGCAGCGACGAGATATGACCAAACGCGTGGCAGCAGGATGCCGGCAACGATGATCACCAGCGGATAAAGAACATTTAGTGAGCTATCCCAGCCTCCCGTTTCATGTACGACGAGGCTGACCATGATCAGATCGGCCAGGACTTGCATGGAAGCTTGGAGGCGGTGCTCCTGCCAGAAAGACATCAGGATGATGAACAGCAGCGAGAACACATACCACAACAACATCGTGCTAAGGAACAGGCGCAGGGGTATACGGGTAGGGGTTAGCTCTACGATAGCCAACTGGATTCCGAGCAGGAAAGTCAGGATTAAAACGCGAACCTTGACCAGCCAGGCCAACCAATTCCGCTCGTCCAATGTGGGTTGCATGTGGTTCTATAAATTCTTCAGAGACGAGCCTGAAGTTCCTTTTGCGGTTCCGGGGCTTTCTCATCCCGCAAATTCCGCCCACGGCCGAGCCCCTCGATAAGCAGGCCGTGGGCTGAATTCATCGCTACCTTCCAGAACTCGGGCGGCATTCTCGCGACGGCCTTTTTATCCCGCCAACTTTGCAATCATGGCGAACAGCGGCATATAGAGCGAAATTACGATTCCGCCGATGGTCAAGCCCAGTACGCCGATGATGAGAGGCTCCAGCATCGCTAACATATCTTTAGTGGCAGCATCGACTTCTTCTTCGTAGAAGTCGGCGATCTTCTGCAACATGCTGTCCATGGCGCCGGTGGCTTCGCCGACTCCGATCATCTGCGTCACCATGTTGGGAAACACGCCGCATTCCTTGAGGGGGTCTACAATGGTGCGACCCTCTTCGATCGCCTTTCGCACTTTCATCAGCGCTTCTTCGAGCACAGCATTGCCGGAAGTGCGGGCCGTAATCGCCAAACCTTCGAGAATCGGCACACCCGAAGTAATCAAGGTGCCGAGCGTACGGGTGAAACGTCCCACGGCGATCTTGCGCAACAGTGAACCGATGACGGGCAAGTGAAGCAGGGCCTTATCGAAGTAATAACGCCCCTGCGGGTGCTTGCGAATCTGCTTGAAACCGAACACTATTCCAACTCCGGCGAAGATGAAGACCCACCAGAAACTCGACACGAAGGCGCTGAGTCCCATAACCATGCGGGTCGGCAGGGGCAGGGCAACACCTAGTCCGGCAAAAAGGTTGGAGAAGATTGGCACCACGAACTTGAGCAAGGCGCCGACAATTAACGTGGCAATTACCACCACAGCGATGGGGTAAATCAGCGCAGATCTGACGGCTGCCTTAAGGCGAACGGCCTTTTCGACATAGGTTGCCAGGCGCTGAAGAATGATGTCGAGGATACCGCCGGTTTCTCCAGCTTCGATCATATTGGTCGTGAGATCATCGAAGGTGTTCGGATACTGACGCATGGCGTTGGCCAGCGTGGCGCCACCCTCAACGGTCGTGCGGACTCCCGTCAGGATTTTCTGAAATGCCTGGTTTTCCTGATTGGCGGCCAGAATTTCCAAACACTGGACCAGCGGCAGACCGGCATCGATCATCACCGAGAACTGGCGGAAAAAGATGGCAATTTCTTTGACCTTGACTTTGCCCGAACCGAACGTAGGCAGGGCGAACTCTTTGCCTTTCTCGCGGATGGCGCCGGGAGTGATGCGCTCGCGCCGCAACTGCTGGCTGAGCGTCTGCTTGTTTGGCGCGACGCGCTCCCCGGAAACCTTCTGCCCGGATGCATCTTTGCCGGAAAATGTGAAAACTGGCATAGTTTTGGCCCTCTCTAGTGATCGCAATACAGAAGCTCGAAGTCGGAATGCAGAAGCAAATCCCTTGTCGTCACTTCTGCATTCTCGCTTTCTGGATTCTTCTTTCTTTCGTTTCTACACACTCCAAATCTTTACCTTTTCGCAGGTGCCGCTGCCCCTTTCGCTATCATCGATGAAGCCGTAGTTGGGCGATTCAGCAAACTGGCGCCGCGATTGATCATTTCCTGCAGCTCATCCGGATTGCTGGAGCGCAGTAGCGCAACTTCGAGCGAAATCTGCTTCTGGAAATACGCCGTCGCCAGCGCCTGGTTGAATGTCTGCATGCCGAACTTGTCCTGGCCCGACTGCATGGCGGAATAAATCTGGTGGATTTTGTCTTCGCGGATCAGGTTGCGAACGGCCGCATTGGGAATAAGAACTTCCATGATCATGCAGCGGCCCTTGCCGCTGGTCGTAGGCAGCAGGCTTTGGCACATGATGCCTTCGAGCACCAGCGAAAGCTGAGCGCGAATCTGCGGCTGCTGGTGCGCCGGAAAAACGTCGATGATACGGTTGATAGTTGACGTTGCAGAATTCGTGTGCAGCGTGCCGAACGTCAAGTGGCCGGTTTCGGCGATGCGCAGTGCAGATTCGATCGTTTCCAGGTCACGCATTTCGCCGATCAGAACGACATCGGGATCTTCACGAAGGGCGGCACGGAGCGCATCGGAAAAACTTTTCGTGTCCGCGTGCAACTCGCGCTGGTTCACCACGCAATTCTTGTTCATGTGAACGAACTCGATCGGGTCTTCGATGGTGAGTATGTGATCGTGGCGTTCGCTATTGATCTTGTCGATCATGGCGGCAAGCGTCGTGGATTTTCCTGAACCCGTCGGGCCGGTCACAAGCACGAGGCCGCGTGGCTTGTCGCAAAGCTTACTGACCACCGGTGGCAGGCCGAGCTGGTTGAAGGACTTGATTTCGAAGGGAATCAAACGAAAGACGGCGGCGGTCGCCCCACGCTGGTTGAAAACGTTGGCGCGGAAGCGGGCGAGGCCTTTCAAGCCGAAAGAGAAGTCGAGTTCCAGACTCTCTTCGAAGCGATGTTTCTGCGAATCGGTCATGACGCTGTAGGCTAATTGCTTGGTCTCAGCCGGCGTCATCTGCGGAAGATCCAGCGGAACCAGATGGCCGTGAACGCGAATCTGCGGCGGCGAGTTGGTGGTGATGTGAAGATCGCTGCCGTTCATCTCCAGCATCCGTTTCAGCAGATCGCTTAAGGACAAACCCATGTTCGTGATCCCTTCCTGGCTTTTAGCTCCTAGCTGTTAGCTCTTAGCTCCTACGTTTGAACTTAGTGAATCGTTTCGCGGGCCACCTCTTCCAAAGTTGTGATGCCCGCGGCTACTTTGGTCAAGCCGCTGCGGCGCAGCGTGATCATGCCGCGCTCGATCGCTTTCTTTTTCAACTCGACCGCTGATGCGCCTACCAGAACGAGTTCTTTGATTTCGTCATCGACTTCCATGACTTCGTAGAGACCGGCGCGGCCTTTATATCCGGTGTTGTTGCATGTGGCGCAGCCTTTGCCTTTCTGAATCTTGACCGTCTTGGCCTCTTCCGGCGTGTATCCTTCTTCAATCAGCGTCTGCACGGGAACCTCGATGGTTTCAATGCACTCCTTGCAGATGCGGCGCACCAGGCGCTGAGCACAGATCAAGTGAACGGATGTGGCAACAAGGAATGGCTCGATGCCCATGTTCATGAGTCGGGTGATGGTTTCCGGAGCACCGTTCGTGTGCAGGGTGGATAAAACCAGGTGGCCGGTGAGGGCCGCTTTGATGGCGATTTCTGCGGTTTCGAAGTCGCGGATTTCGCCGACCAGAATGATGTTGGGGTCCTGGCGCAGGAAGGAGCGAAGAGCAGCGGCGAAATTCAGGCCGATCTGCTCTTTCATCTGCACCTGATTGACTCCCTGGAGCTGAAATTCCACAGGATCTTCCGCCGTCATGATGTTGGTGTCGGGTTGATTCAACCGCGCGATCGACGAGTAAAGAGTGTTGGTTTTGCCCGATCCGGTCGGTCCTGTAACCAGCACCATCCCGTACGGCTTGAGAATGGCTTTTTCGAATTTGACCAGAGACTCGGGCTCGAAACCCAGTTTGGTCATGTCGAGCCGCAGATTTTCTTTGTCCAGCAAGCGGAGCACGATCTTCTCGCCCCACAATGTCGGCAGCGTGCTGACGCGGAAATCGAGCTGCTTCTTGCGTCCGCCGATGTTCATCTTCAGCATGATGCGGCCGTCTTGCGGCAGGCGCTTCTCGCTGATGTCGAGCTTGGCCATAATTTTCAGGCGCGACGTGATGGCATCTTTCAGTTTCATGGGCGGAGACATGATCGACTGCAACACGCCGTCTATGCGGAAGCGCACGCGGAATTCTTTTTCGTAGGGTTCGATGTGAATGTCGCTGGCGCCGCGTTTGACCGCATCGGTAAGCACAAGGTTCACGAGTTTGACGACGGGAGCTTCGTCAGCAGCTTTTTCGAGCTGCGAGAGCGCTATTTCCTCTTCTTCCGCCTGCACTTCGATATCGCTCTCGCTCATCTCCGACATCGACTGCATCACGGTTTCGAGGTCTTCTTCTTTGGTGGCGCCATAAGCTTTATCGATTCCCGCGAGGATAGAGCTTTCAGACGCGACAACCGGCTCAATATTGAAGCCAGTCATGAACTTGATATCGTCCATCGCGAACACGTTGGTGGGATCAACCATGGCGATGGTCAACGACGCACCCACGCGGCTCAGAGGAAGAATCTGATACCGTTTTGCCGTCTCGAAGGGAATGAGTTTCACTACCGCCGGATCAATTTCAAAGTAGGAAAGATTGATGGCGGGAACGCCATACTGGCGGGAGAGAAAATTTGTGACGTCCTCGTCAGTGAGGAAGCCGAGCTTGACCAGGGCAGAGCCCAGGCGGCAGTTCTGCTCCTTCTGCGCCTTCGTCGCTTGTTCCAACTGCTCTGGGGTGATGATCTTCTCTTTGACAAGAAGATCGCCCAGCCGTTGAGACATGATTTATCTCCTAAGCACGTAGTGGAACCATCCGGTGATGCCCCCCGGCGTGCACACAAATCACTGGCTTCACTGGGGAGAAAGCGAACGTGTTTTTGTGGTGACATAAATTGTCACAGTAAGCCGATTACCGTACCAGTTACCGTGGTACTTGGACTGGCCGGTGTCTCTGAGGTGACGCGAAAAGGCTTATTGAACCCGCGCCAGATAAGCTTTTCTGAAATTTTCCGCGCAATACGAGGCTGGGGGTACATGCACTTCGGTAAGCGCGGCAGCGTATTTGGAGGTTGCGGATGCAGCGTGACAGGCGGGAGTACACTCGCTGAAATAAGGATTTCTAATTTGCAAACGGAACACAAGAAGCAGCAGATTCGTGCCTATTACGACACGTTGTTTCGCGCGTGGGGACGGCAGCACTGGTGGCCGGCGCAGTCGCGTTTTGAGGTGATCGTGGGCGCGTATTTGACGCAGAATACGGCATGGACCAACGTGGAAAGGGCGATGGCAAACTTGCGTCAGGCAAGGGTACTTAGTGTCGCTGGAATCCGGCGCTTACCACTGAGCACCTTGCAGCGCCTGATTCGGCCCGCGGGATACTTCCGGCAAAAAGCCAGACGGCTGAAGCTCTTCGTTAAGTTCCTGGATCAACGGTATGCGGGATCGTTGGCCAGAATGTTTGCGCAACCCACAAGAAGGTTGCGCGAAGAGCTGCTCAATCTGAATGGCATCGGTCCAGAGACTGCCGATTCCATTCTCCTCTATGCCGGAAATCATCCGGTGTTCGTTGTGGATGCGTATACGCGGCGCATTCTGGGCAGGCACGAAATCCTTCGCGAAGATTCTCCTTATGAACAGATTCGTGAACTGTTTGAACGCGGGCTCGCGCTGGCGGCCGAGTCCTCCATTAATGTCGTAGCACACGAGGGAGGCGGGCCGGCGATGGACGGTTCGGCACATCCTCCTTCGGTCATGAGCACGGCGAAGCGCACTGCTCTGGCCCAAGTCTATAACGAGATGCACGGGTTGATTGTGGGAGTGGGGAAAAATTACTGTAAGAAATCACAGGCTCAATGTGATCAATGCCCTTTACGAGAGTTCTTGCCAGAAAGTAAATGAAAACCAGACCGCGACCATGGCCGACCGAATGATTAACAACAAAGAACTGGCTGCGACCGCTAACCGCCAACAATTAACGACCAGCGACAAACCACCAATGACCTATTTCGCACAATGTATTGCTTGAACCCTATTAGGTGGTGCGCGGTTGCAGTCTCATGGGGTTGTCTTGTCTGCAGCGCTCAATCACTTCGCCAAGAGGCCGATCACGCCGAAGTCCTAATTGGGACCGCGGTCCGCCCGTCGCAGCTTTCGGAAGTCAACTACGCGTCGACGCTGGCGCGTGAGTACAACATGATCGAAGCAGAAGATGCCATGAAGTGGTGGGTGCTTCGCCCCGATCGAGCCAGCTTTGATTTTCGCCAGGGTGATGAACTGGTCCGTTTTGCTGAATCGCATGGAATGAAGGTGCGTGGGCATTGCCTGGTGTGGGGCCGGTACAATCCTGAATGGCTGACGCAAGGACATTTCACTACCGACCAGCTCTCCCACCTTCTTCACGAGCACATCACGAATGTGATGAAGCATTTCTCAGGACAAGTTTTCGCGTGGGACGTAGTTAATGAGGCGCTTGATGAAAATGGTAATGTTCGCGATTCGATCTGGTACAACCAGCCGGGAATTGGAATCTCCGCCAAAGGAACCGCGTACATCGAGCAGGTCTTCCGGTGGGCACACGAAGCGGATCCACATGCGCTGCTGTTTTACAACGAGGCGGAAGGCGAGGGGATGAGTCGCAAATCAGATGCGGTTTACGCCATGGTCAAAGACCTCCGGCAGCGGCATGTGCCCATCGACGGCGTTGGATTGCAGATGCACATTCCGGTCGATCTCGACATTGAGAAAAGGGCAACCGAACTTCGGGCCAACATCGCAAGACTCACAGCGCTTGGCGTGCACGTTCACATTACGGAACTCGACGTTTCGGTACCGATTGACACAAAGGGCAATTCGCAAGCGCAAGACCTGAAACGACAAGCCGACGTCTTCCGCAGCATCGTGCGCGCGTGTCTGGATAATCGCGGGTGCACTGCCATTCAGACCTGGGGATTTACGGACAAATATTCCTGGATTGGATCACACTCCCATGGTACACGGGGCGATGCGCTGCCCTTTGATCGAACGTATGCGCCGAAAGCAGCTTATCGTGCAATTTTGCAGGAGTTGTCGGCGGGGCGTGGATCGCGTGAGCTTCACACTTCGCCATGACGATTGTTGGCTTTATAGGCTCCGGCCATCTCCTATCCATCTATAATGAATTTCGTTCCCCGCTGCCGGAATCGGCTAATTGCGCCGTGGGAGTTGAGTTCGCGTGTCGCAAAACGTTCCAAAAACGCCCAATCGAAGGCTGGTGATCATCCTGCTGGCGGTGTCAGTATTTCTGCTGCTCGCCGTTCTAGTATCGCAATCCGCCTTCGAACTTACTCAGGTGCGTGCGGGGAACAACCAGCAGGCTGTCGTCTTCTATGCGCTCCTGCTGCTTATTTCCCTGCTTTGCGCTGCGCTGACGTTTGTTCTCTTTCGCAACTTGCTGAAGCTTGCGGCTGAGCGCCGCCTGGGCGTGTTGGGCTCAAAGTTTCGCACGCGGATGGTGGTGGGAGCGTTGCTGTTGTCGTCCTTGCCGGTTATCGCGATGTACTGGTTCGCTTACGGGCTGATGAATCGCTCGATCGACAAATGGTTCTCGGCTCCCGTAGAAGAAGTTCGCTCCGATACACATGCGATGGCCTCGCTTTTATCCGACTATGCCGCGCAAAACGCGCGCGCCGAGGCCACCGCGATCGCCGCTAGTCCCGAGACGCAGCACAGTTTCTCAGGACATGGCTTTGCGGCCGTCATGAGCGAGTTTCAAAGGCATGAGCCAACTTTGCAGGGCGGATTTGCTGTGGCTGTGCAGGACGGCAATGCAGAGGCCAGCTTCAATGCTCCCGAACAATGGTCGCTGTTAAAAGCGAAATTGCCGTTGGTGCAAGTGGCGGCAGGCGAACCCGCACTCTTCACCCTGAATCAGACCCAATATTGTCTGGGCAGCGCGGCAGTGGGAACTGACGGACTCATTCTAGTCGCCATCCCCATCCCGCGCGAGTTCTCCGAGACACTCCAGCACGTGGAATCCAGCCAGCAAAGGTACATCGAGCTGGCTCATGAGCGCAGACAGGTGCGCCGAACGTATATGAACCTGCTGCTGTTGATCACCCTGATGGTCTTGTTTGTAACCACCTGGCTGGCCTTGTTCCTGTCAAAGCTGGTAACCCGTCCGCTGGCCGCGTTGGCAGAAGCCACGCAAGAAATCTCGCGCGGACGCTTGGATTACCGTGTAGAAGTCAGTGCGGCGGATGAGATCGGTGATCTGGTTCGTTCCTTCAACAGGATGGCGGAGGAACTGGAGGCTGGGCGGCGCCAAATCGAGGCTTCCAGCCGCGATGCCCGCGCAGCCAATGCCGAACTCGAACAGCGGCGGCGGCAAATGGAAACCATCCTCGAAAGCATCCCCACGGGAGTGCTTTCTCTCGACGCCTCGCGGCGCGTGACTCACGCAAATCATGCTTTGCTGCGCATGTTCCATCCGGATGGTGTCGCCGGCCACGAGCACGCGCTGGTAGGGGCAGCGCTGGCAGATATTTTTCCTGCCGACGTCTTGCAGGATTTGGAACCGTTGCTGCGGCGGGCGGATCGCATGGGTATGACAGCGAGCCAAATGGAGCTTCCGCTGCAACGCGCATCACTGAATGTAGCGGTTACCGTAGCTACTTTGCGCCATGAAAATCAGCGCTCGGGGTACGTGATCGTCTTCGAAGACCTATCTGATCTGCTCAAGGCGCAAAAGCAGGCAGCCTGGCGTGAGGTAGCGCGGAGAGTGGCGCATGAGATCAAGAATCCTCTGACTCCCATTGCTCTTTCCGCCGAGCGCATCCAGCGCCACCTGGAGCGCGGCGCGGCTTCCGACAAGGCCTCGTGGGATATTATTCGCACGTGCGCGGTAACGATTGCCGGTGCCGTTGAAACCGTACGCCGTCTCGTGGATGATTTCTCTACGCTGGCGCGGTTCCCGGCTTCGAATCCGCAGCCCTCCGACATCAACCAAGTCATCGAAAGCGCTCTTTCGATGTTCAATGGACGGCTGGACGGAATCCGGCTGCACAAATATCTGGCGCCAGATCTGCCCAAGGTGATGGCGGATGCGGAAGCCATCAAGCGGGCACTCGCGAACCTGGTCGATAACGCAGCTGAGGCCATGCACGATTCCATCGTGCGCGAGATTCAGATTTCCACTTCCCTGGTGGCCAGCCGGGACGCGGTCGAGATCATGGTGGCTGACACCGGCCATGGTGTTACTCGCGAGCTGAAAGAAAAATTGTTTCTTCCATATTTCTCCACACGCAAGCGCGGCACCGGGCTCGGATTGGCCATTGTGAGCCGTGTGGTCGAAGAACATCATGGCTCCATTCGCGTCGAAGAAAACCAGCCGGTGGGAGCGCGTTTCATCGTGGAGTTGCCGGTGGCTTCCGACGCTGTGCCGGCCAGCACAACGGCTCAGCATGCCTAAGATTCTCATCGTAGATGACGAAACTGGTATTCGCGAATCGCTCCAGGGAGTCCTGGCAGACGAACGCTACGACACCGCCGCCGTAGAGAGCGGAGAAGAATGCCTGAAACTTCTGCATCGCGAGCAAAATTACGACTTGGTGTTGCTCGACGTGTGGCTGCCCGGCATGGATGGCCTGCAAACGTTGGAAAAAATTCGCGAACTCGAAAACCCTCCCGAAGTGATCATGATCTCGGGCCACGGAACAATCGAGACAGCGGTACGCGCGACCAAGCTGGGTGCATATGACTTTCTGGAAAAGCCTCTTTCCATCGATAAGACGCTCATTCTGGTAAAGAACGCCATCGAAGCCAAGAAACTTCGCAATGAAAATGTCGACCTGAAGAAGCAACTCATCGGCAAAAGCGTCATCGTGGGCGACAGCATTCCTATGAAGGCACTGCGTCAGCAGATTGGTTTGATGGCGCCCACCAATGGACGCGTTCTGATTTACGGGGAATCAGGCACTGGAAAGGAACTGGTCGCACGGGCAATCCACGCGCAGAGCCTGCGCAAGGACGAGACCTTCGTCGAAGTCAACTGCGCCGCGATTCCTGAAGATCTTATCGAGAGCGAGTTGTTCGGGCACTACAAGGGATCATTCCCTGGAGCAGCCTCTGATAAAGAAGGCAAGTTCCAAAAGGCGCATGGCGGGACGCTGTTTCTCGATGAAGTGGGCGACATGAGCCTCAAGACGCAGTCGAAAGTTCTGCGCACACTCGATGAACAGAAGGTGGTTCCTCTGGGCGGGGACGAAAGCATCATGGTTGATGCGCGGATTATCGCCTCAACCAACAAAGATCTCGAGGAGGAAATCTCGCGCGGCAATTTTCGGGAAGATCTGTTTTACAGGCTGAATGTGATTCCCTTCTACGTGCCCCCGCTGCGGGACCGGAAAGAAGACATCCCAATGCTGGGCCGCCATTTTCTAAAGGAGCTTTCGGCGAGGTACGGGCGGCGTCCACGCGAAATCACGGACGACGCAATTGATGCCCTGATGCGCTACTCCTGGCCCGGAAACGTACGCGAGCTGCGCAATGTCATTGAGCGGATCGTCATTATGAACCCGATGACTATGCGGTTCGAGCGAAAGCATTTGCCGCCACTCGTTTATCGCGATGGCCACCGGCGCGCAACCGGAAGCGAATTCTCGACCTTGCATCAGGCGCGGGATGCCTACGAGCGTGATTTCATTCTCAAAAAGCTGGACGAAAGCCACGGCAACGTGACCCGCGCCGCTGAAGTTTTGGGCCTGGAACGCAGCCACCTCTATCGGAAGATGAAAGCTTTGGGGATTGCGGTGAAGGAGTAGAGCGCCGAAAGCGGCGGCTTACCTCTTTACCATGCGAATCTCAGTGCCGTTCTTGTGGAACTCAACCTTGTCCATGAGCTGATTGATCAGGAATATGCCGCGACCGTGATTGGAAAAAACGCTTTCGCCGATCGTGCAACTGGGAATAGTCGAAGGGTCAAAACCCTCACCGGGATCGCGGACCACAATCAACACACCCTGGTCTTCAGCGCTGCTGACCACACATTCGACCGTCTTGCTGGGATCTTCTTTGGCGCCGTGAATAACGGCATTGGCGAGCGCCTCTTGCAGCGCTAGTTCGATGTCATCTTCCTTGCCCTCTACGGCCTTCATTCGTCGAACCAGCGCCATGATTTCCTGTACTACCGGATCGACTGTGGCGCGGTTGGCGGCAAGAGTCACGCGCAAAAGCAACTGGAGTTTATATGGATCGAAGTCTTTCTCGGGTAAAGGGTCGTGGGTAGCGTCCATGGGCACGTTAAGGCTCGATCCGAATGATTCTAGCGGCAAAAGCCCGGAACCACAAACCCGGAGTTAGTCAGCCTTGATTTCGTTTGTGAATGGTGTCGGGCAGAGTTTGCTGGCTCATCAGATCTTCCAGTTGCCTTCTCCAATCAAGCTCTTCCACAAACTCAGGGGACTGGCGCCAGTTGGGCCTCACCTTAACGTAGAGTTCGAGAAAAACCTTGGTCTGCAACATGCGCTCAATCTGCACACGCGCGGACGTGCCGATGCGTTTGAGCATCTGGCCGTTCTTGCCGATCAGAATTGCCTTCTGGCCTTCCCGCTCACAGTAAATCGTTGCGGAGATGCGCGTCAGCTTCGGGCCTTCTTCAAAATCATCGATGACAACTGTAGTTGCATAGGGCAGTTCCTGCCCGGTCTCACGCAGCACTTGCTCGCGAATGATTTCGGCGGCCATAAAGCGCGCCGGTTGATCGGTAACCTGGTCTTCCGGAAAATAAGGAGGGCCGATAGGAAGAGCTGCGACGATCTCCTTAAGCAAGATATCGAGCCCGTCACGTTTCAGTGCAGAGATGGGAACGATGGCATAAAAGTCATGCAACGTCTTGTATTCTTCGATGAGCGGCAACAGATTGTGCTTGCCCTTGAGCAAGTCGATTTTGTTGAGGACCAGGCAGACCTTCGTCGATGAGCGCCTCAGCATTTCAAGAGCAAATTGATCGTGATGGTTGGGCTTGCGGCTCGCGTCCATGAGCAGGAGAACAAGATCGCAGCCTTCCAGAGCCTCGCGCACCTCGACCATCATCTTGCGACCCAGGGAACTGTCGGGCTTATGCACGCCGGGAGTGTCGATCAGGATGATCTGCCCCCCGTCCAGGCCTTTGCTTTTCGGCACATTGATGATGCCCTGAATTCGATTGCGGGTAGTTTGCGGTTTGGGAGAGATGATGGCGAGCTTCTCACCTACCAACGCGTTCAGCAGCGTGGATTTGCCAGCGTTCGGCCGTCCGAGAATACAAACGAAACCGCAGTGGAAAGGCATAGATCGGCTTTCAGGCTTCGGTTATCAGGCGCTTTTGGGTTCCAGGCTTCAGCTTTCGGTTTATTAGCGATGCTCTGATTGTTTTACTCTGTGCCCTCTGTGTTTTTTTGAATCGAGGGCGTCTCAGCAGAAGGAAGCCCGATAGACGAGCACAAACTATATCAGCTTCAACTGTCTCTGCTGTAGGGCGCTGATGCGAACGCGTTCAACTCGGCGATCGGTGGACTCCAGCACTTCGAAGCGCAGGCCGTCGTCATCAACGGTTTCGCCACGCTGAGGAATGTGTCCGGCAAGCTCGCTGACCAGGCCGGCAACGGTGGCGGATTCTCTGCCTTCGGGCTTCGTCCCAAATAGTTCTGTCAGGCGATCTACATCCATGCCGCCGGGAACAACGTATGAGTGATCGTTCTCGCGCACCACCTCTGGCTTTTCATGCTCGTCGCGAATTTCGCCGACAATTTCCTCCACCAGATCTTCGATCGTTACCAGACCAGCGACTCCGCCGTACTCATCGACGACGATGGCCATGCGGATGTTGTTCTTCTGCATCTCGCGCAAAAGATCGCTGCCCAGCTTACTTTCGGGCACGAAGTAAACATCGCGCCGCATCAGAGAATCAAGAGTGCGGGTAGGCGCTTCGCTGTCTGGGACCTGGAGGACATCCTGCGCATACACAATGCCCTTGATGTTGTGAATGCTACCTTCATACACAGGCACGCGCGAAAAATGCTTCTCGCCAAGCATCTGAATAAATCGCTCGACGGTGGTCGAGACGGGCACGGCAAACATATCCGGACGCGGCTTCATAGCTTCGCGAACGGTTTTGCCGCTGAATTCGACGACCGACTGAATGAGGTCGCGGTCCCCTTCCTGAATGATGCCTTCTTCCTGCCCCGCTTCGATCAAGGCATCAACGGCTTCGGCGGCTGTTTCCGGTTCCTCAGGGGTGTTTTGGCGGGTCAGAGACACCACCGATTGCAGAAAGCCGAGAACGATTGTCACGGGCAGGACAAGATAAATCAGCAGCTTCAGAAGCCAAGTCCAACGAATTAGCCAGACACCTTTCGTCCGCGAGAAGAAAACATAGGGAAGAAACTGGTTGAAGATGATGACGATCAAAATCAGACTGAGCGCGGCCTGCAATATTTCATAGACGCTCCAGCGCTGATCGGCAAATACGGCAAAACCCACGAGCATGGCAATGGTCGCCGTGATCAACTGCTTCAGCACCGCCATCGAGAGGGACGCGCGGGCGCGGCTAACGTGCAGGTTGGGTTCGACTTTCTGCTCGAACACGTCGATGTTGTTCTGGAAATCGCGCGAGAGAAATTTGCCGATCTCCTGGTAGACCCGGTCTACATAGGAGGTCAGCGCCAGCAGAGCCAGCAACGGAACCAGCGGAATGGCGACGTACCAGTTCATGCCGATCTCTGCCTCGTCGTGAACGGCCTGTTGTGCGCCTGCGCGCGCTCAATAAGGCCCGTTTCCAATTTTAGTTGCAGCCGCAGTCGTTTTTCGATGGCGGCCATCTGGCCGTAATCGCGTTCGTGGTCGTAGCCAGCTATATGCAGCAATCCATGCAGAGCCAGGATTTTGATTTCATTAGCGACCGGGTGGCCGAGGCGGGCCGCATTCTGACGCGCGATGTCGGCTGAGAGAACGATTTCTCCCGCCATGCTGGGCACACGATTTCCGGGCAGTACGGCGGACGGAAACGATAAGACATCCGTCGGCCTATCGACTTTGCGAAAATCACGATTGAGAGTACGCACTTCCCTGCTGCTTGTGACCAGCACATTCACCGATCCGCGCAGCCTGAGCGCCCGCCGCGCGCGCGAAACAAATCGTTCGAGCGATGCTGGATCCAAGCTGGCGACTCTCTTGCGGAAGATGATCACCTTATGCCCGCCATCTTGCGATTAGATAAACACGTTTTGCCAAATGAACGGTGACTTACACGGCCCTGGTAAATACGTGGCCTTATTCTCCCTTGGCTGGTTTGGATTCTTCAGAATTTCCCACTGCGGAATCCCTGGATTCGCTACTTTTTCCGCCGGAAAGCAATAGCATCTGCTGTTCTGCGACATGCGCTTTATGTTCATCGTAGGCGCGGATAATGCGCTGCACCAGATAATGGCGAACCACGTCGGTCTCGTCGAAATGAACGAAGGTGAGGCCTTCGACGCTGCCCAGGACGTCAATGGCTTCTAGCAATCCGCTGCGGCGCGCATTAGGGAGGTCGATCTGCGTGATGTCGCCGGTGATTACCGCTTTAGAGTTGAATCCAAGCCGGGTAACGAACATCTTCATCTGTTCGGAAGTCGTGTTCTGCGCTTCGTCGAGAATCACAAACGAATCATTTAACGTGCGCCCGCGCATAAAGGCGATCGGTGCAATTTCGATCACGTTTTTTTCGAGGTAACGATCGACCTTCTCGGGATCGAGCATGTCATAGAGCGCGTCGTACAGCGGGCGAAGATAAGGATCGATTTTGTCTTGCAATGTGCCAGGCAGAAATCCAAGCCGCTCGCCGGCTTCGACAGCGGGTCGCGCCAGGATGATGCGATTTACGCGCTTTGCGAGCAGTGCGGAAATCGCCATGGCAACAGCGAGATAAGTTTTGCCCGTGCCTGCAGGACCGATGCCGAAAACCATATCGTGCTTTTCAATCGCTTCGAGATACCGCCTTTGATTGATGCTCTTAGGCTGCACCATGCGGCGTCCCAGAGAACGCTGGCGGCCGGCATCGGCCAATCCACGCAAGGTAGCAGTGGAATCGGCGGTGAGCACTCGCAGCATGCTATTGAGATCGCCGTTGTTGAAGCTGTATCCAGAGCGCTGTAGGCTTTCGTAATCGGCGAACACCTGCTCGGCGCGGGCGACATCGCGAGCAGCGCCCTCTAGTTCGATAGAGTTGGATCGCAGGTCGATGTTGATGTTGAGCCCGTCTTCAAGCACACGCACATTTTCGTCGCGGGTGCCGAATAAAGTTTCGATATTGGGACTAATCCCGATGCTTTTCTTCATTCAATCTCTTCGGTGGAAAACCGTGGCGACGGATGGCGATGTAGGGACGGAACATTGCGAGCAGGACAGGATTAGGCTGGGAGACGGAATCAGCCGGAATGCTAATGCCCGGAGGGCAAATCACTACCATTAAATAAAAGCGTAGCGCGGGCCAGTACGGGAGTCAATGGCATGGCAACTGTTTGACCAGCCAAGAGTTATTCCCGTAGAATAATGTCTTCGGTACTCACCCGAATATTCTGCTGTAGACACAAGGTTAAAACCACCCATGGCGAATCATTTTTCGGCGCTCAAGCGCGCCCGGCAAACTACGCGACGTGCGGCGCGAAACCGCGCCAATACCTCCCGCCTGCGCACGGTTTTAAGAACCATGCGCGAGGCCATTGCAAAAGGCGACAAGCAAGCCGCCGAGCAGACCTACCGGCAAACCGTTTCCGCGCTCGACAAGGCCATCCAGAAGGGAACGCTACACGAGAATACGGCGTCGCGCTATAAGTCGCGGCTCGGGCGCGTGTTGGCGCGATGAAGTAGCACAGAGCTTCGAGCTGACGCGTCACATGAAATGATAGCCGTTTCGACGTCTGCCCATTGTTTCACTGCAGAATAATTCCAAAGTGTTCTCGCAGCGCAGCGTTTCTCTCTTCTTTGGACATTAGCACTGTTTCGGACCGCACCCCATTTCTGGTAGCAATCAGCTTCATGTCGGCCACGGTAATTCGCCCATCTTCAGTAGCGCGCGAGCAAATGCTCTTCTGCGTGAACGGAGAATCACGACAAGTCTGATGGTAGTGGCACATGCCGGAGAACTCCGCCAACTGATGTGATTTCAGCGTGAATGAGTATTGTTTCCTCCAGCCGTCAGGCGTAGCTTTTTCCAATTGCAAGCGTTCCCCTGTCGCGGCGATCCGAAATTTTCCCGCAGGGTCAGGCTGTTCGACACCCGGTTGAAGGCGCAGTGGCTCGAGAAAGCAGTCGCCGAAACCGACGTCCGCCAACCAAGACTCATCGAGATCGACGCGCAGGCATAGATGGTCGAACTCGGGACCCTCGATGCCTGTATTCCCGACCGCACGCGCAGAAAGCAAAGTGACACGAAATCCCAGCGAGCGCAGCAATGCGGCGAACGCGCCGTTCAATTCGTAGCAGAAGCCGCCACGGCGTTGCTCGATAATTTTGCGAAGAAAGGCTTCTTCAGCTATGACAATCTTGCGTCCGCTGGCAATATCAAGGTTCTCGAACGGGACCGCCATCATGTGAGCGCGATGAATACTGCGCAACGTTTCGGGAATGGGTGCGGTCGGACCTTGATAGCCGATGCGGGCGAGATAGGCGTTTACATCGAGCACGTATGTAGACTCTCAGAAATGGGGAAGCAGAAATCCTGTCTGGCGGCGATGTTCCTGAAATTCTTCGCCGAATTGTCCGGCCAGCAACGCTTCTTCCCGCTTTGCTTTGATCCAAAAGCCGAGAATGATGACGCAGACTCCAACCACGCATCGCCAGCGGTCTATTGCAAGCGCCGAGCCAATCGCGGCCAGATCCAGCCCTGAATAAATTGGATGTCGCAGCCGCGCGTAGGGACCGGTACGAATGAGCTTGTGACCTTCCTTCAGTGTGATGCGACCGCTCCAGTACTCGCCGAGGTGCCAGCGGGCCCACACGGCGAGCGCGATGCCAGCCCAGACGAGAACGACGCTCACGATGCCAAGCGCATAAATGCGAGGGAAAATGCGATGCCCCAGCAGGCCGATATCGGCGTCGCCGTTGAAGAGGAGTGTAAAGCCGAGGACTTCAACGAACATCACGCCGTAGCGCCACGCGAAGGGCTCTTTCTTCCGCGTCCTCCTGGTCTTGAGTGCACTGACGACCCAGTAGCTAACAAACACGAGCCAGGGAATTTTGATGAGGTAGGACCAAATCATCTGCTATCTGAGATATCAAAGTGGCAACCAAAAAGAACTCATCTCATAAATGGTTTTGAAAGGGCGCGGCTTTCAGCCGCGCCGTCCCACGCCAAGACAAAGCGGGCTTCAGCCCTGAGGAAAAGACCCGCCAGCCAGAGAAGATTGATTTATGAGACAGGTGGGTTCCAGTTGCTGATAGCTAACCTCTGATAGCTGACAGCTGCCTTTTATACCGGCAACTGTTCTTGCATCCATCCCGGCGCTTCCAGTTTCGGCTCAGTCGTTAAATCCATCACCAGGCGCTCCAGCACCATGCGCTTGCTCACTGGATTTGACCGCAGAGCCAAGTCGGCTTTCGCGACCAGCCGGATGGCGCGCGTCAAATCGCGGCGGGATTTGTAACGGCGAGCCTGCCGGATGATGTCGTCGGCAGCGAACGGAGGCACGCGGAACCCCTGCCAGAGCGCGACCCACAACATGCGCTGGTCGCGAACATTACGTTCGAGAATCACCAGCATCTGCCGGAAAGTTTTGGCGAGCATATAGGTGTGGCCGATGGCGGCTTCTTCGCCATCGCCCGAGACGAGAATTGCATCCAGCACCTCTAAAGAGCGCACGCGGTCTCTAGACGAAATGGCGTCGGTCAGTTCGTAAAGCGAGCGTTGCTTGGCGGCGAGCACCATCGTTTCCACGTCACCCAGCGTGATGCGCTTCCGCTCGCCGGCATAAAGCATGAGCTTCTCGATCTCGTTCGAGATCATCATCATGTCGCTGCCCAGAGCATCGACCAGTTCGCGGGCGCCATCAGCATCAATTTTTACGTTGCGGCTGGTGCAATAATCAGTTACCCAGCGTACGGCTTCACCCTCTTCCACGCGGGCCAGTTCAACGATGCCGCAATATTGGCCCATCGTGTCGCGGATGCGTAGGTAGCGGTCTTTGTCCTGCATCTCCATCCGGCGCACATCCGCGGGAATGCTGATGTGGTCGGCAACAAAGATAAGAAGCGCATCGGGATTGGGATTCTTGCAATATTCTTCAATCGCAGCCAGCTTTTCTTCGTTCGAGCCGCGGCCAAAAAGATTCTTCACGCCGCGAACGAAAAACACCTGAAAAGGCGCCATCAGCGACGGCGTGCGGGCACGGTCGAGAATCTCGGCCAAGTCGTTTTCCCCAAGATCGAACTCGAACAGGCTGAATTCACGTAAATCGGCGGGAACCAGGTGTTCGAGAATGGCATCACGAAAGCGCTTGCGGAAGAAAGCTTCATCGCCGACAAAAACATAAGCCGGCCGCAGCTTGCGTGAGACAAGCTCGTTGACAAAGCGATCAGCTTGGGCAAAGGCGCGCATAGATGCACTTGTCGTTGGTCGTTAGCCGCAGGTCGTCGGACTGAAGCCGGCAGCTTGCGGGAATTGCGAACACCTAACGACGAAGGACTAACGACAACATTACCATCAGAACCCTTCCAGGATGTTGGAAACCAGGGTCCGCGCGAAATCCTGGGAAAGCCGCCGGAAAGCGGGAGAATCTTCCTCAAAAAAGCTCGCCAGGTCCTGCGAAACCTCGTACTGCTCGCGGAACAAATACGAAGGATTCTGATAGAGCACCCTGCCGTTACGATCAGTCAGTGACACTTTCAAGCTCACGACGACCAGGACACTGGCGGCCTGCCCGGTGGTGGAGTTGTATGTAAGCGGCGAAGCGGAAGTAGAAAGCACGGTGCCACGCAGCGTAGCGTCGGCATCACCGCCGGGGCTATTAAGAATTCGATAGTGGGTGCGCGTGGTAAATTCGCGAACTACCGACGAGGTAAGAAGCTGTTCAATCCGATACGTGCTGGATTCGTTCACGAAGGCGGGCACGGCAATCGTCTTGACATTTTCCGGAAGCTGTACGGCGTGGCCAGTGGTGTGGTATCCGCAGCCGGCAAGCAGCAATGCGAGCCAGAGAAAACAGCAACCCTTCATTGAATCTTTCCCAGGGGGCGGGTCGCCATCATGCTTTCGGCGCATTCTACTGCGCCTATTGCCGCAACGCGCAGGTTGTCGGCCACGGCCCACAGCCAGATTCCTTTTGGGCGCGCCGAATCGTTCTTAACAGACACAAGAATATTCGGCTGGCCCGCCGTGCTCACGTTGGAGGGTAGGGAATCGGCTGAGGCCATTGTGACGTGGTCGCCGGCAAGAGCCTGAGACACTTTCTCTCGATCAATGGGCTGTTCCATCTCGAGAAATACCGCCATTGCATGGCCATGAAAGACCGGCGCCTGAACAAGCAGGAGAGCGGGTTGCAGAATATCTGCCCCGGTAATTTTTCGATAGTGTCGAGCGATGCGTCCTTCTAGCGAATCGAGAGAGAGCCGGGACTTCGGCCCGTATCGGGCCACCATATTGAACGCAACCTGCTCATCGAAGACCTCTTTGGGCAGCGGCTGAAAGGAGAGAAGATTCACCGTCTGCTGGTGCAGTTCGTCCATGCCCCGCTGTCCTTGCTCGGAAGCTGGCTCAAAAACCGTGACAGCAGCGTCTTGAATTCTTCCCGCCTTGCGCGCTCGCAGCAGCAGCAAAGCCAGTATTACAGCGGCGGGATGCGCCACAACGCACGGCCCGGGCTGTAGTTCCGGTTGCCACATCTCTCCCCGTTCGCGCTCCACCCACGACGAACGAACCTGAGCGCCCGCCTCGTCTTCCAATGCTCCTGAAAGGTCGACGATAGCGCTGCCGGCGTCCCGCGCACGTTTCCAGGTGCTGCGCGTACATTCAGGATCAGAGGCAAAGAAGGTGAAATCGACATGGCCGAACTGCTCGGCGCGCACGCTCTGAATGAAATTGATTTCGTCGCCCGTCGCTTCTAATTGTCCAATCGACTCATCATCGTCGAGCAGGCGCACGTCCGCGGCGGGAAAGTTGCGTTCGTCGAGGATTTCGGCAACTTCTTTCCCCTTCAAGGTTGCGCCGCCAACAATCGCAACCCGATAGAGGCCGCGTGCAGAAGACGGACTGGATGGAACCACGAGTTTAGAGAAACTGCTCATGAAGTCTGTGAAGCCTCCCTGTAAGGTGGAGGTGCGCGCGGGGTGCGGCGACGGAAAATCCACTGCAAACGCCAGAAGACGCCCGACGCCATATAAAGTAGCGCCATCGCGAACAGGACCGGCCCGGAGAAGGCGGCCACTGCGGCAATCACGGCCGCCAGCAGAATAATCAGACGGAACGGATGCCGTGAGCGGAAATCGATGCTTTTGAAACTATAAAAGCGCCAGGTGCTCACCATGAGGTAACCGATCGTGGCCACCATCGCGACCCAGGTTAATGCTGTATACCAGGAGTGGATTGGTTCGCCCTCCTGAAAATGCACAACTGCGGCAATCACGCCGGCGCCGGCGGGAATCGGCATTCCAACAAAATACTTCTTACCCGGCCGACCCGGATTCGAGGGCTGCGGGTTCGTGGTGATGTTGAAGCGGGCGAGGCGACTGGCGCCAGCCACCAGGAAGAGAAAACAGGCAATGCCTCCCAGTTGCGTCAACTTGATGTGCCACGCCGTGAGCCGGACCGGCGGAACGCCGTGAAAGCCCCAGGCCCACGCCAGCATGGCGGGGGCGACTCCGAATGTAATCACATCCGCCAAAGAATCGAGTTCTCTGCCGAAGTCACTGCTGGTGCCGGTCATTCGTGCGATGAAACCATCGAGACCGTCGAACAAAACCGCAAAGCCGATGGCAATAGCCGCATGGTCCAGATGCCAGTATTCGTTGGTAATGGCATAATAAAGAACCTGCACGATGGCATAAAACCCCGCTGCCATATTCCCGCTGGTGAAAAGCGAAGGAACGATATACATGCCTTTGCGCATCCGACGGTGCTGTCCGGATTGGCGACTCGCTAAGGGCCGGTCCATTCAGCACGTCCTTTCCGTGGCAGAATGCTCTCCCGCCGTGGCCAGCTCAGGTTGCGCATGAAGGTAGGCGAGGATGCTCGATCCGCCCCGGACCCGTTCACCGGATTTTACTTGCAGCATCGCGTCGGAATCGAAGAAAACGTCCACGCGGGAGCCAAACTTAATCAGTCCCACGCGCTGCCCGCGTTCCAGCCGATCGCCGATCTTTGGATAAAAAACAATTCTTCTCGCCAGCAACCCCGCAATCTGTTTGAAAACGACGGTCTGGCCCTCACCCTCCACAGTGACGATATTCTGTTCATTCTGCTCGGCGCTGGCCTGATTCATGGCATTTAAGAATTTCCCGCGCCGATAACGAACGCTGCGAACGACTCCAGCAATGGGCGAGCGGTTCACGTGAACGTCGAAAACGCTTAGGAAAATGCTGACACGGGTCCGTTTTTTGCGGCCTTCATTTACCACGGAGACATCGGTAACCTTTCCATCGGCCGGCGAGACCATAGCTCCGGGAGTTTGTGGAATTTGCCGTTCGGGGTCGCGAAAAAACCAGAGGAAGAAGAGTGACAGCGCCAGCGGTATCACGGCCCAGGCAGGCGCCGTCAGCCAGCCCACCAGGAAGGCGACCGTAACTAACACCAGCCCGTAAAT
>JASHOH010000025.1 GCA_030041215.1 Candidatus Sulfotelmatobacter sp. | reverse complement strand
TGGTTCGCTCCTTTCGGTTGGTGAGAAGTGTGAAAGGGACGTCGCGCAGGAAGCGCGGCGGACCACTGTTTTGTTGGATGCCCACTACCCTACGCCGCTGCTCAGGAGGTGTCAATGTAGCGAAAATGGTGCAGCAGGTCTGAAGGATTGTTTTCAGCGAAATTGGCAGGCGTCAAGCAGGCGTCAATAAGTGAAATGGGGATTTTTCATCAATTGACCCGTCCCGCCAGAGGACCGTTCCCAAGTTCAGTGTGCGTAGCGAGTGTGTTTACATTGACTTGCCTGAGAGTCGGGCCTACGATTTCGTCAGTGGGGCGGGGAGAAGGAGTATCTTCTCCATGGCGAATCGGACGGTTAGTCAAGATTCGCTCACCGGCCAGACGATCTCGCACTACCGCGTTATTGAGATGTTGAGCGGTGGCGGGATGGGAGTGGTCTACAAGGCCGAAGATCTGACCCTGCACCGCCTTGTCGCCCTGAAGTTCCTGCCAGAAGACGTAGTTCGTGATCCGCAAGCCTTGGCTCGGTTTCAGCGCGAGGCACAGGCGGCTTCCGCCCTGAACCATCCCAACATCTGCACGATCTACGAGATCGGACCGCAAGATGGACAGCCCTTCATCGCCATGGAGTATCTGGAGGGCGTGACGTTGAAGCATCGCATTGCTGGTAAACCCATCGAGACCGATGTCTTGCTCAGGCTGGCGATCGAGATTGCGGATGCTCTGGACGCGGCACACTCCAAAGGCATAGTGCATCGGGACATCAAGCCAGAAAACGTCTTTGTCACGGAGCGCGGTCACGCCAAGATTCTGGATTTCGGTCTGGCGAAAGTCAGCCCCGCGGCGAGCGCGGGGATGGGAGCGGGGCTACTGTCGCAGCCAACGGTTGATTCCAGCGAGCACCTGACTAGGCCGGGAACTGCGCTCGGCACCATCTCCTATATGTCGCCGGAACAAGTCCGGGCCAAGGAATTGGACGCTCGAACCGACCTGTTCTCCTTCGGCGCAGTGCTCTACGAGATGGCGACGGGAACCTTGCCATTTCGCGGGGAGAGTTCAGGAGTCGTTTTCGACGCAATTCTGAATCGGGCTCCAGTACCTCCCGTTCGACTGAACTCGGAAGTGCCCGCCAAACTGGAAGAGATCATCAACAAGTGTCTGGAGAAAGACCGCAACTTGCGCTACCAGCACGCCTCGGAAATGCGTGCTGATCTGCAACGGCTGAAGCGTGACACGGAAAGCGGACACGTGGCGGCAGCCACCTCGGGCAAGGTGGCGGCGCACGCAGCACGTGCCAAGAGGAAACTCTGGAAGATTATTGCGCCGACAGCAGTCTTGCTGGCTGCCGCACTTATCGCGGGTGGGCTTTACTATCGTTCACATCCAACCAAGCCACTGACCGAGAAAGACACCATAGTGCTCACCGACTTCACAACCAATCCACTGACCGAGAAAGACACCATAGTGCTCACCGACTTCATTAATAACACGGGTGATCCGGTGTTCGATGGTGCGCTCAAACAGGCGCTTGCCGTGGAACTGGGACAGTCGCCGTTCCTGAACATCCTCTCCGACCAAAGAGTCAGCGAAACGTTGCGAATGATGGGCCGTGCTGCGAGCGAACGGATTACTGTGGACATCGGCGGGGAGCTTTGTCTGCGCATGGGCGGCAAGGCGCTGCTGAGCGGGACGATCTCAACCTTAGGCAGCCACTACCTCATTGGCTTGAATGCGGTCGCGTGCAGCACGGGCGACAACTTGGCGAGAGAACAGAGCGAGGCTGCCAGCAAAGAAGATGTTCTGAAGGCCCTAAGCCGGACCTCTTCCAGCCTGCGCGCCAAGCTGGGAGAGTCGCTGCCATCGGTGCAGAGATTTGATGTTCCATTTGAAGCCACGACATCCTCCCTTGAAGCGCTGAAAAGCTACAGCATGGGTAGGACAGTGATGCGCGAGAGAGGACCCGCGCCGAGCATTCCATTTCTGAAGCGGGCGATAGAACTCGACCCCAATTTCCCGTTGGCGTATTCTGCTCTGGCGGTAGGTTACGCAAATCTCGGGCAACCGTCACTCGCTCTGGAATATGCCACCAAGGCATACCAATTGCGCGACCGGGTCAGCGAACGGGAGAAGCTGCGAGTCTCGTCCGTTTATTTCAGCGCTACGGGAGAACTAGAGAAGGAGGCTCAGACCTACGAACTGTGGGTAGCAAACTACCCCCGGGATTACGTTCCGTACAACAACTTGGGCGAAGATTATGCCCTCATGGGGCAGTACGAAAAAGCCCTTGCAGAATACCAAGAGACCTTGCGGCTTGCGCCTTATAGCGTCACTCCCTATACAAATCTCGGGGAAGAGTACCTCCGCCTTAACCAGCTGGATGAAGCCAAGGCCGTCTTCGACCAAGCATTCGCGCACAAGCTGGATAGCCGAATGTTGCGCCAGAAGATCTACAACCTTGCCTTTCTGCGGGGAGATGCGGCGCAGATGGAACAGCAGGTGGCTTGGGGCGCGGGCAAGCCGGGGGACGAAGACCTGCTGCTATCGATGCAGTCCGACACTGAGGCTTACTACGGGCAGCTGGGCAAGGCGCGGGACTTTTCCCGCCGAGCGGTGGACTCGGCCGTCCGCGCTGTCTCCAAAGAAACAGCTGCTTCTTGGCTGGCGAATGCTGCGCTGCGCGAGGCGGAGTTGGGTAACACTGACGCGGCGAGGCGAGGAGTCTCGGCAGCTTTAGCGCTGTCTCGGGGGCAGGACGTGAAGGTATTGGCTGCTCTAGCAGTGGCGCGCAGTGGCGATGCTCTCGGGGCCACGAGGCTGGTCGAGGAACTGGAGAAGAGCTACCCGACGAATACTCTGTTGAAGCTCTACTGGCTGCCGACCATCAACGCCGCCATCGAACTCAACAAGGGTAATTCGTCCCACGCGCTTGTGGATTTGGAAGCTGCCGCTCCTTATGAACTGGGCAATCCACCGCCGAAGGGGAATCTCCATCTCTACCCAGCCTATTTGCGCGGCCAAGCTTACCTGCTGGCTCGCAACGGGACTGCCGCAGCCGCCGAGTTCCAGAAGTTGATTGACCACCGAGGCACCGTGTTTAACTTCGTGACTGGAGCACTGGCTCTCCTTCAGATCGGTCGCGCTTACGCGATGGCGGGTGATACCGCTAAAGCCAAAGCGGCCTACCAAGACTTTTTCAACATCTGGAAAGACGCCGACCCCGACATCCCCATCCTCAAGCAAGCCAAAGCCGAGTACGCGAAGTTGCAATAGCTAGAAAAAGTCTTGTCTCGTCCCTTGCTGTTTTCCGATGGTTTATGTAATCGCATTCTAAGAGGGCGCCCCTTTTGGAGTAGGTTGTCGTGGTTGGACATGATCACCTACGAAAGGAGCACCCTCGATGAGCGGTGAAAAGTATATTGGGCTGGACGTACATCAAGCAACGATTTCAGTCGCGGTGACGGATTCCCAGGGCAAGTTGATCATGGAATCCATTCTGGAGACCAAAGCGTCGA
>JASHOH010000251.1 GCA_030041215.1 Candidatus Sulfotelmatobacter sp. | reverse complement strand
TTTCGCCTGAATCAAACCTTTCCTTTGGTGACAATTCCATTCCGGCCCATGCAGCACATGCACACGATCGAAGATCAGATCCGCGCGCTGAAGTCAGCCGCGGCGCATTTGAATGAGGGCGGAATACTCGCCTTTGACGTGTTTTATCCCAAATTCGAGGTGTTGCACATAGGGATGGGCGAAGAACGCCTGGAAGCTGAATGGTCGCCGGCTTCCGGCCCAAAAACCACTATCCGGCGCTTTTTCCGGAAGGACGCTGTCGACAAGATCAATCAGAATTTCACGCTAACCTTCATCTTCCGGAGCTATCGCGAGGGGAATTTGATTCGAGAAGAAAACGACACGATCAAGATGTCGTATTACACGTATCCTCAGTTGAGGGCGTTGTTTCTGCTGGCGGGACTGGAGCCGGTTGCGGAGTATGGGTCGTTTGATAAGGCGCCACTGGATAACTCGTCAAACGAGATGATTTTCCTGCTTCGCCGCAGATGCGCGTAGGCTTTGCGTTCTGCGGTCGAGTACGATGGCAATATGGCTCGCACCGCTGGGGCAGGTCACTTAGTTCCCAAGATCGCCATTTCTCCGCGCGCCGTAGCCCGTCTGAAAGCCGGCCACGTCTGGGTCTACCGCTCGGATCTCGTCTCAGCCGAAGGCATCCTCCCAGGTTCGCTCGTCGGGGTGGTCGATCCGCGCGGCAAGTTCCTCGGCACAGCCCTCTATTCCAGTTCTTCCCAGATTGCGCTGCGGCTGATTGCCCACGAGCCGGTCGCGGATTTTCATTCTCTTTTGCGCGAACGCATTGCTGCTGCCATTGCTTATCGCGAACCTATCGTCCGCGACACGAATGCCTATCGTGTGGTCTTCAGCGAAGCAGACTTTCTGCCCGGCTTGATCGTTGATTGCTACAACGACATTCTCTCGTTCCAGATTTTGACCCAGGCAATGGACGCCGCTGACATCCGAGAAACTGTGGTCGATCAGCTAAACGCGAAGCTGCAACCGGCCTCGATCGTCGAGCGGGTCGACCCTCGGGTGCGTCAACTCGAGGATCTGCCGCCGCGGAGCTCGGGGCCTTTGCAGGGGGAAAAGAACTCGACCATTTTCACCATGAATGGCGTCCAGTTCCACTTCGACGGGCTCGAAGGCCAGAAGACAGGGGCATTCCTCGATCAACGGGAGAACTATGCCGCTGCCGCGCAATACGCCCACGGCAGCGCCCTCGATGTTTTCTGCTATCAGGGAGGCTTCGCTCTTCATATGGCCCAACGGTGTGAACATGTGGTCGGAGTCGATAGCTCCCGGCCGGCTCTTGAAGTCGCCGACCAGAACGCCGCTTTGAACGGCTGCGAAATCGAATGGATCGAGGCTAACGCCTTCGACCTGCTCAAGGACTATGCCGCCTCCGGCCGGCGCTATGACACGATTGTCCTCGATCCGCCAGCCTTCGCGAAAACCAAACGCGACCTTGATTCGGCCATGCGAGGCTACAAAGAGCTTAATCTCCGCGCGTTGAAGATGCTTCCTCCTGGCGGCATCTTGGTGACCTGCTCTTGTTCCTACCACGTTAGCCAGCAGGATTTCCTGCGCATGCTGGCCGAGGCCGCTGTAGATACCCACCGCACCCTGCGCCTCATCGAGGTTCGCGGACAAGCTAGAGACCACCCTATACTGCTGAATGTGCCGGAAACAGCCTATCTTAAGTGCGTGGCTTCCATCGTAAGATAATGAAAACAAAACTTAAACAATCGTTGACAATAACGCACTCAACTTTTATGCTACTTTGCATAATAACTGAGCATCGAATGGAGTGATTGAAGCCCAAAGCAGTATCAGTGTGGGCTTCTCACCGTTCAAACTTCTAAAAATCTGAAGGAGGATTTACCATGACAGTACTAACCCGCTGGGAACCGTTCCGTGAGTTTGCCACGTTGCAGGACCGCATGAATCGACTGTTCCGTGAGTCTTTCGAAGGTGGCCGGGATGAATCCCTCACCACTTCGAGCTTTGCCCCTGCCGTCGACGTCTACGAAGACGACCAGAAAGTAACTTTGAAGATTGAAGTGCCGGGAATCGATGAGAAAGACATCGACGTGCGGGTGGAGAACAACACCCTCACCGTCCACGGCGAGCGCAAGATCGAGAAAAATGAGAAAGAAGAGAATTATCGCCGCGTGGAGCGTCAGTATGGCAGCTTCACCCGCACCTTCACTCTGCCCTCGACTGTGGATTCCGAGCATGTGACGGCCAACTACGATAAAGGCGTGCTGAGCATCACCCTGCCCAAGAAGGCAGAAGCCAAGCCGAAGCAGATCAAGGTGAACGTAGGCACCGAGAAGCAAATCGAAGCCAAAGCCCCCAGCAAAGCCGCATAAGGGAATGTGGAAGAGCGGCGCTTCAGCGCCGTGTACGACGCAAGAAATGATGTGGGGGCTTTAGCCCCTGAGGTACGGGAGGCGGCAGAGGTAACCGCCTCCTTTAATTTTTGCAATTTTTGTAATCGAGTAATTTAATCCTCACGAGCGCGAAACCCATCAAATTACCGGATTACAAAATTTCGCAATTACCAGATAGAAGGTTTTCATGGCTATTCGTTGGGACAAATTCACAGTCAAAGCACAAGAAGCAGTACAGCGCGCCAGCGCGCTTGCATCCGAGCATGGCAATCCCGAGCTTCAGCCGCTCCATCTTTTGGCCGCTCTGCTCGAAGACAAAGAGGGCATCGTTCCGCCCGTGCTGGAAAAAATCGGCATCGGCCCGCAGGCCGTGCTCAACGACGTTTATCGTGAAATCGAGAAACTGCCCAAAGTTTCCGGAGAAGCTGCTCAACCGACGCTCTCGAGTTCGACGAACAAGCTGCTGGAGCAGGCCTTCAAAGAAGCCTCGAATTTCAAGGACGAGTACGTCTCCACTGAACACCTGTTGCTCGCCATCACGCACCTGAAGCAGGATGCAGCCCAGAAGATTCTCGCTCATCACGGTGCCACCTACGACGCGATTCTGAAAGCGCTCACCGCGGTTCGCGGATCGCAGAAAGTAACAGATCAGAATCCTGAGGCGAAGTACCAGGCTCTAGAACGCTATGCTCGCGATCTGACCGAGCAGGCGCGCCGGGGCAAGCTCGATCCTGTCATCGGACGCGATGAAGAAATCCGCCGCGTAGTGCAGGTTCTTTCCCGGCGCACGAAAAATAACCCGGTGCTAATCGGCGAACCAGGCGTCGGTAAAACAGCCATCGTTGAAGGCCTTGCGCAGCGCATCGTTTCCGGTGATGTTCCCGAGGTGCTGAGGAACAAGCGCGTCGTCGCCCTCGATTTGGGAGCCATGCTCGCCGGCGCCAAGTACCGCGGCGAATTCGAAGACCGCCTGAAAGCGGTGCTGAAAGAAATCGAGGATTCACAGGGCCAGATCATTCTCTTCATCGACGAACTGCACACGCTGGTCGGTGCCGGCGCAGCCGAAGGTGCAATTGACGCCTCCAACATGCTCAAGCCCGCGCTCGCCCGCGGAGAGTTGCGCGCCATCGGCGCCACTACGCTCAATGAGTACCGCAAATACATCGAAAAAGATGCGGCACTCGAACGCCGCTTCCAGATCGTGTACGTCGGCGAGCCGAACGTTGAAGACACCATCGCAATCCTCCGCGGGCTGAAAGAAAAGTACGAAGTGCACCACGGCGTTCGCATCAAAGATTCTGCCATTGTCGCTGCCGCCACGCTTTCGCACCGTTATATATCTGACCGCTTCCTGCCGGACAAGGCGATTGATCTTGTCGATGAAGCGGCTGCTTCGATTCGCATTCAGATCGATTCGCTTCCGACCGACATCGACCAACTCGAGCGCCGCGCTACACAGCTCGAAATCGAGAAACAGGCGCTAAAGAAGGAAGACGACCCGAATTCGCGCGAGCGCCTCGCGGCCATCGAAAAAGAGCTGGCAGAAGTTCGCGAGAAAGCAAATGCGCTCAAAGCTACATGGAAAAAAGAGAAAGACGCTATTGCCCGCATCCGCGAGCTGAAGGAAAAAATCGATCAGCTCAAGACCGAGGAGCAGGCGGAAGAGCGCAAAGGCAACTTGCAACGGGTGGCCGAGATTCGCTACGGCTTGATTCGCCAGACTGAGGCGGAGCTTTCCCGGCTCACCGCAAAAGCCAACGACAGCGCCAAACGGATGTTGAAGGAGGAAGTAGACGAAGAAGATGTCGCCCGCATCGTCTCCAAGTGGACCGGCATTCCTGTCTCAAAGATGCTGGAAGGCGAAGTGAAGAAACTGGTCACCATGGAAGACCGCCTGCGCCATCGCGTTATCGGTCAGGACGCCGCTCTCGAGCGCGTGTCCAATGCCATTCGCCGGTCGCGCGCGGGCTTGAGCGATCCGAAACGGCCCATTGGTTCATTCATTTTTCTTGGCCCAACAGGGGTTGGTAAAACGGAACTTGCGCGTGCTCTCGCCGAATTTCTTTTCGACGATGAACGCGCGCTGCTGCGCATCGACATGTCCGAGTATATGGAGAAGCACTCTGTCGCGCGCCTGATCGGCGCGCCTCCGGGCTACGTCGGCTATGAAGAAGGAGGCCAGCTTACGGAGCAGGTGCGGCGTCGGCCCTATGCAGTCGTGCTTTTCGACGAAATCGAAAAAGCGCATCCGGATGTATTCAACATCCTGCTGCAAATCATGGACGATGGCCGCCTCACCGATGGCAAGGGCCGCGTGGTCGATTTCAAGAACACGATTCTGATCATGACCTCGAACATCGGCTCCAGCTACTTGCAGGCGGAAAGCATGCGCACCGAGGAGGAGTTCGAGAAAGCCAGCGAACTGGTCATGGAGGCGCTACACGGGCACTTCCGGCCTGAGTTCCTGAACCGCGTCGACGATATTGTCGTTTTCCGTCCGCTGGGTAAGGAGCAGTTGGTCAAGATTATTGAACTGCGACTGGAAGACGTGCGCCGTCTGTTGGCCGACCGCAAGATTTCGATCGAGCTGACCGACGCCGCCAAAGATCTTCTCTTCACCCAGGGCTACGATCGCAACTTCGGAGCGCGGCCCCTGAAGCGCGCCATTCAGAAGCTGATTCAGGATCCGCTCGCCATGAAGATTCTCGACGGCGAAATCCTGCACGGCGACCACGTCATCATCGACGCCGACAAGAAGGCGGGCAAGATGAAGTTTGAGGTGAGCAAGCGGGTAGGGGAGCGAGAGCCCGCTAAGTCGAAGCGCTAAATGTCTCTCAAGATCGTCTCCGGCGAATCATTTGTCATTCGCAGGTGATTCCTCGATAATGGTTCGCCCGGAGACGGTTCGCACATGCAAGTCCTCCATCTTTTCCTTCCGCTGGTTCTCGCTGCTGTCCTGCTGCCTGCCTGGGGCCAGGTTGCGAACACAACCACATCTGATGTGGCAGCCCGCCAAAGGCAACTCAAGGCATTCTTCGAGGAAGAGTGGCAATACGAACTGCGTCACAGGCCCGAGTTCGCTACTAGCCTCGGAGACAAGCGCTATAACGACCGCTTCTCCGACCAGTCGCGGCGGGCACATCAGACCGATGTCGAACAAAGACGTTCCTTCCTGGCAAGGTGTGAGGCGATTGACCCTGCGGGTCTACCCGCTCAAGATGCTATGAGTCGTAGCTTGATGGTCCGCAACTTGCGTCTGGATATCGAAGGCGCACAGTTCAAGCCGTGGGAAATGCCCATCAGTCAGTTTGGAGGCCCACACACTCAATTGGTCGATCTGGTTTCTCTGACCCCATTCGATGATGAGCGAGACTACGAAAACTACATTTCCAGGCTGCACAGAGTGCCGCAGTATTTCGACCAGATCATTGCCAACATGCGCCAGGGCATGCGCGACAGGCTGATGCCTCCGCGGTACCTGCTCGAAAAAGCTGCCCGCCAGGCGCAGGAAATCGCCAATACCAGCGCCGACGCCAGCCCTTTCAACAAATCGGCGGAGAAGTTTCCCTCAACCATTTCTCAACCTGAACAGGAGCGTCTCCGCGCCGCGATTCAGGAAGCGGTGAGCCACGATGTAATTCCCGCCTATCACAAGCTGGCTGACTTTCTCCGCGATGAATATGCGCCTCAGGGCCGCAGCGAACCTGGGGTGTGGTCACTTCCCGATGGCGATGCACGTTATCGCTTTGCTATCCGCAAGATGACGACGACCGATCTCACCCCAGATCAGATTCACGAGATCGGTCTTAAACAATTGGAACAGACTGAATCCGAAATGCTCGCTCTCGCGCACGGCCTTGGATTCAAAGACCTCGCCAGCTTGAACGAGCACATTAAGAAAGATCGCAGCCTCTATGCGAGTTCAGGCCAGCAGTTGCTCGATCTGTACACGAAATACGCGCGCCAAATGGAGGCCGAGCTGCCGAAGCTGTTTGGAAGGCTGCCGAAGAACAAGTTGATTATCATGCCCATGGATTCGTTCCGCGCCAAGGACTCTGTTCCCGCAGACTACACGCTGGGCGCGGCGGACGGCTCCCGGCCGGGGCGCATCAACGTGAACGAATGGGATCCGGAGCACCGCCTGCTTTTGAATCTTGAGGCCATCGCCTACCACGAAGGTGTTCCTGGACATCATCTGCAATTTTCCATCGCGCAGGAAATGGAAGACCTGCCTGCCTTTCGCCGTAACGGCAATTACACTGCCTTCACAGAAGGTTGGGCTTTGTATTCCGAGCGGCTGGGCAAGGAGATCGGTTTCTATCAGGACCCGTACAGCAATTATGGCCGCCTGGAAAATGAAATGTGGCGCTGCATTCGACTGGTCGTCGATACCGGCGTGCACGCCAAGCATTGGTCGCGCGACCAGATGGTCGAGTACTTTCATCGCTATACGGCAATGGATGAGCCGAACATTCAGACCGAAGTGGACCGCTATATCGCATGGCCCGGCCAGGCTCTGGCCTACAAACTGGGGCAGTTGGAAATTCTCAAGCTGCGCGAGGAAGCGAAGCAGAAGCTGGGCGCGAAATTCGATCTCCGCGCGTTTCACGATGAAATTGTGGGCAACGGGGCGTTGCCGCTCGATGTGCTAGACCATGAAGTGGAAACTTGGATCGCGGCGGAGGAAAAGTGATGCGCCCCACTTTTATGGCACACTGTCCCCATGTCCACGCTCAAGCTCGGCGACTTCGAACTTAGCATCTTTTCTGACGGAACTTATCCTCTCGATGGCGGCGCATTTTTTGGCGTAGTCCCCAAAGTCATGTGGTCGCGCAAGATGGCAGCTGACGAAAAGAACTATTGCACTGCTGGACTGAATTCCCTGCTCATTCGTACCGCCAAGCAAACCGTATTGGTCGAAACCGGCATGGGCAACAAGCTTTCCGAGCGGATGATCAAATTTTATGGTCAGCCGGCACGTTTACTGGCAAATCTTGCAGCCGGTGGTATTTCCGTAATGGACGTCGATATTGTCATTAACACCCACCTGCATTTTGACCACTGCGGCTGGAACACCGTCCGCGGCGAGAACGGCAAAGTCGTTCCGACTTTTCCGCGTGCGAGATACTTTGCTCCCGAAGGCGAGTGGCAATATGCGCGCAAGCCCAGCGAGCGCGACCTCATCAGCTATATTCCCGAAAATTACGATCCGCTGGTCGCAAGCGGCCAGATGACGCTGCTGAAAGGCGGCGAGGAAATTGTTCCCGGAATTTCAGTGAGAACCTTCCCGGGCCATACCGCGAGCATGCAGGGCATTGTTGTGCAAAGCCAGGGCAAAAGCGCTTGCTACATTTCGGATTTGATTCCGACCACTGCCCATACTGACCTCACCTGGGGCATGGCCTTTGATCTGTATCCGCTGCAAACGATCGAAAGCAAAAAGCAGTACTACGCGCAGTCGGTTCCGGAAAAGTGGCTGACGGTCTTCACTCACGACGCGACGACGCCGTGGGCATATGTGGAGAAGGATGAATCGGGGAAGATGATGGCGAGGGGAGTGTAGCTGGCTGGATTGTCGCGTTTTCAGCTTTCGCGGGCGGAAGTACCGCGCCGCGTTACTCTCTTTCCAGGGGAGCCAGGATACGCGCCCACAAGGGCATTGGGCGAACGAAGAAGATGATCTCTCCCGGCTTTGGGACGATGCGCCGTGTTGTCTCGGTTAGCCCGCAGTCACTGCCAATCGAGACTCCCTGTGTTTGAAGCTCATGCGTATCGACCTGGGCTATGCCGGAACAGGCAGCTTCATCCATCCCGAGCGAGACCATTATCTTTTCGGGAGCGGCCGCGTCCAGCGTAAATGCGGCGATTCCATCCGACCCGGTTTTCTGATTGAGTGGCTGCCAATGTTGGCCAGCAACAGAGGACTGCAACCATACATGGTAACCGTGCAGGGGCTTTCCATTCCGGGCTTTAATGACGTGGACGACTATTGTGTTCTGCGGCGCAGACGAAGTTTGTCCTGGGCAGGACACTGCTGCCACAGCAAAAACGGTCCACTTACAAAGGCACTTTCGCCGCCAAGCTTTCAGAGTTGACGACCCGAAGCCTCGCCGCGAAGAACTCTTCCACACGCTCCAGCACCTCGATACCGCTTTTCGATTCATAGATCGCTTTACGAAGCGCAGCGCCGCCCGGCACGCCATGCGTGAACCATGAGGCAAACTGCTTCATCTTGCCGATGGCATCGGGGAGTTCCTCTTCAATCAGCATCTCGAAATAAGTGCGGATCATCTGGTAGCGGTCGGCTTCGGTCGGTTCCTCATAATTTCCGCCTGCGCAGTACTGCTCGATCTGGCGGAAGATCCAGGGATTCGATGGCGCCGTCCGTCCGATCATTACTGCATCGCATCCCGTTTGTGTCACCATGGCGCAGGCATCTTCGGGGGTGCGGATGTCGCCATTCCCAATCACAGGAATTTTCACCACATTTTTGACCGCGGCAATCCACTCCCAACGCGCGTTGCCACTGTACCCCTGCTCGCGAGTGCGGGCGTGCAAAGCTACCGCCGCCAGTCCGTAGGATTCGGCCATGCGCGCTAGTTCCACGCACACGATTTCTTCATCATTCCATCCCGCGCGAAACTTCACGGTGAACGGAATTTTCACTGCTGCGCGCACCGCCTCGAAGATTCGGCCAATCGCGGGCAAATCGCGCAACAGTCCCGACCCGCCGTTGCACTTCACAACTTTTTTCGCGGGGCAGCCGAGATTCAGATCGACCAGATCGAACCCGAGGTCTTCCACCATGCGCGCCGCTTCGGCCATGACCTGCGGATTGCTTCCGAAGAGCTGCGCCGAGATCGGGTGCTCGTCTTCATAGAAATGCAGATAGCGCTTGGCTTTCTGATCTTTCTTGCGCAGGACTCCGTCAGCGGATGTGAACTCGGTCATGATGAGTCCACAGCCGCCGAGATTACGGATAAAGCGCCGGAAGACCGTGTCGGTGACGCCCGCCATGGGAGCGAGAACTGTGGCAGGAGCAATGCAGACCGAGTCGATCTTCAGTTGGCTGGGGACTGGTTTCAGGGACACACTTTCGCCCACAGAGTCTGCCCTGAGCTTGTCGAAGGGAGTGCCCGCGCCGCACGAGTTGTCCCAGAACTTCTTCACGGCTTTATTTTACTTGCAGGCACAAACGAAAGCCCTCGCCACACAGCGAGGGCCTTCCATACGAATCCCGTGCCGTTCCGAGCGAATCCGCGGCTTACTTCTTCGCCGTCTCCGCCTTGGCGTATTTCCGGCGGAAGCGCTCGACGCGGCCGGCGGTATCGACCAGCTTCTGCTTACCGGTAAAGAAAGGATGGCAGGCCGAGCAGATTTCGACGGCGATGTCTCCCTTGTGAGTGGAGCGGGTCATAAACGTGTTGCCACATGCGCAGTGCACACGCACTTCGTTATAAGCTGGATGAATGGCTGCTTTCATGGGATTATCCTCAATGCGAGTCATTAGATTTTATCGGATTGGCGCGGGATTCAGCAAACCGTCAGCTCTCTGCTTTAAGCTGTCACTCTTCAGCTCAATTCGATGGCGTTAGGCTGCAATTTTTCGACAATCTCCGCTTGGCGAGAGGGTTCGCGCCGCAATATTGAGCGAACACGACTGAACTAGAGTGGAAAGCTGAGCAGCTGGCGACTGAGGGCCGATTTTCAGAACCGGAACAGGTACGACACTTTCACGAAGAACTGTCGGCTGTCGTTTATATATCCTTTCGAGCTGTAAAGACCGGCTGGTGGCAGCGGGCCAGGCGTAAATTCGTGATCGAGATTTTGCAGGTCACTGTTGTAGCCGACATAAATCGCGGTCCCAGGATGCACAAGATAGGTCAGCAGAAAATCTGCGTTGAACTCCTTCTGCGTCGGCAGGTAGGTGTATGGGCAAAATGCGAGCGTATCGTCGAACGAGCACGTATAGGAATTTCCTGGAGTGTTGGCGAGAACCGAGTTGTATTGCAGAATCAGCCGCAGAGAGAGTTCGGGCGTAAACTGCCAGTTCCACTTGCTGCGCACGATGTGATTGTTGAAAATTCCTCGGCCTAGCGTGCTTCCTGCCGGCAATTGCTCCAAGGCAAAACGATATTCATTGTCGGTCGCCCGCAGCCGCTCAAACAGATAAGTGTTTTCGATCTTTAACGGCTTCATTGGGCGAAACGTAAGTGTGATGCTGCCGGTTTCCAGGTGCGATAGAAGGGACTGCGGAACTGCGGTCGCAGCGGGAACGAAATTGCCGCCGTCTCCCCAGAAATAGCTTGCCCCGAACGCAATCTTGGGAAGAAAGCCTGTCTGAAACTTAGCGCCGCTGCGGTGCTCGTGATAATCGTAGTTTTGAGTGACTCCTGAAAGCCCGATAAACGCAAAATCTTGCGGCCGCAGCCGTTCCCGCTCTTCCTCGTACGGAGCAAACTGAATCACAGTTCGCCCCCGTCCGGCAATGGTCATGTAAGGCTCGTAATCGGTGTCGAGGCGTCTTCCCTCGTGGTCCCACACATTGTGGTCGTAAAAGCCAGGTCCCCAAGCCGTGACCCAGCCGCTCTTCGGACGAAAGAAGTAGCCGGCATGCTGCTCGCTGTCACGGATGTCTGCGCGATTCACGAATCCGGGCACGGTGACGAAGCCAGGGCTGACGTCCTGGTAA
This sequence comes from Candidatus Sulfotelmatobacter sp., assembly GCA_030041215.1. Lineage (GTDB taxonomy): Bacteria > Acidobacteriota > Terriglobia > Terriglobales > Acidobacteriaceae > Sulfotelmatobacter. The sequence goes on along the minus strand of JASHOH010000251.1, from coordinate 4,388 downwards.
GAGCCGTTATAGATGAGATGGAGGCCATTACGGCGAAGATCGATTCTATCTGCGGGGCCCGCGAAGTAGTTGCCGTTTCCGAAATTGCCCGAATTGAACGGATATAGATTGTCTTCGCAAGTCGTTTGCAGATTCGCGGCATTCAGCCCGAACAGCTTGCTCGAACTGGTCACCGCCTGCCCCTCGAGGGTCCAGGTTTCTCCGATCTTCACGCGGCTGTCCGCGCCGCCCACGCGATTGAATTCGCCTGTCGTGGGGCACTCCCAGTCGGAATAGATCACGCCCACGCTCGACTGCTTGAAGATGTCGCGATTGAGGCGGGCGATAGTAAAGTATGAGCGCGTCCCGTACAAATTATCGGCGCAAATTACAGAAGTGGGCGGGCAAACCTGAGGAACAGCGAAGCCGGGAGCACGATCATCGGTCGACATTATGCCAAGCGAATAGGGCCCTTGCTTTCCCGTTAGCCGCACACCGGCCGATGGGTCCTGGATGTTGCGCGTGAAGAAAAGATCGAATGGCGTCCGGAAGTAATCTTCATTCTCCAAAAAGAACGGCCGCTTCTCGGGGAAGTAGACTTCGAAGCGCTGGTTGACGGTAATCTGCGGGTCTTCAGACTCGACCTGGCTGAAATCGGGATTGGCGGTCAGATCGAGGACGAAATGATCCTGGATCACGAACTTGGAGTCCATGCCCGTAGTGCCTTGAACATCAGCGTTCTGAAAGAACGGATTGTAGGGATCGCGCTGATCAAGAGCTCGAAAGCCGCGCGCCACGCCGTAGGGAATCAACTCGAAATCGCGGCCGGGTGAAATTCCCTCTAGGCCGTAAAGGGTTGCGGCCTGGCCCAGGCGGCCTTCGATTTTACGGTTGATCCATGGCCAGAACGAATCTTCGCTTTTGCGATAGATGCCGCGGTAAAGAATGATTCCCCACTCCTGCACCTTGGTTGCGGGGAACCGCAGACTCTTGAAGGGAATCGCCATCCAAACGACGAACCCGCGCCGGGTAATTTTCCCGCGCGTGCTCCAGACGGTATCGAATGAGGTGTCGAAGTTTCCTCCAACTTCCGCGCGCGTGGCTTCCGTCCAAATCGCATCCCACTGCACGCCCAGAGGCGTGGTCTGGAACGCATAAGCCCGGCGCCGGTCGTGAAACGTGTCGAGGATGATCTCGACCTGGTCATCGTCGTAGATGTCCTCGCGGCGCGACATTCGCGCCCGCACTTTCTTAGGGTCGTCGAAGCAGACGAAGACAACGTACAGGTTTTTCTGGTCGTAGCCGAGGTAGGCCCAAGTCTCCTCAGAAACTGGTTCTCCATTGTGTGGTGTGCGTTGCACAAATCCCGTAACCGCTGCCATTTGCTGCGCAATCTCGCCCAAGGGTTTCATGCTAAGGAAGTCTTCCAGTAGGGGCGGGCGGCTGAGTCGTGGAATCGTCAGCGATGGCGGCGCGAGAGCGGCTCGGAGTGCAGGTTGTATCTCCGCGTTCTTAATCGGCGGGTCGGGCAATTGAGCCGAGGCCGCAGGACTCGGCTGCGAGGGCGAAGTGGTTGGTCCTTGCGGCGGCTGGTTGGCCGGGGTAATCGAGTTCTTTGAAATTGTAGGGGAATTCTGCGGAGCCTGAGAGGACGAGGTTTGAGGAACAGTGGGCCCATTCTGCGTTGCGACAAGTAGCAGCGCGCCGGCAGTTTTCGGGCCTCCGCTGAGAATCACAGTTCCCAGCACAAAAGCGATAAGCCCGCAGACAGGAATACTCGAAATTCGACCCGGACGCAAAAACCTTACTCCGCCTTAATTATGCCAAACGAAGGAATCAAGCAAGATACACCAAGTGGGCCTCACGCAACAGCACAAAACAAGTTTGTAAGGTTTTCCGAACAGGTTCTCCTGAACATCAGTTGCCGCCCTGAACGGGTGGCGAAAGTGGAAACGGCAGGGATTCGAGGTAACGATAAATATCCTCAGAACAACGAACTTTGGCGCCGGTTCGGCGTAAGGCCAAAATGGTCGTAGGCCAATTGCGTTGCAATCCTTCCGCGAGGAGTGCGATTGAGAAATCCGATCTGCATCAGGAAAGGCTCATAGATTTCTTCGATGGCATCAGGTTCTTCGGCGAGAACTGCCGCCAATGTATTCACGCCGACCGGTCCGCCTTGGTACTTCTCAATAATGGTCAGCAGCAACCGGCGATCGACCTCGTCGAAACCGTACCTGTCGACTTCGAGCATTTGAAGCGCGGCCTGGGCTGTGGGCAAATCGATTTTGCCTGCGCCGCGAACCTGGGCGTAGTCGCGCACGCGGCGGAGCAGGCGATTAGCGATGCGGGGGGTACCACGGGAACGGCTGGCAATTTCGTTGGCGCCGGCGTCGTCGATCTCGACGCCCAGAATTTCTGCCGAGCGTTCGATGATCACGCGCAGATCTTCGGGCGTATAGAACTCGAGGCGCAGAACGATGCCGAAGCGGGCGCGGAGCGGGGCGGAGATTAATCCCGCGCGCGTTGTTGCGCCGACGAAAGTGAATGGCTTGACTTCAAGCGTGTGCGTGCGCGCTGAAGGGCCCTGGCCAATGATGATGTCGAGTTTGTAATCCTCCAGCGCAGAGTAGAGCAATTCTTCGAGAACGGGCTGAAGGCGGTGGATTTCGTCGATGAACAGAACCTGCTTCTCTTGCAGATTGGTGATGATCGCGGTGAGATCGCCCTTGATTTGCAGCAGCGGCGCGGCGGTAGGCTGGAAGTGCACGCCGAGTTCGTTGGCGATGATATTGGCCAGCGTGGTTTTGCCAAGGCCGGGAGGGCCGTAGAGCAGGACGTGGTCCATGGCCTCGCCGCGGTTGCGTGCAGCCTGGATTGCGACTTCCAGATTCTCTTTGACCTTTTTTTGCCCGATGAATTCTGAAAGTTTTTGCGGGCGAAGCTTGAGTTCGAACGAGGAATCGTCGCCGACCGGGGTGCCAGAGACCAGGCGCTCGCGGTTGGATGTGGGGTCGGGATAGTTTCGGGCAGTGGCCACTAGCGCTTTGCCGAAGTTTTCTTTATAGCAATTTCGGAACGGCGAGGGCTGTGGTACCCTCCCCCTCCCTGTTGCGATCTACTGGAATCAGCAACTTACCCGGAAAATCTAAAATGATCTAATTGGATCAATCGGTTACGGGCAAAATCCTGAAAACATGTAACTTACATCCCTTTCGATATCACCGCCATGACTCAAATTCAGGATGGTTCGTTGTGGCCTTAATGTCAAGAAAAAAACCACCGGTACTGCACTCGGCTCGGATTTGATTTGTGACACATGACGTGTCACAATTGGAGTATGCCATCGATGAACATCCGGCAGCTTCGCGACAGTCGGCGGCTTAAGGCATTTCTACGCGCGGGAAAGATCGTGGAACTCAGGGAGCGCGATGAACCGATTGCCGACATCGTGCCCAGAAAAAAACCGGAGACTCTAGCCAAGTGGCCGGATTTTGAGGCGCGCGCCAAAAAGATCTTCGGGGACCGAGTCTTTCCTAACGTCGTCCTTGAAGACCGAGGACGTCATTGAGCGTCTACGTCGATTCCAGCTTCCTCGTTTCACTTTATATAACTGACGTACATTCGCAGGAGGCGCGGCGCCAGGTACAGGATGCGCCGTCACTTGTATTGACTTCGCTGCACCGTGCCGAGTGGGCACACGCTCTGGGGCAACATCAATTCCGCAGGAACCTGACGACGGAAGCCGCAATGGAAGCCAGTAGCCAATTTATCTCGGACGAAGTCAGCGGACTTTGGCGCGACACCGCATTTCCGGAGCGCGCTTTGGAGGTCTGCGCCGATCTCGCTCGCCGTCACGGGGCGAAGATCGGAATGCGGACCCTGGATATGTTGCATGTCGCTTGCGCGCTGGAACTCAAGGCCGAACGCTTCTGGACGTTTGATGAGCGGCAGGCAAAGCTGGCGGAGGAGCAGGGGTTGAAAATCCGATAGAATCGTCTCTTTTGTGGTATTATATATTGCATTCAATATTGATATAACATCAGCCATGGCACTTAGCATCAAGAGCTTAGAGACGGAGCGGTTGGCACGCGAAGTTGCGGCGAAGACCGGCGAGTCGATCACAGGAGCCATTCGGAACTCCCTCGCTGAACGCTTGGATCGATTGAACTGTGAGCACCGTGGGCGGAATCTGATGAGCCAGCTTGAGGAGATTCTGCACCGGATCGATCAATTGCCTGTCCTCGACTCCCGCACGCCAGATGAGATCATCGGCTATGACGAAAACGGGCTTCCACGCTAACCGCAACCGCCATGGTTATTGATACGTCAGCATTGGCGGCGATTCTGTTCCGGGAGCCCGAGCGCCAGAAGTTCCTGGAAGCGATTGTTTCCGACGCGCGGCGGCTCGT
>JASHOH010000250.1 GCA_030041215.1 Candidatus Sulfotelmatobacter sp. | reverse complement strand
AAACGACAGGTCGCTAATCAGATGGCAGCACCGGCTGAAACGAGAACGCCCAACATGCACCGAGCGAACCAACATCGCTCACTCAGAGTGCGGATGGAAGCATGGCGACAGTGGCAAACTCGGCGGGAGAAAACCTTTGTCTCAGAAAAAGAACAGAGAATTCACTTGACTCCGACCGGCCTTCTCATGGAAGGCGTTTACACTCAAATTTCGACTTCTTTCGATTCAGTCGATTTGAAAGCGATCGGAAGATGAGTGTAATGGGGATTTATCGTCAGTTACCGAGCTTGAATGGGCGTAAGATTTGCCCCAACTGTCTCTAGCTTATCCTGTGCGTAGAATTCACCTCTTTTTCGCTTGACTCCCATATCTCCTGGGAGGAGAATTCCGCCAATCTATCCTAGAACGGGTTTTCCTCCAGTTCTGGAGGTGTAGTTATGTACCAGCCACCGCTTCGGGGCCATGCCATTTTTGCTGGCAAGAGAGTTCTGCTCATCGATCCTCACCAAACCACCCGCGAGGTGCGGGCCCGCGTCCTGTTGAGTCAGGGCATCGAGGTGCACCTTGCTGAAAACCTCTCGGCAGCACGATGCTTGTGGCGACCCAAACTCTATGACTGGATATTGCTGGACACCCGCAGAAACCTTGCCGAAGAGGCGCTCGCGTTTTATGAACAGATCAGCGACGCGAGCCCCCAAGAGCATTTTGCGTTTTTTGTCGGCCCCCCGAAGTACCTGTCTCTTGTTTGGCCCAACGAGTTCAGAGCATTCGAAAGTGGAAACCAGCAGTGGAAAGAGACCGTGAATCGCTTGTCCGCCGCTGCCTGAAGCAACGCCAGACTGCGAATCCCGTTTTGTGGCGAGGAGGAAAACAGCACCGGATCAATGAGTGCAATGGGGATATTTCGCCAACAAATGGTAGAAACAACACGCAGGCTCGTCTCGGACCCACATCTAGTCTTTCGACCTCAAGTGGGTTAGGACGCAGTGATTTGGCAGCCGAGTGCGGAACATTTTCGCCGCACCGGGCGTATCCTAAATGGGAGGGAGAATATGTACTGCAACGCTTGCGGCAAGGCCATGGCTGGGGATGACCGCGTTTGCTCCTCCTGCGGCAAGGTGGTGGCGGTTGCCCCCACGCCGAAGAAACTGATGCGCTCCCGAGCAGAAAGAAAGATTGCTGGCATTTGCGCCGGGTTAGCTCAGTATTTCGATCTAGACGTATCGCTCGTGCGGATCGGTTGCTTCTTCATCATGCTCGCTACCGGAATCTTTCCGGGCATCGTCACATACCTGCTCGCATGGATCATCGTTCCATCGGAGCCTGAACTGAAAGCGATAGTCGCGGCACAACAGCCGGTGACGAGTTAGAGATCATCACAGCGCGAGGACAGCCGAGTCCGATATGGTGAACGCTCTTCGTTTGTATTAGGAGTGAATGAGTGAAACCCGGATGTTTCAGCTGTTACGTTATCCGGTGTGGCCGTACACCATTTCGATCACAGCCCGCAGCCGGTGCTGATCCGAGTCCGTGATTGCCGCAAAGCGGAACGGTTGTTCCTTCCAGGTAACAGGGTGCAACATCTCCGCCATCCCGGTCACTGGCCCCTTGGGCGTAACGAATATCAACCTGACCATTGAACCTGGCGGAAGCAGCGAGGCCGGTACAACCAGGCCACCGGTCATGGAAACGCATTGCAATTTCCCGGGAATCCGGTGGCCGTCCTGGCGGCGAAGGACAATGGGGATAGAATCCGCCAGCCGCAGCCGCTGAGGACGTCTTTCTGGCTCGGCTTGGACGATCTGAGTCACTCGCATCCAGTATGCTCTGGGTTCTTGAGTACTTAGGAGATCACGGAGGGGCTCGTACTGTTTCCACTCACGCCTCAGCGCCAGGCCGATTCCCCAGTTGAGGCGACGGCGGACTGCCCCACCCTTTCGCGCTGCCCGACCCGCTTGGGAGTGAATGAGTGTAATCAGGATGTTACGACACCTATGGCTTCCGAACCGCGCCCTTCGAGTGGGGAAGGGCCTACTCAGGGTCCGCAAGGCTGGTTATTCTGGATGTGTCGCAATGCCCGCCGGGCGTCGGCTCTCACTGGGTAGAACTCGTCTCCGTCGCCACCGTCGTCTGCCTTCCCCGGTAGTTTGAAGGGGTCGGTCTTCGCTATCTTCTCCAAAGCCGGAACGAAGTCTTGTCGATTCGTTAAGCAGTCAATTTCCAGGACCGCATGAGTTCGAACCACCGGCTTGGAATCTGCAAGGGACGTCTGAACTAGTTCTTTTAGGCGGCTCTGGGAAACGGGGTCGTCACGCCGGGAAAGAAGGCCAATTACCATGCCCATAGCCGAGGCCCGCAACAGCGCATTTCGGCTGGTCTTGAATTGAGCGAGCATAGCGTCGAGTCCCTTGTCGCCAAATCTCAGTAATGCCTCAGTGGCTAGGCTGGAGTAGGGCAGCGCTCCTGCCAACGCCGGTATTGCGCGTTCGTCGTTGAAGGCCGCTACTGTGGCAATGAGGTTTGGATAATAGTCCGATTCGTCGCCCTCGCAATCATCGCTGCCATTGCCGCAGCTTGCTGTTTCCGCCTGCTTCGCCACTTCGCCGTCAGGGACATTAATTCTTGCGTTCTCCGCAATCAGCAAACGAATAATCCCAAGCTTCACGCGGTCGCTGGCTTCCGTCGTCGATTTGCCCGACGCTAACAGTACGTTCGCTTCGTCGAGCGCTTTACTGCGCTCGCTGAAATCCTCACTTTTCATCCCATCTAGAATTTGCGATACCGTCGGATGGACCGTACTCGTTTGTTGAGCGGAGGGTTGAACGACAGAAATCAATAAAGTGCATGCCAACAACGTTGCGCGCATTCTTCTATCCAATTCCACGGTCTGACCACCGCTGCTACCATTATCAGCAGGCACTGAGCCACACTGCAGATAACGGACGTAATCGCATTCTAAGAGGGCGCCCCTTATGGAGTAGGTTGTCGTGGTTGGACATGACCACCTACGAAAGGAGCACCCTCGATGAGCGGTGAAAAGTATATTGGGCTGGACGTACATCAAGCAACGATTTCAGTCGCGGTGACGGATTCCCAGGGCAAGTTGATCATGGAATCCATTCTGGAGACCAAAGCGTCGA
>JASHOH010000249.1 GCA_030041215.1 Candidatus Sulfotelmatobacter sp. | reverse complement strand
ATACGGTTTTTCGTGGGCCGCGTAACCCGGTGACCGGGATGACTTGCGCTTTCATCTCATTCCCTTCCTGCTCACAGCCTTTCTATCGTGACTCTATCGTGACTGACGCCACCACCCGAAATTCCCAATTCGGCTAACTGCTTTGGAATCTTGGCGTCCCCGGCGGGATTCGAACCCGCGTTACCGCCGTGAAAGGGCGATGTCCTAGGCCGGGCTAGACGACGGGGACGGTTCTGGATGGGATGTCCGCAGCATTTTGATCGTAACAAGCTCACCCGTACCTGTCAAAAGATCGCGCATTTATGCCTGAGTTCAAAGTGAGCTCCACAGAAGTAGTTGCTTCCGAAGATTCCGACTCCTTGCTGGTAAACGTTGCAGCGTCCTTGGCAACTTCGTTGAAGGGCGAGGTCAGTTTGTCAGAACCGCGCGCCCCGGGCTTGACTCACTCTGCTTGAAGCCCACGCCTCGCCACGATCGCATTTAGAATGTGATCAGGCGGCTCTCGCTCTTATGCCCGACCCTCTTTATCTCGGTCTCTGGTTCTCCGATTTTTCCGGTCCGGAAATGCTGCCGCATGCTTTTTCGGTGTTGCAGCAGTTCCCTTTTTCCGAACAGCGGCCGGGAGTCACTTACATCGCTCTGCATCCGGTTTCGTGGAATGAGGCGACCGTGTTCGAGCGCCGTTTTCCGAGCGGCATCGATCCCGGCCAGGCAACGTTAATTGCCGCAGAACAGATTCACGACGACTATGCCTATGTCTTCGAGGCACACTGGGATTTGTGGACTCCGGATCCATCCAATACAAACTGGGTGCTCGCTCCGGCCGTCGTGAAGTTTATTGTTCAGGGAGAAGAATTCGATGAAGGCGCTTACCAGCAGAACGGCCACGTCCAGATAGACTTCGGACTGGATTCCTATTTTCTCCAACCGGAAAGCTCATTGAGCGAGCAGACGCAAGCGAAAATTCGCGACAATATCGGCAAGCTGGTGAAGTTCTCGACCGATGTCGAAAAGAAAAGCGGCGCCAGTTCCCGCCTGCTGTGGTCGGAATCAGAAGAAAGCCTGGCGCAAAAACTCATCGCAAGACTGCAAAGAGTGCAGTAACTAGGAACCCAAAACCGCAGAGCATGATGCCTCAAGCAGTTGGCACTTGGCAATTGGCATTTAGCCACGCAGGGGATCGAACCGGGCCGATCCGCCGAATGACTAAGCGCCAAATGCTAAGTGCTGACTGCTTTCGCGTGTGCAGGTTACTTCGTCCGTCCGCCTTCTACTTTCAGCTTATCTGACGCCCCGGCTTGCGCCCCAGCCAGCCGCGCCGTCAGTACGCGGAACGGAGAACACGAAACGTAATCCATCCCGACCTGATGGCAGAACTCGACCGACGCTGGGTCGCCGCCATGCTCGCCGCAGATTCCCACTTCCAGGTTGCGCCGCGTCTTCCGCCCGCGCTCGATCCCGATTCGCACCAGCTCACCCACGCCATCGCGATCAATTGTCGCAAACGGATCCTGCTTCAAGATTCCCTCTGCCAGATAGGCCGGCAGAATTTGGTTTACATCGTCGCGCGAGAAGCCAAAAGTCGTCTGCGTCAGATCGTTCGTACCGAATGAGAAAAACTCCGCCTCTTTGGCAATCTCATCCGCGACCAGACACGCCCGCGGCAGCTCAATCATCGTTCCGACAAGATAGTGCACGCTGCGCCCTTTCTTCTTGAAGACTTCATCCGCTACACGGCGAACGATCGCGGCCTGGTTCTCCATCTCCTTCAGCGTTCCGACCAGCGGAATCATCACCTCGGCATGCGTTTTGATGCCGAGCTTGTCTACTTCCACAGCAGCTTCAAAAATTGCCCGCGCCTGCATCTCGGTGATCTCAGGATAGGTAATTCCCAACCGGCAACCACGAAGCCCAAGCATAGGATTGAACTCGTGTAACTCCTCCACCCGAGACAGCAAACCAGGAAGAACCTTCTTGAGATCAGCAACCGTTTTGGCGCCGTAATCGTGGTATTCCTCGACCAACACTTTCTTCTGCTTCGCGCTTGCGTGGGGAAGACTCGCGATATCGACCATCAGCTTCTCGCGCTTGGGAAGGAACTCGTGCAGTGGGGGGTCGAGCGTCCGAATCGTCACCGGCAGACCATCCATCGCCTTGAACAGTCCAATGAAGTCTGCACGCTGCATCGGCAACAATTCCTTGAGCGCCGCACGCCGCGCCTTTTCGTTGTCGGCGAGAATCATCGCCCGCATGTGCGGAATGCGGTCAGCAGCAAAGAACATGTGCTCAGTGCGGCACAAGCCGATGCCTTCCGCGCCGAAACTCCTCGCCTGAATCGCGTCGCGCGGAATGTCCGCATTCGCTCGCACTCCGATCTTGCGGAACGGCTCCGCCCAACTGAGCAACGTCTGCAACTCCACATCTTCAGACGACGGTTCCAGTGTCTTGAGCTTTCCTTCGATGACGCGTCCGGTAGTTCCGTCGAGCGAAATCCAATCGCCTTCTTTGAACACTTGCCCCTTCACGCGCATCTCCTTCGCGCGCTCATCGACCTGAATATCTCCCGCGCCCGCCACGCAGCATTTGCCCATGCCGCGTGTGACCACAGCGGCGTGACTCGTCATGCCGCCGCGCGAAGTCAGAATTCCCGCCGCCACTTCCATTCCCTGAATATCTTCGGGAGTAGTTTCCGCGCGCACTAAGATCACGGGATTCTTTTTCGCACCATGCCCGGCTTTTTTTACGGCTTCTTCCGCCGTGAAGACAATTTGTCCAACGGCCGCGCCAGGCGATGCCGGCAAGCCGGTCGCAAGCACCTCAACTTTCATGCTCTTCTCGTCCAGCCGCGGCACGAGAAAGTCATAAAGCTGATTCGGCTCAACGCGGAATATCGCTTCTTCCTTCGTGATTAGCCCCTCGTTCACCATTTCAATGGCTATGCGCACCGCCGCTCGCCCGGTCCGCTTGCCATTGCGGGTTTGCAGCATGTAGAGCTTGCCTTCCTGAATGGTGAACTCGAAATCCTGCATGTCGCGGTAATGTTTCTCCAGCCGCGTGGTGATCTCGCGCAACTGGTTGTAAACATCTGGCATCATTTTCTGAAGTTCAGAAATGTGCACCGGGGTTCGGACACCCGACACCACGTCCTCGCCCTGCGCATTCATCAGGAATTCGCCGTAAAACTCTTTGTCGCCCGTCGCAGGATTGCGCGTGAAGCCCACGCCCGTGCCGCTGGTATCGCCCAGGTTGCCAAACACCATCGCCTGCACATTCACGGCAGTGCCGAGCATGTCGTCGATGTTGTTGATGCGGCGGTAGTGCTTTGCCCGCTCGTTATCCCAGGAGCGGAAGACCGCGTCGCGAGCCATCACTAGCTGCTCGTGCGGATCCTGCGGAAAATCTCGCTTCGCATGTTTCTTGACGACCTTCTTGTACTCTTCAATCACTTCCTTGAGCGCCTTGGCGTCGAGTTCCGTGTCGAGCTTGGCTTTTTTCTGTTTTTTCTTGGCATCGAAGACTTCATCAAATGCCGACTTCGGAATCTCCAACACCACGTTGCCGAACATTTGAATCAGCCGCCGATAAGAATCTGCGGCAAATCGCGGATTATTGCTGCGCTTCGCCAGCGCCTCGACGCTCTTGTCGTTCAACCCAAGGTTCAAAATCGTATCCATCATCCCTGGCATGGAAAACTTCGCGCCCGAGCGTACGCTCACGAGCAGCGGATTCTCGCCCGTCCCCAGCTTCTGCCCCTGCAAGCCCTCAAGCTTGGCCAGCGCCTCATTCATCTGCTTATCGACTTCCGGCGATAAACCGCCGCGCATGTATTCGCGGCAGGCTTCGGTCTGAATGGTGAATCCCGGAGGCACCGGCAGCCCGGCATTCGTCATCTCAGCCAGGCCGGCGCCCTTGCCGCCAAGCTCATCTTTCATTTTGCCGTTGCCGTCGGCCTTGCCGTCGCCAAAGAAATAAACGTACTTGGTCGTAGTTTTGCCTTTTTCCTGCACTTCCGCTTCGGGGAGGGTAGTGGTCGCCATAGAATTATTCCTTTCGTAGCGCCGGCGTACCGCCGGCCGAACCTAATAGATGTTTTTAATCTCCTATTTGACTTCCGTCGCAATCTCTGAAAAATCGGCGATGGTCGAAAATTCCTTTAACAGAGTCCTCAGCAACGCCAGCCGATTTGCCCGAACCTTCGCATCTTCCACCATCACCATGACCTTGTCGAAAAACGCATCCACGCGCTCGCGCGCGCTTGAGAGAAGCAAGAGAGCATCGCTATATTCTTTTTTCCTGCGATGTTCCTCAATTCTCGGGCCATATGTCTCAATATAGGCAGCCAGATTCTTCTCTTCCGGCGGGGAATCGGCGAGACCTTCAAAAGCTTCTGCCGGCTTGATTCCCTTCTCTTCTGCCTGCCGCAAAATGTTTCTCATGCGTTTGCAGGCTGCGCCGATCGCGGCAAACTCCGGCATGTGCATCACCTGCTTCACCGCTTCCGCCCGCGCGATGGCGTCCACCACATCGTCGGCACCAGCGGCAAGCACGGCATTCACTACGTCATATCCATAACCAAGCACATCCTTCAGATAAAATTCCAATCGCTCGCGGAAGAAAGCTTGCGTCGATTCCTCGAACGCGGCGGCATCAACGAATTTCCTCTCCGCAGCCGATCCCTGATAGCCCGCCCGCGCATCCCGCATCATCTCATTCAATTTCAGCGGCAGCTTGTATTTGTCGATCACCTTCACGATTCCGTTCGCCTGCCTTCTCAGTGCAAACGGATCCTTTGATCCGCTCGGCGCCAATCCTAGCGCAAACATCCCCGCAATCGTATCGGCCTTATCGCCGATCGAAAGAACCGCGCCCTCCATGGACCGCGGAACATCGCCTTCCGTCGATTCCGGCTTGTAGTGATCGTAGATCGCATCCGCGATGGCGAAGCGCGTAGCTTCCGGCAGGCTTGAATCGAGCTGCTGCACCCGCGCATACAGCCCGCCGACAATTCCCTGCAGCTCGGTAAATTCTTTCACTAGCTCAGTTGTCAGGTCAGTCTTGGCCAGCGCCGCAGCCTTATGAATCACACCGGGCCGGATGGCCATTCCGCTCTGCCGGATGATCTCGCTCAGCCAGCTGCACAGTCGCTGTACCCGCTGTGTCTTTTCGTAGTACGTTCCCAGGTCCTTCTGAAAAGTCACATGCCGCAGCAGGTCAAGACGTTCGAGCAACGACTTCTTCTGATCTGTCTCCCAGAAAAATCGCGCATCGTTGAACCGCGCCCGCAGCACACGCTCATTTCCGTGGCGGATCAGCCCTTGCGAATCTCCATCAGTATTCAGCACCGCAAGGAAATGCGGCAGCAGTTTTCCGCTCGCATCTTCCACCGCGAAATATTTCTGATGGTCGCGCATCACGGTGACTAGAACTTCTTCCGGCAACTGCAGGAATTGCGGATCAAATCCGCCTAAGACCACAGAAGGAAATTCGGTCAGATTTACGACCGTATCAAGCAGAGTTTTATCTTCCCGCCAGCACGCGCCGGAAATGGTGCTGGTGGCGACATCCAGCGCCTTGCGAATCTGCTGCTCGCGCTCCGCCCGGCCCAAAACTTTCGCCGATCGCAACACATCCACGTAAGCCGATCCTGCACGCGGAATCATCACCTGACGATCAGCCAGAATCCTGTGCCCGCGCGAAAGATTTCGCGCCTTGATGCCCCCGAACTCAAGCGGAATCGCTTCCCCGTCAAGCATGGCCACAATCCACCGCACCGGTCGCACAAAACGCTCGTTCGGCTTCCGCCAGTACATGTTTTTCGGCCAGTAGATCGAAGCCAGTTCTCTGGGCAGGTTTTCCGCCAGAATCTCAGCCGCTGCGCGCCCCTTCTTTGTGATTCTGGCGGACAAATACTCGCCCTTAGGAGTGGTTGTTTTTTCGAGCTGTGAAACATCCACGCCAGCCTTTTTGGCAAATGAAATCGCCGCCTGCGTCGGCTGACCATCTTTATAGGAATGATTCAACGAAGGGCCAGTGATCTGCTCGGACACATCAGATTGCGACGCGGGAATTCTGTGAGCGATCACCGCTAACCGCCGCGGAGTATCGAAAGACGTAATCTCGCCGGCGTTAAGCCGCTCACGCCCGAGCAGGCCGGCGACGCGCTCGCGCAACTCACGCGATGCCGCGTCAATCATCCGCGCCGGAATCTCTTCGCACCCGATCTCAAGCAGAAAATCTGCCATTCGTATACCTTTGATCGTCTTAGAGCAGAACGGAAAGGAATGTGAGCAGTATCGCAGCGCGATGTTCAGGAGCCTACCGGCGCTAGCTTTTCCGCTTTCCTTTTTGGGAGCCTCCCACGCACAGGCTCACTCTCCATTGTTCCGCCGCCAACGTCGTCTTCACTTTCTTGCTGATCTACCCACGCGTTCGCAATCCCGACAGCCAGCGCCCGCACTCGCGCAATCACGCCAACGCGCTCGGTCACGGAAATAGCCCCACGCGCATCGAGAATGTTGAACAGGTGTGAGCACTTCAAACAGAGATCGTAGGCAGCGAGCAGAGGAAAACGGCTCTTGGCTGGCCGCTTTGGAATCGATTCCCTGTCAAGCCTTAACTCCACTTCCTTAAGCTCTTGTTCTTGGTTGGGCTTGTACGATTCGTTGTACGTATCGAGCAAAGCCTTGCACTCCGCCTCATACAACTCAAAATGCTTCCAAGTCTTCTCCACATCCGCGGCTTCAAAGTTGTACACCGAAAACTGCTGCTCATCCGCCAGCCGCACATCCCCATACTTCACAACAGCTCCCGTCTCCGGATCACGCGCCCACACGATGTCATAAATCGAATCCACATCTTGCAGGAACGCGGCAATGCGCTCCAAGCCATACGTCAGCTCGGCCGAAATCGGAAACAAATCCAGGCCGCCGCACTGCTGGAAGTAAGTGAATTGCGTAATCTCCAGCCCATCCAGCATCACCTGCCAGCCCACGCCCCACGCGCTCAGCGTCGGAGCCTCCCAGTTGTCTTCTTCAAACTTGATGTCGTGTGCGTGCAGATCAATGCCAATCGCGCTGAGCGATTCCAGATACAACTCCTGCACATTCTCCGGCGGAGGCTTCAAAATCACCTGCAACTGCATGTGCTTGTACAGCCGGTTTGGATTCTCCCCGTACCGCCCATCCGCTGGCCGCCGCGACGGCTGCACATACGCAACTTTGTACGCCTTCGGCCCCAGCACGCGCAGAAATGTCTCTGGGGCCATCGTCCCGGCGCCCACCTCTACGTCATACGGCTGCTGCAACACACACCCGCGCTCCGCCCAGAAAGTCTGCAAGCGCAGGATGAGTTCCTGAAACGTCAGCGGATTGGAAGAAGATGGATTCACAGGCTGTTTCGGAGGTCTAAGACTGATTCTTGATTGTAAATGGAAGGACGGGAGGCCGTCAGCAGCTACTTCCGCATCGCATTCCTCCCCGTATTTTCGTGTCTTTGTCAACAATACTGCTGGTCAGCAATCCTCTCCATCATCCCCGCCGTCACCAGCTTCTTCTCAATATGCCGCTGCAACGTCTGAATCAAGAACTTCCGCAAGTCCGCCCCTCGCGCCTTCGGCCAAGGTTCCCCCGAATCAGCAAAACTCTCCACCGGCGCCCGAAACATCTGCGCCGCCAACGCCCGCGATTCGCTCGATATCTCTGACGATGCAAGCCGCTTATCGTCCGCGCACATCAAGCCATCGGCCAACGCGTGAAAATATGTCCGGCTGCCGTTCAGACTTCGCCCGCACACAATGCACTCCGTCAGCTCCGGCAAGAATCCGACCAGCCGCGTCAGCCACAATTCAAAGTACGTCACTGGCATCCAAATCTCTTCGCCACTCAAAACCCGCAGCACCGAGAGCGTCAGCCGAAACACCGCGTCGTTGACCTCATGATCTGGCAGCAGTTCATCCAGTAACTCGGCCACATGCGCTAATGCTACTGCCCGCGCGTACCCAACCTCACTAGCCAGCGGAGACTCAATCACCTCGCATGCATCCACCCGCGCCAACTCCTGCTCCTCACGCACATCGTAAAATGCCCGCACATACGTCATCGGCTCCAGCGCCCCGCCAAATCGCCGCTTCGATTTCTTCGCCGACCGCGCCACGCCGCGCACCTTGCCCTCGGCGCGCGTGAACAGCGTCACCAGCAAATCGGCCTCGCGCAACGGATACGTACGCAACACAATCGCTTCGGATTCCTTGAGTGCCATTCGAGTGTGCCTTACTGAGCGAATTTTACCGGAGGGAACCGGGACCGGTGAGCGATTGTGGTCACTCCAATGAAAAGGCGCGCATCCCTGTGGGATGCGCGCCTTGAATGTTCCAGCAATCTGCCGAAGGTCAGCTAGCTACACGCGAAATGTGGGGCTGAGAGCTGACGGCCTGTTACCGCCCGTAATATGCCGCGTTCCTCGCGGTAAACTCGTGCCACTTCTCCGGCAGATCGTCGAGGGCGAAAATCGCCGACACCGGGCACACCGGCACGCACGCGCCGCAATCGATGCACTCCACCGGATCGATATAGAGCAGCGGCTCCGTCGCGTACTTCGGATCATCTTTCTTGGGATGAATGCAATCCACCGGGCACGCGTCCACGCACGCCGTATCTTTGGTGTTAATGCAAGGCTCTGCAATCACGTAAGCCATAAAACTCTGAATCCCCCTGAAGGTCGATATCGATATCTTACAACAGCGGCGGTCTTGAAAGCGGACATTCTAGCAAACAATAAGGATTTCGGTACAGTCTTCTAACCGCTTGGTTAGTGGCTCGGTTTCAAACTTGATTGCGATTCTCCTGTCCCCTGCGTCATCCTGAGCGCAGCCGTTTTTCAGGCGGAGCGAAGGATCTTCCTTCTGCAGGGACCATTCTCGGTGAGATTCCTCGCCCCGCTGGCAAAAGCGCGGGGCGTCGGAATGACGCCTTCAGTGGGCAAACCGATCCGCCACCCCGCTGCAATCGCTGTAAAATCAACCTAGCTATGCGGATCACCAGCCGGCGTGGAACCATCGTCTTCTTCGTGTGCCTGGGCATTGGCCTGGTGGCGCTTGCTGTTGCGCTCAACGTTGGCTGGATCATCCTCAACTGGCGTCTGCGCGTCCTGCTGTTTTTCGGCATCATCTTTTTCGCTCTCATCATTGCAGGCATTGTCGTCAACACCAGCTTTCTCGTGCGCGAGCTTCGCCGGAGCGAGCAGCACGACAGCTTCATCAACGCCGTCACTCATGAATTGAAAACGCCGGTCGCTTCTATCCGGCTGCATCTGGAGACCCTCCAGCGCCGTGACCTGCCAGAGTTACAGAGGCAGGAGTTCTACCGCGTAATGCTGAGTGATACCGACCGGCTGATGCAAACCGTCGAGCAGGTGTTGCGCGCCGGCCAGGCCGGAGACAAGAAAGCTGGCCGCGAAAAAACGGCTGTTGATTTCCGCCAACTCGTGCGTGACTGCATGGAGGCGGCCCGCACTCGTCATCACCTGCCGCTGGAGGCTCTTCATTACGAAGAGTCACCCGCAAACGGCAAATTGCCGCGCGTGCTGGGCAGCGACGAGGACCTTCGCACCGCCGTTTTCAACGTTCTCGATAACGCCATCAAATATTCCGGCGATCGCGTCGATGTACACGTGCGCCTGGACTTTCCCGATGAAAAGCGTATTGTGCTCAGCGTGCAGGACCACGGAGTCGGCATTTCACCCGATGATACCAAGCGCATCTTCAAGCGCTTCTACCGTGTCAACCACAGGTCGCTTGCACATGTGAAAGGAACCGGGCTGGGCCTATTCATCGTGAAATCGATCGCGCAAAAGCATGGCGGCGACGTTTTCGCCGAAAGCGCGGGCGAAGGCCAGGGGACCACCATCACTATGGAATTACCTCGGGTGAATGCATGAGCCGCGTTCTGGTAGTGGAAGATGAGGCCCACCTGGCACAGGGCTTGCGCTTCAATCTGGAGGCCGAAGGCTACTCAGCCGAAATCGCAGAAGACGGCGAAACCGCCACCGAGCGCCTGCTTGCCAAGAACGAGAATTTCGATGCCATTGTGCTCGACATCATGTTGCCCGGCAAAAATGGTTTCAGTGTAGTCGAGGAGTTGCGCGCGGCGCGAAATTACGTGCCAGTACTGATGCTGACCGCCCGTGGCCGTCCAGAAGATGTGCTCAAAGGATTCGCCGCAGGCGCCGACGATTATCTCACCAAGCCCTTCGATCTTTCGATTCTGCTGGCCCGCCTGCAAGGTCTGCTGCGGCGAAGCGAATGGATGCGGACTGCGCACTCCACGCAGAACTCGCTCGAGGCCAGCTCTGCGCCTGCCGATCCCGGCAAAATCGGCGACTATGGAACTTTTTCCTTCGGCGGCAAAACCATTGATTTCGGCACACTCGAGCTGCGCACCAACGGCGATGTGATTCACCTCACGCTGATGGAATCCGAGCTTTTGCGCAATCTCATCCGCAACGACGGTCGCGTGGTTTCGCGCAAACAGATTCTGGAAGAAGTTTGGGGACTGCACGAAGACACCGACACGCGTGCCATTGACAACTTCATCGTGCGCCTGCGGCGTTACATCGAGGACGATCCCGCTCAGCCCCGCCATCTGCTCACGGTGCGCGGCGTGGGATATCGTTTTCTTGCGAATCCTGAGCGCAAATAGGCATCAGCATTCGGCGATTGAGAGCAGGCCTTCGCCGAACGCCAGCTTAGAAACTATGCGCGGCACAATTCAGCCAGCAATGCTTCCTGCTGTCGACGCACCAGCCGATCCATGCGGTTCAGGACCAGCTTGTAGATGGAAATTGAAACTCCGGCCAGTAGCAGCAAAACCAGCGCGGCAATCCAGAAGCTGGCATAGCGGCGCGCCAACAGGAATACGGAGACTGCTATTCCGACCACAAACAGTTCGAAAACGACGGTAATCAGCGCGCCTGTCTGCGAGGGCCTTTGGCCGCGGAAAGAGGAAAAGTCTATCCGTTTTGGCCAATAAATCGAAAGCACATTGCCCGCCGCAAGAGTTAATGGCGCAGCGAAAAGCAGCCCGGCCAAAGTTGCCAGCGCGATCCCGAAACCAGGTGAACCGTAAAAATAGCTGACCACGATCCACGCTAACAAAACCTCCAGCGCCAGGATGCTGGCATGCGTCAGGTTCTTGGCCAGCACAATCTGCTGGAAATCTACAGGAGAGGCGAAATAGAATTGCATGCCTCCGCCATCACCGCCGAAACTGTTGCAGACCAGATTGGTCAGCATCAGCAGCGTGTAGGCCGCCATTGCGGGGAATGCCATGTCGGGCGCACGTGAAAGGAACCCTCCGCCACGCTGCCCCGGATTTGCGGCTCCAAAACGAAAAATGAGCAGCACGAACACCGGCATGATTAGGTTCAGCAGCATGGGGCCACTGCGCAGAATATAACGGACTTCTTTTTCGAAAACCGCTGCCAGCGGCGACGCAAGTCCGGGCAGGTCCCAACCCAAGCGCAGCGATCGATCGCGCGGCAAAGCTAAGGCAGCACCTGCCTCGCTCAGGTTTTCCCCCCGATACTGCGCCCTCAGGCGCACGTGCAAGAAATAGCACACAGCGAGCACGAAAGCACAAAGCAGTACCAGAGAACTGAATGCCGCGCCGACTTGAGGATACAGAAACTGCGCAATGGCATCTCCTGCCAGCCCGGGCGGCAGAACTGCTTGCACTCCGACAACAACGCCGAATAAGCCGCTCATCTCCGGCCGGGTCCGTTTTTCAAAACGCTGCATGACCGGTCCGATCAATTGCATGCTCAGCATCAGCAGCAGGAACAGGACGCCCATGATCTCCCGCGTGCGGCGCTGGGCCAGCCAGCGCTCAATCCAGGAGAAAACTACCTGCATGAAGAGAACGTTGAAAGCGCAAAATATGAGGATCACCAACAGCGCCCATGGAAACAACGCTGGCTTGGTGTATGTGATGCCCAGCAGAATTCCAAATGCCCACAGGCTACCCACAGCAGTCGCCGGATCGAACGCGCCATATCCCATGCGCACCAGAAAATAAGCTCGATAGCTCAGCGGAAAACGCAGCAAGTCTGACGAATCCGGGCCAGTGCCAAACGCTGTTGCCAGAATCGGAAATGCCTGCCAGAAAATAAAGACGAACCAGAAAAGCGCTGCCAGGAATTCTGGCCGGCCCTCGGAAATCATCAGAGACGCTGCCGCTCCCAGGCCGATCGCTCCGCCAAGACCGCCGATCATCAATGCCAATCCCAATAGCATTCGCGAGAGCAATTCCATCTGCTCTCGCGGGGTACGGAGCGAGTTCACAAACATTCGCCAGCGGAGTCCGGCGATGGCAGAGAGTTGATTCCGCATGTTCATGGAGTTACCGGCCGTCCTCATCGTCCTGCGATATCCGTTCTCACCCGAGCCACGAAAGCTCCTGATCGCTGCTTCTCACACCGCCTACCGTGCGCAAGAAAATTTGTTCCAGCGTCATTTTCTCGTCTGAGATGTTCGGCGCATCGCCTGGCTCGGCTACGGTTTGTGCTTCCGCCCCTACGCGCAGTTCTGCAAGCGACCCCTGCGCCACCAGTCGCCCTTGATGAATGATGGCGACGTGGCTGCACAGGCGCTCGACGATCTCGAGCACGTGCGAGGTCAGGAAAATCGTGGCTCCGCGCGCGATCATACCTTGCAACATTTTCTTCAGCGTTCCGGCGGCGATGGCATCGACGCCTTCGAACGGCTCATCCAGGAACAGAACTCTTGGGCCATGAATCACCGCTGCCGCCATGGCCAATTTCTTCTGCATGCCATGCGAGTAATCCGTAACCAACTTTCGCGGCTGATCGGCGAGCTGCATGAATTCGAGCAATTCAGCCGTGCGGCGTGCGGCGGTTTCGCGGTCCAGCCCGTACATGCGGCCGGCAAAGTTCAGAAATTCTGAGCCCGTGAGCCGCCCGAACAGCGCCATACCCTCAGGCACGACGCCAATCTGCCGCTTGACTTCGACCGGATTCTTCTCCAGATCAAGCCCGAGAATTTCGATGCCGCCCGAGGTCGGCGCAAGCAGTCCAGTCAGCATCCTTATGGTCGTCGATTTGCCGGCGCCGTTGGGGCCGAGGAATCCAAAAAACTGTCCCGGAGCCACACGCAGATTTATATTGTCGACCGCAACCAAGTCTCCGAAACGGCGGGTCAGGTTCTGCGTGATGATGGTGGGCGCAGCGTCCATGAAATATCTGAATCTAGCATAGGCACGGAATCGGCCGGCCCGCGCCAGCGAGATTAATCGCAAATTGTTGCGAGGAATGAGCTCGGCACAAAGTAAAAACGCCCCAGCTCCCGCCGGGGCGTGGTGGCAAAACTGCAACTCTTTTTAGAACAGATTCCACAAAAATTGGTTGTAGACGTCGTGGTGGTACTGTACCTCGGGCGCCTTCACAATCGTTCCCAGGGCACGCGGGCAGCGGTCGGCCGCAGTTTTCTTCAATTCCGCATAGCGCTTCTTAACGTCTTCGCCGAGCAGCTTCGTTGTCCACTCGGACTTGAGGAAGTTGTCGATGGCGTCATAGATGTTGTCGGGCAAATAGCGCTTGGCCGACCGCAGGTTGTCGATCTTGGCGATCTTGCCATCCAGACCTGTCTTAAAGATCGAATACATCACCAGGTAAGGATTGGCGTCGGGCGCGACGCAGCGCACTTCCGTTCTCATGCTGCGCTCGTTTCCGATAGGGATGCGCACCATCGCCCCGCGATTGGTTGCGGAAGCGTTCAACTGGTTGGGCGCCTCGAAGTGCGGGTCCAGCCGCCGGTAAGCGTTCACGCTGGAATTCAGCAGCAGGCAAATGTCGTTGCCCTGGGTGAGAAGGCGATCGACAAACTCCCAGCCCATCTTGCTGAGTTTCTCTTCGCCCTTCGGGTCCCAAAACAGATTCTTGCCATCTTCGCTGATCGAGACATTGGTGTGCATGCCGCTGCCGTTCACGCCGGCAACCGGCTTGGGAAGAAACGACGCGGTGAGCCCCATATTTGTGGCCACCTGACGGCAAATGAGTTTGTAGAGCTGAATCTGGTCGGCGGCGCCCACCACTTCGCCATAGCTATAGTTGATTTCAAATTGCGAAGGCGCAACTTCAGGATGGTCCTTCTCGTTCTGGAAACCCATGGCGCGCTGCACCTCGGCCGTGGTGTCGATGAAGGTGCGCAGAGCATCGCCGGGGAGCGAGTGAAAGTATCCGCCCGTGTTCACATACTCGAACTTTTGGTTTTGAAAGTAGGTGCGCTCAGCGTCCGGGCCTTTAAAGAGGAAGCCTTCAATCTCGTTGGCGGCGTTGAGCGTATAGCCCTTCTTCTTGTAGAGATCATCGGCATAGCCCTTGAGCAAGCCGCGAATATCAGCGGCATAGGGTGTGCCGTCCTTGTCGATGACTTCGCCGAAGATCAGAATCTTGCCCGGCCCGAAGACATCGGCCGGCCCCCAATAAAAGGCTGCCCAATCGATGCCCAGCCGCAGATCGCTCTCGCGCTGCGCCGTAAAACCGCGAATCGATGAGCCGTCGAAAGTAAGATTGTCAAAGCTCTTCGTGAGAAATTTCTTATCGTAATCGAGCATGTGCAGCCGGCCTTCGAGGTCGCTGAACAGCACCGTCACCGCCTTGATGCGCTTTTCGTCAGTCAGATACTTGAGGCGTGCCTCCTGGATTTTTCCGATGGGCACGCGCTTCCGGCGCTGCTCCTTGGCTTCCAGATTCAAGGCCTCCAGTTCGTCATAGGTAAGTGCCAGAAAATTACGCAGGTCGTTAGACATGGATGTGCTTCCGTCTCCTATCTGTTCTCAGTAAGAAAAATGTGGGTAAGCAAACGCACGGACAGCTATTGAAATGGCTGGATCTCAACCTGCAAGGATAACGCGCGCGCGACCCGGCGACAATCGAAAAAGCTAATGCGAGGGATAAAAGAGTTTTATTCGCCGCAAGTTCGGAGACAGAAGGCTCTCCCTCTTATGGGCTGGGAAAGGGCGCTTATTGCCGGTGCGCGGATGCCCCGGCAGCAATCTCACGCAGCGCGCTGACAAATCCCGCTGCTGCTTCCGGATCAGATAAAGCGGCGAGATGAACTGTCGCCGAGAACTGCGGCGACTCCGGACGGAACTGAACCTGTAGTATTTCCTGCCGCCGTGCCGACATCAACGCATTCAGCTCCGCGCTTGGGTCCCGCTTCCAGTGGGTTCGCGTGGTCAGAATTATCGGTCCAGGCTGGTAAATGTCCCATTCACGCTCACTCTGCCCGGGAGAAATGCAGCCGCGATTGTGCGCGCTCCAGCGATGGCGCATTACTTCCAGATGGAAGTCTGGCGATCCGCCCAGATCGGCCTCGAAGGTGAGTGTTTCCTTTTGGTGGCGCCAGCAGCTCACGATCCACTGCACCGGCAACGCCCGCGGCCGGAACCTTACCATCACCCGCGCGTTCTCAAACCAACGCGATGCGAAATGTAATCGCGCCTCGAGCAGCGAACTTCCCATCCAGTGCGAATCGACAATCCGTCCCTTGCCGTCACACGCGGTCTGCATCCAGTGCAAAACCGAGGCACCCTTTTTTCGATTGTAAGCGGAGAACACTACATACCACACTGCCAGAATGGCTACTGAGCTCGCCACGTCGATCAGTACAAGGCGCCCCACAACGCTTCCTCTGATGCTTATGGTACGTCCGAGGTTGCGGCGAGGCAAGAGACAATCTGCGAAAAAACGGAGCGGGATTTCGGTAATGGTGCGGTCTGCGGATTAAACGACCGCCGTCATCCCGAAGCCCCGCGTTTTCACCAGCGGGGCGAGGGATCTCGCGTGCAGTGAAACTTGTCCTCTGTGCAAACTACACCAATCCGGCGATTTCCTTCTTGCCCGCCCTGTTCAAAAACCTACGGGATCCGGCGAGCAGTTCCAAATACGGAAATCCGTATGCCGCGTACAATACCAGCGTGCCCTTCACGATTCGGGACTACCAGCCTGAAGACTTCGACACGCTCTGGCACATCGACCAGGCCTGCTTCCCTCCCGGCATCTCTTATTCCCGGATGGAACTGAAATATTACGTTCGCCGCCGGCAAGCGTTTACCATTGTCGCCGCAGGATTTGTGGCGACGAAGACTGATTCCTCGAACTCCAAAGACGGCAATGTCTCAGGTCCAGGACGTTCCGCCGATTCGATCTCCGGGTTCCTTGTCGCTGAGGCTGAGCATGGTTCGGGTCACATTATTACTATCGATGTTGTGGCCGATGCGCGCCGGTCCGGTGTGGGCTCGCTTTTGCTGCGCTCGGCCGAAGACCGGCTGCGGAAAGCGGGATGCGGCTCCGTCGATCTCGAAACCGCCGTCGACAATGTTTCCGCCCTATCGTTTTACAAACGCCACGGCTACAACGTGGTCGGCACCTGGCCGCGCTACTACTCCAATGGCGTAGACGCGCTCGTGCTGCAAAAACAGCTTCAGGCCCGCTCCTAGTCGATTAAGCCTTCGTACCTGTGCGGCGAATTCGGGTTGTGATGCAAGCGATTGCTTTCTCTACAGCCCAAAGTGCATTTGCCTTCCTAACGTATTAAATCGTTCTAATCCGGAAGGGTTACTCGGATGCTCATTGGCCCAATGCGCCGGCCACATGCTCACCGCATGGTGTCTCCGCTTCCGGGGAAATGCCGACAGAACAAATTGCCATCGAAAATGGAGGTTGTATGCACAGGTTCAACCTGGGCTTGGTGATGCTGTTCCTGCTTTCAGCTTTGATCTCTTCAGCCGCTGCCCAATCGGCGCGCACCTCCATTTCACCCGCTTCGGTTCCTGATGGAGTTGCCAAAGCGGTTCCGGCAGCACCGGCTCCCTCCAGCTCCTTCGACGACGTGATTGAGCGCGTAGTGGAACGCGAGCATCAACTACTGGCCCAAATGCGCAACCTTCGCCCGCTGGTCGAAACCTATGTGCAAGATTTGAAGACGGATGCCGGAGGCACTCCTGTTCCGGTCGGTGATCAGTATTTCCTTGGCCGGCTCGACATGAGCAATGGCCCGGAAGATATTTCCTTTGCCGGTCAAAACAGACGCAGCCGGCTGAGTAAATTGACTGCCATCTTTTCCACGCGCTTCGAGCCTCTGGGTTTCGCCCAGATGGTGGTGCCTGATACCGATCTTTATAAGAAGTATTACAACTTTACCTTTGTCCGCCGCGAATTCTTAGGAGAAGTCCGCTGCATCGTCATCGACGTGCAGCCCAAAGATGACGCCCCTCCCGGACGCTTTGTTGGCCGCATCTGGGTCGAGGACCACGAATACAACATCGTACGCTTCAATGGCACCTACTCCCGCGTAGAAGGCAACAACATCTATCTGCACTTCGATAGCTGGCGTCTGAACCTGCGGCCCGGAATCTGGCTTCCGGCCTACATCTACAGCGAGGAGAGCGATCTGGAGAACGGCATGGGCCACGCCCGCCTGAAAGCTCAAACTCGCCTGTGGGGCTACGACCCCAAGAACATGGCAAGGAACCGCAATGAAGAGTTCACGCAGATTATGATCGATTCCGAGCAGCCCATCAAAGATCAGAGCGGCGGCTCCGCCGACGCCACACCTCTAATTGCCGAGCGCATGTGGGAACATCAGGCGGAAGACAATGCGATCGAACGCCTTCAGAAAGTCGGCCTGCTCGCCCCTCCTGGCGAAGTCGATAAAGTGCTGCAAACCGTAGTCAACAACTTACTGCTCACCAACAATATCGATGTTCAGTCCGACGTGCACTGCCGGGTTTTGCTCACCGCTCCGCTGGAGTCGTTCACCATCGGCCACACCATCGTCCTCAGCCGCGGCCTGCTCGACGTGCTTCCCGACGAGGCTTCGCTTGCTATGGTGCTGGCACACGAGCTCAGTCACATTGTACTCGGGCACTCCTTTGACGCCCGCCTGGCTTTCAACGACCGTATGTTCTTTCCCGACGAGCAGTCCTTTCAACGCCTTGATTTCAAGCGCAGTCCCATTGATGAAGACGCTGCCGATGCGAAGGCTCTCGATTTGCTGAAGAATTCTCCCTACAAAGAAAAGCTGGGCACCGCCGGATTATTTCTCAAGGAATTGCACCAACGCGCCCACGAGCTGCCCAATCTGATTCGCCCTCACCTCGGCAACGGGCTGGCAGCCGGACAGAGCACCCGCATGTCGGCACTGCTTGCCACCGCTCCCCAACTTGATGAGCACCGCATCGATCAGATCGCCGCGCTTCCCCTTGGCGGCAGAATCAAGCTCGATCCCTGGACCGATCAGGTCGATCTCGTAAAAGCTCGTCCGGTGGCCCTGGCGCTGGCTCGAGAGAAGATGCCGTTTGAAATCACGCCCTTCTTCCCTTTCCTCACACGGTTACCGAATGAGGGTTCAGACAAGGTTGGCAGCGTAGGCTTGGGATCGAAACAAGCTGAAGGTATAGCTCTTTCGTCGCTGATGGTTTTACTCTGTGTTCCTCTGCGCCCTCTGTTTAACGCTTTTGTTTCCGCGGAAGGTGTGGAGGAACATCTTAACCTTTCTTCCTGCATTCCCGCGCAAGATCCCTTCTACTACTCCGCGCGCCAAAAATTATTTGCGCTGCCTCGACCCGACCAGCTACCTTGCTTGTCATGAAGGTCGCCATCCAGGGCGAACTCGGTTCTTTCAGCCATGAAGCCGCGGAGCGCATGGTCCCGCGTTGCACCGTCTTTCCCTGCGCGCGCTCGGCTGAAGCGTTCGATCTCGTCGAGCGCCGAGCCGTGTCCGCAGCCGTTATCCCCATTGAAAACAGCCTTGCGGGCACGGTTGCGGAGCATGCCGACCTACTGGTCGCCAGAAACGTTTTTGTCCAAGCCGAATTTCCCCTGCGCATTGTTCACAACCTGATCGCCGCTCCCGAAGTGAAGCTGAGTGCTGTCCGGAAAGTCTTGTCGCACCCGGTAGCTCTCGATCAGTGCCGAGAATTTTTCCGGCGCCATCCCGGAATCGAACCGGTTCCCTTCTACGACACCGCCGGCAGCGTGAAGCACGTTGTCTCTCAACATCTCACCGACACAGCCGCCATCGCCGGCCATCACGCCGCTCGCGAATATTCCGGAAAGATTCTTCAGGCCGGAATCGAAGACGACAAGCGCAACTTCACTCGCTTCTTCCTGATTCGCCCATTGACAGCGGGCGCGCGGGGAAGAAAATCCGGGCCACGCCCACTGCCTCGCGGAGCAAACAAGACCTCGATCGCATATAAAGTGAAAAATGTGCCGGGAGCGCTCTTCAAATCCCTCAGTGTCTTCGCCCTGCGCGACATCAGTCTGAGCAAAATCGAGTCCCGCCCTTTGCGCGGACGCCCCTGGGAATACGTTTTTTATGTCGACTTTCTTCGCGGCGACGATGAAGCCGCACGCAACGCGCTGCGGCATTTGGGGGAAGTCGCCGAGTTCGTCAAGGTGCTGGGAATCTATAAAGGTGCCTGAAGGGGTTGCTGGAAACCGGCTATGTGGAGTGGGCACTCCTGCCCGCTGCCTACGTACAGGAGTATTCGCCCCACATTCTCCGCACTAGCCGCTGTACCTCAGGTATGATGTGCAAGCTCGAAATTTGCCGATAGAATTCTCTAGCCCGAATTTTGCGGAAAGGTTGAACCCTTTCCCAGTAAATCTCATCTAAAGTTGAGTGAGTTATGCTCAAGGAGCGTCAATGAGTCCTCAACCGCTTTCCGAACAGGTTGTTAAACATCGGGAAAGCAATGACGTACGAGCCTTACCCGTACTCCCGGTGCGAGATACCGTCCTTTTTCCTCATGCCGTTCTACCGCTTACTGTTGGCCGGGAAAGCTCCGTCCAACTGATCAACTCTTTAGGCGAAGACAAGACCATTGTGGTCGTCGCCCAGCGCGAAGCCCGCGTCGATAACCCCCAGGCCAGCGACCTGTACACAGTCGGCACTTCGGCCGTCGTCCACAAAGTCGTCAAAATGCCCAACCAGAGCCTCTTTGTGTTCGCCGAAGGCCTGGAGCGCGTCCGCCTGGGCGAGTTTACGCAACTCACGCCTTTCATGCGTGCCCGCGTGAACCCCATTCCGGAAGCCGCACCGCAACAGAGCTCTGAAATCGAAGCTCTTCAGCGCAACGTGCTGACCCTGTTTCAGCAGATCGTCGCCGGCTCGCCCACGCTATCAGATGAACTTTCCACAGTGGCCATGAACATTGACGAGCCTGGTCGGCTGGTCGATTTCATCGCTTCCTCGCTGCCATCGCTGTCGACGCCAGACAAACAGGACGTGCTCGAGACGCTCGACATCCGCGCACGTTTGCAGAAGATCAATCAGCATCTGGCGAAAGAACTCGAAGTCCAGCAGCTTCGCAACAAGATTCAAAGTGAAGTGCAGGACCGCGTCCAGCAGACCCAGCGCGAGTACTACCTGCGCGAGCAGATGAAAGCCATTCAAAAGGAACTCGGGGAGCAGGATGAAGGCCAGCGCGACGTCGAAGATCTCAGGAAGAAAATCGAAGAAGCCGGCATGCCCGATGAGGTAAAGAAAGAGGCCCTCAAGGAATTGGGACGCCTCGCGCGGATGTCGCCCATGGCCGCAGACTATTCGCTCACGCGAAATTATGTTGAGTGGCTGGCCGTGCTGCCGTGGTCAAAGACTTCCGGAGTTGAAATCGAGATTCCCAAAGCCAAAGAAATTCTCGATGCCGATCACTACGATCTGGAGAAGGTCAAAGACCGCATCCTTGATTATCTTTCTGTGCGCCGGCTCAAGCCAAGCATGAAAGGCCCGATTCTGTGCTTCGTCGGACCTCCCGGCGTCGGCAAGACTTCGCTTGGGAAATCGATCGCCCGCGCGCTTGGCCGAAAGTTCGTGCGGCTGTCGCTCGGCGGCGTGCATGACGAGGCTGAAATCCGCGGACATCGCCGGACCTATATCGGCGCACTGCCAGGACAAATCATCCAGGGTATTCGCCGCGCCGAAACCAAAGATCCAGTCTTCATGCTCGACGAAATCGACAAGGTTGGCCGCGATTTCCGCGGTGATCCCGCTTCAGCTTTACTCGAGGCGCTCGATCCTGAGCAGAACTCGACATTCCGTGACAACTATCTCGACGTTACGTTCGATTTGTCGAAGGTGCTCTTCATTACGACCGCCAACATGCTCGACCCAGTCGCCGAGCCTCTGCGCGACCGCATGGAGATCATCGAACTTCAGGGTTACAGCGAAGAAGAAAAGCTGCACATCGCGAATCGCTATCTGATTCCGCGACAAACCGAGGAAAATGGCATCGCCGCTGATCAGATCGAATTCCCTGAGCAGGCAATCCGATACATCATTCGTCACTACACGCGCGAGGCGGGCGTGCGCAGCCTCGAGCGCACCATCGGCACGATCTGCCGCAAGCAGGCACGGCGCATAGCGGAAGGCAAGACCGAGAAATTGGTCGTAACGCAGGACGTCATTCAGGAATTCCTGGGCGGCATCAAGATCCGTACCGAAGGCGAAATTGAGGAGCGCACCAAGCGTCCCGGAGTTGCTGTCGGTCTCGCTTGGACTCCGTCTGGCGGCGACATACTGTTCGTCGAAGCCAACGCGATGAAAGGCAAGGGCGGGTTCACTATGACCGGTCAGATCGGCCAGGTCATGCAGGAGTCAATGCAGGCTGCGTTGACCTGGGTACGCTCGAACGCTGCGGAGCTCGGCATCGACGAGGGATTTTTCGCCGATCACGATATTCACATGCACGTACCGGCGGGAGCAATTCCGAAAGATGGTCCGTCAGCGGGCGTGACCATGGCGACCACGCTGGTTTCGCTGCTGTCAGGTCATCATGTGCGTCCTTTGACCGCAATGACCGGTGAAATCACGCTCAGCGGTAACGTGCTTCCCGTGGGAGGCATTAAAGAGAAGGTCCTCGCCGCCAAGCGCGCTGGGGTCACCACCGTGATTCTGCCCGCGGAAAACAAGATGAATGTGGATGAAGATCTCACGAAAGAGCAGATCGAGGGCCTCGATATCCACTACGTCAAGACGATCGAAGAAGCTCTGGCAGTATCTCTGCCGGCGGTGGCGCAATCGGTCAAGACGAAGGAATTTCTCACCGAGCCTTCGCAGGAGTCGCCAAAAGAAAAAGATAAGAAGGAGACGCCGCCGGTTCATCCAGTCCACGAGCCAGCGGCGGCTCACGACCGCGTAGTCAGAGCGGAAGCGTAAGTCTGCCGCAGAAGCCTGTCCTGAAGGAGCTAAGCGAACCGAACGGATCCGCTCACGATCTTGAAAACTCGACTTTCGTGTGATGCAGCACGTCCAGCACTGCGTTAGACCTTCCTGTATGCCTCCTTCGTGTTCTCGGTACTGTTACAGTTCGAACTGTAACGGTACCGCAACCGTGTTTGCCAAGCGCCGCAACAATGCTATGATGGTCTTCGACCACGCAAAGCGTGTGTTCGCCCACTCCTCAGTAGCTCAATGGCAGAGCATTCGGCTGTTAACCGAAGGGTTGTAGGTTCGAGTCCTACCTGAGGAGCCATTTCTATCCTCCACTTATTTCGGTTTATTTCGATCCTGCAGCAATCCCTGGCTTCTCTTCCCTCACCCAGCCCTGTGATCGACATCACCGAGAATTCTCGTTTTCCGCGCAACAATTTTCACCAGTAGCTCCCAGACAAGCAGACTCGCGCGCTGCGCGGCGCCGTCTCAATGGCGAGATTACTCGGCATCCTTTCCTAAGGAGCTCGTCATGGCAGTAAGCACTGCTGCTCCCGCCCCCGATCTCAAATTGGTGACTCCAAGAAAAGTTACTACCCAGGACAAACTCGTCGAACTGCGCGCGAAGAAGCGGGAGCTGAAACTTGGCGGCGGTCCGCTGCGCCTCGAAAAGCAGCACGCTTCCGGAAAACTCTCAGCCCGTGAGCGCCTGGAAGGCCTGGTCGATCGCGGAAGTTTTCAGGAAGTCGGACTGTTCGCCAAGCACCGCGCAACCCACTTCGGAATGTCTGGAAAGGAACTCGCCGCCGATGGCGTAATTACTGGATGTGCTACCATCGACGGCCGTCCCGTTCATCTCGCCAGCCAGGATTTCACCGTTGCCGGCGGCGCGGCGGGCGAAGCGCATTGCGGCAAGATTGCCGAGATGATGCAGCTCTCGCTGAAAACCGGAACTCCCTTCGTGTTCATCAACGATTCCGGCGGCGCGCGCGTGCAGGAAGGAATCGACAGCCTGGCCGGCTACGGACGCGTTTTTTATAACAACGTCATGCTCTCCGGAATCGTTCCGCAGATTTCGATCATCTGCGGCCCCTGCGCGGGCGGAGCGGCTTACAGCCCGGCGCTGACCGATTTCATCATCCAAACCAAACGCGCGCAGTTGTTCATTACCGGACCGCAGGTGATCCGGCAGGTCACCGGCGAAGTGGTTTCGGCTGACGCCTTGGGCGGCCCGGCCGCGCAGATGAACCGCTCCGGCGTGGTTCATCTAATCGCCGAAGATGATATTGGAGCGTTGGCGCTTTGCCGCAGGGTCTTAAGTTTCCTGCCCTCGAACAATGTGGAAGACCCGCCGCGCTGGCGTTACGACCTGCCGCTGGAAGACGACCCTGAACTGAACCACATCGTGCCCGTGGAACCGAGAATCGCCTACGACGTCAGAAAAGTGATCACCCGCATCCTCGATCATCACGATTTCTTCGAGGTCCAACCGGGCTTCGCCGCCAATGCCGTGATTGGGTTTGGCCGCATCAAGGGCCGGACCGTCGGCGTGGCTGCCAACCAACCCTCCGTGCTCGCCGGCGTACTCGACATCAATTCCTCCGACAAGATCGCGTGGTTTGTCCGTTTTTGCAATGCCTTCAACATTCCGCTGCTGACGTTCGTTGACACGCCCGGCTATCTGCCGGGAGTGGATCAGGAATACGGCGGCGTCATTCGACACGGTGCGAAAATACTTTTCGCCTATTCAGCCGCAACCGTTCCAAAAATCACCGTGGTGTTACGCAAGGCGTACGGCGGCGCTTACATCGCCATGTGCTGCAAGAATCTTGGCGCCGACCGCGTAGTTGCCTGGCCTACAGCAGAAATCGCAGTCATGGGCGCGGAAGGCGCGGTGGAGATCGTTTTCCGCCACGAAATCGATGCTGCAGAAGATAAAGTGGCGAGGCGGCAGCAGCTCATCGATGATTATCGCAATACTTTCGCCAACCCCTATGTGGCCGCCGGCCGCCAGTTGGTGGATGACATCATCGAGCCTTCCGAGACTCGGCATTATGTCGCCCAGGCCCTTGACATTCTCCACTCGAAACGCGAATTTCGGCCACCGAAAAAGCATGGTTTGATTCCGCTGTGACATTCAAAGGGAATGCAGAATGCCCGCTGCCATTTTCAAGAACTCCATCGTAGCGATACGCACGAGCGCGCCGGAGCAACCTTCGCCGCAGATTGAGGTGGCGATCAGAACGGTTCTTTTCATGCGTCACGGCCCAAACATCCGCATCCGTTCGATCAAACTTCTGAAAAGCCCCGCGCCAGCCGCGGACTGGACTACCCAGGGAAGGGTTAAGATGCTCACGTCGCACAATCTGCGGGCAGCGCCGTGAGCCCGGCTCCCCGCGGCAAGAGTCCTCGCGAGGTCTGACCGTGAAGACGCAAATCGTAGTCGACGGCAAAACCTACGAGGTTGAATACGACGATCCCCAGGAAAGCCCCGCTTCTACATCTCCTGTCGATCCCATTCAGTCGCTGGTTCTGCCAACGGCGCCAGATCCACGGGCCCCTGCATTGTCCAGTATTGATGAAGCTAAACTGTGTCGCAGCCCCGTGGACGGCATCGTAACAAGAATCGACGTCGGCGCGGGAAAGCATGTTGCGGACGGAGACGTTCTCCTTGTGGTCGAAGCCATGAAGATGGAGAACAACATCACCGCCCCCGCCACAGCGAAGATCGGAGCGATCAAAGTCCGAGTCGGCGACCCAGTGAAGGTTGGGCAGATTTTAGTGGATTTCGAATAACCTCGTGAGCCTGATAGCCCCCTCTGGCCGTGATTGTGACACACATCACCTCACGCTGTCCCTTTCATCACTGAATGCCGTTTCGCACTGTACTTACCCTAGTTGACAGCGATGCTGTTACATGGCTTTTCGCGGCGCTCAACGTTGTCCTCCCCAGGCTCAATTCAGGATTCGGTTGGCGCCTTCAAAGCAAGGATGCTGGCAGGTTTCCGTTCGACTGATCCGATGACTCGAAAACACGCTGTGTTGCTTTACAAGCAACCGGGCTGCAGCGCCGGAAAGAAGAAGCGCCATGTTGTTAAAACCATTTGTCATCAACCGCCACGGCCGCCTGGTCTTTCCCTGCAATTTCTTTCCCGAGCATGATTTCTCCATCTTTGAATCCCCGAAACAATTCGCGGCCGTAATCCGCCGCGATTTTGGCGAGAAGGCTCCCACCGAAACCGACATCGTAAGCCGGCTGCAAGACGGGACGTATCAGGATCTTTATGAGGTCTGCCGCGATCTCGCGCTGAACCTGTTCTGGGCCAACCGCTACATGTTCACGATGTATGAGAAGCGTCCCACCCGCTGGGGCGATCTGCCGCGCCAGCGCGAAGACGTTTTCCTGCCGCTGTTTAAGCCGCGCGATGCGACCGCAATCATCACCGCTATTCAGTCTGGCTGCGAGTCTCTGCCCGCTCGCTGGGATGAGGAGCAGGAAGACAAAATTTTTCACATTTTATTGAATGTGTTCCGCAACAAGCCCAGCGCAGGCGGTGAGCTGCGCGCCATCAAACCCACAGTTGCGGAAATCATGGCGAACCCATCCAATCTCACCTACCGGCTGGTGAACTACGACCGCGATTACCTGCACTACACCTACGACGACGTCATCGACTGCATCCATCCCATACCAGAGTTGGAAGCGCTGATGCGGCAGGGCATGATCCTGCACAACCAATACCCTTGGGATCCGGCCTCTGGAGGCTGCGCGGAGGTTGGCGCGCTGCGCGATGAAGACTACGTGGTTGCATATCATCCAAGGAACAATGAGGTTTTCCAGTTCATTCGTCGGCTCAAGAAAGATGAGGACACCCCACGCCCACGCGTCGAGCCCTCTCGCTTCGAGCTTCCGGAAACTCTGGCCCTGAGCGAGCCGATCAAGCCGTACCCTCCCGTCAAAGTGAGCGAAACCTTTCGGGTGTTGCCGCGAATTGAGGCCATTGCGGTCTACGAGGGAGAGATTCCATGCACCAATGCCGATCTCATCAGCAACCACGCATACTGCTGGTCGCGCATGACCGCCGATGAAATTTCCGAGAAGACCGGCATAGAGCGCCGCGGCTACACGCAACTTAGTTTGGAACAGATGTCGCTTCTCGCGGCGCACCAGGCGCTGGCAAAGGCTGGCAGAAAGCCGGAAGAAATTGGCGCCGTGCTGTTTTGCAGTTGCACGAGCACGCGGCTGATTCCCTCAGTAGCATGTTGGCTTTCCGGCGAGTTGGGACTTGCGCAGACGCACAATTCCTCCGATATCGTGGCGGCCTGCGCAGGCATGCCATACGGCCTATCGGAAGCCATTCGCCTGCTTCAGGAAATCGAGCGCCCCATACTCATAGTCTGCGCGGAAAAATTCTCCGACAAAATTGGCACTGTCCGTACTTCGCGCATGATCTTTGGCGACGGCGCGGCTGCGATGATCCTCGCACCCGCGCCAGAAGGTGCCGCTTCTGACATCGAGATCGTGCAAACCTACGCCAGCGGCCCGTGGTCGGAGGTGAATTCCATCATTTGGCCCAACCCCGAGTTCGATAACAACATCACCGTCTACGGCCCCGAGGTTAAGGCGTTGGCTCGGCGTTATCTGGTGCAGATGATTGGCGAACTCAAGACTTTGCCGCATCCGGACGGCGGCGACGCCTGCCTCATGGATGCCGTCGACCTCATCGTTCCCCACCAGGCCAACAAAACTATGGTCACGGATCTTTCCAAGGCCGCCGGTGCTACCGAAGACAAACTCTACTTCAACATTGAACACGTCGGGAACACTTCTTCCGCAAGCATTTTGCTGGCGGTTCACGATGCCGTGCGCGAAGGCCGCATCGACCGGCCCATGCGCATATTTGCGCCGGGCTTTGGCGCAGGCGCCGTCGGCGGCTATGTGGTGATGCGCATTGACCCCGCAGTGGTAGCCATCAACTCTCAGGAGGCGACTACAGTCATGACAAATCTAGACAACACTGGCAGCAACGGGCCCAATGGATGGGGATCGCTCAAAGGTAAAGTCGCTCTGGTTACCGGAGCTTCGCGTGGCATCGGCCGCGCCATCGCGATCGAGCTGGCTCGCCGTGGCGCAAACATTGCGCTCGACTACCGTTCCGATAGCGCCCACGCTGAAAGCGCCGCCGTGGAAATTAGCGCTTTGGGCGTCGAGTGCATTCTGATCAAAGCCGACATCTCTCAAAAAGGCGAGGCCCAGCGTGTAGTCAAAGAAGTGCTCGATAGATGGCACCGCCTCGACATTCTAGTCAACAATGCCGGCATCACCCGCGACCGCACCATGCGCAAAATGACCGAAGACGACTGGGCGCAGGTGATCAACGTCAACCTGAATGGCACGTTTTATTGCACAAGCGCAGCTTTGCCCGCGATGATCAACCAGCGCTTCGGCCGCATTATCAATATTTCCTCCGTAGTCGGTCAAATGGGCGCCTTCGGCCAAGCCAATTACTCGGCCAGCAAGGGCGGAATCATCGCTTTCACCAAGACCCTTGCGCTGGAAATGGCCAAGTTCAACATCACCGCCAACTCCATCGCTCCGGGATTCACATCCACCGAAATGGTGGATGCCATTCCGGAAGAGATTTCAGCTCAGATTAAGGCCAAAATTCCTCTGGGCCGTTTCGCAACGCCCGAGGAAATTGCCAAGGCCGCCGCATTTCTCGCTGCCGACGCCGATTACATGACCGGTCAGGAGCTGAACATCAACGGTGGGTACCACATGTAGAGCGCAGTGGAAGGCGTGCAGGTACTTGTGCAGTTCGCCCGCTCCGACTGGCGTCATCCCGAAGCCCCGCGCTTTCATGGTAGACCCCCGGCTTCAGCCGGGGCCGGCGAAGGCGCGGGGTGAGGAGCCTGCCCTGAGCCGCATGGCGAAGGGATCTCGCGTGCACCGAACCAAATCGTATTTGCAGACCGCACCACCACAGGCTAGTACTCAGTGGGTCGAAGGACACGCCTTTGCCTACAATGAACTATCTATCAGGGATAACGCATGACAGACGAGCAACTCTCGACATCAACTGAAAACAACCATTCGTGGCTCGCCACCCTCGCCTCGCTCTCCGTCGGCGCATTATTCTTCGCGTTGTGGTTCTGGCTGCTGCCGCAATGGCTTGGGTTCACGGTTGAAACCGCAGGCGCCGCGCGCTGGCGCTGGCTGGCCGCCATTCCATCGATTCTCGGATTCTCCGTCGCTCTACGTTGCGTGTGGGATTTTGGCCGCACCGGCCACGGCACGCCAGCCCCCGTCGCCCCTCCGCAGCGATTAGTCGTGGTCGGCTTCTACCGCTACGTCCGCAATCCCATGTACCTCGGCTTCGCCGCCGGATGGGTCGGCCTGTGGATCATCTTCGGCCATCCTAATCCAAAACTAATCGCCGCGGTTGCAGCCGTCGCGCTCGGGGTACATCTTTTCGTCGTCTTCTACGAAGAGCCCACGCTGCACAAAAAATTCGGCCTCGAGTACGACGAGTACCGCCGCAACGTCCACCGCTGGTGGCCGCGCCTGCACGCTTGGAAACAACCAAACTAGAAACCGAAGAACAACGGGTTCAGAATTCTGGATGTCTGAATTCACCCTGCTGGAATTCCGACACTCCGAAGGCAGCGCCGACTGAGTCTCACCGTGGTCCACTGTGAGTGGCACCATGGTTCACGTAAGTGCCGCCGTGGTTCGCTGTCGGTCGTACCATGGAAGAGCGGCGCTTCAGTGGACCCTACGTTGGCGGCACCACGGAAGACCGCGCTTCACCGGACCCTACGTTGGCGGCACCACGGAAGACCGCGCTTCACCGGACGTTGGCGGCACCGCGGAAGACCGCGCTTCACCGGACCCTGCGTTGGTGGTACCGTGGAAGAGCGGCGCTTCAGCGCCGCGTCCAATCCCCTTTTCTCGACGGGGCTTTAGCCCCTGCCTGAAGTACCTCTCTTGCGGCTCGCGCGAGTATAATCCTGTCTAGAAATCGCTGACAAAGCTGGTTCTGATATGACCCCCATGAACAAAAGTAACGGCAATAATACCTACACTGTCCCCAAACCCCGCGCCGAATGGATCGCCCGCCGCAAGAAAGAAAACACCGACGGCAACTCTTCCCAGATGCATTACGCGCGCCAGGGCATAATCACCGACGAAATGGCGTTCATCGCGCACAGAGAAAAACTCACGCCCGAGCTGGTTCGCGACGAAGTCGCGCGCGGACGCATGATCATCCCCGCCAACATCAACCATCCCGAACTCGAGCCCATGGCCATCGGCGTGGCCTCGCTCTGCAAGATCAACGCCAATATCGGCAACTCGGCGGTCACTTCAAACATCGACGAAGAACTGAAAAAGCTGCACACCGCTGTCCACTACGGCGCCGACACCGTCATGGACCTCTCCACCGGCGGCAACATTCACGAGATTCGCGAAGCCATTCTGCGCCACTCGCCCGTTCCCATCGGCACCGTGCCGATCTACGAAGCCATCGCCCGCGTCAAGCGCGTCGAAGATTTGAATGCAGACATCATGCTTGAAGTCATCGAAGAGCAGGCCGCGCAAGGCGTTGACTACATGACCATCCACGCCGGCGTGCTCATTCAATATTTACCGCTGGTTTCCAATCGCATCACCGGCATCGTCAGCCGCGGCGGCGCCATTCTCGCCCAATGGATGGCATACAACCACAAGCAGAATTTTCTTTACGACCGCTTCGACGACATCTGCAAAATTTTCAAGAAGTACGATGTCAGCTTTTCCCTTGGCGATGGCCTCCGCCCCGGCTGCGTCGCCGATGCCAGCGACGAAGCCCAATTCGCTGAACTGAAAACCCTGGGTGAGCTGACCAAAATTGCCTGGCAGCACGACGTGCAAGTCATGATCGAAGGCCCCGGCCACGTCTCCATGGACAAGATCAAAGAGCAGGTCGACAAAGAAGTCGAATATTGTTACGAAGCGCCGTTCTACACGCTCGGCCCGCTGGTCACCGACATCGCTCCCGGCTACGACCACATTACTTCAGCCATCGGCGCGGCCATGATCGGATGGTACGGCGCGGCCATGCTCTGCTATGTCACGCCGAAGGAGCATTTAGGGTTACCAAACGAGAAAGACGTAAAAGACGGCATCATCGCCTACAAAATTTCCGCCCACGCGGCTGACATCGCCCGCGGACGCCCCGGCGCCCGCGACCGCGACGACGCCCTCAGCTATGCGCGCTACAAATTCGACTGGGAAAAACAATTTGCCCTGTCGCTCGACCCCGAAACGGCGCGCTCCATGCACGACGAAACCCTGCCCGACGACTACTACAAAGAGGCAGCCTTCTGCTCCATGTGCGGCCCGAAATTCTGCTCGATGAATTACTCGTCGAAAGTGGACGAGTACAACAAGCAAGTCCACGGCATCGAGAAGAAGGATTATTCGGAGTTGGTGGAGAGGCTAGTGACGATTAAATAGGTGGAAGAGCGGCCCTTTAGGGCCGCGTTCACTGAGGGTGGGTACCACGGGACTTTTTTAGCCCATGGGGTCAAGCTTGTAAATCGAGGTCCGTGCTGCCTACCCTTTCGCACAAAACGCGAAAGAGCCTGCCCTGAGCGTAGTCGAAGGGATGGGGCACCCTGCGCAGGAATAGTGCCAACAAGAAACAACCCGCTGGCCCCATCCGGAAGGGCCTTTCCGCGCCCCTGCCGATTGTTGCGCTTCGTCCGGTCCCTCCGACCGCTATGGCGCTCATCGGGATGACATCACTTGCGCTACGGGATGGCCCACGTACTGATTAGCTTTGATGTATAGTGTTGCGCTATGCTTGGTCCGCTCACGAGGGCTCTCGCCCCTGCTCTGCTCTTTTTCTTCACTTGTTCAATACCAAACTTGGGACAGAATCAAATTCCTGCTACCACCAAGGCTGAAACAAAATCAAACATGGCACAAAATCAAACTTCCGCTACCACCAAGACAGCAACCAGAAGTCAGGGCCGCGTCGTAGGCATTGGCGGCGTCTTTTTCAAAACCGCGGATAAAGCGAAGACGCGCGAATGGTATGCAACGCATCTTGGAATTGTGGACAAAGGCCAGGGCGCCATGCTGCCATGGCGTGAGCACGACGACCCTCAAAACGAACACGTTACAGTGTGGCATGCGTTCCCTTCTACTACCGACTATTTCGCGCCGGGCCAAGCCCTCATGATCAACTACATTGTGGATGACCTCGATGCCATGCTCGAGCGTTTACAAAAAGAGGGCGTGAAGATTGATCCCCAGCGCATGAATGAATCGTACGGGCGTTTCGCGTGGATCTATGATTCAGACGGCAACAAGATCGAGCTGTGGGAGCCGCCGAAAGCGAAGCCCAAACCTTGAGTGCGCGAGGGGGTGGCCCGCCCTTTAGAACCCGATCCTAACCCTTAGTGTGCCCGCTCTGGAGACAAACGAAAATTTTGTGCTGGCAAACCGGCCAGCACCCGCAGCGGTGCAAAATGCTGAACCTTTTGCCGGTGAACTATTTACGGGGATAGTTCCAAGGTTTTGCACAGAATTTTCCACGCCGGTGTTGAAAACTTGTGATTGCACTGGCGCCCAATTTGTGCTTAACCTCGACGACTCGTGGTCAAGCCAGCAAAAAAGCCGCCCGCGAAGGACGGCTCCCTTGAAATCAAACTCGATCGCTCTCTCAGCCTGCCACTTCCTCCAGCAGCTTCTGATCGATATCGAAATTCGAGTGCACGTTCTGCACGTCGTCGTGCTCTTCCAGAGCTTCTATCAGGCGAATCATCGTACTGGCAGCCTGTCCTTCCAGCTTGATGTAGTTCTGCGGAATCCACGCCACACTCGACGACGCCGGGTGGATCCCCGCTTTCTTCAACGCTTCAAGCACAGCCTCATACGCCGAGGGATCAGTCAGAATCTCCCAGTTCTCGCCATCGTCTTTCAAATCTTCACCGCCGGCTTCGAGAACAATGTTCATCAGGTCGTCCTCTTTCGCGGCTGACTTGGGAACCACGATGTCACCCTTCTTGTGGAACATCCACGAAACCGCGCCGGCCTCGGCCATGTTGCCGCCATTCTTGGTAAAGACGTGCCGAATTTCGCTGACTGTGCGGTTGCGATTGTCAGTGTTGATATCGAGTAGCAGCGCCACTCCTCCCGGCCCGTAACCTTCGAGTGAAAATTCCTCATACACTGCGCCCGGCAGCTCGCCGGTGCCGCGCTGAATGGCCCGCTTGATGTTGTCGGCGGGCATGTTCTCGGCCTTGGCGGCCGCGATGGCCGTGCGCAGACGCGGGTTCGAATCCGGATCGCCGCCGCCATTCTTTGCGGCAATACTGATTTCCTTAATAAGACGTGTAAAAATCTTGCCGCGCTTGGCGTCGAGCGCGCCCTTCTTGTGCTTGATTGTGGCCCATTTGGAATGGCCAGACATGGTTCGACCTCGTATTAATGATCTTGATTGATGCGGAATTCGCCTTCAGAGGAGATCACAGGATTGCCTCAAAGTTTACGTAGGCGAAAAGAAATTATAGCATGATCAGCTTCCGAGACCTCTCATCCCGCCGGCCAAGCACCCGGGGATGGCACTATCTTCCGTCCTTGACCTAGCCTGTCAGGTCATTGACTGGCAAGCAGTTGGCTCCTACCATTCATGCGGG
>JASHOH010000248.1 GCA_030041215.1 Candidatus Sulfotelmatobacter sp. | reverse complement strand
TAAAGATGCAACCGAGATGGAACCACGCAAGACCCGCGGCGGGACCAGAGGGCAGAAAACCAAAACCCGACGGCTCGCATAGCCAGCAGGGGCTGGAAGTCATGGACGCACTCTCCCCTTCCGGTCGAGGGAGAAAAATGTCCTTGACATTCCCTCTTATAGATCATAAAGATGCAACCGAGATGGAACCACGCAAGACCCGCGGCGGGACCAGAGGGCAGAAAACCAAAACCCGACGGCTCGCATAGCCAGCAGGGGCTGGAAGTCATGGACGCACTCGCACTCTCCCCTTCCGGTCGAGGGAGAAAAATGTCCTTGACATTCCCTCTTATAGATCAGGCGTGTCTGTTGAAAAACTCTTTCGACAGGTTTTCGGCCCAAAATTTTGTCTGTAAGTTGTTGAGTCTTCGTTCCACGAACAGCCAGAAATCGGCCGAAATTACTATGTTGGTTCCTTTTTCAACAGGCACAGGCGATTACACTCATTGACCCCCGCGCGCGCACACGCGCGTGTACATCCCCGCGCGGGCAGTCGGCCTCGCCGAGACCGACCCCGCAGGGGTCGGTCGAGGCCGTTCTTCTGTTTTGGCGGGGGGAGGGAGCATTTTGCTGTTCGTATATACCACCCCCTCAGCGCGTTTGACCCAGTGCTCTGAACTCCTTAAACTTGAGAGTGTCCCCTGCTCGGTGCACGGCTAACCTGTGGAGGATTTCCTGAGTCTGCGATTACGAAGTTTATGGTTGACGGCCGCGTTAGGCCTGGTGGCGGGCGTGTGTGCCGGACAGGATCCGGTGCCGCCCAGGCAGGCTGCGCCCGATCAATCCTCTCAGGATCAGTCTTCTAAGAGCCAATCCTCTCAGAATCAGGCTTCTTCGGCTCAAAGGCAGAACCAGCCGGGACAGGTTCCGGAGGCTCCGACTCCGCGGGGGCAGACGCAACAGAATCAGTCTGGCGAAAATCAAGCTGGGCAAGGTGGAGCGGCTCAGGAGCAGGACTCTTCGAGCAAAGCGCCGCCCGAGCAAGAGCCTGCAGTTCAGCCGCCGAGTCAGGCGCCGCCGAGCAAGTCTTCTTCAAGCAAGCCGCAAAAGCCGCCGGCGCAGTTCCCACCCAGTCAGGTTCCGATCACGCTCGAGAGCAGTGAGACGATTTTTTCCATGCTCGCAGCGCTGAACATGTGCGGTTACGATCAGGATTTGACGATTTCGGACGCGACGCGCAGCACGGTGCGGGCCGAGGTGCAACGGGTGTTGCTGGATTCGGCCGAGGCGGAAGAGGCACGCACTGCGGTGTGCGATTTTGTGCAGAACCATGTAGCGGCGAAAGATCCGAACAGGAACATCTCGCAGTACATTTCGCTGGCGCTATACATGGATGGGCCGCCGCATTTCGTGCCGCGATTGAAAGAAGAAGATCTGCCGCCGGACGCGTATAACGTGGCGCTGTTCGGAAAGCTGCTGGAAAAGTTTTATGCCACGACTGGCCTGCACGGAATTTGGGAGCGGCATCGGCGCGATTACGCGGCGGTGATGCAGCGCTATCACGATCCGCTGGCGAAGATGGTTTTCGACACGCAGATTTACTTGAAGCAGCCTCCGTCGCAATATCTGGGCAGGAAGTTTACGATCTATCTCGATTTCATGGGATCACCGAATGAGACGGATGCACGCAACTATGCCTCGGATTACTACGTTGTGGTCTTCCCTGCTCCGGCGACCAATTCGGGCGCGATGCCGCACTCGGCGCTGAAAATGGACCAGATTCGGCACACGTTTTTGCATTATGTAATGGACCCGATGGCCGATAAGCATCCGCTGGCCATGAAGCGCCTGGAGCCGCTGCTGCAATCGGTGAAGCGTGCGCCGCTGGAAGACAGCTTCAAAACTGACATCTCGTTGCTGGTAACGGAATGCCTGATCCGGGCCATTGAGATTCACATGTCGGGTGGTAAGCAGGCCGTCGATGAGACGATACGCGCTCAGGCGGTGGATGATGCAGTGAAGCAGGGGTATATTCTGACACGGTACTTTTATAGCGCCGTCGGCACCTTTGAAAAAGGCGATGTGAGCTTCAAGGGAGTGTACGGCGATCTGCTGGACAATCTGGATGCAAAGAAAGAAGAGAGAGCGGCGGCAGAGGTACAGTTTGCCAGCGTGGCTTCGCCGGAATTGGTGCGGTTGTCGCGGCCGCCAGAAGACCGGAAACTGCTGATAACCGCCGAGAAGCGGCTGGCAGCGGGGGATCCCAAGGGGGCGCAGGAATTGGCGCAGGAAGCGCTGGACAAGAAAATCGGAGACCAGGGGCGGGCGTTGTTCATTCTGGCGGAAGTGGCCGTAGCGACCAAGAACCGCGATGGAGCGCAGGAAAATTTCCAAAAGGCGATTGCGGCGTCGAGCGATCCGATTGTGCTGGGGTGGTCACACGTGTATCTGGGCAGGATTCTCGATATGAAAGAAGATCGCGATGCCGCTGTGAAGGAATATCGGGCGGCTTTGGACACAAGCGGAAGATTGCCGGACATCAGGGCGGCGGCAGAGCGGGGACTGCAGCAGGCGTACGAGCCGCCGACGAAACCACAGTGAAGATTGAGTGGTCGGGCGATTGGGTAATTTGGTAATTGAGTAATTTTGTAATTTGAATTAGTGGCTTGGGCGCGCAAGATTCGCGGGATGGCAAATTACAAAGTTACCCGATTACAAAATTACAAAATCATTTCAGGAGAACGCATGAAGCGAGGGGCGGCAGTTATGGCGGTATTGGCCGTGGCAGCTTTGGGTTTCGCGCACGACGGGTTGGCGCAGAGCAATACATCGCCAGCGCAGCAGAGTGCCCCAGCAGGTCAGGCGTCCGCACAAACGCCGGCGAAACGTCCGCCGCAGGCCAAGACGCAGGCGGAGTTTGACGCGTACAAGGCGGTCATCGCGATGAATGATCCCGTAGCGCAAGAAAAGGCAGCAAATGATTTCGTGGCGAAGTATCCAGAGAGCGAGTTGCGACCGCTGGTCTACCGAGCGGCGATGGATGCATACCGGCAAGCCAACAATCTCGACAAGATGATGGAAATGGGTCAAAAGGTGTTGATTTACGATCCGGATGATCCGCGGGCGTTGGTAGCTGTGGCGCAGGCATTGACCGAACGCA
Source organism: Candidatus Sulfotelmatobacter sp. (assembly GCA_030041215.1). GTDB lineage: Bacteria > Acidobacteriota > Terriglobia > Terriglobales > Acidobacteriaceae > Sulfotelmatobacter. The sequence goes on along the minus strand of JASHOH010000248.1, from coordinate 22,196 downwards.
CGCGAGAGACAGACCTCGACCGCGATCAGAAACTGGCAGAAGCGCGCAAGGATGCGCAACGAGCGCTAGTCACGGTCGACACGGATGTGCCGACCGGGGCCTATTCCGCAGACCAGATAAATGCATACAAGTCGCTTTTGCGTTCCGATGCTTACGAGATTCTGGGAACGCTGGACTATAACACCAAGGCATGGGCGGGTGCTGAAGGAAATTTGAAGAAGTCGATCGATGCATATCCGCAGCAGGTGGATCCCACGGCCGTTTTGCTGTTGTCGCTGACGTTGGATCAGGAGAACCGGTATCCGGAGGCTTTGAAGTACGCCAACCAGGCGGTGGATTTGACGAAAGAGGGCACCACGATTGGAGACGCGGCGCGCCGAGAAAAGGAGCGGCTGACGCAACTGACCGGAGGAGCGAATCCAGCGCAGAAGTAAGGAGAAAGTGCGAATCTTCCTGAAGTGGATGGGAAAGCAGGTCCCTCACCAGGCCTTCGGTCCGAATTCGGAATGACATCCGCGAAAACTCCACAGGGCAACACGGCACTCAAAGAATTTTGGTTTCAACATGAAGGAACGGGAAATCACGGCGCTGGAGACGGCGATCGGTTATCACTTTCGCCGGCGGTCGGTGATTGAGCAGGCCCTCACCCACAGTTCGCAGGCGCGCGAGCAGGAGGCGCAGCACTCGGCCGATAGCAGATACAAGGTCAACGACAACGAACAGCTGGAATTTCTGGGAGATGCGATCTTATCGCTGGTGACCAGCGAGGAGCTGTTTCACCGTTTTCCGCAGTTTCGTGAGGGAGAACTCTCAAAACTTCGGGCGCATATTGTCAGCGAACGGCATCTTATACGTGTGGCGCAACGTTTGGAACTGGGTCACTATCTGCGTTTGGGGCGGGGAGAAGAAAAAAGCGGGGGCCGCAGCAAGACGGCGCTTCTTGTCGATGCGCTGGAAGCCATCATTGCGGCTATTTACCTGGATGGAGGAATGGCACCCGCGCGGGAGTTTATTTTGCACGAAATTCTTGCGCCGGAACTGGAGCGGATGGAGCGCGAGGGCGGTACGCTGCCCATGACCGACTTCAAATCGGCGCTGCAGGAAACCTTGCAGGGATTGGGAATGGCGCAGCCGGTGTACATGCTGGTGCAAGAGGCAGGACCAGAACATAACAAGACATTTACAGTGGAAGTCCGCCTGAACACGAAGAATGGAGGCGGACAGGCGGAATTTGTAGGCCGGGCCCAGGGTTCTACGAAGAAAACAGCGGAGCAAGATGCGGCCAGGCAGTTGCTGGCTTACCTGGCGTCGCGTCCGCAATCGGCGGGAGCGAAGCTCGTGCGCGAGTCAAGGATCGCGGAAAAAGCGGAAAAAGTAGAGCAGAAGTAGATGAATTCACCAGTAGAAAACATTCCGGCCGACCAAGTGCCCACGAGCCCTGTTCCCGGCGGGGCTATGCCAGAAGGCGTTCGCCCTGAGCATAAGCCTGCGGAACCCACGGCTCCGCATCAAGGTGCGAGCTCATGGGCACCGGGCGTAATCGGCTCGCTGCAATCTTTGATGGGAACGGTGGTGATTGCCGTTTTTGTAATCACGTTCATCGTGCAGGCATTTCAGATTCCATCGCCATCGATGGAGAACACTTTGCTGATCGGCGACTATCTTCTGGTGAACAAGCTCTGTTATGGCGGAGGCGGCATCGCAGACTTCTTCATGCCTTATCGCAAGGTGTCGCGCGGGGACATCATCGTGTTTCATTATCCGGTGAATCCCATGCAGCATTTTGTGAAGCGCGTCGTCGGCGTGCCGGGAGACCATCTGCGACTGGTAAATAAAAAGGTGTATGTCAACGGAACAGCGTTGACAGAACCCTACGTGCATTTCAGCCGGCCAAGCGATGACATGTTCCGCGACAATTTCCCGCGCACTGATGTGCTTTCTGGCCCCACCCCTGAGTGGTGGGTGCAAATGCGCAAGCTGGTGGAGGATGGGGAGCTGATCGTTCCCGAGGACAGCTATTTTGTTATGGGAGACAATCGGGACAACAGTTATGACAGCCGCTACTGGGGATTCGTGCCGAAGGCAAATATTATCGGCAGGCCGCTGGTGATTTACTGGTCGGTGCAGGGCGGCGAGATGGATGCAGCTGCGCCCGTATCGATTGGCGATAAACTATATCACTTCGCCTACCTGCTGACGCACGTTTTTCAGATCACGAGGTGGAACCGAACCCTGACGCTGGTGAAGTAAAACGGGATTTTGTAATTGGGTAATCGGGTGATTCAGAAATTTAGTGATCTGCGCAACAGCCGAGTGGAAATTACCGAATTACTCAATTACGCAACTACTCAAGTGGGACGGATTGAATCAGTGGCTAAGAACGATAATAAACGGAAGGATAAGGACGAGGCCCCCGAAAAACCACGGGAAACTACAGTCGAATTTCTAGCGTCGCTGGCGGCCGTGCTGGTGACGGGACTGTTCATCATCACGTTTGTTGTGCAGGCCTTCGAGATTCCTTCCAGCTCGATGGAAGAAACGCTGCTCATCGGCGATCACGTTTTTGTGAACCGGATCCAGTTTGCGCCAAAGACCTCCTGGATCGGTCCATTGCTGCCGTATCGTGCCATACACCGCGGCGACATCGTGGTTTTTCTGCATCCGGACGCGGCTTATCTGGGCACCTACGTGGTCAAGCGCATTATTGGAATTCCCGGCGATCGCATTCACCTGCGCGATGGCGTGGTTTACCGCAATGGCGAGAAGCTCGACGAACCTTATATAGACCATGACCGGGACGAGCCTATGGATTCTTACCGCAATAATTTTCCTGCCGTGATACCGCAGCCGGGCGACCCGAACATTTCTCCAAGTTGGGCAGCGGAGCTGCCGCTGCACATTCAGGGAGATGACCTGGTTGTGCCCGCAGGACACTACTTCGCCATGGGCGACCACCGTGGTGTAAGTCTGGACAGCCGTTATTGGGGATTCATTCCAAAGGAAAACGTGATTGGGCGGCCCATGTTCATCTATTGGTCTTTCGACACGCCCGCCGACCAGTACACGCGGACAAGTATTGGAGACCGACTGGGATTTCTCGCGCACGTCGTTCTGCATTTCTTCGACGAGACGCGCTGGCAGCGCACGCTGAAAGTCGTACGGTGAAACTCGTCTCTTCCAAACGGCGTCTGGCAGTGCTGGCAGGAGTAATCTTGCTGGGGTTGTTTCTCATTCATCCCGGCGTCTCACGGCTGAAAACTCGCATCACGATCGCATTGAGCCGGGCCATTGCGCGACCGGTCGATCTTGCATCAGTGCATTTGCGTTTCCTGCCGCAGCCGGGCTTCGATCTGGAGAATCTGGTTGTCTATGAGGATCCTGCGTTTGGCTCGGAGCCGATGCTGCGCGCGCGCGAAGTCACAGCCGTAGTGCGCATCGGATCGCTGCTGCGCGGACGGCTGGATATCGCGCGCTTGGAGCTGACCGAACCCAGTGTAAATCTGGTACGCAGAGAAGACGGACGCTGGAATTGGCAGAGCCTGCTGGAGCGGGCGGCGCATACGCCGCTTGCGCCAACAGCAAAATCTAAATCGGAGCCGCGCCCCGGTTTTCCTTATATTGAGGCGAGCTCCGGCCGCATCAATTTCAAGGCCGGCCAGGAGAAGAAGCCTTTCTCGCTGCTCAACGCCGATTTTGCCTTGTGGCAGGAGTCAGAGAATACCTGGGGTACGCGATTGAAGGCTGAGCCGCTGCGCACCGACATGAACGTGAGCGACACCGGTCTGCTGCGCGTGGATGGAACCTGGCAGCGCAGCGCAAGTCTGCGCGAGACACCTTTGCATTTCAGCATGGAATGGAACGGCGCGCAGCTGGGGCAAGTGAGCAAACTTCTCTCCGGCAGTGACAAAGGATGGCGCGGAGAGGTCCGGCTAGACGCGAAATTGAGCGGAACGCCGGGCGCGATGCAGGTCGCCCTTGATACATCGGTCCGTGACTTTCACCGCTATGACATCTCCAGCGTTGAAGGCATTCGGGTGGCGGCACATTGCGATGCTCAGTACAGTACGGCGGATGCCATCATGCACGAGATTGCATGCCATACGCCTGTGGGCGATGGCGTTATATCACTGCGCGGCAAAGCAGGATTACCCGGGATGCACAAAGTTGATCTGACCCTGAAGATTGACAACATTCCCGTAAGCTCGGTCGCTGCGCTGGCGCGCCGCATGAAGAAAAATCTTCCCGCTGATTTGGCAGCGACGGGCAGCGTGCAGGGCGATTTCGCGGTGAAGGAGGATGGAGGATTTCCCACAGAATTTCAAGGCAAAGGCGAAATCACGAACCTGGTACTGAAATCGGTGAATACGAATGTGCGGTTCACGGCGGCGAGCGTACCGCTGTTATTGAGTTCGGAAGCACTTCACGAAAAATTGGGAAGCAAGCCCGCGCGGCGCACGACATCTGAAGTTTTGCCCGAACCAAACGAGTTGCACATAGAGTTCGGGCCGTTTCCGATTGCGCTCGGGCGAACCACGCCGGCGCAGGCGCGAGGATGGCTCTCGCGAGCTGGATACGCAATGGGGATTCGAGGTGAGGGTGAGACCGCACACACACTGCGATTGGCCAACATGTTGGGCGTGCCTACAATCCAGGCGAATGTGGAAGGCACGGCACAGATGGATTTACAGCTCGCAGGATCGTGGTCAGGTAATGCTGCTCCTGAGTCTGTATTCTCTTTGCCGGCGGTAACGGGCAATGTGCAATTGCGAAATATTCGAGCCCGAGTGCGAGGAGTGAACGGGCCGGTTGAGATTTCTTCTGCGGAGTTGCGTTTGACTCGCGACGAGGCGCGCCTGGAAAAATTGATTGTGCGCGCTGCGGATACGGTTTGGACAGGCAATATGTCTCTGCCGCGGGGGTGTGGACTATCGGAAGCGTGCCTGCTCCGCTTCAACTTGAACACTGAAGGTGTTGGGCTGACAGAGCTTTCCGAATGGCTCAGCCCTCAACCAGGCCGCCGCGCGTGGTATCAGCTGCTTAGTTCGCCTTCGAATGCCCCTTCTTTTCTGCAAAGTCTTACGGCTTCCGGCAAAGTGAATGTGCGCCGCTTGCGAATTCACAGGGTTTCCGCAGAACACGTTACTGCAGCACTGGATCTTGACCAAGGAAAACTGAAGCTCACGAATGTTCGCGCGGATGTGTTCGGCGGAAAACATCAGGGCGACTGGCATGCCGATTTCAGCGCAGGCCCGCCGATCTATGCTGGAACGGGAACGTTTACCGGGATCTCCCTGCAGCAAATTGCCAGTCTCTTTCATGATTCTTCAATCGCAGGAACAGCGGCAGGAACCTATCAAATGAGCGCGTCGGGTGGGAATGCGGCGGCTTTCTGGCAGGCGGCCGAGGGCAAGATGCAGTTCGATGTAAAAGATGGATTAGTATCTCGCATTTCGCTGAACGAGGACGAGTCTGGATTGCGGATTTCGCGCTGGGCAGGCGAGATTCGCCTGCGCAGTGAAGAAATTGAGATCGGCAAAAACAGGCTCGTGTCTCCGGCGGGCGTGTACGAGGTGAGCGGTACGGCATCCCTGGCTCAGGCATTGAATCTCGAGTTGACTCAGACCAATGACGTGAAGGCGGACGGCGCGGGTTCGCTGGTATACAGCATCACCGGCAAGCTGGCAGAGCCGCAAGTGGAAGTCAGGTCGGCTCCGGAGACGCAGGCGAAGTTGAAAGGACAGTAGAGTATCGCACTGTGCGCTACCTGGCTTCGCGCGTTTGGACAGCCGAGGGCAGTTGTCCCTACATGGGCCTGTTAACTGTCCGAAGAAGCGTGTAAGGCATGTAGCCTGGGCCGCGGAGAACCTTGCCAGGTAATGCTCCCGTCATTTTGCCTTGGTCGATCACAGGCACGCCATTCACCAAGACGTATTCCATCCCTTCGGAAAATTGATTTGGGTTCTCGAAGGTAGCGAGATCGCGTAGCGTCGCGGGATCGAAGATGACCACGTCGGCCCACATGCCTTGCTTCAGAACGCCGCGATCGGCGAGGCGCACGCGCTGGGCCGGAAGTGCGGTCATTTTGCGGATCGCGTCTTCCAGCGTCAAAGCCTTATCTTCACGAACATATTTGCGCAGGATGCGAGGAAATGTTCCATAAGCACGCGGATGGGGATGCTCCTGACCGAGAATGCCTTCGGGGGAAGTTCCGGGAGAATCGTTGTCGATGGAGACCCACGGCTGTTGCAGCGCAAGACTTACATCGGATTGCGACATGCCGAAGACGGCGACGCCGGTGTTGGGATCTTCGATCAGAAAATCGAAGAGCGCGTCCATAGGATCTTTGTTCCAGAGCGCGGCGATCTCTGACAGGCGCTTGCCTTCGAGCGGAAGCATTTTCGAATTCTCCACGACGCCGATCATGATGGCGCTGGGATCAGGAATTTCCTGCCATTCGTTGTCCCAATCTTTGGAGGGGGTGAGCATGTCCTTGCGAATGCGCTCGCGTGCGGCAGGATCCTTCAGGCGTTCGACCATCTTCACCGTGCCACCATCGTGCGCCCACTGCGGGATAAAAGCGGAGAGATCGTTGAACCACGCTGTGTAGGCGTAAGTGTCGGCGGTGACGTCGGCGCCCGCGTCACGAGCCGCGTTAATTTTGGCGACGAGCTGGGGCATGCGTCCCCAGTTATTCTTGCCCGCGACTTTGATATGCCAGATTTCGACGGGCACATGCGCTTCGCGGCCGATGCGGACCGCTTCATCAATGGCTTCGAGCACGGAGTCGCTTTCGTTGCGCATGTGGGTCGAGTAAATGCCGCCGAATTTGCCGCCTTCCGCGGCAAGCGCAATCAGTTCGTCGGTCTTTGCGTAGGGTGCGGGCGCGTATTCGAGCGAAGTTGACACTCCGATGGCGCCATCTTTCATTGCGTCGTGAACAAGGGCCTTCATCTGCTCAAGTTGTTCCGGTGTTGGCTGAACGTTGTTGTCGCCCAGGACCATGCGGCGAACCTGCGTGGCGCCAACGTAGCTGGCCAGATTGATTCCCATGCCCTGCTTTTCGAGACGCGCAAAATATTGGCGAAATGTGCGCCAGTCGGGAGTGATTCTGTAATGTTCGTATTCGGAGCGATCAGCTTGAATGATGGCGTCGTTGAGGGGAGCGATGGAACCGCCTTCGCCAGTAATTTCCGTCGTAATGCCCTGATAGATTTTCGAAGGCAGGCGGGGATCGACGAGGATCGTCAATTCAGATTGGCCGAGCATGTCGATGAAGCCTGGCGCTACGACCTTGCCGGTGGCGTCGATCGTGCGCTTGCGCGGGGCACTGGCGAGATTGCCGATGGCGGCGATTTTACCGCCGCGAATGCCGACATCGCCTGAATACCACGGCGAGCCGGTACCGTCGATGATGTGGCCGTTAGTGATGACAATATCGAATGGAGGTACCTTCTGTTGCGCCGGAGCGATCAGCGCCAGAACAAGAAACATTGCGACCAGCAATGGAATATTTGTCCAGTAAGATTTCATCGAATTTCCTTTTCTGTTTGAGTTGCCTTTTGCTGGACCTGCGCTTGCACTGTCGAGCCGCGCCGCCTCGCGAGTGCACCTAACAGAATCCAGATCCCCAGCGCCAGCCATTCGTAGACAGTGAAATGGCCGGGGATCGCGGGGACGATTTTCATCAGCATCATTGCGACCGCCACAAGCGACCCAATCCCGGCCACGATGAGTTCTAGCGCAGACCGCGTCTTGAGGCCGGGCAGTGCGCCTGAGCGAGCCATCTGAATAAAGGCAGCGCAGGTTGCCGCCCATCCGATCGCGCATGCGACCGAGCCAACTTCTGTGATCGGAACGAGGATCGCATCTCCCATAAGCATGCAGAGAACTGTCGTTATGCCAACGCATAAAACTGCGATTGACGGCGTGTGACGCTGCGGATGAATTCTTCCGGCGCGTTCATCGATGAGCCCTCGCCGCCCCAGAGCAAATACGAGACGGCTGGCAGCCACGAAATTTCCGTTGAAGCACTTCACCAGCGACATAAGCGCCGCGGCAAGAATGACGTCGACGATCCAGCGCGACCCGATGGCGCGCTCAAATGCAACCGCAGTCATGAATTTTTCGCTGGTCAGCGCGTGCCAGGGAGCGACGAAAGCCACTGCCGCGATGATGGTGGTGTAAAAAAGAATGCCCGCCACGACTGCCATTGATATGGCTTTCAGAAACCCTCGATCGTCAAATTGCGAAGTAGACTCCTCGGCGGCTTTGCCAACGGATTCGAATCCGGTCATGAAGTAGGGAACGATTTGAAGCACGAGCAGGAATGAAACCAACGGCGCGTGCGTGAACAGCGGCGGGAAGTTGTGCGGCGATCCTTTGGTGAAGCCTATGCCGACGAAAACAAGAAACAAGGCGACGGTTCCGAACGCGGTCCAGTTCTGAAAGCTGGCGCTCAGGCGGATGCCGCGGTAGTTCAACACGGTCAGCAGCGCGGTGAGCGCGAGACCGATGACGAGATGAGGAAGGTAAACGGGCCTTCCTGCGATGCGGTAAATCTCGAGCGAATCGAGCGACGGAATTATGTATCCGGCGATGCGGCCCACGGCCACGGCTTCCCAGGGACAAACGATGAAGTAAGCGAGCATCATCATCCATCCCGTGGCGAAGCTGGTGTTGCGTGAAAATGCTGCGGCGGTGTAGGCGATTTCGCCGGCGGCGTCGGGCATGGCGGCGACAAGTTTGCCGTAGACCCAGCCGATAGGAAACAGCAACGCTCCGCCGATCGCGAAACCAAGCAAGGCCCCGAGAGCGCCGCCGCGCAGCAGCCAGTCGTCCATGACGACGAGCCAGCCGACGCCGACCATGGTGCCCCAGCCTAGCGCGAAATAGTCAGTGAGGCGAAGCTTGCGGGCGAGATGGGGCATGCGGCGCGTTTGTGGGCGAGGGCGAATTATAACGCATGGGCGCGGACGGGCGAGTCTGGCGTCATCGTGAAGGCCCGCGTTTTCACCGGCGGGCCGAAGGATCTCCCAGCACGAGAACCGCGGTGCGCCGGGAGATCCTTCGCCCCGGCTGGAAAAGCGCTTTCGCTCAGGATGACGCCCAACATGCGGCCCAGCGTTCAGTCAACTGACGGGGTCAGCCGAGGCGGCTGTCCCCACATGGGCATGATAGTATCGGATTACCCTCGCAGTGCTCTGTGAATCTGGCGCCAGTTCGCCTGCGTCACGCCATAGTTCTTACAATTAAAAACGATGACATCTTCCGCCAAACCTCGTAAGCGCGTGCTCAGCGGCATGCGGCCGACCGGAAAACTGCATCTGGGCAACTACATGGGCGCGCTCGATAACTGGGTGCGCATGCAGGACGAATATGAGTGCTTCTTCACCGTCGTCGATTGGCACGCATTGACCACCGACTACGCGGACACCTCGTGCGTAAAAGAAAACACTTTGGAGGTCGCGCTCGACTGGTTGGCGGCGGGGCTCGATCCGGAAAAGTGTGTGATGTTTATCCAGTCGCACGTGCCGGCGCATGCTGAGCTGCATCTGCTGCTTTCGATGATCACACCGCTGGGCTGGCTGGAGCGGGTTCCGACCTATAAAGAGCAGCGCGAGAACATTAAAGACAAGGATCTGGGAACGTACGGGTTTCTTGGCTATCCCGTGCTGCAGGCGGCGGACATTCTGATCTACAAGGCCGACGTCGTTCCAGTGGGAGAAGATCAAGTCGCGCACATCGAACTGGCGCGCGAGATCGCGCGGCGGTTCAATGGATTTTATGGGCAGCGCAGGGACGTTTTTCCTGAGCCGCAATCCCTGCTGACGAAGGCTCCCAAGCTCCCGGGCACCGACGGCCGCAAGATGTCGAAGTCGTACGGCAACACGATCATGCTGACCGATCCAGAACCGGTCATACGGCAGAAGTTGAAAACCATGGTGACCGACCCGGCGCGCGTGCGGCGGTCGGATACAGGCAATCCGGATGTTTGCCCCGTCGGCGACCTGCACAAAATTTTCAGCAGCAAAGAAACCATGGCCAAGGTCTATGAGGGATGTCGTTCTGCTGGCATTGGCTGCATCGAGTGCAAAAGCTGGGCGGCCGATTCGTTAGTGCAACTGCTGGTTCCGATGCAGGAGCGGCGCAAGAAATTCGAGCAGAATCCGCGGCTGGCTTGGGATATCCTTGATGCTGGCACGCAAAAAGCGCGCACAGTCGCCGCCCAGACAATGGAAGATGTGCGCGCGGCCATGGGCATATCTCTCGAATACGAGCCGCCCGAGGGGAATTGCGGGAAATAGCATGAAAGAAAACGTCGTCAGGAAGGATGAGATCGCACCGGAGCCGGCGCCCTTTGTAGTTGCCGATCGTCCGCCTGCGAAATCAGCTCCCGAGCGCGACAGCAGAAATTCGAAGAGCGACAAAGAAGAAAGTGACTCGCCATTTGCGGTTTCTGTGGGCAATGTTTACGAAGGCCCCCTGGACCTGCTGCTCGATCTCATTCGCAAACAAGACATCGACATCTACGACATTCCCATCGCGCGCATCACCGAGCAATATCTTGCTTACGTCGAAAAAATCCGAGAATTAGATGTAAACGTCGCAGCCGACTTTGTTTATATGGCAGCGGTGCTGATTCACATCAAATCCAAGATGCTGCTGCCGCGCGATCCGGCGGCCAAGGCAGAGGAACTGGAAGATCCGCGCACCGAACTGGTGAACCGCCTGCTGGAGCACGAAAAATTCAAATCGGCGGCGCAGATGCTTTTGCAGAAACAGCAGATTGAAGATGCCGTGCTGACGAATCCGGCGCTAAAGGAATTCATCGACGCCGAAGGTACCGAGCCAGAGATCGCAGCCGACGTGATCGATCTGGTGAAAACTTTTCAGCAGATTCTGGAGCGGGTGCGAACGCGGCCAGTCATCAATGTCGATGAGGAAACGGTTACGGTGGGGCAGATGATCGATTATCTGCGGCGGCGGCTGGAGCTGGAGTCGCGCCCGATTCGGCTGAAACAGCTTCTGATGCGCGTGCCGTCAAGGCAGGCTCTGGTGTGCATGTTTCTGGCTTTGCTCGAAATGGTTCGGCTGCAGGCCATTCAGGTGCGGCAGGATCATCTGTTCGGGGAAATCGCCGTGCGTAAGCATACGCACTTCAATGAAATCATGAACGAGGCGGCCGTGAGAGATGATTGGAGGTAGCTGTTGGTGCCGAGTTGCGAGTCCCGAGTCCCGGGGCAACGAAAACGAGTATCTGATATTTCGAACTTGCGGGGAACCTGTAACACGCGAACTAAGAACTGGCAGCTGAGAACTGATCTCCTATGAGCCTGAAGGCGCAGCTTGAAGCGATTATTTACGCGGCGGAAACGCCGATCACCGTGGAGCAGATCACGCAACTCGTGCGAGAGAGCGTTCTTTCCTCGGGCGCTGCGGATGATGCGGAAGTGAAATTGCGTGTCCGCTCTGGACTGGAAGAGTTAGTAGCCGAATACAGCAGCCCTGCTCACGGCATCGAAATTCGACAGGTCGCAGGGGGCTACCGCATGTCGACGAAGCCCGAGCAACATGAAGTGGTGCGCAACTTTGCCAGGAGCCTGAAGCCGCCGGTGCGGCTGTCGTTGCCGGCTTTGGAAACGCTGGCGGTGATCGCCTATAAACAGCCAGTCACCGTGCCTGAGATCAGCGAGATTCGCGGAGTGGATTCCGGCGGAGTGATTGCAACTCTGCTCGATCGCAAGCTCATCACGACTGCGGGACGCAAGCAAGTCATCGGCCGTCCCATTCTTTACAAGACAACGAAAGAGTTCCTGATGCGCTTCGGGCTGAAGGATGTGAGCGAACTTCCGAGCATGGAGGAGTTCGAGAAGCTAGTGGCGCAGTCGTTCCAGAGTGAGCTGATTCCAGCAACAGAGGGAGCGCTTGAAGAAAACGAACCCGCGCCGGTCGTGGAGATAGCGGAGCCGGAGAATTCCGATTTGAAATCGAGTGCGTAAAGACTCCTCAGCGGCTGAAGCCGAAAGAGTCTTTCTTGTGACACTGACGCCGCGGGGGCTAAAGCCCTAAAATCCTAATAAAAGCTAACGCGGCCCTGAAGGGCCACTCTTCCACAATGGGGCACAAACGCCCGCGGAATTTTAACGATGCCTTCTGAACGCCTGCAAAAAATCATCGCCGCTGCCGGGATCGCCTCGCGTCGCAAAGCGGAAGAATTGATCAGCGCGGGCCGCGTGCAGGTAAACGGGCAGGTCGTCACAGAACTGGGTACAAAAGCCGACCCTGATACCGATCACGTCCGCGTCAATGGAAAGCTGCTGAGCGGAGAACAGCGGCACGTCTACCTGTTGCTGAACAAGCCCAAGGGTTATGTGACGACAGTCAGTGATCCGGAGAATCGGCCTACAGTAGTGCAACTCATTCATGGTGTGAAGCAGCGTGTGTACCCGGTGGGGCGCCTTGACTATGCAAGCGAGGGACTGCTGCTATTGACCAACGACGGCGCGCTGGCGAACAAGTTGATGCAGGCGTCATCAAACGTGCCGAAAACGTACGTGGTGAAAGTGGCGGGAACTCCTTCGCCGGAAGCGCTCGAGAAATTGCGTGGTGGAGTCTCGATTGCAACGGACGAAGGGCGGCGGGTGCGCACGGCTCCGCCAGGAATTCGACTGGTCAAACAAGGCGCGAACCCATGGTATGAGGTCACTTTGATTGAGGGCAGAAACCGCGAGATTCGGCGCATGTTCGAAAAGGTCGGACACCATGTAGAGAAGATAAAGCGCGTGCGCTATGGACCGCTGACGCTGGATGTACCGCCAGGCGAATTTCGCAAGCTAAGCCAGCAGGAAGTAGATCGGCTACGAGCGGCGTGCCGCAAGCCGTAGAGCCCTCACCGCAGAAACCCGTCAAAGCCTCTTGGTACAATAACCAATTCCCCTGCGGAATCGGCAAGCGCTGGTATGACAGCGCTCGCGACCTGAAATCTGGAACTCATAATATGCATCGTTGGTCAGCACTCTTCATTCCTACCCTGCGCGAGGCCCCGGCTGACGCCGAGGTCGCCAGTCACAAGTTTCTGGTCCGCGCGGGTTACATCCGGCAGCTTATGGCCGGCGTGTACTCCTATCTCTTTCTCGGCAATCGATCATTCAACAAGATCATCGCGATCGTTCGCCAGGAAATGGACAAGATCGGGCAGGAATTTTTTCTGCCAGCGCTGCATTCGCGTGAGGTTTGGGAAGCGAGCGGGCGCTGGTCGCTGATGGGTGACAACCTGTTTCGTCTAAAAGACCGCAAGGGAGCTGACCTGGCGCTCGGCTTCACCGCAGAAGAAGTCGTGACCGAGATCGCGCGCAAGGAGCTGCGCAGCTACAAGCAGTTGCCTCAGATCTGGTACCAGATCACGCCTAAATTTCGTGACGAGCCGCGGCCGAAGTCTGGTTTGCTGCGCGTGCGGCAATTCACCATGAAGGATTCATACTCGTTTGACGTCGACGCCGCTGGCCTAGATGTTTCTTACAAGAAGCATTACGACACGTACTGCCGCATCTTCGACCGCTGTGGATTGAAGTACATGGTGGTCGAGGCTGACTCCGGCGCGATGGGCGGCAAAGAGTCGCACGAGTTCATGGTACGCACGCGAGCCGGTGAAGATCAGATCGTGAGCTGCGACGGTTGCGACTATGCCGCCAACATGGAGAAGGCCACGTCGAAGCTCGAACCAGCGCAGGATCTTAAACCAGAAGGCGATGGCAAGCCGCTCGAAGTGCATACGCCGGGTCAGAAAACGATTGAAGATGTTGCGAAATTCTTGGTGGTTTCACCTAAGAACAAGATCAAGACACTCGCGTTGATGACCGACGAGAAAGATGCGAGCGGCAAAAAGAAATCGCGCGCCATCATTGTGCTCATGCGCGGCGATCATCAGCTCAACGAGGCCAAGCTGAACGCAACCGTCGCAGTGGCTACCCGGCCGATGGAAGAGACCGAGATCGAGGCGATGTTCAATTCTCCCGCGGGATATCTAGGGCCAGTCGGCATCGAATGGGCGAAAGACATCAAGAAAGATATTGATCGCCCCGTGCTGCTGGTCGATAAAGCTCTCGAAGGACGGACGAATCTGATCGCAGGCGCAAATAAGAAAGATTATCACCTGAAGAATCTTACGCCGGGCAAAGATTTCCATCCCACGGCTTATGCCGATTTGCGCGCCGTCAACGCTGGTGAAGCCTGCCCTAACTGTGGCAGACCGCTGCGTATCGACACGGCAGTCGAAATCGGCCATATCTTCAAGCTCGGCTACCGATATTCCGAAACCATGGGCGCGCACGTGCTGGACAAAAACGGCAAGGAGGTTATGCCGATCATGGGTAGCTATGGCATCGGCATCGAGCGCATTCTCACCGCCGCGGTCGAGCAGAACAATGACGAAAACGGATTCTGGCTGCCTCGCTCCATCGCCCCGTTTGAAATCGTCGTCACTCCCGTCAATGTCAAAGAGGAAACCATGTTCAAGGCCGCCGTCGACATTGCAGCCAAACTTGAATCCGCAGGCTTCGACGTAATCCTCGACGACCGCGATGAGCGCCCGGGCGTCAAGTTCAAAGACGCAGATCTGGTCGGTATTCCCTTTAGAGTCAATGTGGGAAAGAAGGTTACCGAAGGCACTGTGGAAGTCGTTTTACGTTCGACTCACGAAGTGCGTGATGTTACGATCACCGCGATAGTCGAATATTTTCAAGGAGTGCTGCGCGCCCACGCCTGAAGTCTGCGCCGGGCGGCGCAGCTTTAGGACTATGGCAACTGTCAAGGCAATCGGTGGAATTCTGGCCGTCATTTTTGTGATCTACGCCTGTTTTCAGATCGCGCCGCCCCTGATGGCCAACTACAGCTTTCAGGACGATCTTAGGACCGTCGCGCTGATGGACAGCGGGAATATGCAAAAGACGGATGACGATGTTCGCAACGACGCGCTGCGCAAGGCGAGAGAGCACGAACTGCCCATCGACCCCAAGCAGATCACGGTTCAGCGGATCAACACGCCCGGCATGACCGCCGTGTACGTCGCGGCCGATTACACAGTCACAGTGAACCTGCCGGGATACTCGTTCGACATGCACTTCACTCCTAACAGCGGGAACAAATAAATCGGTTTTCTGGCTGACAGGTCTTTTCCTGAGGGGCTAAAGAGACTGTGTCCCGACTCTTCTTTCGCCCCTTCGGGGCCTTGGCTTTGTTCACTTCGTTACCCACGGCTTGCGCTGTGGGCCATATTCTTGCGCCGCTTCGTGGCTAGGACAGCAGCTTCGGACGGAGTGGCTGGAAGCCGCGCCGTTCAAAACCATCTACAAAATGAGCTGATGAGTCCTAGAGCAAAGATCTTCTGACTAGCTTTTAGGCATCGCGCCGGCGCCCCGGTTCTTCCAACAAAATCCCACCAGCAACAGCGGGTACCCAATTCCTACCGCGGTGATCGGCCAGCCGGCGCGGTGCGTGACAATTCCCGTGAGGATAAAAGTGGGCACAGAGACCCAGGCCGTCGCCTGTGCAATTACAAACGCCAGTGGCGAGCTTATCAGCAGAGCAACTCCCGCCCAGCACAACAATCCGCCGGAGACTACGCCCATTACGCCCGCCACCAGCGGATATGTTTCGCTTTGCAGAATGCCGAGGTAAATCATTTCCTGCGCTCCGCCGGCGAACTCCAGCGCACCGAAGACAATAGCAAACAACGCGAGTGGCATCTGACCGCACATCGGATTGCTCCTTTCAGACTGAATCTCGAGTCGACTTCGCTACAGTCGCCGAAATCCGCGACAACCGATGAACTCCCGACCGCCCCAAGGCAAACAGCAGGGCCCATCCCACTACCGCCATAACGCAGGAAGCGATAAAAATCACTGCGAAAGCTGCGAAAGTGATCTGTTCGGGCGCAAGGGGAGAGGCTTGAGGATTCGCGCGATGCAATGAACCCACCACCGACTTTGACTTTTCGATTGTCAGAATTGTTCCCGCAAGAATTATTGCCATCAAAGCGGCCGTAGATTTGGGGAAGCGGAATCCGTGATGCATATTGAATCTCCTTGAAGGGAATGACACATCGGGGCTGTAATAGCCCAAAACCCGCCAGTGCTCCTGCGCGGCGCCGAACAGCAGGCCAATGCTTTCGCGGATAATAAACAGTCCCTTTTGAAAAAATCCTTCCCTCTGAAATTCTTTGTCGAGATCGTCGAATACCAACGTCATTTCCTCGCCAAACTCTTCGCGATATGCGGTGGGATACAGACGCAACAATCGGCGGTAAATGGAATGCATGATTAGGATCCCCTTTGTGCGACGCGCAGGTTGGCAACCCGGGCAAGGTGCTTGACGCGGCTCACCTCCAATTGCAGATTTCGCCGCCCAAGTGTCGTCAGCCGATAGGATTGGCGGCCGCGCGGGCTATCATGCTCTTCGACACGCTCGATCCACCGTGCACGCAGCAGCCGCCGCAGGGCTCCATACAGGGTGCCTGTACTGAGCTTGACGCGCCCGTTGCTGATCTCCTCCACATCTTTGAGGACGGCATAGCCATGCCGCGGCTGCTCGGCCACACTGAGCAGGATCAGGAATACTGGCTCGGTAAGAGGGAGTTCTTCCATATGACCCTATACGACATGTCGTATAACGCCATATTGAAGCATAAATGCAACGACGGAGTCAAACGCGACCAGTAAATAGGCGGCCATTGCGTGGACGAGGGCTTCTCAACGACAAACACGAGGGCCTATTAACAACGCTGTGAAGGATAGCGAATCTGGAACCGCGACGGCTGGATAGGGAACGAGGGGCTGCCTCAGGCAGCCCCGAAACTTAGTTGGTCGTAGGTGCCGGACCGCAGGTGGCGCCCGATACATTGTTGGGGTTGTAGACATCAGCCGAGGCTACTGGGAGAAATTGCGCGTTCGACTGCATGCCCTTGTAGGTCGCGATGATCTGGTAGGAGCCGCTGACCCCGTAAGTGACGGTCGAGGACGTGCCCGAAGTTATAACGAATGTGCAGACGAAAGGCTGCACGGCGGTTACCAAGCCCGTGGTGCTGATCTCAATGGTCGTTGGAGGGGTGCCCGACATGCCGTTATAGGAGGTGTACGGATCTGGCAGAGGGGACTGCGAGCCATCGCCAGCTACAAAGTAACCGGTCGCAGTGGCCACAAAAGTGGACTGATTGGTCACGTCAACCATTTTTCCGCTGTTGTAGTTCGCGGTGACCATCAATTGCTGCGTCCCGCCTTCGCCATAGACCTCGAAAGTTCCGGTGCCCACACCCGAAAGGGTAATCGACTTCACGCTGTCCGATGTGCCGCATCCGCTGCAGATCAACGACAGGGTAACAGCGATGGCGGCCAGAATGTTGGTTCGTTTCACAGGAAGACTCCTCCACTAAACTCAAGCCGCATGTTGTCAGGTTCTAATAATGCAGGCAAGTTTCGATTGGTCACGTCCAATGGTCACGCGAGGCTTCCAGAGTTGGTTCTCGAAGGGGACTCAGGAGTCGAAGATTTGCCCATCGCCGCGGTTCGCATTCGTGCCGCGCCGGAACCGGGCCAGGAAGCCGTCGGCGCTTCAATCGCCGTATCTGGAGCGGGTTTGAACAGCATTCGGACTACCGGTCACCGGCCGTTGCTGGGACTTTGCGGAGGCCGTTTCAGGTGCGGCGCAGGGTGTTCGACCGGTGCTTCCGCAGTCAGAAAAAGCCTCGGGGAATTGTTCCTTCTTAGCCCGGGGACAATGACATTCGTAACGTTGCCGTCGAATTACCGCACGCCTACCATCGCAATAGATTTAAGAGCTTCTTTACGCGCGCCTACTCCCGATGCTCTGCACCGGTTCCTGCAGACCTGCGAGTAGGCTGGGTTGGTGCCAGAGCGTTCCGCGGGGAGGCTCAGGTGGAGGGCAGTTCATGAGGATCGCGTATCGGGCGCTACTCGGCGTGATGGTCGCACTGGCGGTGATGTCGCTGGTGAATTGCAATGGCTACTCGTGCGGCGGCTTCGGCTCTCTGCCTTGCACTGCGGTTACGACGGGAGGAGGCGGCGGTTTTGGCGGAGGGGGTGGCGGCGGCGGTTCGCAGCCGACCGCATTTGTTTTTGCCGTCGACCAGGGAGGCACCATTGATGCGTACACGCTTAACACGGGCGCAGGTACGTTTGCGGCAACAAGCGGATACACATCTCCGACAATTGCCGCTAACGAAGGTGGCGTAGGCATGGCTGTGGCACAGAAGCAATTTCTCTATGCCGGAATCGCAGCGTCGGAAGAACTTTATGGATGGACAATCAGTTCGAGCGGCATGTTGACCGCAATTTCCGGCATGCCGCTCTCCGCGCCATTTCTCGATCGCTATAACGGCGGCGTGGGGCAGGACAATATCATTACCGATCCAACGGGGACTTATCTGTTCATCTCCGACGCGCTCGATTCGGAAGTATGGGCATACGTGATCGGCAGCGGCGGAGGCTTGACGGCAGTGACCGGCTCGCCATTCATCATGCCATTTGAGCCGATGAATTTGGCTTGCGACGGTCTGGGAAAATATCTTTACGTGATCGACGGAAACCACAGTACGCACCAAGGAACAGAGATTGCGGCGTACTCGATTGGCAGTGGAGGAGTGCTGACGGCCGTCCAGGGCAGTCCTTTTGCATTTCCCATGTGGCAAGTGCAGGGCGAACCGACAGGAAACTTTCTGATCGGAACTACCGGCAGCAATGCCTATTTCGGAGTGACCGACGATCTACATCTTTACGAGTTCACCATCACGCAGTCGGGAACGAACGCAGGAGCTATTACAGAATCTGGGTCGTTTTCAACCGTATACTCGCCATTTTCGATAGCGGTGTCGCCGAATACGGGCGGAAATCTCGTTTACTCGTTCAGCTTCAATGACGACGCCACGGCGTTCAATCCGACCGAAGGATACACGCTTTCGAGCTCAGGAACTCTGACCGCGATTAGCGGATCGCCCTTCACGAATCTCGGTGAGGGAACGTGGGGACAGTTCGATCAGAGTGGGCAGAACTTGATGGATTACGGCAGCTATACGCCTTCGGGAAGTACTGTGGTCACGCAGATTGTGCCGCTGAGCGTAGGATCAGCCGGCGTCTTGACGCAGCCGATTTCTACCTTGGACATCGCGACGCCAGGCTTTTGGGTCGTAACGGACGTGCCATAAGCCCTTTTCCGAAATTGTTGACAGCTTAGAGACCCGCATAGCCTGCGGGTCTCTTATTGTTTGCGATGTCGGCAGTACAATAATAATAAGAAATCGTATCTTAATCTCGGTCTAAAACAGCGGACGCCGCGAATGCGGCATTTTTACAGACCTTCAGCCGCATCTAACTATCAGAGCAGCGGACGCTTTGAGGGCGCAGAGTCGAGCAGTGGCCATCAAAATCAAAATCCCGAGAAGTGAGAGCGGAGGCAGCAAAGGGGGACGGCGGCTGTCGCGCGACCCCGTTGTGCGTGCCGCATTTGCCATCTTTCTAATCGGGGCGATGGCTCTGGCGGTCTCGTTCAGCTATTTCTATATCAAGTACGACCGCATCATCTTGGCGCGTTTTCGCTCTCCGGTATTCAGTAATGCTGCGAAAATCTACGCCCTCCCACGAACCGTCCGCGATGGAGAAAGAATCGACGCCAAAGAAATTGCCGACTTTCTGCGCCAGGCTGGATATTCCGACGGCGCCCACGATAAAGATGGCTCCTCGCCTCTGGGCAGCTTCCATCTGGTAAAGGATGCAATCGAGATCGCCCCGGGACCGGAGTCCTACCACAGCCCCGAACCTGCGCACATCGAAATTGAAGATGGGCAGGTGAGTCGCATCATCAGCAAAGGCAACGATCTGTCAGCCTATGAACTCGAGCCGCAGCTTGTGACCTCGTTGTTCGACGCAGAGCAGCGCTCGAAGCGCCAGCTCGTCAAATACAACGACATTCCGAAAGTCATGGTCAATGCCGTACTGGCCATAGAAGACCGGCGATTTTTTGAGCACAGCGGAGTGAACTTTATCCGCATGATGGAGGCTGCCTGGGTTGACTTGGTGAAGCAGCGCCACGAGCAGGGCGGATCGACTATCACCATGCAAGTATCGCGCGGCTTTTTCCTGACGCCCGAGAAGACGATTCGCCGCAAGCTGACGGAAATGCTGATTGCGGAAGAACTCGAACAGAAGTTCACCAAGCAGCAGATTTTCGAGTTCTATGCCAACTGGGTGAATCTGGGCCAGCGGGGATCGTTTGCCATCAGCGGATTTGGCGAAGCATCGCGGGCTTATTTCAACAAGGATTTGAAAGACATCACGCTTCCCGAAGCGGCGCTGCTGGCGGGTATCATTCAGGGGCCGAGCCGCCTCTCGCCATACCGACATCCCAAGCAGGCAGAAGAGCGCCGTAACCTGGTGCTCGACGCCATGGTCGAAACTCACGCCATTACTCGCGACGAAGCGGAGAAAGCCAAGGCGACGCCTTTGAAGCTGGCTCCGCCGAACGTGGAAGCCAGCGACGCGCCATATTTTGTCGACCTGGTCCGCGACCAGCTCATTAACAAGTTCAACGAGCACGATTTGAACGATCAATCGTATCGCATTTACACCACGCTCGATCCTGATTTGCAGAGGGCCGCTGCGCAGGCCGTCGAAACCGGCATCAAGCTGGTGGATGAACAAGTCAAGAAATTGCGCAGCAAGCGCGTGAAGGTCGGCAAGAAAATCGAAACGCAGGTGACGCCGGGGCCGCAGGCGCAGGTGGCGCTGGTGGCGCTTGATCCACACACGGGCGCAGTTCTCGCTTTGGTCGGAGGGCGTGACTACGGCTGGAGCCAGCTTAATCATGCGCTGGCAAAGCGCCCGACAGGTTCTATTTTCAAACCGTTTGTTTACGCCGCGGCGATGAACACTGCAATCGACGGCTCACAGAACGTGATCACTCCAGCGTCAACGGTAACCGACGCTCCTACCAGCTTCGCGTACGGCGATCAGATCTACGAGCCGCGTAATTATAAAGAGGAGTACCACGGGGAGGTGACATTGCGTTACGCGCTGGCGATGTCGTTGAACAATGCGACGGTCAAAGTTGCCGAAGAAGTCGGTTACGACAAAGTCGCGGATCTGGCGAAATCAGCGGGCGTTTCCTCGGTCAAAGCTACGCCTGCAATGGCCTTGGGTTCATACGAAGCCACGCCACTCGATATGGCTGGTGCATATACATCCTTCGCCAACAACGGCGAGCGGATCTCGCCGATCATGGTGAACTCGGTGCGCAACGCCAGAGGCGATGTCATCGCAAATTATCAGACCGACCACCGGCAGGTGCTGGACCCGCGAATCTCCTACGTGATGACCAACATGATGGAAGGCGTCATCAATAATGGCCTCGGCTATACGGCCGTCCGCCTACGCGGTTTCACTCAGCCGGCGGCGGGCAAAACCGGCAGTTCGCACGATGGCTGGTTCGCCGGCTACACGACGAATCTGCTGTGCATTGTCTGGGTCGGTTACGACGATTACAGCGACCTGCGTCTGAGCGGCGCTATGACTGCGGCGCCGATCTGGACGGAATTCATGAAGAAAGCGGCGACGTTGCCGCAGTACTCTGACATGAGAGATTTTGCGCAGCCGACCGGGGTGGTTGACGTTCAGCTCGACAAGGCAACGAACCGGCTGGCCACACCCTCATGTCCGGACGATTACGTCTCGGCGTTTGTCGCCGGCACCGAACCGCGGGAGACGTGCGATCAGCAGCACGGCCTCTCCGGGTTCTTCTCCCGCATCTTCGGTGCGCATGAGAAGGTCTTGCCTCCTCCAAACGCCGCGGCCAACGCACAGAACGACCAAGACCAGAACGCCGAAGGGCAAAAGAAGAACGGCTTCTTCGGCAAGCTAGCGGGCATCTTCAAAGACGACAAGTCCTCTCCCCCGCCCAAGCCTCCGGCGAACACGCAGCCGGCGCCGCAGTGAGTGAGAGTAGAGTCGAGAACAGGCGCAGTGACGGTAGCCTCCCGGTGGGTGTGTGACTGAGCTTTCGCCGCGTCCCCTCAATCCGGTTTGGCTTGATCCTGTTTCCTGTTCCCGCTCATCGAACCCGGACTGGCAGATTTCCCGCATCCGGCTCTCGGAAAAGACTCACGCTTTTGCCCACGAAAGGTTCGCGGTACGGTG
>JASHOH010000024.1 GCA_030041215.1 Candidatus Sulfotelmatobacter sp. | reverse complement strand
GACCAGGACGAGAAACGGCTGCCCCCGCAGCCTGACTTTCGTTCCGTGTTTCCGGATTTCCTGGGAGCCTGTCCGCACTTCATAGGGCCCAAAGCGAAATACTGAGTCAGCCCTACTCAACATCACAATTCCCACAGCCCCTAAGTGCCGCTCATTGTAGCAAGACCTTCATCGGCGGTCTATGAATAATTGTGTTTTGTCTCAGCAGATCGTTTCATTCAAAAGAGCACTCCGCCCTTTCGATGTGCCCAACTTGTTTCTCACCAGTCTGTTACCTGCTCACCAAGAATTCACCCTGATTTCACTTTGAGACCATTGATCGTCATGCGGCGATGTGACACTTTGCGCACGCGGTTGGGCGACGTTAGGTGGGGTCGGTCTGTGGCTATGGCGCAGACTAATCAGGCTTAGATCGGCACAAATTAATTTTTCGCATTGATGAGCTAATTTCCCTGCCTTTTCCGCTTTTATTCATAGAAGGTAGTGTTCGTTGGTTTGCGGGCTAAGCAGCTAGAGAGGAGGAGACGTTTATGTTGTACTTTGATTGTTTCGTGGCAGGCTCGTGGATGTTCGTGCTCGGATGGTATGTGGGAGCCATCTACGTGCAAAACCATAATGAGAAAAGGGAAAGCTCTCATGTGGCTGAAAGTCTTCGTGTGACTGAAAGCGCTCGCTTGAGTGAACCGGAACGGTGCACCGAGTGTGAAGCATGGCGGCTTCCGGTCGCAGCCAGCGCCAGCGCCGATTAGAGAAACGTCTGGCGGGCCATGCGCCTGCCAAAGCCCCGCCAGCCGTAAGATTTCTTTCTAATGCCTACCGCCCGATGTTAGGGCCGCCTGGCTCATTATTTCTTTCGGAAGGTGCGAACGTAGACGATGGCGTTCTCGATATCGACTTCGCTCAGGCCCTTGATAGGCTTCATCTTGCCTGACCCCTCCAGGATGATCTTTTTCAGCTCGGCATCTGTCTTCTTCTGGACCCTGTCGGAACTCATCTGCGCAGGCTCAAGGCCCATCGCCTTCGCGTAACCGGTCGCTCCTTGACCGTCGGCCCCATGGCAGATCATGCATTTATTGCTGTAGACGGCTTTGCCGGCCGTGGCGTCCCCTGTGCTCGCCGCCTGGATCGCCAGTGTCATTCCGAGAAACGCTGCAATCACACTCACCAATGAGTTCTTTTTCATTCGAACTAATCCTTCTTGGACTGTGCAGCCGCTTTGGCTCTCTTCACAGCCTGCTTTGTGGCTTGCTGATTCATCGCGCTCATGATGTCCCCCTGCGAAGGATGCACGAATCGAAGCATGTGCAAAAACCTTCTTTTTCCGAGCATGGCCACTCGAACACGTGTCTTTGCCCGAACTGTTGCGTGATGCGGCGCATTGCTGATAAGAGCGGCCTCGCCAAAGTGTTGCCCTTTGCTGAGCAGGGATATCATTGTCTCGATTTCCCCATCCCGCCGGATTACCTCGACTTCACCTTGCTGGATAAAGTAGGCAAAGTCGCCGTGATCTCCTTGTTGCAAGATGACGTCGCCCGGTTCGAAGAGCGCGAAGGCGAACAGGCTGCTCCGTCTGAGATAGCGGTAGAGGGCCACCCCAGCCAGGGCCAGCGTCGCCAGGAGAACCAGGACGGGCCCCGCGACTGAGAAGAGGAAGAGAGTTCCTCCACTGGTGCGCAGCAAGAATGCCACAGCCAGCAGATACACGATCAGCGCGAGCAATTGTGCGCTGATTAGCGTCCATCGAATGGTCCGTGGGTCGAGCTCGATCGTCCTGACCGAAGGCAGCCTCATGGATCGGACCCTTGCGCCACCATATCGTGATTATGCGCGGGATGGCTTTCCGCGTGGCATTGCATGCAACTTACCTTGCCGGCGAAGATTCTCTCCTGACTTTCCTCGTGCGCCGCGATAAATTTGGTTGCCCCTGCATGGCATTTAAGACAATCTCCGTCGCGGTAGGGTTGACGCAGCTGAAGCGGAAGTTGAAACGTGTGCGTGTAGTATTTGTACACGTCGATCACGCCTTGCTTTTTTGACTGCAGGGTGCCCAGCATGCCATAAGACGTATGGCATTCGTAACACTGGTTCTCCGCGATGTATCGGTTGGAGAAGTGGACCGCAGCCAAGCTATTGCTCTTGGGATTCATCATATCGTCCACGTAAGATTTCATGGTGAGATGGCACGACCCGCAGAGCGGTACGGTCCTGACTCTCTGCAAAGCCAGGATTGATCCGACCCCCGACAACATTATGGGGAAAACGCACGTGCCCGCGATCAGAAATCCCCATGAGGTCGCCCCGACATCTCTGCCGCGGTAACGGCCAAGGCTCCAGAGGACCAGCCCTGCACCGATAAGGATCACTACAGCAAGAAACCGCGACATGTACTGATCAACGGGGTCTCGCTGGAATGGGGGCTGCTGAGCTACGGCCGCGGCGGGCAAGCACACAAGCACTGCCGCACAGATTCCGTAGGCCACGATGTCTGCGATTTGGCGTTTTATCGAACCCACAGTACCGCACACAGAGTGATTCGAAATTCCCGGAATATTAGGCAACGTCCGCAGGGAAGTCAAGCACTGACGCGTCGCCAGGCGAATCGGATTAATTTCACCGGGAGTCAGATATCTGTCTAGTGGGTGGTCCTCAGAGGCTTGCGCCAGATAGCTCGGGTGTTGTCGCTGACCAGCCGTGAAAGAATCTTCCGCCGGAAGCCTCCGGCGTCCGCATTGGTGGACACCGGCAGGGGCAACGTTCACGCCGGGGCGCTGAAACTCGCGACAGCAGCGGAATCGCTGTCGAAGATATCGAAGAAAGTCATCAGCCTGGCGAGTTGCAAAACTTCTTTGGACTTCGAGCCGACGTTCGCCAGCTTGAGCGTAGCGCTTTGCGCGCGCGCGTTGTTGAAGGTGGCAACCAGCGTTCCCAGCCCGGCGCTGTCGATGTAGGTGACGTTCGCCAGGTTTAGCACTATCTTTTTCTTTCCTGCCGCCATCAGCGCCTTGAATCGCTCGCGCAACGCATTGCTTTCCTCGCCGAGAACGATCCGGCCGTCCATATCGAGCACGCTTACGCCATTTACCTCGCGATCGGTTATTCGCAGCGCCACGTTTGCCCTCCTACCGCCGAAACACGAGTGCGATCTCCCCATCGCGCTCGCGTGGGAAAGGAGTATACGCCATGGGAGCGTATCCCTTACAACGAAATGATCTTGCTGGAACTCCGATTACTCCGCCCTCTCCGTTGAAACGGAACCCTGCGGTGCGAGCTGTTCCAGCCAATCGCTCAGCCGCCTGCAGAACCTCAATAGGGCGCCGGATTGATTCAGGGCGCAAATCCCGATCATCAGGAAGGTTGTTACCCATCCTCCAATCACCAGCTTCAAAAACGTCGACATAGTCATAGAAACCTCCATCACAGATTTTGTAAGGCCCCTCTATTCAGGAGATCGGAAATGGCGGGCAAAAG
Organism: Candidatus Sulfotelmatobacter sp.; assembly: GCA_030041215.1. Lineage (GTDB taxonomy): Bacteria > Acidobacteriota > Terriglobia > Terriglobales > Acidobacteriaceae > Sulfotelmatobacter. The sequence continues at coordinate 355 of JASHOH010000024.1, read as the reverse complement.
ACGACACATGCGCGCAAGAATTTCTTTTGATCGCTGCGGGCGGAGCTAGCAATCAGTCAAAGCTGTCATGCGGTATACGCACTTTCTTGGCTGGAAGAGAGGGGGCAAGTCATTCAGCGAAAGGGACTTTGGGCGACGCCACCAAAGTCAATTGACGTTAAATCCCGTGTCTGTTGAAAAAGTCCCTGAGTTGATGCTTGCGGCGATGCGAGGTTCACGCTATAAGCAGGCCAGAGCTCGCGATGCTGCTGTTCAACACTACGATCGGAGGCCTGCCAATCATGATGGGGCACCACGCTCGCTCAGAAGCGCTGTTCTATTACTTCCGTCTGGACGATCAAGTTCCTGAAAACCA
>JASHOH010000247.1 GCA_030041215.1 Candidatus Sulfotelmatobacter sp. | reverse complement strand
CACCGCGTGCTCGACACCAATCACCGCACAGGATGCCACTTTGTCGGTGAGGGCACCGATATGAGCCTCAACATCGACGGGAAAAACCTGATATCCCGACGGCTTGATCACCCACTTCGCCCGCCCTGACAGATGGAGCCCGTCCGCATCCTTGTATCCGAGGTCGCCGGTGTAAAGAAAGCCGTCTTTGGAGATGGGTCTGCGGAATTAATTGAGACTAACTGGCCATGTTGATCTCGAGTGGGCCTGCGTTCGGGAGTCATAACTGATCAGGCTCTACAGATTCAGCCCGAGGAACGCGGAGCTTTTCTAGACAGCGTCTGCAATTACGATCAAGAACTGCGAGCTGAAAGATGGTGCCGATTTGCGCATTTCACGATGCAGCCAAAGCCGCGAAATCTGGAACTCGCAACCGAGTGCCCGGGAGCAGACTGCTACCACTAAACCGCGTCGTTGAACCAAAGCGATGCCAAAAGCGCTCTGCGAGACGCGATTTTCTGTATGCTGATCTGATCGCGTGTTACAATGCTTACAATGCTTACACGCAGGAGATCCCCATGAAGTCAACCCGTTCTATGGTCCTTAGTATGCGCTTGCCAGTGGAAACTGGAAGACGGCTGAAGCGCATGGCGAGTCGACACGGATGGACCCCAAGCGACGCCAGTGCGCGTCTGGTCGAAGAAGGATTGCGGCGGTCGGAATTCGCATTCATCGATTTTCGCGATTCTCCGATTGGTCGGCAGGCTTACATTCAAGGCAGTACGCTGGCGGTGTGGGAATTGCTGTTGCTCTGCCGCAACTATAAAGAGGATGTGGCAGCCGTGGCGCGGCATCTGGGGTGGCCAGAGACTAAGGTTCAGGCAGCTGTTAACTATGCGCAGGCATTTCCGCGCGAAATCGACGAGGCGATAACGGAGAACGACGCAACCGATTTCGAGCAGCTGAAACGCATGCTCCCCCAGGCGGTCGAGTTTGCCTTCGGGAAGCCGGTACGCTGCTGAGATGCTCAAGCTCCTTCTCGACGAGCATGTCTCGCCCGCTGTAGCAGCCGGCTTACGACGGCGCATCCGGTCTCTCATGGTCTATTCCATGGCAGGGTGGAGGGAGGGTGCGTTTCTCGGGCAGGACGATTCCGTGTGTCTACGCGAAGCGGCCGCCCAAGGCATGACACTGGTTACTTATGACCGCAGAACGATTCCTTCGCTGCTCAAAACATGGGCAGAAGAAGGACGAAACCATGGTGGCGTGATCTTCATCGATGAAAGGACGATCTCGCCAGCGAACATCGGCGACTTGGTACGGGCCCTGTCGCGGTTATACAAGCAGACGGGCAATTGGGACTGGACCGACCGGGTTGTATTTCTGCGCCGATGAGTTGCCGGCGTTCGCACAATCGAAAGATTACGCCGGCACGGGTGCGATGTAACGGTTTCGTTGAGAGCCGGTTGGGTTCGTTTGGTAAATCGGGGTTCTTGTGGCGAACTGCTGGACTCCTCACACGCTTTAGCGCTCGCCTTCCGGTGGCCAGGCGCCCAAACTCCCTGCTAACAGGGAAAAATACTGGGAATTTTGCCAATCTTTGCCCCGCAAAATTGCATCCCGAAAGCGGGTAACGTGCACAATCCGCGGGAGAAACTCACCCGCAGGGCGGAAATCGGAGCAGGAAAAGATCAGGGAAGGAACAGGGAATTTCGGCCTGAGATCAGGGAATTTGGGGAACAATCGCCTACGGCGTCTGGTTCGCTTCCGCAGAAAAAATCCGTCGTGGTTTTCAGCCCAACGCATGCACACGGAAGCGGAGATGATCGGAGCGTTGAAACAGTTAGAGGCCGAGCGCAAGGCGGAGGATCACTGAGGTACGTGGAAAAGTTGGTTTGACCTACTGCTAACGAAATTTCTACCTCGAACGTAACGTTAATTCCCTGGCCACGCTGGATTGCTCGGTTCGAGTCGAGGACTTCCGACGCATTGCGAGGCAGCGATGCGGTCGTCGAATTTGGACGAGCAACCTTGATCGACCGCGAGAGCACTAGAGCAATTTACTTCCCATAGCGTCGCAGAAAGTCGGCAGGCGCTATAACCAACACCTTGTGCTGACCACGGCGCGGCCTGAAATGCTTAATGTTTCCAGTAATTAGCGCGTCAGCACCGCCGCTTGAAGCGACCTCCAGAAATGGCAAGTCGTTGCGATCGGGCAATATCAGCGAAAGCAGCTCAGCACTGACGTGTTCTCCGGCCGACTCCACGAAATCGAGGAGGACCTCCACATCCGAACTGGAGAAGCCAAAAGCTGGCCGAAATAGAACTTCGCGATACTCCGAAAGAATGCGGTCATCGTACAAAGCAGTGATGGCCTCTGACAGGAGGAGATTGATTATACGCCCTGGCGAGCCGTGAGGGTTCAGGATCCCCGAGACAATCACATTCGTGTCGATCACAACTCTCATGCCGGCTTGCGCCGCGAGCGAGCGGCGCGAATCTCCGCATCAATAGCGGAGGGAGACATGCGATCGGAGCCTCGACGTGCTGCCTGCTTACGCAAACGGGAGAGAGCCAATTGTGCTTTCGCCTGACGAATGGCACGGGTCGTTTCTTCCAGTTCGTCTTCCTCAACTCCCAGCAGGATCGCAATCGGCTTGCCGTTTGCCGTCAACACCAGATCGTCCTTTTGGGCCAGGTCGCGAACGTATCCTGGCCGATTCCGCAGCTCACGTGTGCTTAAGAATTTCATCGCTCAGCT
>JASHOH010000023.1 GCA_030041215.1 Candidatus Sulfotelmatobacter sp. | reverse complement strand
ATGCCGAGAATGGCGATGATGTCCTGCAGATCTTTATAGGTCTGCAAAGTTTTCTTCACCGCCTGCGCGACATCGTAATGATCCTGGCCAACGATGCGCGGATCGAGAATGCGTGAAGTCGAAGCCAGCGGATCGACGGCAGGATAAATTCCGATCTCTGTCAACGCGCGGGAGAGCACGGTCGTCGCGTCGAGGTGAGCGAATGTTGTTGCCGGCGCGGGATCGGTTAGATCGTCCGCGGGAACATAAATCGCCTGCACGGAAGTGACCGAACCTTTCTTTGTGGATGTGATGCGCTCTTGCAGTTCGCCCATTTCTGTCGCGAGATTTGGTTGATAGCCCACGGCGCTGGGCATGCGCCCCAGCAACGCGGACACTTCCGATCCTGCCTGTGTGAAACGGAAGATGTTATCGATGAACAGCAGCGTGTCGGCGCCTTCCGCGTCGCGGAAATATTCGGCGACCGTCAACCCCGTCAATGCCACGCGCAGGCGCGCGCCGGGAGGTTCCGTCATCTGGCCATAGATCAGCGCGGCCTTCGATTCCTGGGGCACTCCGGGCTTGATGACACCGGATTCACTCATTTCCAGCCACAAGTCGTTGCCTTCGCGTGTGCGCTCTCCGACTCCGGCAAACACGGAATAGCCGCCGTGCTGCTTGGCGACGTTGTTGATGAGCTCCATGATGACGACGGTCTTGCCCACGCCCGCGCCGCCGAACAATCCGATCTTGCCGCCCTTCAAGAACGGCTGAATGAGATCGATGACCTTCACGCCGGTTTCGAACATCTCGGCAGTGGTGGCCTGTTCGTCGAAGGCAGGAGCAGGCCGGTGAATCGGCAATCGCTCCTGGTACTCGATGGGACCGAGATTGTCCACAGGTTCACCGATCACGTTCATGACGCGCCCCAGCGTGCCGCGGCCCACGGGAACCGAGATCGGCCCGCCCAGGTCGATGGCCTTCATGCCGCGCACCATGCCATCGGTGGGCTGCATGGCGATGCAACGCACGCGTCCTTCGCCAATGAACTGTTGGACCTCGAGAATGACATTGATTGGATTGGGAACGATGAAGCCGTCGCTGACGACTCTGATCGCCTCATAGATCGGCGGCAGACGTCCTTCTTCGAACTGAACGTCGACCGCCGGACCCGCAACTTGGATCACGTGTCCAATGTTTTCTGGCATAAAACCTCAGCTCTTGGCTTTTAGCTCTTAGCTCTTGGCTTTTCGCAACCTCTCGCTGACGGCGCACCACTAATTTGTGGGACTGGTACACACGCCTTAAATCGCCACAAACCAGCTAAAAGCTAAGAGCTGTTTTTCACATCGCCGCTGCGCCGCTGACGATCTCGATGATTTCTTTCGTGATCTTCGCCTGGCGGGCGCGGTTCATGGCCAGCGTCAGCGAGTCGATCATGTCAGTGGCGTTGTTGGTGGCGGAATCCATTGCCGTCATGCGCGCGGCGTGCTCGGCTGCCACCGACTCGAGCAACGCCCGGAAAATCTGGATCGCAACATACTTCGGCAGCAGCGCTCTGAAAAGCTCCTCAGGCTGCTGCTCGTAAATGTAATCGACCTGCTCGGTTCCGAAGTGCGACATTTCTTCTTCACGGCGCCCGCCGCGCATGCTAACACCTGCGCTGATAGCCGCTTCCCTGGCCCTCTTCTTTTCTTCCTCGGTCATTTCTTCCGCGAGGCGGACAACGCGCTCGCCAATCTCGCCAACAGGAAGAATCTGCTCAACCACAAGTCGCTGCGCGATAATCGACTTGAATTCATTGAAAACCACGTATACGGAATCGATTTCTTCGCGCTTGTAGCGTTCGATCACACTCTCGGCCAGCCTGTGCGCCTGAGAAAATTCGAGTTTGCCAAGAATGCCGACGTGCTCACCCGTAATCTGGATCGCTCCAGCGCGTTCTGCGGCTTCGGGTATATCGAACGACTCCTCTTCAGTATCGGCCAGGCTACGGGTTTGCACCTTCGCAGCAGGATAGCGGCGGCGGAAGAAATCGCGGCCTTTGCGGCCGATCGCTTCGATGTCGATGCTTTTCCCTGCCTTCGACTCAATGAAGCGCGTTGCGGCCTTGATGACGTTGGCGCTAAATGCCCCGGCCAGTCCTTTGTCGCCGGTGACCAGAATCAGCAGAATCGTTTTTTCTTCGCGCTGCGCCAGTAATGGATGTTTCGCTTCGCCCGTTTCCGGATCGTAAATTTCTGCGCGTGCAACCAGCGACTTCAGCACATTCGTCAACATCTGTGCGTAAGGACGCGCGGCAAGTGTGCGCTCCTGCGCGCGGCGCAGCTTGGCCGCCGAGACCACTTTCATGGCCTTGGTGATCTGCCGCGTGTTGATCACGCTGCGAATGCGGCGGCGAATGTCGAGAATGTTAGGCATCGTTGGAGTTGCGAGTCCTGAGTCGTGAGTCCCGAGCGCAGACCGTATGACTCGCGACTCAGGACTCGGGACTAAAGACTACTTCGCTACCGCTTCCCTGTTGGCCACAAACTGCTGCTTCGCTTGCTTGATGAGGTCGGCCAATTGGGCTTTCAAAGCATCATCGAGAATCTTCTTTTCCATGACCGTCCGCAGGATTCCAGGATTCGTCGCGTCCACATACTCGTAAAGCTCTTTCTCGAAATCGCGAACCTGATTCACGGGCATGTCATCGAGGAAACCGCCCGTGCCCGCCATGATGATCAGAATCTGCTTCGAGAACGGAAGCGGCGAAAATTGGTCTTGCTTCAAAATTTCGACAAGGCGCTGGCCGCGGTTTAACTGTGCCTGCGTGGCCTTATCGAGATCGCTGCCGAACTGTGCAAAGGCCGCGAGTTCACGGTACTGTGCGAGTTCGAGCTTAAGGGTTCCGGCAACCTGGCGCATCGCTTTGATCTGCGCGCTGCCGCCGACGCGGCTTACCGAAAGACCCACGTTTACAGCAGGCCGCACGCCCTGGTTGAACAAATCAGTTTCGAGATAGATCTGGCCGTCGGTGATCGAAATCACGTTCGTCGGAATGTAGGCGGAGACGTCGCCGGCCTGGGTTTCGATGATCGGCAACGCGGTCAGCGAGCCGCCACCATTTTTATCGCTCAACTTGGCCGCGCGCTCGAGCAAACGTGAGTGAAGATAAAAAACGTCTCCGGGATATGCCTCGCGGCCTGGCGGACGGCGCAGCAGTAAGGAAATTTCGCGGTAAGAAGCGGCGTGCTTGGATAAATCATCGTAGATCACAAGTGCATGGCGCTTCGTATCGCGGAAATATTCGCCCATGGCGCAAGCCGCATAAGGCGAAATGTACTGCATGGGCGCAGGTTCGGAGGCGGAAGCGGCGACTACGATCGTGTACTCCATCGCGCCGTAGTCTTCGAGAATCTTCACCACCTGCGCGATGGATGACCGTTTCTGTCCGATCGCATTGTAGATACAAATCAGGTCATTGCCCTTGCTGTTGATGATCGTGTCGAGCGCGACGGCAGTCTTGCCGGTCTGGCGATCGCCGATGATCAGTTCGCGCTGGCCGCGACCGATAGGAATCATGCTGTCGATGGCCTTCAATCCGGTCGCCATCGGCTCGCGGACTGGCTGGCGGTCAATGACGCCGGGAGCCAGGCGTTCGAGAGGAATGTACTTGTCGGTAGTGATCGGTCCTTTGTCGTCGACGGGGTGACCGAGGGAATCCACGACGCGGCCGATCATCGCCTCGCCTACCGGCACGCTCATGATGCGGCCAGTGCGCTTGACCTCGTCGCCTTCTTTAATTTCGGTGTAGTCGCCGAGCAGCACGACGCCGACCTGGTCTTCCTCCAGGTTCATGGCGATGCCAGCCACGCCGTGCGGGAAAGAAAGAAGTTCACCGGCCATGACTTTATCGAGTCCATAGACACGGGCGATGCCGTCGCCAAGCGTAATGACCGTGCCGGTCTCGTCCACTGAGATCTTCGATTCGTAATTCTCGATCTGCTCGCGGATCAATTTGGTAATTTCGTCTGCTTTGATTTGGGCCATAGAATCAGCTCTTAGCTTTTCGGAAAAGGTTCACGGCTTTCGCTTCTGCCTCAATACCGGCGGCGCAATCTCAAGCACCCGGACCGGCACGGCCCAAGCTAGAAGCTAAAAGCTAAGAGCTAATAGCTTCTTTTATTCTCTCCAACTGCCCTCTCACCGAACCATCGTAAATCGTACTGCCCAGGCGGACGATTGCGCCGCCTAACAGAGATGCATCCTGCGTGTAGTGGGCACGAACTTTTTTGCCTGTCAGCCGGGCAATCTGCGATTCGAACGCGTGCTTTTCACTATCGCCCATCGGCCGGGTGCTGGTGATTTCGGCGTCGGCAAATCCCAAGCGCGCATCCAGCTCTTTTTCGAGCTGGTTGATGATGGGCTCCAAAAAATGCGTTCTGCGATGATCGATCAGCACTGCAACCAAGTTGCGCACCTGCCGCGAAATTCCGTCACGCTCCGCAATCACATCCAGCACCCGGCGCTTCTGATCTGCGGGAACCGCGGGATTCTCCCAGATGCGGCGCAACTCGATACTTTTTGCCAGCAGATTTGCAATGGCGCGCAATTCCGCGACCGAGCGGTCGGCATCGAGCCGATCGTGCAGAACAACATCCGCAAATGCACGAGCGTAAGTGCTGGCGACGGAAGCCATCGTCTAGTTGCGGTCCTTTCCCGAGCGCGGCGTCGACCCAGACGGTGTTGAGCCGGCAACACCTAATTCACCGGCAAAATTTCTTATCAAGGCCTGATCTGTGGCGGCGTCCACGCGAATCTGCTTTTGCGCCAAACCCACGGCAAGATCGGCGGCATACGCAGTCAACTCACGGCGCGCAGCCCTGGCGGCGGCGGCGATTTCCTGCTGGGCCGCCTCCACGATCTTTCGCGCGTCTTCCTCGGCCGCAGCATGGATTCGGGCTTCCTCGGCGGCAGCTTCTTGTTCGGCGTGATTGCGCATCATGCCAATTTCCACGTCGAGTTTCATCAAACGTGCTTCAATTTCAGCCAGTTTTCGCCGAGCTTCTTCGCTGGCTTTTTGCGCTTCCCGCATTGCCTTCTGGATGGCCGCCGTACGCGCGCGGAACATTCCGGGCAGGTACTTGCGGCCGGCCCAGACGATCACAGCTGTAACCACAACAAAATTCAAGACCAGACAGAACAGATATGCATTGCTCAGGCTGAGTCCCGTAAGCCTGGCGACAAGCTGCACTGAGGGTGAATTCTTAAACTCTTCGGTCTCGCCTTTTTCCTCTCCGGCGGCTTCCCGCGTTTCATGGGCAAGTTCCTGTGCGGGAGATCTGTCGTGGGAGCGCTCGACCTGCTGCTGCCCGTTTGCAGATGACTGTTGCGTCGGCTCTTGCGCCCGCTGCGCATGGCATGGAAGTACAGAAGCACTGACAATCAGCAGCAGCGAGAGTAGCGTCGCGCGGAAAATTCTCATGTATAAAGTCGAGTTTGGGGAACAGACAGCATTGGTGGAATTGATTCTAGGCATCCCCACTCCGGCAAGCAGGCGCAGCATCAGCGTGCAACCCCCGTAGGTTGGAGCACACGGCGCATGATCTCGATCGCAAGCGATTGTGCTTCGGCCTGCAAGCCGCGCTGAGCAGCGTCGGTTTCTTTTTGAATTTCACCTTTTGCCGCTTCCACCTGCGTCTGAGCATTCGCGCGGGCACTGTTTACGGCTGCGGTGCGGGCCTCAAGTGCGGCCTTGCGGCGTGCCTCCTGGGCGCGGAAAACCGTTGCCCGGGCCTCGCGCAGGCGCTGTTCATATTCAGCAGTGCGCGCCTCCGCGGCAGCAATATCGGCGCGCGATTTTTCGATAGCCCCTTCGGTCTTGTTGCGCCGTTGTTGCAAAACCAGGCCTAGCGGCTTGTGCACGATGGCCGTGTATAGCCAACAGAGCAGCGCCAGCAGAATCACCGTCGGCACCGCTCCGAGCAGTAATTCGCCTAATTGTCGTAGCGTTTCATCCATGGATGGCTATGATCAGGATAAAAGAGGGCTATGAAAACTGTTAAGTCTAACGTGCGCTGGGGGTTATGTCAACGCAGAGGGGCGGAATATTAGAAGGAGTTGGTCAATACGCCATGGCGCAGAAGAAGGTGAACAGGCAGCCTGGCGCAGTTTTGTGCACCATGCAAAAACCTGCAACAAAGCCTTGACTTCCACGCTGGGAGGTTTAGCATATAAGTATCACCTCCGATCCAATTCAGGATCGAAAGGGCCGATAGCCAAGGAATGTCACCGCTTCTTGGTTGCCGGCCCTTTTAAATTTTGGCTGACGATCTGCGGAAAACGGGCAAAGTTCCTGCCTATTAGACCTTCGTAACCCCCAACCGCTTTTTCCTTGCCTACCCTTTCATTACTTCGTGCTTTAATCCGAAAGGCATGTGAGATAAACCGCGCGTCTAAGGAGTGAGCGTGAACCGTATATTAACTGTGTTGGTCTGTGGGATCGCCCTAATCCTGGGCTGGCTAGCCTACTCGAGATTATCGTCACAGCCAGCCAGCGCCTCGGCTTCGCTCGCTCCTCAGGTTGAAGGCAGCAAGATTTATTTTGTCCCGATCGCCGATTTTCCCGCCGCGCAACTTCAGCCGCTGGTTCAGTACTACCGACAAAAATACAAACTCGACATCGCCGTCCTAAACAGCATTCCGGCGGATCCTGCGACGCGGGATCAGGTCCGCCAGCAATTGATGGCCGAGAACCTGGTTGCCAGTGTGCGAAGGGGCGTTCCCGAACATGCTACCGACCCGAAGGCAATCCTGATAGGCTTCACTTCCGAAGACATCTACCCAACCTCGCAGAACTGGCAATTCGCCTTCGGCTGGAGAATCGCAAACGCGCGCGCGGCCGTCGTATCGACCGCCCGCATGAGTCTGCACTACGCTGGGGAGCCCTCGGACGCTAATTTGCCGGAAACGCGACTACGAAAGATAGTCACGAAAGATATCGGCCTACTCTATTACGGACTGCCCCAGAGCGCGAATCCAAGCAGCGTGCTCTACAACTCGATCCTGGGAATTGAAGAACTCGACCGGGTTGGCGAAGACTTCTGAACACGGGTCCGCTGGCTTCCAGCGAAAAGATAAAGACGTGCAACTAGGCTACCACCCACTCCCTTATTCTTCTCACCACCGACTCCGGTGCCTCCACCTCCAACTCAACCGCGCCATCCCTATACGCCCGCGAATAAATCCGTGCCTTAGCTTCAAGCATAGCCAGAGCTTTCCCTTCCTTCTGCGGCACGCGCACATGCACGCGGCTGATGCGGTCTTCCCCGATCATCGCGTCAATTCGTGCAAGCAGATGATCGAGGCCTGTGCCTTCCACCGCAGAAACATAAATAGGCGCTGAACCGTTGCGGTGCGCTTCCTCGCGTCGCGCGTCATTCATTAGTTTCTGCGCTACTTCTTCATCGAGCAGATCGACCTTATTCATCACGCGCAACCTAGGTTTTTTTCCCGCTTCCAGTTCCTTCAGAACCAACTCGACTTGCGCATCCTGCTCGGCCGAAAGCCGGCTGCTGGCGTCGGACACGTGCAAGATGAGCGATGCACGCTGCACTTCTTCCAACGTCGCACGAAATGCGGAAACCAGCGTGTGCGGGAGATTTCTAATAAAACCAACCGTGTCAGACAACAGTACCTTCCGCTTCGAGGGCAAAGTGACCGCACGAATCGTGGGATCGAGCGTCGCGAACATTTTCGGCGATGACAAAACTCCGGCGCGCGTGAGCGCGTTGAACAAAGTTGACTTGCCTGCGTTCGTGTATCCGACGAGCGCGACCGTCGCCACCGGCACCGATTCCCTTCTTTGCCGCTGCTGCGACCGAATCCGGCGAACGTTTTCCAGTTGCTGCTCGACGTGGCGAATGCGCCGGTAAATTCTTCGGCGATCGGTTTCCAGCTGAGTTTCACCGGGACCGCGGGTGCCAATACCGCCGCCAAGCTGCGACATTTCAATGCCGCGTCCGGCAAGGCGGGGCAGCAGATACTGCAATTGCGCCAGCTCGACCTGCAACTGGCCTTCGCGCGTGCGGGCGTGGCGGGCAAATATATCGAGAATAAGCTGAGTACGGTCGATCACGCGCCGGTGAACGATCTTTTCGATATTGCGCTGCTGCGAGGGGCTGAGATCGTGGTCGAAGAGAAGCAGATCGGCACTTACCGACGCGGCCGTGCCGGCAATTTCCTCGAGCTTGCCGGAGCCAATCAAAGTAGCGGGATCGAAACGGTCACGATGCTGAAGGATTTCACCAGCAATTTCTGCTCCCGCGCTTTCGGCAAGCGAGCGCAGCTCTGCCAGGGATTCTTCCGCATCGAATTCCGGAACGCTCGGCTTGGCGGTTCTTGCCGATGCAGTACTTCGGGCGCTTTCGCTTCCAGAGGCAGCATCGCGCGCCGCCTGTGCTTGCGCCGTTAGTGCACCACCCCGCCCGCGCGTGCGCACATCGATTCCGACCAGAAAAGCGCGTTCGCGTGGGTCCTCCATGCCGGAAGACGCACGTCCACTCAGGCGCGTGAGTTCGAGGCTCTTCTTGGGATGAGAACTGCGCAAACCGAAAAGGCCTTACCCTTCGGAACTGGCGGCGCTGGCCGCGGTCGCCGCAGGCGCCGGTAGAGTGGAAACATTGTTCGCACTCCCGCTCTTGCTCTCCCCATGCCCCACATGTGCTCCGTGCGACGTCACCCGGCCCATCACTACGGTCGAGATGGCGTGCTTGAAGATCAATTGCTCTTGTCCGTTGGCCTCCAGCACTACGGAATACTTGTCGAAGGAACGGATGCGGCCCGTCAGCTTTACCCCACTCAGAAGGTAAATCGTGATGCTCAATCTCTCCTTGCGGGCCGTGTTCAGGAAGGAATCCTGGATGTTCTGTGCCGGCTTGCTGTTATCCATAGCCGATCTCCTTTTCTTTTCACTGCAATCCATCCGCTCGCCCGTCCCACATAAGGGCAAGCTTAAAGAAACAGCATGTTCCTTGCTTCCGCCAGCAACGAACACGGGGGGACAGCCTGCCTGTCGACTGCCCTGATTTTGAACGGCAGCGCCACCCGGCAGGTAGCTCAGAGTACGATACGGCGTTGTTCTTCGCTTTTCAACCGAGAAGTTGGGGAAAGTTTGCCGCCCAGCGCCAACGGGATGCCGGGACCTCAGAATAGCCGACTTCGGGCGGAGGACCCACGAGCGACGGTGTGTCGTGTACAATCCCGGCGAGCAATTTTGGTGAAAATGTATCTTTCGCTAACAGCGTTCCGGCAGTAGCAAATGCAGGGTTCTTGGAGACATTATGGCAATTTCGATTGTACTGACGTTGTTGGGACCGCAAATTCACATTCCAGGCGATGTGGACACCAACTGGCTGATGCTCCTCCGCTGGATTCACTTTGTGGCCGGCATCACGTGGATTGGCCTGCTTTACTTCTTCAATCTGGTGAATGTGCCGCTGATGAAAGAACTCGACCCCACCACCAAGGGCAAAGTCATGCCGGCACTGATGACGCGGGCGCTGTGGTGGTTCCGCATGTCGGCGGCGGTAACGGTACTGGCGGGACTCATCTATTTTGGGCAAATCGTGGCGGCCGATGTGCATAATGCCCAGAACCAAGGCTTTACCGCGTCGTCTGGACTGCCGATGGGCAGCTTCTTTCTGATCTGGACAGTAGTTTGGGGAATCCTCTACGCCTGCCTGGTCCCTGGGAAAGGCATTCTCGATAAAGGCGCATTTATTGCTGTGGTGTATGCCGTAATAGTCGCGGCCGCTGCGTGTCTGTTCTTGAGGCTGAACAACCATGGCTGGGAGAGCAACCGCCTGCTTTCCATTGGCATTGGCGGCGGCATTGGCTGGGTGATGCTGCTCAATGTCTGGGGAGTGATCTGGCGCATTCAGAAACGGCTGATTCAATGGACGCGAGACAACGCTGCGAATGGCACGGCCATGCCGGAAAAAGCGAAGGCGATGGCGCGGCAGGCCTTTCTGGCGAGCCGGGCCAATGCGTTCTTATCGATCGTGCTGCTGTTCTTTATGGGCGCGGCGAGCCATTACCCCGTGTTCGGGAAGTAGCATGAGCGACTTGCAATTAAACGAAGCAAAAAAATCGGGAGGCCCATTCGGACCTCCCGAAATTGTTTCTGCTGCAAAGTTAGAACGTAAACTTCGCCGCAATACGAATGTTACGCGACGGCTGCCAGACGCTCGGCCAACCGTAGTGCGAGTTCAGGGGCACGGGGCAGGCGAACGTCGCCCCGGGGAAGCAGACCGTATTCTGTGCCGTGATCTGCGCCTGCGGGTTGTAACCGCTTTCAACGGTCTTGTAATAAACAGCGCCATTTTCGATTTGGTCATAGAACAACGCAGACCCGGTGTAATCCGAGTTGACGCTCGCCCAGTAAGCGATTACAGAGCGCTGGTTGAGCAGGTTGGTTAAAGTCCCCTGGATGGTGAGCTGCTGGCGGTCATTGTTCTTGTTGACCTTGAACGAATGCTGCGCGTTCAAGTCCGTCTGGGTGAACCACGGCGTGCGGCGGGAGTACACGTTGCCCAGCACAGTACCGGTCGCAGTACCATTGGTAGTCGCATCTACCCAGTTGCCGCGGCCCCAGATGTAGGTCGATTCTACAGGGTCAACGCCATTTCCCAAGCCGACGTCAACGGATGAGCTTACCGGACTGCCCTGGTAGGCAACCTGGAACAGGCCGATGGTCGACGTGCCAAGCTTCCATGGCTTGGTGTAGTAAACATTGCCCTTCAAAGCATTGGGACGATCGGTCGGCAAGGGGCCGTTATTGGACTTGCCAGTATACGCGAAGTAGTAGAACGGCTCGTCAAACGCACGGGTCGTATCAGGCGAGTTGCGTCCGGTGACGCCGGCGTCAATGAAGTCGGTGGTCGTCAGGCCGGTGTAGTTGCCCCACAGGCTGCTCCACGTGTAGCTGAACAATCCCGCCCAGCCGTGGCTCGTGCTTTTGGTAAGCCGGAATTCCAGGCCGTCGTAGTTACGCACAGCTTGCGGGTTGATACATGTCGGACATGTACCTGCCGCGTCAAACAGGTCAGTTGGATCAAACGCCGGAACCCCGATGCCATAGTCGGCGCCAAGAGATCTCAGGTAGCTGGCGTAGCCCTCGAGAGTGCTGTTCACGCCCTGACCCGGATTGACAATATTGTAGTACTCGAAATATCCAGGAGCGGACAGTGAAGCATCCTCGATGATGTGGTCGAGGCGACGGCGGTCATAACGCGCTTCGAAGGCCAAGTCCTTGGAGATCTGGTAGTCAACACCGGCGACGAACTCATGCTGCCGATAGGGTTTCAAATTCGGCACGACCGGTTCCTCGGGCCGGTAGTTGGTGTTTTCAATCAACGAGATGCCGGTGGCTGTGTCAGTGAAGACCGCCGGTATCACCCCATTGACAAAGTTCGCCCCGACGGTCGGTGCGGCTGTTGGGCACGCACGCTCGAGGTTGGGAATGAACTGGAAAGTTACGTCAGAGTAATTGAACGTGCCGCTGGAATCTGGACCCAGAGGATATCCGCACTGGTTCCAGAGCTGCGCGCCCCACGAGCTCTGGGCGAGCAACAGTTTCATGACATCGTTGACAACGCCATAGCTGCCGAAGATTTTCATCTTGCCGTTGTGTGATCCCCAGGCAGCCCCCAGCCGTGGCTCGATCTTGTCACCCCAATCGAAATCGATCGATCGAACCCCCGGAATTCCGATCCCCGGGGGAACAGGCAGACTTTCTTTCTCAATACGGAGACCGACGTTTAGAGTCAGCCCGTGCCCGATCGTCCACGCATCCTGTGCGAACAGGGCATGGTTCCAGTCGGCGGCGGGCACATATTGGCCTGCGGAGTTCTTCAGGATGGTCGCAAAGTCGTTACTGTAACCGTAACCGTACTCGCCGACGCATCCGCCCCACTCCGCCGTCAATGCGGCGCAGTTGCCGATGCCGAAGGGCGAAACCGGCGGCCAGCCGATGCCGGGAACCAACGATTCCGGGATGGCGACTAAGACCGCTAGAGGTACATTGCCGTGCTGATTAATTATGTTCGTCATGCGATTGAGCTGGTAGCCGAACTTGAAGTTGTGAGTTCCCGCCCAGCCGCTCTTGAAGAACGCGACGTCTTCGTTAAACTGATAGTGTTTACTGGCGTTGACTTCGCTGTAGCTGGCGTCGTACGCATTGGTGTATGCGCTTGGCAACAATAGCGGGGTCGGCATCACCTTACCCGCGTTATCGAGAGTTACCCCCGGCGGTGTTCCTGTTCCTACGACAAAGGAGGCAACACCGGTGGTGGGCCAGCCGAAATCGTGATAGTTCATAAAGAAATATCCGAAGCGGGTTGTAGAAACCACCCTCGGCGTTATGGTGATGTCAGCGCCAGTGTTATAGGTGGAGTTCGGCTGAGAATAGCCGATGCCGTGGGAGTATGCCTGTAATGGGGTGTTAATGTACGTGTTCAGGTAGTTCTGTGCCACCTGACTCGCGATCGGATCTGCGCCGGGCAGGTTGGCACCGTTCTGGCGCTGGTATTGATACAGCCACGACCCGAAAACGCGGATCTTTTGCGTCAGCGTGCCATCCAGGCGGGCCGTGCCGTAGTACTGCTGGGTATCCTGGCTAAATAACTGGTTTCCCAGCGATGAATTCCCTGGGTAGACGGCTGGGGTAAAGTTTACCGTTCTGCCGCGATACGAGAGGAAAGGCTCAAATCCCAGGAAGAACCACAGGCGATCCTTCAGGATGGGCCCACCGATGGTGCCGCCGGGCTGAAGAAACGTGTAGCTGTCTCTCCTGGGTTGGTAGATCTGCGAATCGGGATCCGGCGCGTAGCTGACTGGAACCGGATCGTAACGCAAGATGGCGTACGGAGAACCGTCCATACCGGCGGACTCATAAGAGCCATAGATGGAACCGTGGTAGCCGTTGCTGCCCTTCTTCATGACAACGTTAATCACGCCGCCCAGGGCGCCGCCGTATGCGGCCTCGATACCTGAAGTCTTGACCTGTACTTCCTGAATGAAGTCGAAGGGCACCTGGGCGCGGGAAGCCCCGCCAGAGATGTCCTCGGTATCCTGCCCCTCGACGAGATAGGAACTCTCCGAGTCCGCCGCGCCGCCAATCATGTACCCGTTAGCGAAGCCATTGCTGCTGCTGCCGGGAATAGCGCCGCCGGTGCCGCCAGCCAAGAGTTGATTGCCGGACAAAGGTTCATTCCGGGCCATGGGCGCGTATTGGATCACCGACTGGAAGCTGTAGCCGTGAGGTGCGTTATCCAACACGTCGCTGGTAACGTTGGTTGAGTTCGTGGTGGTAGTGACATCAATCACCGGCGCCGCGCCGGTGACTTCAACCACGGTTCCCGCTGCGCCGACCGAAAGCGTAAGGTCGAGCGTGGGCAAGTGACCGATCTCGATTCGGATGCCTTCGCGTTTCAGCTCCGCGAATCCAGCCGCCTTTGCTGTCACCGTGTAAACACCGGGCGGCAGGTTGGCGAAGCGATAATAGCCGGTGCTGTCGGTTTCGAGGGTCTTCTCGCCCAACAGCGTGGTACCAGTAAGCACGATCGAGGCCTTGGCAACCACAGCGCCGCTGGGATCTCTTACTGTTCCTTGCAAACCGCCGGTCGTTTCCTGAGCAAACACGGCGGAAATAAGCAGGAGTACCGAGAAGAGCGAAAGGACAAATATTCCGCACTTGTGTAGACGACTCATAGTTGTGTCTCCGGTAAATGAACGATGCTTGATCGTTTGAATCACTCTTGAACTACAATTTTGTAACAAGAACGAACTGAAGCCTGGGAATACGGACACAATGGAACCTAAAAGAGGAGCAAGTCTTAGTCCAAAAGTTATGTTTGGCTAACATCCACTGTCTCAATGGTTTGTGAGTTGTCTAGGGCAAACAATTTACCCAAATTGGAAGTTCCGCCCGACGATTCCTATGATTTTCTGTAGACTAACCGCGCGCTGAGCCGCCTCATTGTGACTGCACTGCCTCTGACTCGAGGGATCGGCTTTCATGGGTTAGAAATATTAGGAATCCTGTTACAATCGGCCTTCCCACCTCCCAAATGCCGTCGAAGAACCTAAGTTCGCTCAAGCGGCTTTCAGCAACTGAGGAGGCGGCACTGGCAAGCGCCGTCCCCTTGCTCGATCTTCGCCGGCAATACGTGCAAATCCGAGACGATGTGCTCGCCGCGATCGAGCGGGTTTGTGCCTCTCAACAGTACATTCTGGGCTCGGAGGTTGAGGCCCTCGAGCGCGAACTGGCCGCCTATTGTGGCGTTCGCGAGGCTGTGGGCTGCGCGTCGGGCACAGACGCTCTCTGGCTGGCTTTGGCTGCTGCCGGGATCCAACCGGGAGACCAGGTTCTCACTACCTCTTTCAGCTTTTTCGCTTCGGCCAGCTCCATTGTGCGGGCGGGCGCCCACCCGGTTTTCGTGGACATCGACCCACGCACCTTCAACCTGGACCCCAGGCAGGTTGAATCGTTTCTGGGCGAGCGGCGGAGGAGCAAGTTGGTGGCGCTGCTCCCGGTCCATCTTTATGGACAATGCGCCGACATGGATTCCTTGAGGCGGCAGGCTGAACAGTTTGGATTACAGCTTATTGAAGATGCCGCCCAAGCTATCGGAGCGCGCTGGGGTGATCGACGTGCGGGATCAATGGGCGTGGCAGCCGTGTTCAGTTTTTATCCCACAAAAAATCTCAGCGCCTATGGCGAGGCAGGTGCGGTGACTACGAACGAGGCCGAACTAGCCGCACACCTGCGCCGGCTGCGCAATCATGGCAGCCCCAGCCGCTACGTTCATGAAGAGTTCGGATGGAACAGCCGCCTCGATGCAATTCAAGCCGCTGTTTTGCGCGTCAAGCTGAAACACATAGAGGAATGGAACGAAGCCCGGCGCGAGCGCGCAGCAACCTATGACCGATTGTTCGCGGAAGCGAGGTTGATTTCCAACCGCGATCAACCCGAGGACTCCGCACCTATCCAACTTCCTTTCACCGCGCCACTAGCTCATCACGTCTTCCATCAGTACGTGGTTCGCGCCTACCGCCGTGACGAACTGCGCGAGTTTCTCACCGCGCGCAAGATTGGAACTGAGGTTTATTATCCGATCCCTCTTCACCTGCAATCCTGTTTTTCATATCTCGGTTATGGTGCTGGGGATTTTCCCGAAGCTGAGCGCGCCGCGAAAGAAGTCCTGGCATTGCCAATGTTTCCAGAACTTACAGAAGAAGAGCAGCGCTGGGTAGTGAAGAGCATCGCGGATTTCTACTGCTAGTGACGCTTTCTTTTTGCGCTCGCTCTTGGCGCTTCTTTCTGCTCGCCTGGAGCCATTACCCGGCGCACGATGGGAGTGTTCAGCTTGTATTTCCGCTCGCTGACGCTGCCGCTGTCGTCTTTCACTCGCAGGACAAAGACCGGCAGGGTGCCTTCCTTATCGAAATTCTCAGTGGTCACGATAATGGGCAACTCGCCATTTAACCCGTGCTCGCGGTAAGCAGTTTCATAGTGGTGCTTGCGAGTATTCCAGGTAAACACGCGAATCTGATCGTAATCATAGGGCAGGCCATCGTGAGGCTCGGTGATGGCACACAGATATTGACCCACATCTTTATCCGCGCCTTCCCTTCTCTCGTCGCGCACCTTATTCAGCACGAAAAACGCGACGAAGCGTTGGCCTTCGGCATATTGCCCGACGTCCAAGGGAATATCGAGATCTACCATGCGGGCCAGCACCCAGCCGATGCGATTGTCTGAATCGCGCACCAGCAACCAGTCTTCGAGAACTGGGCCGACAGGAGCTTTGCTTGGCTTGCCTGGGATCACGGCTTTGATTGGGGCCGCTACTCCAGTTCTTTCGGCGGTCGCACGTTTGAGGACCGAAACTTTGGCTCCCGACGAAAGCTGGTAAAGATGTTCGGTTTCGCGGCCGGGCGTGATGTGCAGGTTGGTATCGTTGCGCAGCACGGCTGGGGCCTGCACGGGATCGTTTAGGTTTTCACGCGTTAGTTTCTGAAGAGAATCGTAGGTTTCCTGGCTGACGAGGTAGCGTTGCTCAATCCATCCTTCGAGCCCCGTTGCGGTACGCACACGCGCAAAACGTTTTTCGTGATCGAGGACTTCGACGCGGTCTCCGTTTTTGACCGTGCCGACTCGGTTGTAGACGTAGGAAACCTGATCGCGCAGCGTAGCCTGTGGCGCCGAAACATAGTTGATCTCAAGCACGCGGTGGCGACCGCGATTACAGGCGGAAACTCCGGCAACAAAGAGAGCCAGCACTGAACAACAGGCGGCGCGGCAAACTGGCGATGAAAGGCGAGTTTTCACAGACACATGGAAGGGTTTGCGGCTTTCAGCAAATCAACGCCCTGCTTTCAATATAGCGCGGCGAAGCAGACTCTTCACGCCCCGAAAGTTTACGGGAAAGGCACGCTTATTCATGGCTTGCGGCCTGACAGGGCACGCCCGTTGGTTTAACATATTTCTGATACCGATGAAAAACTCTTATCAGGACCGTTCCTTACTATTTATAGCAATTTTGGTGTTTCTCCTCTGCGCGACTTTGACTACCGCAGCGGATGACCCGCTGAATGCCGTACTTCGCCCGCCGAAGGGAGCGCAGGTGGCGATCGTGGTATTCGAAGATTTGCAGTGTCCACAATGCCGGCGGGTTGCACCGATTCTGGAGCAGGCTTCGAAGACCTACAAAATCCCGCTGGTCCGTCACGATTTCCCGCTGCCTATGCACAACTGGTCCTATGACGCGGCAGTGATCGCGCGCTATTTCGACGAGACGTCGAAGATGCTAGGTAACGAATTCCGCGACTACATTTTCGCCAATCAGCTCGAGATCAATCCGCAAAACCTGCGCAGCTATGCAGAGAAATTCGCCGCCGAACACAAGATGAGTTTGCCTTTCGTGATCGATCCCCAGGGCAAACTCGCTGCCGAAGTAAACGCCGATCGTGATATCGGCAAAGCAATCAAGCTCGACCACACGCCGACGGTTTACATCGTGAGCAGCCGCAATCCGCAGAAACCCTACGTCGAGATGAAGGAAAGCAATCAACTCTACGCGCTGATCGACGCAATGATGAAGGAGTAGGAAGATCCCACTTCCGCGAATCCAACTTGAGGGTCGGCACTACCCAAACTGCTGTGCTCGCGGATCGGACGGCCGGGAGCAGCTGTCCCCATATGGGCACAGACCTCCGGCTTAGCTCAGCGCAGGTCGGTCAACTGTGCTGCGTTTTTGTCAAATCCCTGTAACATTCGCGGCATAGCCTGTTTGCGCGATTGACCTTGCCAACCTGTTCGCGATAAATTGCGTTCAGAGTTGTTGCAGTTGTCCCGTCCCAGGAGAAGTCTGTGGTTCCAGGTTCCAGCCGCACTCGCGGTGTGAATATCACCCTGTGCCTGCTTGTGGCACTGGTGTCGGCGCAGGCGCTGGCGGCTGCGGGGTTCACTCCGCCGAGGCGGGTAGGCTACATGATCGGAGATCAGTGGGAACCTGCTCTTAGCGCCGATGGTCGCGGACACGTCTACATCCTCTTTCCTCAATATGGTCCGATCCGCGATTGCCCGGCCTGCTCCGTTCCCACCATGGCGTTGATGGTCAGCAATGACAATGGAATTACCTGGCAGGCGCCGCGCACGCTGGCGCCTTCGCCGACCGGGCAGTACGACGCCCAGATCAAGGTCGACCCGATTGACCGCCAAACTCTGTACGCGTCATGGTTGCAGGGTGAGCACGACGTGATGGTAGCGCGGTCGCAGGATTTTGGCGGCACCTGGTACTTTGCGGTCGCGGAACATTCTGCGCAGGCCATCATCGACAAGCCGGTGCTCGCGGTACGCGGCCCCAATATTTACGTCAGCTTTAACCACGAGCAAACGCTGGCGGTGGCGGCGTCGCACGATTACGCGCAGAATTTTTCCTCCACGGTGCTGAATCCCGGTGCCGCTCCGGGCTGGTCACTGGCCGCCGGGGCGACTGTGGACATTGCCGGCAACGTCTATTTTTCCTGGACAGTTTACCCGCCAGCCCACATCCTCAAGCAATCAGTGCAGGTGTTTATAAGCCGGTCGGCGGATGGGGGACGGAACTGGAGGACAACGCCGATGGACGTTTCCGGCGCAGCGCCGGGCTGTCCCGTCCAGTACTGTTCCGATGGCTTTCTCGCATCCCAGGTGGCCTTGGCCTCCGATGATGCCGGAGTCATCTATGCCTTGTGGAACTCGGGCGCGGCCGCAGGCCAACCGCAGCGTATTTATTTCTCGTCTTCCACCAACGAAGGGGAAAACTGGTCAGCTAAGGTTGACGTCTCAGAAGCCCCGGTGGGGGTGGAACACTGCTTCCCAGCCCTCGCTGCCGGCGCCGCCGGCGATGTCCGCATTGCCTGGATGGATACCAGAGTGGTGGCGGAAAATGGTCCCCTTTGGAATACATTCTATCGAGCTTCCACCAACGGCGGGGCGACCTGGTCGGCGGAATCGCAACTCTCCGGCCCCGCCCGTGGATACGACTACATCCTGCCCGGCGGCTTTCTTTTCCCGTTTGGCAATCTCTTTTCCATCGCCATCGACAACCTCGGCAACACGCAAGCAGTCTGGGGCCAGGGGAGAAATTACAAGTCTCCGGGATCCATCTGGTATAGCAGAGGGCGCTAAGTACCTTTTCTTTGCGTTTTCTGCGGCGGTTCCCTGCCTTGAGAGAGCGAAAGCAACCGAACGGGCGACCTTTGCGGTTTGAGATTTTGCTTCCGAGCCGAAAGAAATTCGGTTTACTCTACAATCAACCCGCCAGTAAGATCCGCCAGCCGCATGATGTTCTGATCTTCACACCACGCGTGCAATTCATCCACAATTTTCTCGGTGGCGCAGGGGTCCCAATAGCTCGCCGTGCCGATCTGCACAGCCGTGGCCCCAGCGAGCATGTACTCCACAACATCTTCTGCGGTTGAAATTCCTCCCATGCCGATCACAGGGATGCTCACCGCATGCGCCGCATCGTAGACCATGCGCAGCGCGATGGGCTTGATGGCTGGGCCTGACAACCCGGCGGTAACGTTGGCGATGCGCGGCTTGCGGGTTTTCGCGTCAATCGCCATCGCCACAAAAGTGTTGACAAGAGAGACGGCATCGGCGCCCGCTTCCTGCGCGATGTGTGCCATTTGCGCGATACTGGTCACGTTCGGCGAAAGCTTTACAATTAGCGGCCTGCTCGCAACGCGCTTTGCAGTGGTAACCACTTCATCCAGCGAGCGCGGATCGCAGCCGAATTGAACGCCTCCCTGGGCAGTGTTCGGACAAGAAACATTCAGCTCATACGCGGCGATGCCCTCGCCGTCGTTCAGGATTTCAATGGTGCGCTCGTAGTCTTCGCGTGTGTGCCCGAACACGTTGGCGAACACGACAATATTCTTGATCTGCCGCAGCCGCGGCAGCTTCTCTTCCAGAAATGCGCTGGCGCCGATGTTTTGCAGACCGATGGCATTCAGCATGCCCGCCGCAGTCTCCCAAAGCCGCGGCGGAGGATTGCCAATCATCGGCTCGCGCGAAAGGCCTTTGACCACGAATCCGCCGAGCTTGTCGAGGTGAACAACGTCTTCGAACTCGACTCCATAGCCGAACGTTCCGCTGGCCGCAATGATTGGATTCTTGAGCTCGATCTCGGCAAAGCTGACCCGGAGATCGGGTCCAGCTTTGGTCTCTGGGGCGGAAGTCAATGTGCACCGCCTTCGGCGCGCGGCGAGGTGACTGCTTCGGTGAGAACGCGTCCGATAGCATGCGTCGGGGCATTGATGCCGAGCAATGACGCCAACGTGACAGCCAGATCAATCGGCTCGGCGTGAGTGCGGTAGGTTCCGGCACGAAACGGAAGCCCATAAAACGCCAGAGGAACATGCGTGTCGTATGTGTAGGGAGAAGCGTGGTCGGTACCCCGCGGCGAGCCAACGGTATAAGGCGAAGGCACTCCCATCACATACCAACCGCCCTCGGGCGTGTAGCTGTGCAGAAATTTCCGGCCAAGATCAGTGTCTGGAACTTCGCCATGCGCCAGTTGTGATTTGGTGAAGTAGTCACGCAGTCCGGCCTGCTTCATAGCTTCGCCGGTTGCGACTTCGGCCTCGTGCTCTTTGACGTGAGCGGCGGCGAAGGCGTCTTCGTTCAGCCAGGCGACAGGATAATCGAATTTTATGTAGGTTGCGTTGTGGCCGGGAGAAAACTTTGCATTCAGCGCAGCATTGATCTCGACCTCGATTTTGCCTGCATCCAGACCAGCAGCAGGAATGCGCAGTTTCTTGGCGGCATCGGGAAGCGCGGAAATGCCGTGATCGGCCGAGAGCGCAATCCACATGTCGGCCAGCCCGATCTGATGCCCGAGAAAATTGAAAAAGTCGGCGAGTTCGCGGTCGAGCGCAAGGGCCATTGCCGCCATTTCCGGCGAATCCGGCCCGACCTGATGGCCGAGAATATCATTGGCTGAAAGGCTGATGGCGAGCAGGTCCGTAGCTTTGTCCGCTCCGAGCTTTTCGTACACGACCAGTTCTTTTGCAAACTCCAGTTCGTATTCATCGGCGAACGGAGTGGCACCGATGACTTCGGAGAACCCGGCCTCCGATCCGTCTCTGCTTTTGCGATGCGCGGTCGACCGCAAGACCTTGCCGTTCACATCTTTCCATTCTCGATCCCAATACTTTGCAGCGCGATCGGCAGTGTTAAAGTCCTGCGCCCACTTGGGCAAATCGGGACGGTAGTAAGTGGAAGCAATCCATGCGCCTGATTTTGGATCGATCCAGTAAGCGCCATCGGCAGCGAAGCCGCCGGGCAAAATGGCCGCGCGGTCTTTTAAAGAAATCGAGAAAACTCGCGTTTGCCCCTGAGTCGCGAGTTTCAGTTCGTCGCCGAGGGTATCGGCAAGTAGATTGTGTGGCGAGGCGCCGGGCTTGTCTCCGGGAATGCCGACCAGCTTGGTCTCCGCGTCTTCGACCGACGTGACCATTTTCTTCTGCTTCGGATCCCACCACTCGTTCGCGGCAATGCCGTGGCCATTGCTGTACGCGCCGGTAAACAAAGTCGCATGGCCGGGAGCGGTGCGCGTGTTGGCGTAGTCGTAATTGCAATCAGTGAAATTCGCACCGTGGTCGAGGAACAGGCGAAATCCGCCTTCGGGGAACTGATCGCGATAGCGTTCGAGATAATCTCCTCGGAACTGATCGATGACGATCACAACGATGAGTTTGGGATGAGCGTTATACGCAGAGGCAAACCCCGCGGCCACAGCCGCGAGAATAATGAGAGCAAGTACAAGCAGACTGCGGGGGATTCTCATCGCGAAGTTAGTTTACACATCTGTCCTGTGGGATAGAAAGCTGAGCTCTTTTGTGAAAGTGAGCGTCTCTGGTACCCTTGCAAACTGATATAAGTGCGGAATGCTGCCTTTCGACCTTATCTACAGCGACGCCTATTACCTGCCGATCGGCGCGCATGTTTTTCCGGCTGAAAAATATCGCCGCGTTCGCGACCGCCTGTTGGCGAGCGGCGTGGCCGAAGCAGGCGATTTTCTCGAGCCTCAACCGGCCAGCGATCAGGACATTCTCCTGGTGCACACGCCGGAGTACGTCCAAAAACTGAGGACCGGAACGCTTAGCCCGCGCGAGGAAATGGAAATGGAAATCCCCTACTCGCGCGATCTGGTGGAAGCGTTCTGGCTGGCCGCGGGCGGATCGATTCTGGCTGCCGCGCAGGCGCTGCAGGACGGCATTTCGATCAGCATTGGCGGCGGCTTTCATCACGCTTTCCCCGACCATGGCGAAGGATTCTGCATGATTCACGATGTCGCCGTGGCAATCCGCCGCATGCAGCGCGATGAAAAAATTCGCACTGCCATGACTGTCGACTGCGACGTGCATCAGGGCAACGGCACGGCGGTGATCTTTGCCGGCGCGCACACGGCAAACTCGCCGCTACCGTCGACCTCTGTTACCACTCTAAGAAGGCCTGAAGGTGTGCCGCGCGGCGGAAAGATGCGTGAGACGCACGCCAGTGATGTCTTCACGATTTCCCTGCATCAGCACAACAACTACCCGCTCTGGAAACCGCCTTCGTCGATCGATGTGGATTTGCCGGATGGCATTGAAGACGACGATTACCTCGCCTGGCTCGATAATGCGCTGAGCTCCGGGCTCCGGCACTTCGAGCCGGATTTGATCTGCTACATCGCCGGGGCAGACCCCTATCGCGAGGACCAGCTGGGAGGACTCTCTTTAACCATCGAGGGATTGAAGCAGCGCGATGAGCTTGTGTTTCGCGTGGCCCGTACGCGCGGCATTCCGGTGATGGTCACATTTGCCGGCGGTTACGCGCAGAATGTGGAAGACACCGTCACCATTCATAGCAACACGGTGCTGGCAGCGAAAGAAATCTTTTCGGCGGCTGGAACTGCAAAGTGATTCCGCGTGCTTTGGTAGCTACAGTGAGGCATGCAGTAGCGGACGCATTTGTCAGCCCTCCAACTTAGGCCCTTCGTTGGCCCTTTGTAGCGAACCGTCTACCGCATCAGATGGCGGGCCAGCAGGCCGCCAAGGCCATCCTGCACGAAATGCGTGATGATGCCCGGACGCAAGCTCCGGCGCCATTGCGCCAGCAGGCCGAACATCGTGCCGTAGATGGCGATCAGCACCATGTATTTCCAGCCTTGATATCCGTGCGCAGCGCCAAAAGCGATACTCTGGAACACGATTCCGCCGGCGACGGACTGCGTAAGCGCGGTGAACTGGCGCTGAAAATATCCGCGGAAGATAACTTCTTCGCAGAACCCCGCGGTAACCGACATTAGCAACCAAAGAGCGACTTCTGTAGCGCCGTGAGGAAACATGTTGCGAATCGCCTGATTGGGGCTAACTTTAAGCAGATAGCCGATCCCATTTAAGACACCGACGCCGCAAACGAGGAGAAAGGCAATCGCGATTCCCAGATCGCGAAAGAATTGACCCGGCCTCGCCCACGCGCCGCCAACAAGATCGGCCATGCGAACGCCTCGCCGCCTTATGCCGTACCAGATAAATCCCACGATCACCCCCTCGAACAGCATGACGACGAGATAGCCACACGCCCGCGAGTGCGGGCCGCCAAGCGGCGACAGCTTCGGATTGAGAGCGCCGACCAGCGAAAACCCAAGCAACAGAATCAGTACAACGACGGTGTGCCAAGCAGGAGCGACTGCACGAGAAGAACTGCTTGTTTGTGTCGAGATTCGTGGCACTGAACCCATTGCGCCCTCAATGCCCGCGTTATAGGGCATACCGTTTCTCCCGATTGTAGCGGCTGAAAATGATCCCCACGACTAGCAGGGCAATCGGACAAAAAATGCTGGCTTCCGGGCCGACCGTCCCGCCGGTCAGCCAGTTCGGGCCGCTGAGAGTCGAGTGAAGCAGATTGCGGGAGGGCAAAAGCGCGCTGTTGGGAACTCCGTAGAAGAAGGTTTGTCCCCAGTCCCACGCCGCATGAAAACCGATCGCGGGCCAGAGATTGCCCGTGCGCCGCAGAAAAAGACAGAAGAGCAAACCGAAACTGCCAGCCGAAATCGCGCCTAAAACAGTTTCGCCGGAACGAAAGGCATGACCTAAGCCGAACAAGCCTGCCATTACGAACGCCGCCGGCCAGAAGCCGATGCCCGAGGCAAGTGTGTACTGCAGGTATCCGCGGGAGAAAAATTCTTCGAAAATTCCGACGACAAACATCGCAATGCTCCACGCGGCCAGTGCCGACAAAAGTGCGCGTCCGTGAAGAGCCAGGCCGGTGATGCGGAAGCCGTGCAGCAGGAACATCGCCAGCAGCGCCCCGCTGATCGCCAGAAAACCCCATAAAGCACCCAGCCAAAAGTCCTTGCCCAGGATCCGATGCAGTGGCAGCCCGTAATCGCTGAACTTGCGACCCTCGATCCTGCCCATAATCAAGGTGGCGATCACGAGAAACAGCAACTCGATCGCTTCGGAACCGCCCAGCATCATCGGCGTGGCCGTGATCGGGCCGGCGGGCTCTCGCACGGGAGCGCCGAAAAAGTGCACGCGCACGAAAATAGTCCCGCCAAGCTGCGCGCCGCACAGGGCGAGAAAGATGAGCAGCCGCCAGCCTGCCCGCAGGCCTTTGGGTCCGATGAAAAGTGGTTTTAGTCTCGATGCGGAGCCTGACGGCGGATGGTAAGCGTCGGCAAATGACAGCGCTGCTTTCGGTGAGCTCATGTCTTTCTCCTTTTATCCGGACCCATATACCAGATTCCACAAAATCGATGTAAATGTATATTTACATTTACATTATGTCAAGCTTTTTATAAAATAGTTTTCATGCCCGACAAAAAAGTCCTTCCTGCCTATCAGGCGCGCAGCCGCGAGTCGCTGCGCAAGCTGCTCCAGGCCACGACTGAAGTCCTGGGCCAGCACGGGGTTGAAGGAGCCACTATCCCTCGCATCGCCCAGCATGCCGGCCTCACGCCCGGCTCCATTTATCGCCGCTTTCACGACAAGGACGCTCTGCTGGAAACCGCGATCCTCGGAATTCTGGAGGCTCAAGAAGAAGGTATGAGGACCGGCATGACTCCGATCGCCAGCGCGCAGGTCCCGCTCGCTGTCTTTGCCGAGCAGGTCATTACCGGCATGGTGGTGACGTACCGCTCGAAGGCTGCGTTGCTGCGGGCGATGAAGCAATTTGCCCAGAGCCGGCAAAACACTCCTTTTGCCAGAAAGGCGTGCAAGCTCGAGGTCAGTCATTTCGAGCGGGTCGTCGATTTGTTTTTGACTCACCGCGAAGAAATCCGCCATCCCGATCCTCGCATCGCCGTATCGATGGGACTGATGATGGTTGTCGGTACACTGTTCCAACTGGTTGTCTTCCCAACAGCAGGATTGAAAGAATGGAAGGGTCTGCTACCCAAAGACGATCAGGCACTAAAAGCGGAACTCACGCGCGCCTTTCTGAGCTACCTGGGTGTCGAGGGATATGCGCCGATAAGTCGAATCGAGGCTGCGGATAAGTCGGAGAAAAAAGCCGTAACGTCGAAGCCGTAATGACCATGCAGTTTGCCCCAGCCAAGCTACGCTCGAGCGGGACTGCGAATCCATGCCATCAATTCAGCGCCGCGCCCCTTCAGCCGTGTCCGCACGATGGCGAGCACCAGCATTGCCACAAAAATCGTGAGCAAACCGAAGGAAGCGGTACGTAGATCGACGCTGTGCTTGGGCAGGATGGAAAAGCGTCCATACACAAATTCGATGTGCACCCAATAAACCAGCAGCGAAGCTTGTCCGAGCTGAATCAGTGGGCTGAATCCCCACTGCGCTGCGCCCCAGCGGCACCAAGCGTAGCAAGCCGCTAAAATCATCAGCAACATGCCGACGCGGATCAAAAAGAAATTTGGGCTGGTGTGCCAGTAGTCATAAACGGCATAGAGCTGCCGAGGCTGAGCATCGAGCCAGCGGCTGAAACCAACGAACATCAATCCCGACGCGCCCAGCAGGAGAAATATAGCGTTCTCCCGCTCGTGTGCCCAGGGGCTCTGCAAAACAAACCCGACAGCTAGTCCAGCGAAAGCGAACGCAGTCCACGGGAAAATCGGGAACAGCCACGGCTGTGGCACGCGAAGGTTATGCACGCCATTGATGTAGGACTCCAGCGGCCAAGGGAGCCAGTCAGGACGCCACGTCGTCCATAACGGCGGAGTAAGCAGGGAAATGAGCGCCGCGGTTGCGGCTGAGGCGACCACGAGCGCACTCCTCATATGAGCCTGCGCACGAGTGGAAAGAACCAGCCAGCAGACCACTCCCATCAGCATCATCGAAATGCCGATCGTGTTGAGGATGTCGACACGCAGGAGGTCGCTGCGTGGCGCCCAGCCCCAGGCGATCAGGTATTCCTGCAAACGGAACAGCAATCCGAAGCCGAGAATCTCAGCCCCGCGCCGAATGGTCGTGCGGGCAATCCGCGCCGGCGGCAAATTCTTTTTCCAGAGCTTTTCCGTGACCAGCGCAAACGAGATTCCTGCCAGAAATAAGAACAGAGGAGCGGGAAATGTTCCGCCCAGCTGCGAGTACATGAAAAACTTACTCTGCCGCGCGGCGGGGCTAAGCCATGAATCGTAGCAGTGGGTCTGAAACATCAGGACGCAGGCCAAGCCTCGCATCCAATCGATGTATGCCAGCCGGGATGGAGAGGAAAAACTCAACGCGACATGGCATCATACTTCAACTAATCTGGCGTAACTCCAAATAGTTCGTCATGCCGCTCGCCAGCTTCCTGGACCTTCGAGAATACCGATGCCAGACCACTTCTGCTGAACAGGTCTTTTATGCGCGTTTTCGGATTCGCGAGTTCTAGTTCGCAGTTTGAGCGCGATGCGTGCATGTAAACGGCAACCAGTGAACCAAGGCCGGAGCTGTCGATATAGTCGACATTCGTCATATCCAGCACCACCCGTTTGTTGCCAGATACCAGGTCCCGAAGGGTGTTTTCAAATTTTGCAGCGGTGGATGCGGTAACGCGACCTGTCGCTCGAACCAGAGTGTCTGATGCTCTTTTTTCGGATTCGAGTCTTAATTCATCGGGACGAGGGAGTGGGTGAGCAGCCATAGTGAACCTCCTGACTGTAATCCGAGGTCGGCTTGTTACCCCAGCCAAACCTCTGCCGATCTCGGTCATACTCCGTGAACGGGCCTGGTGGAGCAGGTTCGGCGTAGCGCCAAAGATATACCAATTTGTGGCAAAGTCAAGAAGAGAGTCGGTTAGATTCTTGTTGGGCCTTCCCGTACCCGGCTTCGCTTTCAGCGCGACCG
The DNA here is from genome assembly GCA_030041215.1 of Candidatus Sulfotelmatobacter sp. Taxonomy (GTDB): domain Bacteria; phylum Acidobacteriota; class Terriglobia; order Terriglobales; family Acidobacteriaceae; genus Sulfotelmatobacter. Next base: position 26,215 of record JASHOH010000023.1, on the reverse strand, counting down.
AAAATGAACGATGGTGGTTGATCTTGCTATAGTTGGTAGAGAAGCACAGCATGCTGGACCAACTGGCACCACAAACTGTTGGGCCCAGCCAACTTGCATAACGAGGGCGCGTAGCTCAAACGGATAGAGCACGGGATTTCTAATCCCGGGGTTGCAGGTTCGAGTCCTGCCGCGCCTACCAGCCAACGCGCCGACCACCGGTCGCTAAGCACCCGCGACCAAGCCGGGGGCCTCCATGCCTTCGAATACCTCCTCCGCTCGTTGCAGGGCTTCCTGCACGTTGTCGCAGATGTTTTCTTTGCCTACGACATCTTCAAATTCGGCTTGATGCATCAGCTTTGAGGGCTGCTCTCTCGCTCCGCAGAGAATCAGCATCCGCTTGCTGGCATGCAACTGTTTAGCAACTTCTTCTATAGCAAAAAGACCAGTCGCATCGAGCGCGGTCATATTTCGCAAACGTAGGATAACTACCGGGGGCAGCTTGTGCATGTTCTCAGTCACAACAGAAAGCTTATCGGTTGCGCCAAACAAGAACGGCCCATGAATGCGGAAGATAGTCGCGTAGTAGGGGATCTCTTTGTCCTGAAGAATGTGTACCCTTCCATCTTCTACGTAATCTTCCGTCACCTGGGAAACCGTGGTGGTCGCAGCCACACGGCTGATAAAGAGAAGCGCCGCCAGAATCATGCCGGCCTCCACCGCAACGGTCAGGTCAGCAAAAACTGTAAGCGCGAAGGTCACGAGCCAGATGCTGATGTCGGTTTTGGTGAGCTTAAGAAGTTGCGGAATCTCGCGCCACTCGCCCATGTTGTAAGAAACGACCATCAGAATTCCCGCCAGAGTTGCCATGGGTACATAGCTGACAAGGGGCGCGGCGAAGAGCAGAATGCACAGAAGCGTAAGCGCGTGAATCATTCCCGCGACTGGCGACTGCGCTCCCGAACGAATGTTCGTCGCGGTGCGGGCGATCGCCCCGGTTGCCGGTAGGCCGCCGAACATGGGCGAAAAAATATTCGCTACTCCTTGTCCGACGAGCTCCACGTTGGGGTTATGGCGGTCGTTGCTCATGCGGTCAGAAACCACGGCTGACATAAGTGACTCAATCGCTCCCAGCATGGCCACGGTGAACGCCGGACCCAGCAGCCCATGAATCAGGTCTGAACGGAACTTCGGAATCTGCATGTGAGGAAGTCCACCGGGAATGCCGCCGAATTTGCTGCCGATGGTTTCGACCGGCAACCTGAAGAAATAGACGGCAACCGTCGCCAGAATAAGAGCGACGATCGGCCCGGGAATGCGAGCAGAGACGCTTCGGCAGCCGATCAAAATGAGCACGGTGGAAACCGCAAGGATAGTCGCCGGAAAAGAAAGCGTGTGAAATGCCGCAGCCAGGGCTTCCATGCGCAGCCAGAACACACCCGGAACCTTTTCCAGATGCAGCCCGAAGAAATCTTTTACTTGCGTGCTGGCGATCAGCACGGCGATCCCGTTAGTGAATCCAATGACCACTGGCCGGGGAATAAACTTGACGGCTGTGCCCAGTCCGGTGACGCCCATGACGACAAGAAGGACGCCAGCCATTACGGTGCACATGAACAACCCATCGACACCGTGCGCCGCTACAATTCCGGCCACCACAACGACAAAAGCCCCGGTAGGCCCGCCGATCTGCGTCTTCGACCCGCCCAGCGCCGAAATCAGGAATCCGGTCACGATGGCGCAGTAAATTCCCGCCTGCGGGGTTAATCCCGACGCGATGGCAAACGCCATCGCCAAAGGCAGAGCGACGAGCCCCACCGTGACCCCAGCGACCGTATCGTGCAGAAGTTTGTGGCGGTTGTAGTCGCGCAAACAGAGGACAGACTTCGGAAGCCAATTCTCATTGAAGAAAGTAACAACCATTTTTACATTATGGCAGTGGCGGTCGGAATCGGGTAGGGGCTGGAGGTGCTGGCACCATTAGATCAGTATCGGATTGGAAAGTGTGCCCCAGATAACAGAGGGCTAACGACAAAGCCGCAAAAAGCGGCGCTTGCGGACCTTGCGAAATCGGGCTCCACGAAGATTTTGCCTGCTCGCCGCTCGTTGCCATCCCTTCTGCGTCACGATAAGATATTTTGTACACATCTTCTCCGCTTCATCCCTATAAGCCTTACTATTGTCGCGGGGCAAGGAGTGTGCGACCCCGGGTCGGCGCAGCCATGCGCCAAACTCCCTGACGGAGTCGGAATTGAAAAAAGGCAAAACTGCGGTCATTGTTGGCGCCCAGTGGGGTGACGAGGGCAAGGGCAAAATTGTCGACGTACTATCGGAGAACTTCTCCGTCGTCGCGCGCTACGCCGGCGGCCACAACGCCGGCCACACCGTAATCATCAACAGCAAGAAATTCATTCTGCAACTGGTGCCCTGCGGAGTGCTGCGTCCCGGCTGCCGCAGCGTGGTCGGCAATGGCGTCGTGCTCGACCCTATGGCCTTTCTGAAAGAAGTCGCCGCCCTGCGCGAGGCAGGCCTGCGCGTCGATGGCAATCTGTTTGTCTCAAATCGCGCACAGGTGATTTTGCCCTATCACCGCATGATCGAGTTGGCAGCCGAAAATGCGCCCGGCCGCGTGAAGATCGGCACCACGTCGCGTGGTATCGGCCCAGCTTACGAGGACAAAATGGGACGCCGCGGGCTGCGCGTTGCTGATCTGCTCGATCTCGAGCTGCTGAAAAAGCACACCGAGAATGCTGTGCGCGAAAAAAACATGATCGCGCATGCGCTGTTCAATTCCGAACCGCTCGACGCCGACAAAATGTATTCCGAGTACGCGGCGGCAGCCGAGAAGATTGCTCCCTTTGTGTGCGACACGGCAGTCCTGCTGAATCAGGCGCTGGACGCGGGCGAATCGATCTTGTTCGAGGGCGCGCAGGGAACGATGCTCGACATCGACCACGGCACGTATCCATTCGTGACTTCTTCCAGCGCTACTTCCGGCGGGGCGGTGACGGGCACGGGCGCAGCTCCCAATGCCATTCAAACTGTGATCGGCCTCACCAAAGCCTACTGCACGCGCGTGGGCGAAGGTCCGTTCCCAACCGAAGAGAAAGGCGAGGCAGGCCAATTGCTTCGTCAGCGCGGCAATGAGTATGGAGCCGTCACGGGGCGTCCGCGGCGAACCGGCTGGGTTGACCTGCCTCTGCTGCGTTACGCGCGCATGATCAATGGCATCAATTGGCTCGTCGTCACCAAACTCGACGTGCTCGATGAACTGGCGGAGATTCCCGTCTGCGTGAGTTACGTCGTAAACGGCAAGAAGACCGAGGAGATTCCCGCGCAGGCCAGCGGCTACGAAAAGATCGAGTGCGTTTATCAGAAGCTGCCGGGCTGGCGAACTTCAACTGTGGGCATGACCCGGTTCGCCCAGCTGCCGCCAGCGGCGCGAGACTATCTCAATTTTATTGAGAAAGAGTCGGGCGCCAAGGTAGGCATGGTTTCCACTGGCCCCGACCGGGACCAGATCATTGTGATAGATGGCTTCGCAAAGGAAATGGAGACAGCATCGGCCCAGAAGGTCTAGAATTGAGTCCCCGTTGTTGAAATCAACCGGCACGGAGGAGTGTGCGATGGTGGTCTTGGCAGTAACCTGGGTTGCGAAGGCAGGTCGCGATGGCGATGTTCCTACAATTTTTGCGAAGTTGACGGAAGAATCCCGCAAGGAGCCCGGTTGCCTGATGTATCAGGTGCACCGGCACAAAACCGACCGGCGCCGCTTTTTCATCTACGAGCAGTACAAAGATGACGCTGCTTTAGAGGCCCATCGGGCAACAACCCATTTCCTGCAATACGCCCGCAAAGACCTGCCAAAAATCGCCGACCGAATTGAAGGGCATCTCTACGAACCGCTAGGTTAGTAGCGTTGCAAGAATCCGGGCACGCCGGGGGTAGTGGTGCAGGTTACTTGTCATCCTGAGCAAGCTTGAGGCGTTTGCGCGGCGTCCGAGCCACGCGCCGACATCCTGAGCATAGCGAGGGACCTCACGCGCAGCGAAAGGCCTTTAGATCTGATGTCGTGCTCTATATCCGATGTCATCCGGAACGCGGCGACAGCCGCGAGAGGGACCTTACGTTGGCCGACAGTGCCGTTGCAGTAGGAAAGTTCCGCAATGCTGTACTGGGGGAACATCCGATCGGAGCCTGCCTGAGGGAGCGCCAGCGGCCGAAAAAGGGGGAGGGGTATCCGCCGAAAGACAAAAAGCCGGCCACGATAAGGTGAAGAGAAAAATGGCCGTCTACTGCACGGGCGCGTAATAACCGCGGCGTGATCTGACGCGGAAATTCTTGCGGTCGCTGGCAATGATTTCGATGGTTCGGAAGTGGCCGTCGGCTTTGAAGTCGGCGGGTTTGTAGGAAACATCGTACTGGCTGCGCAGTTCCTGCTGGATTTCGGCAAAGTCGTCAGCCACATCGCGAATCTGGAAGGGGAAGAAGGCGCGGCCACCGGTAGCATCGGCGATGCGCTCCAGCACTTTGTCGCCAGCTCCCTTGGTGCCGCTGACATTAGTGCTGATGGTATAGACAATAGTCTCGGCGCGCTGGGCCATTTCGATGGATTCCTCGCGCGTGACGTGGCTCTGATTATCTTCACCATCGCTCAGCAGTATGATGGCACGGCGAACCGGAGCAGTCTGTGGACTCTTGAGCAGCTTGTCACGGCAGGCATAGTAAAGCGCGTCATAAAGCGCCGTGCCGCCGCCGGGACGCAACATGCGGATGCCGCGATCGAGAAGCTCGGCGTTATCCGTGAAATCCTGTGTGACTTCAGGAGTGACGTCGAAGCCAACCACCATCGCTCGATCGTATCCACGGCGCACGGTCTGATTGAGAAATTCGATCGCCGCTTCCTGCTCGAACCTGAAACGGTCGCGCACAGAATTGCTGGCGTCGATCAGCAGGCCGACCTGCAACGGCAGGTTGGTTTCAGCATGGAAGCTGCGGATTTCGGCAGCAGGCTTGTTGTCGTCGACGAACCGGAAATCGCTCTGCTTGAGGTCGGTTATGAGTTTTCCATGCTTGTCCGTAACCGTGAAAACAACGTTGACTTCGTTAATGCCAACGCGGATGCGGGGGACGTCGCTGTTTTCGCCCGATGTGGTGTCGTTGGTAGGAGGTTGATCCGCAGCTTGCGCCTGCGGAGTTGGAGCCGGCGATTGCGCCGGAGATTGCGCGAAGCTGCACAGGCAGAGTGCCAGGCTCAACAAAGCCGTGGCCACGCGAAGGGACGAGAAGACAGAGAAAATACCAACCCTCATTCTCCATCATTATATATCCGCTCGGATAAGCGGATGGCGCGAGTCAGCGGCTAAAGCCGGGCTTCCTTTACCGGCTATTGACGGCGCGGATCGAAGCCGCGCCCTTTCAAAACTATTTATGAGACGAGTTGACGAGTTCTACCCTGCCTTGCGTTGCTCGTCGAGAACTTCGTCGAGCGCATTGGCGAGCTGGTGGGCGCGCTTCTGGTAGTCGATAGCGCCGGCTTCCTGCTTGCGCTTGAGGAGATGAAACTCGTCGGCAATGTTCAGGGCAGCAAGAACGGCAAGACGAACGGTGTCGATTGTGTTGGTTGCCTGAGCGACGGCCCGCATTTTGGCGTCGACGTATTCCGCCAGTTGCAGGATGTATTTTGGATCTGAACCTCGAAGGTTGTAAGCTTGGTCGAAAATCTCCACGCGTACGCTGGAGTTCTGTGCATCTTTTACCGTCGCATCTTTGACTGCTGTGGCCATAAACCTTCTCGCAAACCCTACCTGGCTTGGATGCCGGGCCGTTCGAAACGTTGGTCGCTTGTACCGGACCGCGCGGAATTCCGAACATCGAAGCCCGTTTTCCTAGCTCGCGCGCTCCTCGGCGATCGATTCAATTTGCGCCAGCATTTTTTCCACCCTGCCGCGAATCTCTTCGCGCTCCTTACGCAACTGCAGCGCCTCGCGGCGCAAGGCAACCAGTTGCTCCTCGCGCTCCTCCAGTTGTTCACGCAGCCGCTGCGCATCGCGCTCGGCCGCAGCCTGCGCCGCCCGCGCAGCTTTGTACAGATCAATGGTGCGATAAATCTTTTCTTCCAGCTCCTGAAAATTGTCTGCCGGAACCTGTTCGGTCACCTGCTCCACCGCATTCAACGCCATGAGTGCCACTTTCCCCGAAAGTTTTTGCAGTTGTTCGCAGTATACTCCAGCAGCATATGAGAGAGCATGGCCCGTTGGTGGGTGGTATGACTTAGTCAACCACCAAGGACACGAAGGTGCACGAAGGAGATTTGCAGCGTTCTATCTTCAATTCGATGGTTGTTAGCTCGCGGAACAACAGAGGAATTTATGCATTACATAAGGGCGGCGTTTCGGGTCTATAATGCACGGCATGAAAAACCATGCATGCCTGCTCGCCTCTCTCGTCGCGTTTATTCTCACGATCGTGCTGCCCAGCGCCGCCAAAGTCAAAGTTGACCTCAAGGACTCACAAGGCAAAGATGTGGGCTCCGTCGTGATTATGGAGAAAGGATCGGGGGTCAGCCTCAAGCTCGCGCTGCACGATCTGCCGCCGGGTGAGCACGCCATCCACTTTCATCAGAATCCGAAGTGCGAACCGCCCGATTTCAAGTCTGCCGGACCGCACTTCAATCCCGAGAACAAGAAACATGGATTCGACAATCCCGAAGGCCACCACGCCGGCGACATGCGTAATTTCACGGTGGGCGCGAACGGCAAGGCTGACGCAACGGTGGAGGATCCCGACGTGAGCCTTGGCGAAGGCTCGCACTCGCTGTTCAGCAATGGCGGGACGGCAATCATCATTCACGCCAAGGCCGACGACTATAAAACCGATCCTTCAGGAAATTCAGGCGACCGGATCGCGTGCGGAGTGGTCACGAAGTAGGAGGGGAAGAAGAGCGCACCCTGCATGTTATAATCCAGTATTCTCAGTGCGCTTAAATGCGCGGAGGACCGTATCGAAAGACGTTTTATCCGTACCAATGAACGCATTCGTGCCCGCGAAGTTCGCGTGATTGATGATGAGCAGGGGCAGATTGGCATCATGCCGCCCTACGAAGCGCTCAAGTTGGCCCGCAGCAAGAACCTGGATCTGGTCGAGATTTCACCTGCCGCGCAGCCTCCCGTGTGTAAGATCATGGATTACGGGAAGTATCTCTACCAGCAGGAGAAAAAGGAGCGCGAGGCCAAGAAGCATCAGAAGACAATTACCGTAAAAGAGGTCAAGTTCCGCATTAATGTGGACGACCACGATTACGAGACGAAGAAAAATCACGTGCTGCGCTTCCTCGATGAGGGAGACAAGGTAAAGGTGACCATTTTCTTCCGCGGGCGCGAGATGACGCGCACCGGACTGGGCCGGCAAATTTTAGAGCGGCTGATAAAAGACGTCGAGCCGCAAAGCATCGTGGAATTCCGGCCACGGCAGGAGGGCAACACGCTGCACGCGATTCTAGCGCCGAAGAAATCGGCCAGCGAGCGCGAAAAAGAGAAAGAGCGGGAAGCCCGGCAGAAAGCCAAGCAGGAGATGCGCGAGAAACAGGAGCAGGAGAAACGGGCTCAAGAAAAGGCTGCGGCGGCTCCAGCGCCGGTGGAAGTTCCGACTCGGAATTCGCAGGCTTCGTAGGGAAGTCAGATTCTATTTCAATATTAGCCGAGGACGTGCGCGCTTCCGCGCCGCAATTCCAAAGCAATCCAAACTTTGAAGCTGGCAGCCAGTGACTGGCAGCTAGCAGAGGACTTATGCCGAAATTGAAAACGCACAAGGGGGCATCGAAGCGCTTCAAGAAAACTGCCACTGGCAAAGTGGAGCGGCGCCATTCTGGCCTGCGTCACATATTGTCGTCGAAAGCCAAGAAGCGAAAACGCCATCTCGGCAAGGCGACGCTGGTGAGCGACGGCGATCTCGCAAAAGTAAAGCGCATGATTCCGTATCAGTGAGAGCATTGTTCATTTTTATTGCTGATTGTTGATTGAGAGCATTTCTCGCCTCGGTTTTCAATCAGCAACCAGCAATCGCTCAGGCGTGTGAAGAGGCCGTGCTCACCGCACATCCTGCCTCCGGCCGCCAGTACATGGAAACAAAAAGGAGAAAACCATGCCACGAGTAAAACGCGGAACCAAACGCCGCGCCAAACGCAAAAAGATATTAGACCGCGCGAGCGGATATTTTCTGACAAAATCGAAACTCTACCGCTCGGCGAAAGAGGCGGTCGAGCGCGGACTGAAGTTCGCCTACTCCGGACGCAAGCAGCGCAAGCGGCAGTTCCGCTCGCTCTGGATCGTCCGCATCGGCGCTGCCGCCAAGCTGAACGGTATGAGCTACAACCAGTTCATCCACGGGCTGAAAAAGGCGGGCCTGGAACTGGACCGCAAAATTCTGGCGGACCTGGCGGTTCGCGATGCGGCTGCTTTTGCGAACCTGGCGCAGCAGGCCAAGGCGGCCCTTGCGTAGCTGTCAGCTCTTAGCCATCAGCTTTCAGCAATCGGCATTCAGCGCATTACCTTTTGCTTTCGAATAAACGGGAAGGGCAGGCCTCCGCCGTGCCAATTGTCCGCATCCCTTTATAATCTGTGATTCCGAGCGAAGCGAGGAATCTGCCTTTCTGCTTGTGATGCAAGAACAGCAGATTCCTCACCGCTGAAGCGGTTCGGAATGACAAGCCTTTTTGTTCTCGTCGGAAGATGCCTTATACCGTTCCCAAACTCACGGATTACTCGCCAGCCGCCCTGGAACATGCCGCGGCCGAATGCCTCCGTGCATGCTCGGAAGAAGCGTCGGCCGTCCCCAATGACGCCGAACTGAAAGCATTTCGCGATCGCTGGATGGCGCGCAAGAGCGGCATCCTGACGCAAATTAATGATCTGTGGCTGAAGGGCGCACCGAGAGAGGCGAAGCGTGACGCGGGGATTCGTATGAACGAACTGAAGGCGCGCATTCAGGAATTGGTCGAGAATGCCCGCGTTACTGTTGGTGATCTTGCCAAAGACTCCGCCGGCCGCGTCGACATCTCCATGCCCGGCACTCGCCGCCCCATCGGTGCAGAGCATCCCGTGCTACGCGCCTCGCGCGAGATGTGCGCGGTCTTTCAACGGATGGGATATTCCATTGCCGAAGGGCCAGTCGTCGAAACCGATTACTACAATTTCGAGGCACTGAATTTTCCGCCGAATCATCCCGCGCGCGATACGCAGGACACGTTGTTCATCGCCGGCCAGGACTCGAAGCCGCAGCGCGAGCGATTGCTGCTGCGCACGCATACGTCTCCGGTCCAGATTCGCACGATGGAAAAGTTGTGCCCGCCGATTCGCATCGTCATCCCCGGGGTTGTGCACCGCAATGACCCTCCCGATGCCAGCCATTCGCCGATGTTTCATCAGATCGAAGGACTGGCGGTCGACACGAATATCACATTCGGCGACCTGAAGGGCACACTCGATCACGCGATGAAAGAATTCTTCGGCTCGAACGTGAAGACGAGCTTTCGGCCGTCATTTTTCCCGTTCACCGAGCCGAGCGCGGAATTGTACATTTCCTGCTTTATCTGCGGTGGAAGCGGGAGGCGGGGAAGTGATCCTTGCCGTCCCTGCAAACAGACGGGATGGATAGAGGCTCTCGGCTGCGGCATGGTCGATCCCAATGTCTTCGAGTTCGTGAAAGACAACGGCTACGATCCGAAAAAAGTTTCGGGATTCGCATTCGGCATGGGCGCAGACCGCATCGCGATGCTGAAGTATGGCGTCGATGATTTGCAGTTGTTCTTTCACGGCGATGTGAGATTTTTGGAGCAGTGGGCGTAGGAACGTTCTAGCTTCTAGCTGCTAGCTCCTAGCTTTGCGCGAAATGGTTTTAGCTAGCAGCTAGAGGCTAGTAGCTGACTTCATGAAACTTTCTGCAAATTGGATTCGCGACTTCGTTGATCTCACCGTCGATGACCGGCGGCTTGCTGACGATTTGACCGCAGCCGGTATTGCAGTCGAAGGCATCAGCGGTTCGGGCGCAGACACCGTCTTTGAGATGGAGATTGGCACGAATCGCCCCGACGCGATGAATCACTATGGTGTGGCACGCGAGGCTGCGGCGATTTATGACGTGGGGCTGAAGCCGCTTTCGAGCTTCGGGCTTCAGGCTTCAGGCGCCAGTGATCCCGGAGCTGAAGCCCCGTCGAAATCTAAGAAGAGTGACGCAGCGCTGAAGCGCCGCTCTTCCACGGAAAGCCCAGTGTTTCCGATCACCGTGGAGGAGCCGCAGCTTTGCCCGCGATTTTCGGCGCGAGTCATCAAGAACGTCAAAATCAAGCCATCTCCGGGAAAAATCGCGCACCGCTTGCAACTGATTGATCAGCGGCTCATCAGCAATGCGGTGGACGCGACCAACTACATTCTGTGGGAGATGGGCAAGCCTACGCACGTCTTCGACATGGATTTGCTGGAAGGCGGCCTCCTAATCATCAGGAAAGCGAAAGTAGGCGAGAAGCTGAAGACGCTCGATGGCGTCGAACGGACGCTTTCGCCGGAAGATCTCGTGGTAGCCGACGCCAAGCGTCCAGTAGGGCTGGCCGGGGTCATGGGCGGGTATGACACCATGATCACCGACAAGACAAAAAATATTCTGATCGAGTCGGCTTGGTGGGACCCGCTGACGGTCCGCAAAACCGCGCGGCGGCATGAAATTCATACCGACGCTTCCCACCGTTTCGAGCGCGGAGCAGATTTCGAATCGACTGTACTGTCGTGCGATCTGGTCGCCAGGTTGATTCTCGAGTCCGGCGGCGAACTCATCGGCGATGCCGTCGATGTAGTTTCAAGAAGGCTCGATCAGGCGCCGGTAATTTTGCGCGTCTCCGAAGTGCACCGCATTCTGGGCGATCATCTGACTGGTGGCCACATCTTCCACATTCTCAAAAAACTCGGGTTCAACCTCATCCCTGAAGGCGAGGAAGACGCCGAATTTCGTGTGCAGGTTCCGAGCTGGCGCCTGGACGTGGAGCGCGAGATCGATCTGATTGAAGAAATCGCGCGCCTACACGGCTACGACAAGTTCGCAAATACTTTGCCGGCATTTCGCGGAGCGGTCGTGGAGCTGCCAAATGCGGCCATGGACAAGGCTTTCCGCGAGCGTGCTCGGGCGCTGGGATATAACGAGGCCGTGTCACTGACATTCATTTCAAACTCCGACGCAGAGAGATTTTCTTCCGCCTCGGTGCTGGAGCTGGAAAATCCTCTGAGTGAAGAAGCTCGAGTGATGCGCAGCTCGATGGCGCCGGGGATGCTCGACATGCTGGCGTGGAATCTCAACCGCGATGTCGAAGACGTGCGGCTATTCGAGATGGGGAAAGTATACGAATTGCGCGATGGCGAGCGCATCGAACCGGAGCGTGCCTGCCTGGGCACGACCATATCGGCTCTGATGAAGTCGCTGCCAGCGGATGCGGCGCTTGACGTGAGCAAAGGCGACAATGCCGCCGCGGCAGAGGCATTCCGTTTATTCAAGGGAGACGTGGAAAATCTGCTGGCCGTGTTTGAATGCGGCAACCTGAACCTTGACCGGCAGACGGGAGAATATTTTCATCCCGGACGCTCGGCCCGGATATTGGCGAACGGCGCGGTGGTGGCTGAGTTCGGTCAGATTGCAGAAAGCGTCAAGTCGGACCGTAAGCTGCGGCAGGATATTTTTCTGGCGGAATTCGATTTGGATGTGCTGCACAAGTTGGGCCCGCGGCGAGTAGAAGTTGAAGCGCCGGCAAAGTATCCCGCGGTGGAGCGCGATTTCTCTTTCGTATTCAGCGATGACGTGGAGTTTGGCGCAATGCAGCGGGCCGTCAGCGAACTGCGGCTGCAAGTTCTGCGTTCCTTTGTGCCAGTCGAGATTTTCCGCGGCGGCTCGATCGGTGCGGGCAAGTATTCCATTCTGTTGCGCATAAAGCTCCAGTCGGATGAAGGAACGTTGCGCGACGATCAGATTGCCGCTGCCTCCGAGCAGATTGTGAAGGCATTGCAGAAACTGGGCGGAGTGCAGCGAGTCTAATCGTGGGCCGACAAGCCTGAACAAGCTGATATTGGCCGGAGTCCTCTCATACATTCAGGTTCCTTTTGTTCCCCGTTGTGGGGCGCTACCTCGGCGACTATTGATTAATCCACGGCCGCGGAGTACACCTTTAAGCGGGCATCAGGCAGGCGACACCGGGAATGCTGAAAGGAGCGATTTCGTGCACATTCTCAAGTCAGTGGACGTGTTATCAGTGGGAAAAATTACGGGCTTGCTCTATGGCTGTCTGGGATTGATTCTGGTGCCAATTTTTCTTCTGATTGGTCTGATGGGATCGGCGCTGGGGAAGAATAGTCCGATCGCCGGCATCTTCGGGGTTGGTTTCGCCCTTCTCATGCCCATTCTCTATGCCATCTTCGGTTTCATAATGGGGTTGATCGGGGCGCTGCTTTATAACTTGTTCGCCGACTGGGTCGGCGGCATTGAAGTGGAGTTGGAGATGAAGCCGGTGATGGCCGCCGCGCCCTACCCGCTGGTTCCGCCACAGAATCCGGTGGCGTAGTTGAGGCGCTTTGTGGGCTCGTTCGGCGCTCTCACTGCCGTGAGGTTGCTCAGGGCAGGCTAAAAACTGAGCTGTGCGCCGAAATCCTGAGCGGAGCGAAGGACCTAACTATGACTGATCTTGCTGCTCACTACCTTGAAGAAGCCCGCCGCCAGATGCGCGGTCACAAACGCATGGGTGAAGCGGCCATGGCGCAGCTTCGCCACGAAGATTTCTTTGTCACCATCGATCCTGAGGCAAATTCGGTCGCGATTCTGGTGAAACATCTCGCGGGCAACATGCGCTCCCGGTTCACCGATTTCTTAACCACCGACGGCGAAAAACCCGATCGCTTTCGCGACCGCGAATTTGAAATCAGTTCGGAAACCACCCGTGCCGACGTGATGAAATGCTGGGAGGATGGCTGGAATATCGTGTTGGGCACGATCGAATCGCTCAAACCAGGAGACGTGATGCGCACGGTTACGGTCCGCGGCGAGCCGCACACTGTGCTGCAAGCGATCAATCGCCAGATTGCACACTACGCGCAACATACCGGCCAGATTGTTTTTCTTGCCAAGCATCTAAGGTCGAGCGAATGGAAGACGTTGAGCATTCCCCGAGGGAAGTCGGAGGAATTCAAAAAAGCGCCGCCGAAATCGAATAAGGGACTATCCGCTGAAAAGTGAGGCCTCCCTAAAAGTGCATGGCGAACAACGACTTAGAACGTCAGCGGATAGGAACCGAACCAAAGCCCTCAACTACGGCATCAATTAATTAGGGTTGGAAGTATGTGCTTTAAAATCACAGCCGCGCTCCGAGAGTTCTACCATTACCGCGGCGTGTCGGCAGAGTTGGAGCGGCGAGGATATGGCTCGTCGCGGCCCGAACTGTGCTGGGCTAATCGGCAGAAAGCCGGCCATCGAGAAAATGCCGCGGACAGTCAGAATGAACGTGTAACTCCGGAGTGCCCAACCTCCAGGATCCAAGCGCCGCTGCACCCGGCTCCTTCTAACCCTGTGTCGCAGTGCTAAAATCGTACGTTTTGTGAATAGTTTGTTCTTATAAGGTCGCCGTCATGCCATCCACAATGTCCGCTGTCGTAAAGCCCGAGGCTGCGCCTGGGGCAGAAATATGTGAAGTGAAAATTCCCGCGTTTGGACGCACCGACGTTCTCGTCAAAGTCAAGGTTGCGTCGATCTGCGGCACCGACCTGCACATCTACAACTGGGACCGCTGGGCACAGAGGCGCATTCACCCTCCGCTGATTCCCGGCCACGAATTTTGCGGCGAGGTTGTCGCGTTTGGGGACGAGGTCACAAGCGTCAAAGAAGGCGATTTTGTTTCCGCCGAAATGCATGTCGCCTGCGGCAAGTGCCTGCAATGCCGCACCGGCGAAGCGCACATCTGCCAGAACGTGAAGATCATCGGCGTTGATGCCAATGGCGCTTTTGCCGAATACGTTGTCATTCCCGAGTCGAATATCTGGAAGCTCGATCCGGCCATTCCGCAGGAGTACGCATCGATTCTCGACCCCCTAGGCAATGCCGTTCATACCGTGCTGGCCGGTGAAATTGCCGCGAAAACCGTGGCCATCACGGGCGCTGGACCCATTGGGTTATTTTCCATTGCAGTGGCGCGAGCCTGTGGCGCGACCACGGTATTCGCCATCGAAATCAACGAGCACCGCCGCAAGATCGCGCGTGAAATGAAGGCCGACTACGTGCTCGATCCGTCAAAAGAAAATGTGAAGGACATTGTGCTTGAGAAGACCGGCGGGCTGGGAGTTGACGTCGTGCTGGAAATGGCAGGCCACCCCAATTCGATTCGAACAGCCTTCGACATCATTCGCCGCGGCGGCAGAATTTCCCTTCTTGGCCTCACTTCAAAACCCATCCCGGTAAATTTCTCCGAAGACATTATTTTTAAAGGAATCACCATTCAGGGCATTAACGGACGCCGCATGTACCAGACCTGGTATCAGATGACGGCGTTGCTGAAAGCGGGCAAACTCGACCTGCATCCGGTAATCACCGACCGCATCCCAATGAAAGATTTCGGCAAAGCCATGGAGCGGCTGAAGACGGGTGAGGCGAGCAAGATTCTCGTGTATCCGAACGGAGTGCGGTGAGCGCCTTGTTGTGGTTGAATTACACACTCTACTGTGTAATACTTTACACATGGCAACCAATCTCGGACTCGATGACCGGCTGATACTACAGGCGCAAAAGATAGGCAAGCACAAGTCCAAGAAAGAAGCGGTCAACGCCGCCTTGGCGGAGTATGTGCGCCGCCGCAAACAGCTCGGCATCGTCGAATTGTTCGGCACAATTGACTACGATCCCTCGTACGACTACAAGGCAGAGCGCAGCCGGAAACGCCCTAGATGAGCGTGCTGGTCGACACTTCGGTGTGGTCGCTGGCGCTGCGCCGCCGCACCCGCAACCTCAACCCGGCGGAAACTGCCTTCACTCACTCGTTGGATGATCTGATCCAGAAAGGCCAGGCGCGAATCATTGGGCCAGTGCGTCAGGAGATGCTGTCTGGAATTCGGGAAGAATCGCAGTATCTGAAATTGAGAGATGTTTTGCGTTCTTTCCCCGACACAGCATTGGCCAGTGAGGACTACGAGGAAGGCGCGCACATGAGCAACCTCTGCCGCAAACATGGGATCGCAGGTTCGTCCATTGATTTTCTTCTTTGTGCCGCTGCTTCTCGCCGTCATTGGCCCATCTTCACAACGGACCGTTATTTCAATCGCTACCGCCATGTACTCGGCATCAGACTCTATCCCGCATAAACTCCCACCCTGCCTCCGTATTACACTCATAAGTTCCCATAGCACCCGCGCGATCCGCGGCAAAAAGTCTCCGAGGTTTCCATGACCACTGCAACGCGTATCAACCCGCTCTCGTACCTGACCGATCAGATCAAT
Organism: Candidatus Sulfotelmatobacter sp.; assembly: GCA_030041215.1. GTDB lineage: Bacteria > Acidobacteriota > Terriglobia > Terriglobales > Acidobacteriaceae > Sulfotelmatobacter. The sequence goes on along the minus strand of JASHOH010000023.1, from coordinate 10,727 downwards.
GAACTCAAGGCCAAAGGCACGCACTTCAAGCTGCGCGTACTCGAAGACGAGCAGGCGCCCCTCTGCACCTTCGACGGCAAGAAGGTCATCAATCTCGCCTCGAACAATTATCTGGGACTGACCACGCATCCCCTACTCCGCGAGGCCGCGATCGAAGCCACGCGCAAATACGGGGTGGGATCGGGCGCTGTGCGCACCATCGCCGGCACCATGAAAATCCACATGGAGCTGGAAGAAAAAATTGCCCGGTTCAAAAATGTCGAAGCGTGCGTCGTCTTTCAGTCCGGATTCGCGGCGAATGCAGGCACGGTTTCGGCCGTCCTCGGCAAAGACGACTTCATTATTTCTGACGCGCTGAACCACGCCTCGATTATTGACGGCGCGCGCCTTTCAAAAGCCAAAATCCTGGTTTACCGCCACAAGGACATCGCCCACGCCGAAGAGCAACTCGCCAGCGTGAAAAACGAGCCCGGCAAGAAGCTGCTGATCACCGATGGCGTCTTCTCCATGGATGGCGACATCGGGCCTCTGCCCGCGCTCTGCGATCTCGCGGAAAAATACGGCGCCATCATGATGGTCGACGACGCTCACGCCTCCGGTGTGCTCGGCCGCAACGGACGTGGCACCATCGATCACTTCAAAATGCATGGCCGTGTCGATATTCAGGTTGGAACGCTCTCAAAAGCTATCGGCGCCCTCGGCGGCTACGTCTGCGGCACGCGCGATCTCATCGACTTCCTCTATCATCGTGCGCGCCCGTTTTTATTTTCGACTTCACATCCGCCGTCAGTCGCAGCCACTTGCATTGCCGCATTCGACGTCCTCGAAAACGAACCTGAGCGCATGGAAAAACTCTGGGAGAACACGCGCCTCTGGAAAAAAGAACTCGGCTTATTGGGCTTCGACATTGGCGGAAAAACAACGCCGGCCAGCGAAACCCCAATTACGCCGATCATTATCGGCGACGGTAAACTCACCATGGACTTTTCACGCGAACTGTTCAACGAGGGCGTTTTCGGTACCGGCATTACCTATCCGACCGTGCCAGAGGGCAAGGCCCGCATCCGCACCATCATGACCGCCACGCACACGAAAGACGAGTTGGAAAAAGCCCTGGAGGTGCTTGGCAGAGTCGGAAAGAGAATGGGAATTCTGATCTAACTTCGGCGAAAAACTGGCTTGTTCCCTCAGCTTCTACGAAAGCATCCACACCTCTGATGCGAGCACTCACCGTCGCAAGCTGATCAGATTGGCGGCTCTATCGATGTAGAACCTCCAGCCGGGCGGAATCACCGTGGTCGCGCTGTATTCGGTGACGATGGCAGGACCAGCGTATCTCTTCCTGGGAAGTAGTGCGTCACGCGAGTAGATATTGGTCGATAATTTCTTGTCTCCGAATAGAACCGGTCTTTTCTCCGATGGCGGCTCGTCTATCTTCGCTCTTGCGCTTGCGCGGCCGGCTCCGCTTATTCCCACATGGGTTGTGGTTTTCACGCTGGCGCGCAGGCGAAGCGTGACGATTTCAACTTCGTGGCCGGAGTGAGCGTAGCCATAGCGACGCTTATGCTCTCCTTCAAATCTCTGAAGCAGATTCGCTGCGAACGGCAGATTTAATTCGTACCCCTGGCCGCGATATCGCAGATCGACACTCTCCTGATATTGAATGCGTCCCCGCCACGCCTCAGCGCGAAAATCTTCGGCGGCCCTTTTCTTCAAAAGCGAGAATTCGCGTTCTAGACTGGCAGTCGGAAGTCTTCCCGCAACTCGCCACAGAACGGTGCGGGAATAGTCCTTGACAATGTCGCTCGCCAGGATTCCCCAAGCCGAAAGGGCACCGGGAAAAGCGGGCACGATCACGTGCGGAATGCTGAGAGCGTCCGCGAGTGCGCAGGCGTGCAGTCCGCCGGCTCCGCCGAAGGCGACGAGTGCGAAGTCGCGGGGGTCACGGCCACGCTCGATGGAAACCACGCGGATGGCTTTTTCCATGGTGGCGTTAACGACGCGTATGACTCCCGAAGCAAATTTTTCCACTAATAAAGGACTTCCCTGTTTTTTCAGCCACTCGCGCGTGAGACGGCGCGTGCGTTCCAGATCGAGCGTGAAATCGCCGCCGAGAAAGCGCTCGGGTTGCAGGCGGCCTAGTAAGAGATTGGCGTCGGTAACCGTCGGCTGAGTGCCGCGGCCGTAGCAGATGGGGCCGGGATCGGCGCCGGCGGATTCAGGCCCGACGCGCAACACGCCGGCGGCATCGAAGCGGGCGAGCGAACCCCCTCCAGCGCCGACGGTGTGGATGTCGAGTATTGGGACGCCGATTGGCAGTCCGGCAATTTCGGCGCGGCTGGCTGTTGTGATCGCTCCTTCGACGAGAGAGACATCGGTCGAGGTGCCGCCCATATCGAAGGCGATGATGCGATCGAATCCGCTTCCGCGAGCACTGGCGGTGGCGCCGACCACGCCGCCCGCAGGGCCGGAGAAGACAGTGCGAACGGGTTCGCGGGCAGCAGAGGACAGAGATGTAATTCCACCGCTCGACTGCATGACGAAGATGTGGGGTTGTGATTTTTCCCTGGGAGCTAAGACCCCAGATTTCTTAAGAGCAGTTTTTGTCCCGCTAAAGAGCCGCGCCTCTACGGTCGTCCCGGGCTGCAATTCTTTCCCCGAAGCCTTAGCTTCGGTTGTCCGGCGCTCCAGGTTTTCCAGGTAACTCTGCATCACCGGTTGCAGATAGGCATTGATAGCGACGGTCGAAGTGCGCTCGTACTCGCGGAATTCGGGAAGAATCTGGTGAGAGACTGAGAGCGGAACGCCGAGCGAACGTGCTGCTCTGGCAACGGCCAGCTCATTGTTTGGATTCGCGAATGAGAAGAGCAGACAGATGGCGATCGATTGCGGCTTCGCGGCTTTGATCTTCGCGGCGAGCATTTGCAGTTTTTCTGGCGTGGGCGCGACGAGGATTTCCCCATCAGCCGTGCGTTCCTCGATGCCAAAGCGAAGATCGGGGGGAACTAGAGGTTCGACGCGATCGAAAAAGAAATCGTAGAGTTTGGACCGAGCCTGGCGCCCGATTTCGATGGCGTCTTCGAATCCAGAGGTGGTGATTAAAGCCGTGCGCGCCCCTTTGCGCTCAAGTAGAGTGTTCGTTCCGACAGTAGTGCCATGAAGAAGGATCAATTCGCCCGAATGATTGATCTTTGCCAGAGCGTCGACTATTGCCTGTGACGGATCGGCCGGAGTGGAGAACACTTTTAGCATACGCAGATGTCTGGTCGTTGGGTCAATCCAGACGCAGTCGGTGAAGGTGCCGCCAGTGTCGATGGCGATGTGAAGAACTTGAGGTGTACGGGGCATGAATTGGATTAGGAAAAAAGAGTAACATTTGCGGCTATGCGATATGCATTTCTGGTTGAGACCTATGCCACCGAACGGCTGAAAGTGCTCAGCGTGTGGAGCGAGTTCCACGATGAGGATCTTCCGGTGCGTCCACATGCAACGGACCGCCGTGGCCGCAGCGTGCACGAGCAGATGGTGCATCAGTGTGTGAGCGAAGACTTGTGGTTTCGCAACATGCTGGGAATCGATGTGGGCGCGCCTCCGCTGCCGAAACCGGAGACGCGTTTGGAATTCATCAGGCGTTACGCGGAAGACAGCGGCAAACGACTGGCAGCACTCCAGAGCAAAAATGAAAACTGGTGGGAAGAAACCGTGAAGTTCTTCGATGTGCAACGCTCGCGCGCCTGGGTGATGGTGCGGCGCGTCGCACATACGTCTCATCATCGCGGGCAGTTGATGGCCATGCTTCGCATGCTGGGGCGCGACATACACAGCAATTACGGGCCTACAGCCGATACTGGAGGCCTGATGGCCAACCACGCACCGACAATCTATGCGTACTCGGATTTAGACGCGTTGCTGGCCGGTGAAGAACACGGCGGTGCGAAGACGGCATTACCGGGCGCGCGCGCGAAGGCAGTTACGGAGAGACCTGAATGATGCAAAAAAGCAGATTCCGCACCACTGAGGCGGTTCGGAATGACAGGGCAGGTTTATTCGCTGCTATCCCTTCGTCGTAAATGCCAATGTAAGCAGCGTTTTTTGTTCGACCTCATGCGCCTTGACACTGCCGCTGGCTGGGCTGGGACTTGAACTGCGTTTCACCGACAGCACATGCCGCCCGCCGGCGATGCGTTCCAGGCGCGGCAGCATGTTGAAGAGCGCGCCCATATTCGCCGGTTCTTCCTGCACCCAGACAATGTCGCCCGATTCGCCGTGGCGGGCAAATTCCTCTGCCAATTCTTTCTCTGGGAAGGGATAAAGTTGCTCGACGAAGACAATGGCCGTCGCAGTCTCTTTTCGCTTTTTGCGCTCAGCGCGAAGTTCGTGGCCGATTTTGCCGCTGCAAACGAGAATGCGGCTGGCTTCGCCGATTTCGCTGTCGGGGATTACATTCAGGAAAGCTGTTCGCGTAAAGTCAGCGATGGGAGATGAAGCATCCGGGTGGCGCAACATACTCTTCGGCGTAAAAACGATCAGCGGCTTGCGCCAGTGGCGCAAAGCCTGGCGGCGCAGCAGATGAAAATACTGTGCCGCGTTCGAAGGCTGTGCGATTTGAATATTGTGCTTGGCCGCAAGCTGGATGAAGCGCTCGATACGGGCGCTGGAGTGCTCCGGCCCTTGCCCCTCATAGCCGTGGGGCAGAAGCAGAACTAGACCAGATAGCAAATTCCACTTGGCTTCGCCCGCGGAAATGAACTGATCGATAATGGCCTGCCCGACGTTTACAAAATCGCCGAACTGTGCCTCCCACAACACCAGCGCTTCGGGATAGTCGCGACTGTAGCCATACTCAAATCCCAGAACGCCCGGCTCAGACAAAGTTGAATTATGAATTCCGCAGCGGGCCTGGCCGGGAGCGATGTTTTCCAGCGGGACGTATTCGTTCTCGTTTTCGACGTCAATGAGAACGGAGTGGCGTTGATTAAAAGTTCCGCGGCGTGAATCCTGGCCGGAAAGCCGAACCGGAATTCCGGCTTTCACAAGGCTAGCGAAAGCCAGCGCCTCAGCCATGCCGTAATCGACCGGACGTTTTCCAGCCCCCATTTCGGCACGCTGCTCGAGCAGTTTCTTCACCTTGGGATGAATGTGAAATCCGTTCGGATATGTTGTAAGCCGAGCTGTGAGATCGGTTAACTCTTCGATCGAGAGTCCGGTTTCCACCTCAAACTCCGGCTTGTGACGGCCGCCATAATATTGGTCCCAATACTTCGGCAGCTCGCGCAACGTTGGCTTCTTCGTGATCTTCCCGGCGTTCTGCTGCGCTGCTTCGAATTCTGCTCTGATTTTCGCGGCCTGCTGCGCGTCAGTCGCCCCGATGTCGTCGGCATAAATTTCCCACAGCGGCGGATGGTCTTTGATTTTTTTATAGAGCAGCGGCTGGGTGATTGTTGGGTCATCGACTTCGCTGTGGCCGTGGCGGCGATAACCGATCAAGTCAATCACCACATCCGTTCCGAAGCGGTAGCGATATTCCGTGGCGAGGCGGGCGACGCGGACAACGGCGTCGGGATCTTCGCCATTGACATGGAAGATCGGAATCGACTGCCGCCGCGCAATGCAAGCTGCAAAGCGCGTGGAGTGCTCCTCGAGGTAGCTGGTGGTGAAGCCGAGCAGATTGTTGACGATCACGTGGATCGTCCCACCGACGGTGTAGCTGGGCAAATCGGCATAGTTCATGGTTTCGGCAAGAATGCCTTGTCCCGCGAAAGCGGCATCGCCGTGAACAAGCAGAGGCAGATATTTCTCCCGTCCGCCTTCGCCCGTGCGGTCTTGCTTCGCCCGCGTGCGGCCGACGGTGACGGGATCGACGGCTTCCAGATGACTGGGATTGGAAACCAGGTGAATGTGCACTTTGTTGCCGCTCTTTGTGATGTACTCCCCGGTCGCGCCCATGTGGTACTTCACGTCGCCCGAGCCGAGCACGCTGCGTGGGTCAACGTCTTCGAAGCCGGCGAAAATTTCTTCTGTAGGCCGCTTCGCCACGTGGGCGATGATGTTCAGGCGTCCGCGATGGCTCATACCCATTACGAGTTCGATCGCACCGAGCCGCGAGCCTGTTTCGAGAATTTCGTCGACCAGTGGAATGAGCGCGGTTACGCCTTCCAGCGAGAAGCGTTTGCTGCCGAGATAGCGCTGCTGCATCACCTGCTCGAAAATGTCCGCACGGATGAGAAGGTCGAGAATACGCTGCTGATCTTCTTCGGGTGCCTCCGATTCCATCTGCTGGTAGACCCAGCGGCGGCGCTCGGGAGCGTAGATGTGGTTGATCTCAACTCCGATGGTCGATGAATAGATGGCGCGCGCTTCCGCTGTGTACGGGCTATCGATGTGAAGTTCGGATGTTGGGCGAGGTTTTAGAAAGCCCAGAGGATCGAGATCGCCTTCCAGGTATCCCCATTGGCGGTAGGCGCTGAAAACACGCTCGCGTTCGAGGTTGGCGGTGTTCGGCGCAGGCTCAGCCAGCGCTGTTGCTCCATTGGAAGATTTGGATTTCGACGGAGACATATCGTTCGCTACTAGCATAACGGATGCCGGGGGCGCTGAGCAGGATTCTGGGGTGATGGCGGAGTGGCCATGGCCTGACAAAATGCTCGCAGGAAAGCCGGGAGGAATAAAATATCAGCGCAGCTCATTCCGCAGCAAAAGAATGCCAACTCTCCTCGGGATTCCGTTTGACGCGAACTCGTCTTATCTGCGCGGCCCGGCAGCCGCGCCAGAAAAGATTCGCCATGCCTTGGGCAGCGAAGCTTCCAACCAATGGACCGAGTTGGGCGTCGACCTGGCAATTGCCAGAGCTTTCGCGGATGCGGGCAATTTGCGCTTGAGCAACTCGCTGGACACAGTGCTCGCGGATTTTGCAGAGATTGAACGTGCCGTCGGCATGCTGGCTGAAAAAGGCGAGCGCCTGGTATCCCTGGGCGGCGATCACTCTATTACCTATCCCATCCTGAAAGCATTTGCGCCCAGGTACTCCGATCTGACTATCATTCATTTCGATGCCCATCCGGATTTGTATGACACATTCGAGGGCAGCCGCGTATCCCATGCCTGTCCGTTCGCGCGAATTACGGAGGAGCGCCTGGCGCAGCGGCTGGTGCAAGTGGGAATTCGCACCATGAACGGCCATCAGCGTGATCAGGCACGGAAGTTTGGCGTTGAAGTCGTGGAGATGTCTGCCCTTCCCGCCTATGTTCGGCTTAGAATCAATGCGCCTGTCTACGTTTCCTTCGATATGGACGTCCTCGACCCCGCGTTTGCCCCAGGAGTTTCGCATCGCGAGCCGGGAGGAATGACGGTGCGTGAGGCGATCGCGCATCTGCATGCGATCAATGGCACGATCGTTGGCGCGGATGTTGTCGAGTACAACCCCACGCAGGACGTTTCAGGGATGACGGCTACAGTCGCAGCGAAGATTGTGAAAGAGATTTTGGGGAAGATGATAGTGGATGGTTGAACTGCATTTCGGCCCACCTTTTCGAAAAAAAACGCGAAAGTGAGGCACCTTGATTATTTTCTTTGCTTACTTCGCAGCACTTCTTTGCGAACTTTGCGGTTTAAGATTTTGTAATGATCTTCTGTAAAATCCACGCCAGCGTTACAGGGGGGCTTATGCCAGACAACGGCCTCGAAAGCGTCGCCAGTCCCTATTCTGTGGATGAAACTGTGCAGCGCTTCCAATCGCTGCTAAAAGAGCGCAGCATACAGATGTTTGCCTTGATCGACCACAGCGGCGAGGCCGCGAAAGTCGGGCTGAAGATGCGGCCGACAAAGGTCATCATTTTTGGCAATCCCAAAGGCGGAACGCCTTTGATGGTGGCGGCGCCCACGCTGGCGATCGATCTGCCACTTAAAGCACTTATCTGGGAGGACGAAAAAGCCAAAGTCCGGGTCACCTACAATACTCCCGAATATCTGCAAAAGCGCCACGGAGTACCGCAGGATCTAATCAAGAATATTGCCATCGTGGGCGCGCTGGCGGCCAAAGCTGTGGAATAATGGCCCGTTCCCGAGAACATGTTGGAAGATTCCAATCGAGCCCGTGATCATTTAGCCAACGAGCGCACTTTTCTGGCATGGGTGCGGACCAGTGTGGCCATTGTCGTGTTTGGATTCGCAATAGGCCGGTTTGCCATTGCCTTGCGCCAACTCGCAGCATTTCTGGGCCACCAGACACGCACTACTGGCCTTTCGGTATGGATGGGTATGATTTCAATTATTGCGGGCGTTGTCATGATGGTTGCCGGGTTCTTCCGCTATCGAAAGACACGCGCTTTGCTGGATAAGGGGAAGTTCGAGCCGGCGGGATTCATCGTCGATCTGGTGACGATTCTGACAGTGCTGTTCGGGCTGGCGCTGGCAGGATATCTGATTTATGTGGAGAGGAGTTTGGGCTAGGTGCTTTCAGCCATCAGCTCTCAGCTATCAGCCGTAGACGTTTAGACCAAACATCGTGAATTTTGATGAGGGCTGAAAGCTGAGAGCTGAAAGCTTACTATGGCGCACGAACACGAAAAAGAAGCCGCTGCGCGGGCGAGTTTGAAATTCGTGAAGGAGGGTCAGATCGTAGGTCTGGGAACCGGCTCTACCGCCGCGTTCTTCATACAATTGCTTGGCGAAGAGGTCAGAAAAGGCTTGCGGATCCAAGCGATACCCAGCTCCGACCGCTCCCGAGAACAGGCCGCCAGCCTGCGCATTCCGCTGACCACGTTCGAGGAACATCCTGAAATCGACGTCACGGTCGACGGCACAGATGAGGTGGATGAACATTTGCGTTTGATCAAAGGCGGTGGAGGGGCGCTGCTGCACGAAAAAATTGTCGCCTCGGCGACAAAGCAATATGTGATCATTGCTGATTCGACCAAGCGGGTCCCGGTTCTCGGCAAATTTCCGCTGGCGGTGGAAATAATCAAATTCGCCCAGCCAGTGGTCGAAAGAAAAATTCAGGCTCTAGGCGCAAAGGTGGAGCTCAGGTGCGATGCGAACGGCAATCCATTTTTGACCGACGAGCACAACCACATCCTCGATTGCCACTTCGGAGAAATTCGAAATCCTGAGGCACTGGCGCGAAGCCTGAGCGATATGCCGGGGATTGTCGAGCACGGCCTGTTTATCGGAATGGCTGACGTCGTCTTACTCGCCAAGGGCGGCCAGGTCATTGAGCTGACGCGGAGAGGATAACTGCACCACACAGGCATAGAGTCTTTTTGGGATTTGTTCGCTGCGCCCGCGTGGTTCTATCACTTTTCGAATTTTCGGAAACTTATGGGGACAGCGCCTCAAGCACAAAGTTGGGACCAACCCTCGCGGCGACGAACTGCGCGGTGCGCACTTCATGTACCGATCAATGCAATTGTGCTGCGCTCAGGGATTCCCGACATTCTTCCCGGCCGTGCGGTCAACCTGTGTGAGGGCGGTGTGGGTGTAGTGCTTGCGGGGGAGCTACTGCCGGGCGAAGCGGTTGCTGTCGAGATTCTCCTGCCAATGGCCGCTGAGCTGCTGCACACACGAGCCGTGGTGAAACACTGCACGAAGCTCTTCTCAGGCATGGAATTTGTCAGCCTGCCGCCAGAACAGCGCGCTATCATCCGGAACTGGACTGGCACCGTCGCGTCGTCAGCACCCACCGGGCAAACAGAGAACTCGAGTGAACCTCCTGAGAACGGGAAAAACGGGACCGCCCCGCGCTGGCGCCGCCCTGGAGGCTGGGCCTGGTTGGTTATTCTGTTGACGCTCGCCCTGGCGGCACTGGCCTGGTGGTGGAACTGGAACCGCGGATGGAAGGAACTGGAAGCGGGCATTAATGAAAATGAAGCGGCGCGGGCCCCCATCCATCCCCAGCTTCAGGTTTCGGCCGATGTGATGCAGAAACTGGTGAAGCACCGCGTTGACCCCGAATATCCTGCGGCAGCGCGTTCCAAGAATCTGCGGGCGGTCATCGTGCTGGACGTCGTGATCGGGCGAGACGGCTCAGTTCTGGACGTGCACGCCCGAAATGGACCCGAAGTGTTGGCGCAGGCGGCCATGGAGGCGATGCGCTGGTGGCGCTTCGAGCCTTATCGCGTAAATGGCCAGCCAGTGACCGTGGTGACGACAATGGCGATGGAGTTCAATCCCTAGCAGACTTCTTTCGCAGTGCGCGGATCAGAATGATGCCTCCGGCGGCAAATGAAACCACCGCCACCAAGGCAGCGAAAAGTGTGTAGGCTGCGAGATGAAGAACATCTGTGCATAAAGCTACCAGCCCAAAAGCGACTCCCAGCCCATTCAGCCATAGCGGAGCACGAGCTGAAACGGAACGATCTCCGGCTGAGAAAGTCTGTGCTGAAAGCGATGGACGCAACCGGCGCTGCAAGAGTAATGCCGCGACACCGATGGCTGCCACCACAACCAGCGCGATGGGACTGAGAAAAGCACCCTGGTTGGTATAAAGAACCACCAGCGCCAGAGCGGCCAGCAGGAGCCCAGCAGGAATTAAGGTCCTGCCGTGAACGGCAGGCCTCGTTTCCGGATTTGGCTGCTCGTCGCCCACAAAAAGCTCCGTTGGAGATTTATACAGGCGCTCAGGGAGACTTTTCAAACCCAAGCAGAACCTCCAGATCTATGCCTCCGGCGAGCGGTTCGCTGCGGCCAGCCACTCGGCCCCCAGCGGGACGCCATGGTTCACCGCATAAAGC
>JASHOH010000022.1 GCA_030041215.1 Candidatus Sulfotelmatobacter sp. | reverse complement strand
GCTGCCGACATTGGGTCCGGGGCCGGCTTTCCAGGTATTCCCATAAAAGTGTGGCAGCCGAACGTCAATCTGACCCTCATCGAGTCCAATCACAAGAAAGCCGCGTTCCTTCGGGAGGCGGCACGTACGTTGGGGCTGACCAACGTTGAAGTCAGAACGGACCGCGCCGAAACGATTCGGGACCGAACGTTCGACCTAGTTACTGTTCGGGCGGTGGACAAGATGGAACAAGTGCTGCCCGCAGCGGCAAGGCTTCTAAGCCCCAATGGCCGTCTGGCGCTGTTTCTGAGTTCGCGTCAGGTGGATGCCGCGCGATTGTCCCTGCCGCTGAAGTGGGAACTAGAGATTCCAATTCCCCAATCCGAGTCTCGCGTCCTCTTGATTGGGAAGAACCAAGCGAGCACATAGGTGGTACAAGCTCGGCGTTCGATGCCATTTGTGATCGCCACAATTGCCAGTTTCTCTTTCGTAGACCACCTCAAGTGGGAAGAGGACTAATCCTAGTGTCATCAGCCACCGGAAATGTTGAGCTGAGTTGCCAAGGGCGGCAAGAACAAAATCTTAAACCGAGTGGATTAGACGGCGGTATATCATCGCGCCGATTCGCAAGATTGTTCCGATGGGAACATCCACGCCGACCCTCGGAACCGATCCGTCGGAACGCTATGAGTCAGTGAGCAATTGATCGAGGAGAAATCTCGACGTGCCTGCTCATTGCGTTTTTATTTCTCACCGCTTGTGGAGTGTTCCCATGGGAACATCGTGTCGCCGCCAGCGTTGTGTGGAGAGTCAAAGCAAGAATCTTAAACTGCCGAGGTCGCAAAGAAAATCTGCGGAGAACATGGAGAAATTCGTGTCAGCAGAGCAATCGGCAGCTTGAGTAGCCGATTTCAGGTTCCGGACTGATTTTTGTTCCCATCGGAACATTGGACTCATTTTTCACAACATTTCTGCTCATCCACAGCGATTCTCGATTGCAATCGAACCTGCGTGGCATTATTCTGCCCTCAGCTCTGGCTTCCTCGACAATTCATGGGACGCGTCATCGCTGTTGCCAACCAAAAGGGCGGCGTGGGGAAAACTACGACTGCCATCAATCTGGCCGCATCCTTCGCGGCCGCCGAAGTGAACACCTTACTCATTGACTGCGACCCTCAGTCGAATGCTTCCAGCGGGCTCGGGTTGATGAAGGATCCGAACCGCCTTTCGACCTACCATCTTCTACTTGGCGCGGCTACGAGCGAAGAGGCGCTGTCCGGCACGGACCTGGAGCAGCTCTGGCTGATTCCCTCGCACAAGAACCTGATCGGGGCAAACATCGAACTGGTGGAAGCTGAGCGCCGAGAATACAGATTGCGCGACGCCATTGCCCCCATCCGCGACCGCTTCCACTACATTCTGCTGGACTGCCCGCCAGCGCTCGACTTGCTCACGCTGAATGCTCTTGTTGCCGCTGACTCCGTGCTTATTCCAATGCAGGCCGAATACTTCGCTCTGGAAGGAATCAGCGAACTGCTCGATACCATCGAGCGAATTCGGGCCGCGTTGAATCCGGGATTAGAAATTGAGGGCGTGGTTCTCACCATGCTGGATGAGCGAACCAACTTGGCGCAACAGGTCATGGCGGAGTTGAAGAATTTTTTTGCCGAAAAGCTTTGCGCTGCCAGCGTGCCTCGGAACATTCGCCTAGCTGAAGCGCCGAGTCATGGCAAACCGGCGCTAGTGTACGATCCGCGGTCGAAAGGCGCGGAAAGCTACATTCGGCTGGCGAAGGAGCTGATTGGGAAGCACGTTTCAGCTTTAGCTGTCAGCTCTCAGCTATCAGCCGTCAGCTAGTTAGTGATCATCAAAGAGAACATTGCTATATCTCTGGGATATGTTTTCTGCAATAGAATAGCTTTAAAAGACGGGAGCGAATGGGAATGACGACTGCGACAGATGTGCTTGAGAGAAAAGATGAGAAACCCGAAAAAAGACGTGCCCTGGGGCGAGGACTTGAATCATTGTTGCCGGGACCACGCGTGGTTCAGCCGAGTGCTGAGCCCCGAGTCGTCAGTGCCGAGTCCCGAGTCTCGAGTCCCGAGCTGGCTCCCGCGGAGGCAAAAGGAGCGGCAGTTGCACATGGCTCTGCGCAGGGTGCACATCAGAATGCTCCCGCACGTTCCTTAGTTTCGATTCACGCACAGGCCGAGGAAAATCAAGATGTCGTCACTAATCTCCCACTGGATGCGGTCGAGAAGAACCCTTACCAGACGCGGCAAGTTTTTGACGAGCAGACTCTCATCGAGCTGCGCGACTCGATCAAAGAACATGGCGTCGTGCAGCCGGTAGTTGTTCGCCCGGACGAGATGCCGGGACGCTACATTCTGGTTCTCGGCGAACGCCGGTTGCGGGCCTCGAGAATGGCAGGCAAAGATACGATTCCCGCGCTAATTCGCCGGCTTTCGCCGCAGCAGGCCGCCGAGATGACGGTGCTTGAAAATGTGGTCCGTGAAGATCTGACCTGCATCGAGCAGGCGCAGGCCTACAAGGTGCTCAGCCAGGAATTTCAGCTCACGCAGGTGCAGATTGCCGAGCGCATCGGCGTCTCCCGCGAAACGGTTGCCAATTACATGCGGCTGCTCCGGCTGCCGCAGAAGGTTATGGCGTACCTGCGGGACGAGCAGCTTACTTTTAGCGACGCGCGGCTCCTGCTCGCCCTCGAAAGCGACCAACAGATCGAGAAACTCGCCGAAGAGATCGTCACCAAGCATTTACGCTGGCACGAAATCGAAGAGCGGGTGATGCAGATCAATACTCCCATCCCGGGTCAGCCCGAGTCGGTCAAAGCTAGAGGCGCACGCTGGATCGATCCGAATGTTCGTGCCGCTCAGATGGATATGGAGCGAATTTTGGGTGTGCGCGTCTGGATCAAAGACCGGCAGGGAAAGGGGAAGATAATCATTCAGTACGCCAGCGTGGATGATTATGAGCGTGTAGTCGAGATGCTGCGGGGGAGCAAAAACGGATAAAGCTCTTCCCCGTGTCGGGCAACGGGCCAGCTTTACACATTTTATTGGTTGGGTTGCCCCACCCTTCCCGCGATTTTTGCGGGAGGGTGGGCAATCGTCAGTGAAGGGGACGAGCCGAGTGTTTCCCGCTGCGCGCTGTCCTGATACCGGACTGCCTTCACGTACATTTAACAGGATTGTAATCCGCCCGACTTCCCACCCTGTCGCAGGAAACGCGACAAGGGTCGGGCAGCCCCCATTTTGGGAATCAGGAGAGGATGAGCTAGCCGCCCGCCAGACCCTCTGTTACCAAAGTGCATATCCCCGCCGGTAACCTCGCCCATCCCCATGCGCATCTGTCCATCCCGCTACCCTCTCGCTAGACTCTTCAGGATCGCGATTCGAACTCGAGTCCGCAGGAGCGCCCTTCGATGCACGTGCAAATGATGAACTCGTTCCGCGTTCCGTTTACCACGCTGGTCAGCTATATCCCCGTCATTGCCACCATTGTGACCACATTGTTCAGCATTATTCTTGCCCGCGCCACGCTGCGCTACGTCGAAGCCACGGATAAAGGCCTGGCCCTGGCGCGCGAAGGATTCGAGCGAGAATGGTCGCCCGACCTGCACATTAAACTCGAGCGCATCTCGCCAACTGAAGTCCGCGTGATTGTGACCAATCTCGCCAAAACCTCAGTCCTTCTGCAGCTGTTGCAGCTGCGGCAGTTGTCGCAGGCCATGCCTTTCGAACGCTGCCGCTTGAACGATCCTCTGGTCGGCGGCACGACCTGGACTGCAGAAATGGGGCGCCGCATCCTCGCCTGCACCGGCGAGGAGTTTGACGGCCCGATCGCCGCCGCCATAACCTTCTACGCTGCCGGACGCATGTACCGGACCGACTGGTTCCGCTCGCAGATCTGCGTGCGCGGAGGCCGCATCACGAGCCTGGAGCCGAGCAACATGCCGACGCGTCGCGTTCGTGTGGTCGAGCGCAAAGGCCAACCCGAACGCCGCCGCGAATTCGTTCAGGACGTGGCGGCCGAATCTATTCCCGACAAAACGGAGAAAAAGGACAACGAAAAGTTCTTTGTCACTGGGGCCTGAAAGATCACCGACGATAGCATCACAAGTTGATTTCAGGCGCCCGCAATTTTCAGCAGGTCGCCCAGATTGCGGACTCGATTTGCCATCAGTTTGGGAATCATTCTTTGCCAGACTTGTGCGGTGGTGAAGGCATCGGAGAGCGCGTGATGAGCGGCGTGCAACTCGAGCCCATAGAATTTTTGTTCTGGAGGAACGACACTACCGTTCCGGTGACTACTGACTGCGAAGAATGGAAGGACGCGACCATGGCTCTCAAGAATCCAAGCAGATGTTAGGTTGCCGGTGTGCGGAAGTCAAAAAGGTCATCGAGTAGTATGCATTGCCGGATTTTGCTACAGTCGTACCCCGGCGGGAATTAAGGAGAGCGGGTGGGTCAATGTGTGTAATCGATTACATCAATTGAGGGCGAATTGCGCGCGGGTTACAATCGCCGCTGCTCCGGAGTGAGGATGAGATGATTACAAACGATGGCAACAGCACCGACGCGGGGGTTGGGCAGAAAGTTCGCACCGTGGTCGGTCTCGTGCTCCTAGCTGTGATCTCCTATGAAGTGGGTCTCAGCCACGGCAGAGCGGAGAAAAATGCGCGTGAGTACGCTGAACTAAGAGCTCAATACTCGGCTTTGAAGACTGAATACGAACGCGATTACGCGCAGTATGCGGCCATGAAGAACCAATGTGACCAAACGCTGGCGCAGTACTCCGCTTTGAAAGCCCAATACGACCGAATCGAGGCGAGAACTCAAAAACGGCCATGAGCGCTCATTGACCTTGGGACAGGGTTATAGTCTAAACGCCTGTTTGCGACAGCCTTCATCTAGAGTCACAACTAAATCATAAAATAACTGAACCCAAGGTGCGCGAAGCCTTCCCGAACCGGCACGGTTAAGAATCAAAATGATCAATGGGTGGGATCGATGCGCAAACTGGGCAGTATGATGACGCAGAGAAACTGGATTTTTTCCAGAAAGTGGGAAAGCACATGTCTGAGGCGGAAAAGATTTTGGTATCGGTGGCTGCCCAGCTCATGAATGGCGAGCAGGTCGCGGTCGGCGATCAGAAGATTCGGGTGCAGCGCGTGGGGCGAGGGCGGTTTCGGATGGTGCAGTTCAAGCTAAACGGCCGCACGATGGAAGCAATCGAGCAGAATCCGGACAAGCCTAGCCACTGGGGAAAGCTGGCCCGGCAGAAGCACCAGGTGGTGCAGTTCCGCGATCTCGACGCGCACAAGTATGTAGCCGTGTCGGTGGATGGGGACGTAAAGGTGTATGGAAAATAGTCCCGGGTTGCGACTCGCGACACGGAACTACTTCGCAAAGAAATAATCGAACGACTTTACGGCGGTGAACTCGTCGTCTTTGATATCGAAGACGGTGTACAGCTTGGTGACGTTCAGCACGTCGTGCACCTTCTGAGTCAGGTTCATCAGCTTGAGCTCGCCGCCCTCGTTGCGCACGGTTGTGTAACTGCCCACCAGTTCGCCCACTCCGGATGAATCAATGTAGTCGACCTTCGCGAGATTCAGAATAATCTTTTTCTTGCCGGCGGCGACAAGCTCGCGGATGGTGTCGCGCAGTTCTCCGAGTTCATCGCCTAGCGTTATACGTCCGTCAATATCGACAATCGTGACATGGCTGACTTCGCGAGTAGTGATGGTCATGGGAAATGGATTCTTCGGCTTGCCCGGCCTAGGCGCGATGTTAGTGGGCAGACTGACGTAAGTCAATGCCTGGATAGCGGATGAAGCAGAAAGAGTCGAGTACGCTGCATGCGGCGAGGGTGAACTTGCCGACGCGATGTCCATGCGAGGGCATCGTGAGGTCCCTCCAAGATTTTCGCTCCTGTCGGAATGACATCTGTGGGGGCGTTTATAGGCGCAACAAATCGACGGGCGCCCGCTCTGATTGCATCGGCTGAAAATCCCGAATTTCCTGAATCGGCGAGGTGACGATCGGCGTGTCGTACTCGGGATGATGAAACTCCAGGTGCATGCCCCGCCCCACGTATTGCAGCTTGAGCATGGACCCTCCCCAGGTTGAACCGGCAATGGCCACATGCACCGGATCCGGGCAGAACTCGGGATGTCCCGAGAGCATCGCATCGCTGCCGCCGAGAAGCACCGCGGTATAGCAATGATGCATGGTCTGGATGCGCAGAACCGTCGATGGCGGAAGATCATGCAAAAACACCCCGCCTTCAATCTCGGATTGAATGATGGCGCGGTTGACGTCATCGGCCAGGTTGGGGTGCGGGGTAAACATAGCCGCGTTCTGCATAGGGTAATCGTTTCCGGTTACCCCGGCAAGGGTTGTTTCACCCTTTCGGGGGAACGTTGGCCGGAAGACCATTGGCACGTCCCCATAAATCTATTGATGCGACCCGGAGGCCGTTTGCGGCGGAATTTCGCCCTCGCCTGTGCCAATAGCCTCGCCCGACAATATCAACTCCACGCGCCGGTTCTGCTGCCGCCCCTCCGGAGTGTCATTCGAGGCAATCGGTTCTTTCTTGCCGTAGCCGTGGGCCTCGACGCTCGCGGCGTTGATTCCCTGTTGAATGAAGTAGTCGCGAACCGCCTGGGCGCGCCGCTCCGAAAGCTGCTGATTATATTCGTCACTGCCGACGCTGTCGGTATGGCCTTCGATGGTGACATGCAGGGTGGGGTATGCCAGCACGATACCCGAAACTTTGGCCAGCCGCTCGCGTGCTCCGGGCGCGAGCTCAAAGCTGCCGCTGCGGAATAGAACGTCGGACATGTTGGCGATCAGACCGCGGGCGGAATCGCGGGTGGCCAGAATGCTGTTGAGTTGCTGCAATAGGCGGGCGCGCAGTTCCTGTTTCTCGTATTCGGCCTGCTGCTTTTCTTTTTCTGCCTGCTGCGCAGCCTGCTGCGCCTTATCCTTTTCTTCAGCAAGTCTCTGCTGCTCGGCAATGGCCTCAGCCCTGGCTTTCTCGGCTTCGGCCTTCTGCTGGGCAGCCTCGGCGGCGGCTTGCTCCGCTTCCTGCTTCATGCGCAGGGCTTCCGCCTTGGCTTTCTCGGCCTCAACTCGCGCTGCTTCCGCTTCAGCCCGACGTTTGGCTTCAGCTTCGGCGTCGGCCCGGGCCTTGGCTGTTGCAGCTGCGGCTGCGGCCTGGGCATCGTCCTCAGCTTTCTGCTTTACGGCCATCAAACGCGCTTCTTCGGCGGTTTCGGTGGTTTCTTTGGCGAGGGCTTCTACGGCCTGTTTGTTCTGCTTCTGGCGGTAAGCGCTCTCCGCCTGCATCAACTGCTGGCCGGCTTTCGAAATGATGAATGCCGCATACTTGTCGCCCGCGGCGATACGGGCAATGCGCATCGCATTGCGGGCCTCAAACAGTTCCAGCGGAGTGTTAGTGTCAATGCCGAAAATCGCGTCCTGAATATGCGTGTTGGTAGATGAATACGTTCCCCGGCTGACCAGATCGTACTTGGCCTCGATATTCTCCGTGCCGGCCTCGCTCATCGCGACGCTTTCCATCACTACCATGTTGCCGGGCGCAGTCACGGCAAAATACGGCTCAGCCGTGACGATCATGCCGAAGCTTTGCAGATCAGTCGTGGCCTTGAGGTGCGCGTTTCCGTGTTCGAGGGTGACCTCGCCGAGGTTGACCGGCCGTCCCTGCGGTGAAACCGCCCACAACACGTAAGTCAGATATTCGAGGCCGAACTTCGTCGCATCTTCCATCCCCTGGAACTTGACGTCGATCAGGAAATGGGTCTTTTTGCCTTCCACGCGTGCTTCACCGGTGGCGTGTTCGAGCAAGTCGGTGCCGTGAAAATCGACCTTGGTCGATCCGCCTTGCAGGCGATAATGGACGGCCTTGGTGGTACGGGAAACTGTGGGCGTGGCGATACTTCCGGCCGAAGCCGGCGCTTGTGCCGTGTTCGCTGTGGGCGCGGAAACTGGCGCAGACACGGTCTGGGTAAAAGCGGTTGTGGCAGCGAAGACAATGGCCAGAGATAAATTGCGCATGGACGTTCTCAATCTGGGGGAGAACGACACGTTAACCTCGTTTAATCTTCCGGGAAAATGGCCGCAGTGAATAGAGATAGAAAGGACGAGGGTGGCGTAGAACTTTGGTCACACGTGGGCATCGCTGCCTCGGGCGGACTTCCATTATATGCCTTTACAAGTATATGCTTATTCGATTATATAACGAGACATGGAATCTGTCTTCGAAATCATTGCCGAGCCGAACCGGCGGGCGATATTGAGTCTCCTG
Organism: Candidatus Sulfotelmatobacter sp.; assembly: GCA_030041215.1. Classification (GTDB taxonomy): domain Bacteria; phylum Acidobacteriota; class Terriglobia; order Terriglobales; family Acidobacteriaceae; genus Sulfotelmatobacter. The sequence goes on along the minus strand of JASHOH010000022.1, from coordinate 11,709 downwards.
GTCTCGTCGCAACAATCGGTGGGAGAGATCGAGCGGCAGCTTGGTATGTCGCAGCCGAGCGTATCAAAACACTTGCGAGTGCTGCGTGAGGCCGGCTTCGTGGAATGCACCGTGGACGCACAGCGCCGCCTCTACCGGCTGAAACCTGGACCACTTCAGGAGATCGATGGTTGGTTGGCTCAGTTCCGCCGGTTCTGGTCCGCCCATGTAGATGCTCTCGAACGCCATCTTGATCGGATGAATCAGGACCGCATGGATCGCTTTCCAGCTAAAGAACCAACACCAACGAAAAAGAAGAAGACGGCACGGCCAAAACCGCGAACCGACCAGGGAGAAAAGAAATGAAAATCAAAGTGACCAGCGTATATGTGGACGATCAGGATAAAGCACTGCGCTTCTATACCGAAGTGCTCGGCTTCGTGAAGAAGTCCGACTTCAGCCAAGGCCCATACCGTTGGCTGACCGTGGCCCCAGCCGAGGAGCCAAACGGCACTGAGCTGCAGCTCGCGCTGAACAACAACCCTGCCGCCAAAGCGTACCAGCAGGCCATGTTCCAGCAAAACCAGCCCGCGTGTATGTTTTTCACGGACGACGTGCAGGCCGATTACGAGCGCATGAAAGCGCGCGGCGCTGAGTTCACCATGCCATCGACAGACGTAACGGCCTCGAAGATCGCCATGCTGAAGGACACTTGCGGCAATCTCATTCAGATCACGGAACTGCAGCGCTGGTAAGACGAGAAGACGATCTATGAACGTTCACGAGCAATACGATCCAGGTCCCGCTAGTGGGGCGCAAATACGAAAAGAGGGAGACAAGTGGACGCTGATTCTCGTCCGGGAACTCCGCCACTCGCCGGAAAAAGTCTGGCAGGCGCTCACCGACCCCGCGCAATTGCGCGAGTGGGCGCCCTTTGTGACCGATGGAAGCCTAGGCACGGTTGGAACGGTGAATCTCACCTGGGTGGGAAATCCGCAGGCTTTAGAAACAAAAGTGACCCGGGCGGACGCCCCCAAGCTGCTCGAGTACGGCGATATCCGATGGGAACTCGAGCCGCTCGGCAGCGGCACACGCCTGACGCTGTGGCACAGCATCGATCGCCGCTTCATCTCGTGGGGCGCTGCGGGCTGGCACATTTCTCTTGACGTTCTGGATCGCTTGCTTAGCGGAAATCCCATCGGCCGCATCGCCGGCGCCGACGCCATGAAGTTCGGCTGGCAGCGATTGGTTGCCGAGTACGCCAAGCAGTTCGGCGTCGAACCGCCAAACTGGCCACCGAAGGCGGCCCCAAAGTCGTGAGACTGCGCGGGAGATTCAGGATGTAAAGGGAGACAGATCGAAAATCAAATCCAAGGAGTGACATCATGAGCCACGGCATCACACGTACGATATTTCGCTGGATACACATAGTCTTTGCCATTCCGATACTCGGCTATATTTACAGTCCGTTTGACAAAATTCCGGACTACGCTTTCCGTACTCGGTTTGTCTTCGTTCCGATAATGGTCCTTTCGGGATTGTGGATGTGGAAAGGACATCTAGTTCGACGACTTATTTCGAAAAAGGTCAAGCCAGCGAGCGCTGAGCGAGCAGCATAGGCCTGTCGGGCCGCGAGAGTGAGAGGGGCCGAGCTGTTGTACTCCGCGCCTACGGTGTGAAAACTTTGCGGGAGTGAAAACTATGTCAAACGAACGTTCAAAAAAACAACATGAAGATTTGGTCAGAGCATTAAAAGCCCGTTTTGAGAAAAACGTGAACCGCCATAAGGGTCTGGAATGGGGTCAGGTACAGGCAAAGCTGGAAGCGAATGCTGAAAAACTGTGGTCCCTTAGTGAAATGGAAAAAACTGGTGGCGAACCCGACGTTGTTGGCCATGACAAAAAGACGGGCGAGTACATTTTTTATGATTGCTCGGCGGAAAGCCCGAAGGGCCGCAGAAGTCTTTGCTACGACCGTCAAGCGCTGGACTCCAGGAAAGAGCAGAAACCGAAAAATAGCGCAATGGATCTGGCAGCGGCCATTGGCGTTGAGCTCTTAACCGAAGAGCAATATCGAGAGTTGCAGAAGCTTGGAGAGTTCGATACGAAGACGTCAAGCTGGGTGAAAACACCTTCTAATATCAGAAAACTCGGCGGCGCCCTGTTTTGTGATCGCCGCTTCGACACAGTTTTCGTGTATCACAACGGGGCGGAATCTTACTATGCCGCCCGGGGGTTCCGTGGCTGGCTAAGGGTGTGAATCCGTGCTTTGAGTTTTGGACTTCTTTTTTGGCGGGCTGGCACATCTGACCGCTACGCCCGGCACTATCAAGGTAGTAATGCGATGGTTCCTCTGGGGCCGACGACCAGCGCTCCGCCTTCTGGAAATGGCACGACGGCGTTGAATTGGGTATCAGACTTCTTGCCGGGGCTGAGGCGCGTCGGGTTTTTCGGTGGTCGAAAGTCGTAGACGAATTTCGGACCGACAATAAATAGCCGCGGATACGCCACGTTCCATTTGGGATCATATCCCGCCGCAGAATAATAGGACTGGGGGTAAATTTTCGATAAATTCCAGGTCTTTCCGCCATCCTCGGTGAAGGCAAGGTTCGGTCCATCCCGTTCGGGATGCTTGTAATCGCCGCCAGCAATCACTCCATGCTTCGCATCTTGCAATGCGATCGAGAAAATTCCCGCCGAATCGGGACCATGCATGATCGGTGTGTTGAAGACTTGCCAGGTTTTTCCTCGGTCGGGCGAATGGAAGACGCGCGCGACTTTGCCTCCGCTGGCGAACCAGATGTTGGGGTCGGTACGCTCTGGGGTTGAAGCCCCGTCATTCTCCGCTCCTTGACGCGGCGCTGAAACGCCGCTCTTCCACGGCACTGAGGCACCGCTGTTCGACGCCGCAGCGCCACTCTTCCCTGACGCCGCAGGCGCTTCTGCAAGCCGATCCGGGATGATCGCAATGCACGAATTGCTCGCCGCGAACGCACCTTCGCCGGCGACCGCCAGAGGAAGTTGAGCCGGCGGAATGTGGCTCCAGGTCTTGCCGTCGGAGGTCATCAGCAATTCGAATTTCAGTTTGCCGTTTTCATCCGGCACGGGATCGCCAAGAACTATCCCATGCGTGCGGTTCCAGAACACCATCGAATCGAAAAAGCCTTTGGGGTTGGTGTTCTTGTATTGCAGTTCCCAATGCCGGCCAGTATCCGCCGTGTGGTAAATGCGCGACTGCTCCCCCGGACCGGCCGACATCAGAAAAGCTTCGTCAGCCGAGAAGGCCACCACTGCCCGGAAATCGAGCGCCTCGGCGCCAGGCACTTGCTCGGGCGTCCAGATCTGTCCGCCGACGGTAGTACGCAGATAGGTGCCGTGCGTGCCCGAAGCCCATGCGACTTCGCGCGAAACAACACTTACCCCTCGCAGGTTTTCACTGGTATGGGAAAGCTGGACTTGCGGCCCTGTCTGGGCCATTCCGAGACTGGCACCAAAAACAAAAACGAAGAGCAGTGTTCGCATCCAACGATTGTCGCAGAAAAATCCTCGCGCAATGAACTCCGGAGTCATCGTTTGTTGCTGGCACCGTTTGCCCCAGTTTTATCCAGTTTATTTCGTTAGGAAATCAGCAAACGAGGCGACTTTGCCGAAGTAGATGCGCAGCGTGCATTTGGAGCCGTAGTGGGCAAAGGCGACTTCGAGCGTCTCGGCAGGTTGTTCGACCTGGTCAGTTTCCATCGCAGTGCGCGCTACTTCTTGTTTCTCGTCATAGGACGAGCCGGGGGTCACATTCTTGTTTACCACCAGGGTCCACTTTTCCTTGGCTGGAATGGGATAGACCGTGTAGGCGCCGATGGGAATTGCAGAACCGCCGAGGGTGAGCGGAGCCTCCGTAAACAAGGTCATGGGAGCGCCGCCCGGCGCCCACGGCTTGCCGTTGGCCGGCTTCTCACTCTTGGCACTGACTGGGTTGTAGCGGATGTAAACCTGCCGGTCGTCTTCCAGATTGCAACTGGTAGTCGACGATTGTCCCCAACAGACGGCAGCCGATGTCAGCAGAACCGCAACTGCAACGACGAAGCGACCTGAGAGCATGTCGAGACCCTTGGGCCAAAAGTGTAGCGCGTAAACGAATATAGGAAAAGAGGAATTCAGTCCCGCATGGTCGAACAATTTGCGGTCCGCGAAACATGAGGCGTCATTCCGAAGCCCCGCGCTTCCACCAGCGGGGCGAGGAATCTCACACCCAATGTCCTGCGGGCAAGGAGGTCCTTTCGCTCCGCCTGAAAAACGGCTCCGCTCAGGATGACGCCGCGCAAAGCTCGCCAACTTCGCATTAAGTCTCTAATCCTTTCGTCGCTGGTCTTCTGTGACGTATTAACGCACTACCGCGATTGCTACCGTGAGTGGTCGGCAGCGCAAACCCTGCCAAACGGAGACAACAGACTCATGGCGAAAGCAAAGCTGAAAATTATTTATGGCGAAGGCGACGAAAAGGAACAGGCCGCAACAGCGGCTGCGTTCGAAAAGGCCGGGCATACAGTAGAAAAGGCAATTGGCCGCAAGGGCGTAGAAACAGCCTTGGGAAAAGGAAGATTCGATCTGGTGGTCCTGGGTCCCAGCCTGAGCCGCAATGACCGTCATCATCTGCCGTACGTGGCAAAGAAAGTTCAGCCAGAGATCAGCGTGCTGGTGATGCATGCAGATGGAAGCCGGCATCCTTACGTCGACGCTTGCACCGATACAGGCGCCAGCCTGGAAAACGTTCTGGCACGAATTGAAGGGATGGCGATTGCCGGTATGATGCCCTCGGCAGCGGCAGCGGCGGCGGGAAGATAGCCTGGGTCTTGAGTCGCGAGTCCTGAGTCCTGAGTCGTGAATGCCCAGCACCCAGTCAAGAACGGCGGCCTTGAATGGCCGCCTTCTCTTTTCGCGGAATACCTTAGCCTGATGAACCTTCCGAGGTACGAATTAAGTCAGTTACTGGTGGGATAGATCCGCTCGTATTGCACTCCACCAGTCCGTTTTGGAGGCTGACCAAGGCCGAAAGTGGAATTTCACTTTTTGCGAAAGAAATGGGCGGCCATTGAGGCCGCCTTGATTTCAGCTCGCAACTCGGTACTCAGGACTCGCGACTGGAGGCTGGGGACTGAGGACTCGCAACTCGACTTTCTACGCGCCTGCCGTCGCCGGCAACGATTTCGGTGTTTCGGCAGTTGGTTTTGGAGGCTCAGGCTGCTTCGCGTGAGCCTGCGTCTGGTGAGGCTGCGTTTGGCTCTGCTGTTTGTGCTCGCCGCTGCGCACCTGGATGCCGCCTTTGAGCACGGCGCCATCTTCCACGCTGATGCGGACGGTAGAAACGTCTCCCGTAACCTGGCCTTCACTGCGGATATCGACGCGGTCTGAGCACTCGATATTTCCCATCACTTTGCCCATGACGACAACTTCGCGCGCCGTAATATTGGCCTGCACGCTCCCATTGCGCCCGATAGTCAGGCGGTTTTCCGGCAGGCTGATTTTTCCTTCGATGCGGCCATCGATGTAGAGCGACTCGCTGCCGCTCAGTTCTCCCTTGATCACTAGCGAGCGGCCAATCGTAGCTTGCTCGACGGGGGCGGTGACGGTTTTCACCGGATTGTAAGAATTTGGGTTGGAGGCGGGCGAGGTGGATTTCACGCCGAATGAGCTCTCTGAAGACTGAAGCATGCGACCATCCTTGGTCCCGCGCGGCGCCCCTTCGATTTCGTTCGTTTCCCCACAGTAGGGTCGGCCGGGCCGGGTGAGCTGGGTTTAGGCCGCCGGACAGTTCGTGTCCCTTTGGCCGTGCTCACTATCGCACATTTGGTGAGCTTTCTCTTAGATTACGGAAGGGGGTGTCCGAGCGGATGGAACAGCAGCGTGGCTCCTGCTCAGTTTCGAGGCGTCTTCCTCATAGCGGCCGCTAAGAGTTGGACCTTTTCAGGACGATGGGCTTTTTTGGCAAGGCTGAGCGCGGTGTTGCCATGATTGTCCTTCGCGGTGGCATCGGCGCCTGCATCCAAGAGCAACTTCAGTGTGTCGACATCACCAGGTCCGCGCGCTGCAGCCATGAGAGCGGTTGTGCCATCCTGCGATCGTGCGTTAACATCCGCGCCGTATTCCAATAGTGCCTTCACCGCGTCGTAGGCGCTGTTCATGGTTGCGGACGCACAATTGCACGCAGCGGCGATCAGCGCCGTTTCTCCGCGGTCGTCACTATCTTCGACGTTGGCGCCTTTTTTCAACATGAGCTTGACGATGTCTGCGTGGGCGTGTAATGCCGCAGCAATCAATGGTGTTTCGCCATAGCGATTCCTCGCCTCCACGTCCGCTCCATTGTCGAGGAGTAACTTCGCGGTTCTTAGCCAGGGTGATGGTGGATGCAGAACTCGGGAGCCAGGAGTGGGTGCTGTGTCTGGAGGGGCCTCGATTATGACCGGATACTCATCTATCGCCGCAAACAGCGCCTGATCTTTTGCCCGTGGAGTCAGGCCTTTCTGCAGGAAAACCTTCGTCACCTCAAAGCTGCCGCTCAGGGCGGCGTGGGTCGGCGCCGTCCACCCCTGCTTGTCTTTTGCTCTCACATTGGCTCCGTTGCCAAGAAGCATCTTTGTCATGGCGACATCGCCGTCATCGGCAGCGATCATCAGGGCCGTAGTGCCATCCTGGTGCGCCGCCTCGACACTCGCGCCCTGTTGGATGAGGCGGGAGGCAGCCGCCGTATCGCCATGGGCGACAGCATTGACTAATTGTTCGTTCAGAACGCGTTGGTCAGATTGCTGCGCGCTAACGCCCATTCCGCTTAGGGCAGCCGAGCAGATCATCGCGACTGATGCGATCCGACGGGAAAGAGTCATATGGCGAGTATGCCGAACAACTACAGGGGATCAAATATTACCGCAGTCATGCGTGGGCTCGGGGATCAGTCTGATTCGGCGGCTCAGCTCGTAACTTAGCCCGAGTCCTGCAGAGACCCGCTCAGCTCTTCCCACTCCGCCACCAACGTGGCGTGCGCATTTCGGTTCTGCTCCAGTTCCTCGGACTGCCTGTGGGTTTCCTCGGCGCTGACGAAATCCTGCAGAGCTTTTTCGCACTGCGCGATGGCGCTTTCTGTGCGGCTGATTTCCGCTTCTAGTTCGCGGATGCGGTCTTCCATTTGCTTGCGCTTGATCGGATTTAGGCGCTTCTTTTGCCCTTCTGCCGGTGCGTGACCTTGACCATTCCCACTTCTCGCAACTTCGGCAAAAAGTGGGGCACCCTGCGCTTGAGCGGGAGACGATTTGCGGGAACCTGTCGCTTCGCCGACCAACTGCATGCCCGGTACATTCTCCAGCGTGGGTGCGACCTGCTGCCCGCCCTGCTTGCGCCACAGATAATCCTCGTAATTGCCGGGATACACTTCGACTTTGCCGTCGCCGATTTCAAAAACGCGCGTTGCCAGCTTGTCGATGAAGTAGCGATCATGGGAGACGAAAACCACGGTGCCGGTGTATTCCATGAGCGCATCCAGCAGAACGTCTTTGGCGCGCATGTCGAGGTGGTTCGTGGGTTCGTCGAGTAGCAGAAAATTGGCTGGATGCAGCAGAAGACGCAGCAGCGCGTAGCGGCCGCGCTCTCCACCCGAGAGCACGCCGATTTTCTTGAAGACATCATCTTCCGAAAAAAGAAAACAGCCCAGCAGGCTGCGCAGCTCAGTTTGCGTCGAACCGGCTGATGCGTCGCCCAGATCGTCGAGGATGCGGGCGTCGGGATCGAGCTCTTTATATTGGTCCTGCGCGAAATAGTCTGTCTGCACGTTGTGCCCGAGGCGGAATTCGCCGGCAGTGGTTTTTTCGACTCCTGCCAGCAGTTTGATCAAGGTCGATTTTCCGGCCCCGTTCACGCCGACCAGTGCGATTCGGTCGCCGCGCTCGATCAGAAAGCTGACATCGTGGAAGACTTCTTTCTCGCTGCCTGCTTTGGAACCGTTCGTTTGCGACGATTCCCGCGCTGGATAGATTTTTGCAACGTCCTTGAACTCGGCCACGATGCGCCCGCTCGGCTTCGGTTGCGGAAAAGAGAAGTGGATGGTTTTCTCTTCTGGAGGAATCTCGATGCGCTCCATGCGCTCCAATTCTTTGATCCGGCTCTGCACCTGCTTGGCCTTCGTCGCCTGATAGCGAAACCGGTTGATGAAAACTTCCAGCTGCTCGATGCGCTCACGCTGATTTTTGTATGCCGCCTGCAATTGCACGTTGCGCTGCGTTTTTTGGGTAAGAAATTTCTCGTAGTTGCCGGTATAGAACCAGAAGCGTTTGTTCCAGATTTCAGCGATTTTGTTGACGGTGACGTCGAGAAAATAACGGTCGTGCGAGATCAGCACATAGGCATGTGGATACTCGCGCAGATAATCTTCCAGCCAGTTACGTGCTTCCAGATCGAGGTGATTCGTAGGCTCGTCGAGCAGCAACAAATTTGGTTTTTGCAGAAGCAGCTTTGCCAGCGCCAAACGCATCTGCCAGCCGCCGGAAAATTCGTCCGTCTGCCGCTGCCAATCTTCCTTGCGGAAACCCAAACCCATCAAAACTCTGCCAACTTCGGCTTCAATCGAATAGCCGCCGCGAGTCTGAAACTCGTGCTCCAGACTGTGATAGCGATCGGCGACTTCGGCATACTCGGCGCTGGTGTGGTCGAGTTCGGCGAAGAGATGCAGGAGCTTCTCAAGCTCCTGCTCCATCGCGAGGAGGTCTGTAAATACCGACATGCACTCCGCAAAAACCGTGCGGCCGGAAAGCGACAAGCCGTCTTGCGGCAAATATCCTGCTGTCGTGCCTTTGGCGATGGTGAGAGTGCCGTAATCGAGGGTGTCCATACCGGCAAGAATTTTCATCAGCGTGGTCTTGCCGGTTCCGTTTGCGCCGACCAGACCGATGCGGTCGCGTGGCGTGATGAGCCAGTCGGTGTTTTCAAAAAGGAGTTTGTGGCCGAAGCGTTTTCCGGCGCCGGAGAGCTGAATCATGGTACTGATTTATCGTCTCATAAAACCAAGCCTTAGTAGTGTCACTGTCTGCGGAGAGAAAACCTTGAACCGCAAAGAAACGCTAAGAAATTCAGCAAAGGGCGCGGAGAAGGCCAAGGGAAAACGGCCCTACCGACCTTTGAGTTCTTCTCAAGGGCGAGAGCGCTTATGAATTCTCTGCCGTACCGCGTGAGAAACAACTCTGTAGCCTTTTCAAGGTGTTGTTCGTCATATTGGTGCTTGCGGAAAAAGCAAAAAGCATGAACGTCCTACACCGTCACTTTTTCGGAGTGACATTCAAAATCAGGCAGCAGCGAGCGCGTCCAGGCGTAGGGTTAGGCCTTTTTCTGATCTGTGCTGTTCTTGCTTCAGCCCAAAGCTCCGGCACTAATTCCTCTCAACAGGCCGCAGGCGAGATGGCGGGGATGCATGAGGGGATGCACGCGATGCCCATGCAACCCGCCTCGTTTCTTGACGTAATCGAACAGCACGCAATTTCCGGAACCGACGTTGAGCCAACCTCAACCCCACTCCCAATGCTGATGATCACCAGGAACAACTGGACCCTGATGTTTCACGGAACAGCTTTCCTCAACGACATTCAACAGTCTGGACCGCGCGGCGCCGACAAGCTCTTTTCCACCAATTGGCTCATGCCCACGGCGCAGCATCGCCTGGGCCGGGGAACTCTGACCCTGCGCAGCATGCTGAGCCTGGAGCCTGCCACCGTCTCCGACCGCCGCTATCCCGAACTTTTTCAGCAAGGCGAAACCGCGTACGGGCTGCCGATTGTCGATGGCCAGCATCCCCATAATTTTTTCATGGAACTGGCCGCGCTCTACGACCGCAAGCTTGGGGAACGAACTCTGCTGTCACTGTACGCCGCGCCGGTCGGCGATCCTGCCTTGGGACCGCCTGCTTACCCACATCGGGAGTCCGCATCGGAAGACCCTGTCGCCCCTCTCGGCCATCACTTGCAGGATTCAACGCATATCGCGGATTCGGTCATCACCCTTGGAGTTGCGTACAAAGATCTCAGGCTTGAGGCTTCCGGCTTTCATGGCCGCGAGCCAGGCGAAGATCGCTGGCATGTAGATGTCGGCAAAATTGATTCGTGGTCCACACGCGCCACCGTGAATCCCGGCCACAATTGGAGTATGCAGTACTCGATTGCAGAACTGCACAGTCCGGAACAACTTTTCCCCGCAGAGGACTTACGCCGGATGACGGCTTCTTTGATCTATAACCGGCCGCTGCACGCCGGCAACTGGGCTTCACTGCTGCTCTGGGGACGTAACCAGAGCTTGCTCGATGGGAATGTCGGAAACAGTTATCTGCTCGAATCGACTCTGAAACTCCTTCACCGCAATGCTCTTTGGACGCGCCTCGAAAACGTTGATCGCACCAACGAGTTGCTGATCGGCGAGAACCCGCTGCCGCCCGGCTTCTCTGAAAAATATTTCGCCCGTGTGCAGGCCTACACCGCGGGATACGATCGTGAAATCGCGCGTTTGCCACATCTTTCGACGGCTGTCGGCGGACAGTTTACAGCTTACGGTGTGCCGGACGTCTTAAAACCAATCTACGGTTCCCATCCGGTGGGCGGGATTTTGTTCCTGCGGATTCGTGCACATTGACCGCGGCTCACGCAATAGAGCATTTGCGGGTTTGCAATCTCAGCATGTGGGGACGGGCACTCTTCCCCGTCCGCTTGCACTGTCATTCCGGATGACATGTGCGTTTGCTGCTTTCAATGGAATCACTCCATGTCATCCCGAACGCGGCATAAGCCGCGAGAGGGACCTGACGTCAGCCGGAAGCGTTCGTGTGCTGCAGGCGGGAAGTCCCCGCCGCATGCAGCTGATATGTTCTTTCACACGCCACTGCCTCATCACACGCCTCGTAAGGTCCCCTCCGAGAGCCGACGCTCCAATCGGGATGACGTTGTGGTGAGCTAAATGCCCCATCGATAAGCCATCGGTGGCGCAGCACTTCAGCGCTGCGATAAGCCTCTCTTTTTGCATGAGGGCTTTAGCCCCTGAAGCTCGAACGCACAGGAATCTTATCTGGAGGCCGCAACAGAAGATCGCCCACCAGGAAAGAACGCCGCGCCTAGCGCCAGCAAAGTCATCACGGAAATAATTCCCAGCGAGATCACGCAGTAAATGCACCACACACCCAGAATGTGCGCCTCGATGTTCGCAAGATAAAGCGAATAGGCGAGTCCCAGCGCGGCGAAGGCTAGCACCAGACGATAAGCCCTCCGCCAGGCCAACACTCCCATCAGCACGTAACCCGCAATGCCCAGCACGGCCACAGGAATGCCTGTGCCTTTCACCACCGCATACGGACTGTGATTGACAATGCCGCAGTCCCAACGATCGTTGATGCTGCAAGGCGAGTCTCCCTCGGTACGATAATGCTCGCGCAGCGCGAGCGATGAAACCACAATGCCGAAAACAGCCAGAAGAACGAGAATGTATTTCATAAGTGACGCCCAATAATTGCTGATTGTTGATTGAAGACGATCACTAATGGGTTTTCTATATCAATCAACAATATGGTCAGCTCGCCTTCGCTGCCGCCACATCCTGTAACAAATCCGAAGCGGTCCAATCCGCTCCGTGATACCACTTAAAAATCTTGCCGTCCGCAGTAATCAGGGCAGTGCTGAGCGAATGCGTAATCAGTCCGCCCTCTTCTTTATATGTAAGC
>JASHOH010000246.1 GCA_030041215.1 Candidatus Sulfotelmatobacter sp. | reverse complement strand
GATTATCTGCTTCGCGCCAAAGGACCAGTTGGTTACTCGGAGGTTCAGAGGAAGATCCGCGTCACTGGGAACAAGAAGAAGAGATGTTCGCCCAAAATCGAGATGTCACTCGGTCCCGGTTCATGGCACGCGCATAAAGGGTGTTGATAAACCATCAGATTTGGAATCCGAGTTGGTCAAGTGACGAGAACAGGCGTGGCTGTTGAAAAAGTCCGGTTTCGCGTGAAACGCACCAAACCCCAGGGATAGGAAATGTCCAGAAAATTGAGAACGTCGTTTATAGGGCATCCTAGCACAAGGTTTTTCTGAACATTTTTCGGAGATCGAGTTTTTCAACACCCACGCCTGATTACAACAGTTAAGTGCGACTTCCGGCCAGGACGATCGGACGGGCAGGCTCGAATGAGGAAGCAAATTGCTCGCTGACCAGATCGTGGCGGATCGGGCCAAGTCTCTCCTGGGCAGTATCAACGATGTTGGCCGGCGCCACCGTGGTTTCTGAACGTTCAGTCTCCGTTATGGCTGTAATCTTTGTAGACGCCGCAGCACAAGATGATGTCACCGACTTTTTGAAAATAAGTCGACTTATGCTCCTGTCTGTTTGTCTCCGGGTTGAGATACACGTAGTCGACCCAGCCCGAGCCCTCAGACTTCGCCTTTTCGACGATCTCTTTGCGGAACAGCTTGCCCTCGGTGTCGGGAATGTTGATCAGATTTTGCCCGATGAGCGAAGGGTTCTTTGGGTGAGCAAGCATGACACCCTGCAGATCATAGGCGAACACGTAGAGTTCGCCCTTGTCGAACATGCCCTTAGGAGTGCTGATTTCCGCTATTGCTTTCTCTTTTCCCTGGTACTTCACGTAGGCGGCTGCCCTCTTCACCAGAGCCTTGGCATCTTCGCGGTCGGCCGCGCGCGCCACAACAGCGGACAAAGATAATCCGACGATGAGTACTAGGGCTATGCTTGTTTTCATGTGAACCTCCGCTTTGTGACTTAACAAGATCATAGGTTTATGACGGTCATATTTATGACGGGCATGGCGACCTTAAGCCAACTTGGCTTTGACCGCCGTCCCAGTAGCGGGGATGCCTTCCAGAACGGCTTCAGGTTCTTCGGCTTCCGCCTCACTTTCCTGGTTTAGAATCCGCGCCATCCGGCGCTTGTTGAGTTCGTGCTCCCAGCTGGAAACAACCATCGTTGCCACGCCATTGCCAACCAGGTTCGTGAGGGCGCGGGCCTCGGACATGAAGCGATCGACTCCGAGTATTAGGGCGAGACCAGCCACGGGAATTGTCGGTACGGCAGCGAAAGTGGCCGCCAGCGTGATAAAGCCGCTACCGGTTACACCCGCCGCCCCCTTGGATGAGAGCAGTAAGACACCAAGGATGGTAAGCGTCTGTAACAACGTAAGCTTGGTGTTGGTAGCCTGAGCCACAAAAACCGCGGCCATGGTGAGATATATCGACGTGCCATCGAGGTTGAAGGAGTAGCCGGTTGGGATGACGAGGCCGACTACTGACTTGCTGCAACCCAGATTCTCGAGTTTGGCCATCATGCGTGGAAGCACGGATTCCGATGAGGAGGTTCCGAGCACGATCAGCAACTCTTCCTTGACGTAGCGGATGAATTTGAAGATGCTGAAGCCGCAGATGCGGCTAATCGTGCCCAGCACTACGAAGATGAACAAAAGGCAGGTCAGGTAGAAGCTGCCCATCAGCATACCCAGTTTGCTCAGTGACCCGAGGCCGAATTTTCCGACAGTGAAGGCCATTGCACCAAAAGCCCCAATCGGGGCGGCTTTCATGATGATGCCGACCACGCCAAACAGCACGTGGGCAAACTCGTCGATCAAATTGAAAACCACTTTGCCGCGCGAGCCGAACATGGAGAGAGCAAACCCAAACAGGACCGAAAACAACAGAACTTGCAGAATGTCTCCTTTGGCGAAAGCGTCGACCAACGTGTTCGGAATGATATTGGTTAGGAACTCGACCGTGCCGTGCGATTGCGCCTTGGCCGTAAAGGTCTCCAGGGCTCTCGTGTCGAGCGTGGAAACATCGGCATTCATGCCCGCGCCCGGCCGAATGACACTGACCAACACCAGGCCGATAGCCAAGGCCAGAGTAGAAACGATCTCAAAATAGATGAGTGCTTTGGCTCCAACCCTCCCTACCTTTTTCATGTCCTCCATGCCCGCGATGCCAGTCACGACGGTGCAGAAGATGATGGGAGCGATGACCATCTTGATGAGCTTGATGAAGCTGTCGCCCAGCGGTTTCATATCGGCGCCGGTGTCGGGATAGAAATGTCCGACTAGAACGCCAAGGGCAATTGCCGTTAAAACCTGGAAGTACAAATGGCTGTAGATTCTCTTCGCTTTCATACAGGAATTTCCTTTATTTGCTGGGAATTTTCCTTTCTGAACACGAAAACGGATCATTGTACGCCTGTCTGCGCCGGTGCGTCCGAGTGCTACGCGCAATGCTTGAATCTGCACCGAACCAAAATTTCATGCTTTGAGCGCTCAGGATTAGAAGATGTAGATGAGAACATCCCGGTTCCCCGGTCCGGAGGATTGGATCTTTGCTTCCTGTGAAATTTGGGGCTGCCCTGGTCATACGATCAGGTTTGGCATGTGCGCCAGAAAGTGGCAGCCAACAGCGGGTATCGGCAAGCCTGCCAACCACAGCTTCTGCCACACCTGCCGATCATGGCTCGAAGAAGGGCTGGAGACTTTCAGTCGATAGTTGACGTAATACCCCCATTACACTCATCTTGAACTGGATTAGGAGAAGGAGTTCATCGGAAGATTTGGTTGACCTTTTCGCGCACCGCCTGATTGCGGGAAGGCTTCAAGTACCGCATCGTTGATTCCATATCCGAGTGACCGAGCCACTGCTGCACGGTTCGCAAATCCACGCCTGCCCAGAGGCACCGAGTCGCAAATGTCGCCCTGAACTTGTGAAGCCAAAAATTCTCTTTATCGAGTTCGGCGCGCTCGGCGCAGGCCTTCAGGCAGTCTAGGAAGTCGAGCTTTGGATTGCAGCCGGATGTGGGAAACACCAGGTTGCAGGTCTTATTTGACTTCGCCTTCCAGGCCTTTAGGGCCTTGACGAGCTTCTTGGGAGCTGGGATTTCGCGCTCCTTGTACGCCTTTGGCGTCCAGTTTCGGTCGGGCTTGTGGCTTACCCGGACGGTGCCGACGCTGAGGTTGATGTCCGACCAGTAGCAATGCATCACTTCCTGCTCTCTCATGCCGGTCATTAAGAAGAACTCGTACCAGAGCCGTTCTTCGCCGTTGCAGGCCTTGAAGAGCAGGTCGAGTTCGTCCGGCTCGTAAATCTCCGGCTCTTCTTCGGTGTAACGCGGCCAATCGTTCTTACCCACAAGACCTCGTACTCCGTGCGCCTTCAGGAAGGTCATCACATTTTCGAACTTGTTATATACGCTTCGTGGTGATTGTTCTTTCTCTTCGCGCAGGAACGCGGTGAACTTGAGCAGGTCCTTGCGGTCGATGTCTTCGACCCCTAGCTTGTGACAAGATTCGGTGAAGTATTCGAGTGCCGTCGAGTAGGCAGCAAGAGTTTTCGGCTTCTTGCTGAGCTTCACGTCTTCCAGATACTCGGTGACTGCCGCTCCTAGCAATCGCCTGTCGCTCTCAGGCACGACAGCTACGCCGTTATTGACCGCGTTAAGTTCGGCTTCTTTGCGTACCCGACGCGCAGCCGCATTCTGTGCTTCCTTGCCGACCGAGAGCCTTACCCGTTTGCCATCTTCCCGCCACTCCAAATAGTAGGCGCCTTCACTGTGTCGCTCTTCTTTGCCATTCACAATCACCAGATCAGACTTGATGCGACCATTCGCCGACATCACCACGGGGCAATAGCGCAAGCCGTCTGGCGTCTGCACTCGTTTCGTGAGATGAACCGAGTACCTCCCGGACCGTGCTACGTACCGCTGCTGGTTCTCTTGGTGGGTGACGTACTCAAGGTTTGTGGCTGCGTTGTTCGTGAAGTCACCGTCTTTGTGAGTCGTCTCATGATCTGGTGGGCGGCTGCCTAGAAAGGCGGAGGCGACCAAGCTGTGAATGGTGTGTTTTCGCGAGAACCCATCGACCGACAGGGTGACGTAGAGTCGCCCGTTCTTCATCTTGATAGGTTGCAGGATTTTACTAGTATGAGTGTTCCGAACCTGCCCTTGGTCCGATACCTGATAGATTCCGCCGTACTCGCCTACATCGCGCCATTGCTGGGTCATACCTCACTGCTCCTTTGGAGGGGGCAGCCCGAAAAGGTATACCCCCTGGGTTCAGTGTAGGTATCACTACGATGCAAGTACTAGATAACAAAAGTAATGGCGGAGAGGGAGGGATTCGAACCCTCGGTACAGGTGTTAGCCCGTACAACGGTTTAGCAAACCGCCGCATTCGGCCACTCTGCCACCTCTCCG
>JASHOH010000245.1 GCA_030041215.1 Candidatus Sulfotelmatobacter sp. | reverse complement strand
GGCTACAACGGGACGGGGGTTGGTGTAGCGGTCATCGACAGCGGCATCAATGACAGTCATCCAGATCTCTGGAACTCCGCCGAAACCACGTCGCGCGTTGTCTACCATCAGGACTTCACCGGTACTCCGACCAGCAACAGCAGCGGTGCCCAGTATGACCTGTACGGTCATGGCACGCACGTTGCCGGCATCGTCGGTGGAAACGGATATCTCTCGAGCGGAAACTACATTGGCGTTGCCCCCAACGTAACTCTCATCGATCTGCGCGCGCTCGACGAGAACGGCGCCGGCACCGATAGCACCGTCATCGCCGCTATTGAGCAAGCCATCGCGCTGCAGAACACCTACAACATTCGCGTAATCAACCTCTCGCTTGGGCGTGGCATCGGCGAGAGCTACACACAAGACCCTCTCTGCCAGGCCGTCGAATCAGCCTGGAAGGCCGGCATCGTAGTGGTTGTGGCAGCCGGCAACTACGGCCGTTTGAGCGTGGATGGCAGCAATGGCTATGGAACCGTCACCGCTCCCGGCAACGATCCTTATGTGATCACCGTCGGCGCCATGAAGAGCAACGGCGAGTCGACGGTTTCAACCGAAACCCTGGCCAGCTACAGTTCGAAGGGACCCACCACGTATGATCTCGTGGTCAAGCCGGACATGGTTGCTCCTGGCAATGACATCGTCTCGCTTGCCGCTCCCGGCGCAACCCTGGAAGCCGATTATCCAGCCGAATTGGTCACCGGAAACGACGGCAATAACGATTACTTCACGCTGAGCGGCACCAGCATGGCAACTCCCGTAGTCGCAGGCGCCGCGGCCCTGTTGCTCCAGGAAAGCGCCCTGACACCTGACCAGGTGAAAGCTCGCTTGATGAAGACCTCCACCAAAGTACCTCTGACTTCCAGCGTGGCCTGGGTTCCCCACCTCGAAACGAACTTCACTAGTTTCTACGACCTTCTTTCGGTAGGTTCGGGCCAGCTCAACATGGCTTCGGCTGTCACCAACACGGATCTCGCTCCCGCGACCGTCGGCACGGCATTATCTCCGTCACTGGCATATAACCCGTCAACCGGAGTTGTTTCTCTGGTCTACGGCAACTCCAGCGTAGCCTCGACTTCGGTCGTTTGGGGCTCCTCGGTGGTGTGGGGAACCTCGGTGGTTTGGGGTTCAGCCACGGTAAGCGGCACTTCGGTGATTTGGGGCTCTTCGCTGCCGTGGAATGACAACCTGCTCGAAGCCTTCAGCGTGATTTGGGGCTCGAGCACCGGCACCTCGACCACGCAAGCGACCAGCGTGATCTGGGGCGCATCCGTGGGTAACGCTGACGCCGCGTTCAACGATGCCGGAGACGACGAACAATAGCTGCGTATAAGGGCACAGAAAGGAGGAGACCATGAAACCAAATACACAGCTAACCAAAGCATTCATCGCAATGATGGTTTTTGCCGCGGGCTTCGGCACAGCCTATGCAGGATGGACAAGCCACACGCTGCACGTTTCCTATGCACTCGCTGTTCTGGCCTTGGCTGCAGTGACGTCGCGCATGAAGGTCAAACTGCCGGGCATCGACGGCAACATGTCAGTCAACCTGCCGTTCCTCTTGCTCGCCGTCGTAAATCTCAGCGCCATCGAAGCCGTAGCGATCGCCTGCGTCTCAACCGCGGTGCAGTGCTGGCCGAAACCGGGCAGCAAATTCAGGCCCGACCAGATGCTGTTTAACGTCAGCATGATGGCCTTCGCCACCAGCATCGCCAATCTGATCTGGAATGCACATTGGCTGGGAAGCACAGCGTGGGCATCTGAACCGCTCATGCTCGCATCGACCACGGCTGCGTTCTTCCTTGGGCAAACCGCTCCTGTAGCGGGCATCATCAAGCTCGCCGAAGGCGCCGCCTTGCGGCGCATCTGGACGAGTATTGCTCAACTGTCATTCCCTTACTACGTATTAAGTGCTGGGCTGACCTCCATGGTCAACCTGGCAAGCCGTCACCTCGGCTGGCAAGCAGCTCTCGTGGTCTTTCCTGTCATGTATGGAATCTATCGCTCCTACCGCTTGTACTTTGCCCATAACGCGCAGGCTTTACAGCCGGCGCCTTTGGCGCACAGTGCCCGCGCGGGAGCGTAATCGAAATCGGGCTTCTTAGTCCGAGTTGCGGTCCGGCGGCGTTCCTGAGGTTAACGGAACGCCGCTTTCTTTTTTCTCCATTTCGATCTTGCGCAAGGGTTCCCGCATTCAGTAGTGGCTTAGTTTGAGATCCCAATAATTGAGGGCGTCATTCCGAAGCCCCGCGCTCAGGTAGACCCCCCGCTTCAGCCCGGGGGCGGCGAAGCCGCGGGGCGAGGAATCTCCCCTGGAAAGGCCAGTATTGTAGGAGGACCGTCGCTCCGCGTATCTCGGGTGTGGACGAAAGAAGAAGAGCTATCTGGACGGAGGCGATACAACTCCCGCTCAACCCAGCAGCTCGTTAACGATGGCTTCCACGTGAATCACAGTTGTATCGAGAAATTGCAGGTCAGCGCTGCCGGAGTCCCGTAACAGCAGCGGCAGCTCCGTGCCTGCGAGGACCATCGCTTCGATGTGGTCCTCCGTTTTCATCCGCTGCGCTATGCCCAGAATCTGCCGCTTGGTTTCCGGTAGAAATCGATTCTTCAGCAGTTCGTCAATGTACTTCCTATGGATGAATTCCCGCTCTGAATCTTTTGGTCGCACCATGGCGATCCCGGCCCGCTCGAACTCCTCCGGGTAGAAGCTTGCCCGCATGGTAAATCCCGTCCCAAACAGCCCGATCTTCTTCACGCCGAGCGCCTTTGCATAATCGCAGGTGGCCCGCACAATGCTGAGAAGAGGAATTGCCGAACGGCGCTGAACCTCGCCGAATACGAGGTGCGGCGTGTTCGCCGCGATAAAACCAAACTCAGCGCCCGCGCGTACCAGCGACTCCACGCCCGCAACAATATAATCGGCCAGGTCGCCCAGCCGCCCAGCATCAAGCATGGCGATGGCTTTATCGACATCAAGGCTGTTTATGATCACATGGGGATATCCCGCGCCCGGATTACGGGCGCGAACGCGCGCAATGATAGATCGGTAGTAGTCGATGGTGGATTCGGGCCCAAGCCCGCCGATCATCCCTGCGCTTCGCATCACCCGCAAGAGATGCATCGTTGGAAGCTTAGGATTCTCTCGTAAGCACCAACCGCATTTGTGAGTTTACGACTGCACAGCTTGCGCTCCCGGCCACACAGCGATGGGTAATGAGAGTACGGCACCCTCAACCCACGTTCCCAATCTGCCTCGCCTTCGCGGACAAAAGCGGAGGAGACTATCTGTTTTCCCGAGTTGATTTATACTGCCCACGGAGGTCGTTCTACATGCCGCAAACGGAGTTAGGCAAAAAGGTGAAGGGCTGGTCGAATTCTTCCAAAGAAGAGCTCAAGGGTGATCTACAGAAGCTGACCAAAGTTCCGCTTGGTGTGTTGCGTAGTGTGATACACGAGATTGCGCGGACCTATCCTGCTTGCAACCCGTCAGAACTCGCTGCATTTGAGGCCGAACAGCATGGCCTCTCCAACCCGACAGAACTGTCCGATTCTCTCTCTGTTTGGACCTATATATGGGACAACCTTGATGGTGAATCGCCGCACGCAGTTGCAAACGATCTCGTCGAACTTGGCCTGAGTTCGGAACCCGCTGCCCGCTTACTGAGCGAGCTCATGACGGAAGTCGAGCCGCTGAGGGAGACTGCTATGGCCGCATCGAGATACGTTAAAATCGGGGCTCCACTTTTTGTCAGTCTGCGTGGCACCGTAGATATCAGATGCCGCTTTCACAAGAGGGCCGAGGATTTCAGCTTCTTATGAACCCAACTCCTTTCCCATCAAGATTTTCCCTCTAACCCACTGATTTCCTTAGATCAAACCCGTATTTTCCCCGCAACCTGCTGATTCCATTAGATCGCAGGCAAGGGGGTAGGAGCGTCCAATCCCATGTCAATGCCACCACGATGTCAACACGTAAAAGTCAACGGAGTCCAATGCGACTCACCCGCCCTTCGCCGCAAAACCCGCTGCTACTTCCACGAACGCCACCATCAGGAGTACCTCCGGGTCCAGCTCGATCGCCAACGCCGCGCCCAAGTGGTTGAGTTCCCGCCGCTCGAGGACGCCAATGCTATCCAGGTCTCGATCATGGAGGTCCTGCGCATGGTCCTCACCGGGGCCATGGATCGCAAGGCCGCCGGCACCGTCCTCTACGGCCTGCAACTCGCCAGCTGCAACCTCGCCCGCACCAACTTCCGGCCGAAGATGGCGGAAGAAGTCGTAACCCACCCGAGCCAGCTCCGCGAATGCCCGATCGGTTATACCCCGTGGGACGAAAGCGATTGGAAAGAACAAGCCCGAAAACACCCGCAGGATGAGCCGTTCCCGTATGAAACGGAGCGCGCCGCCGCCCTGGCAAAAATCGAGCAGGAAGAAAAAGAAGAGCAGGAGAAACAAGCCCAACAGGAAAAAGAAGAACAAGCCAAACCAGCGCAGCCGCAGAAAGCAGCAAAAGCTGCCGCCCAGCCAGAGGTGAGCCCATCGGCCCTTCCGCCCAAAATCGGCCCAGCCAGCCTCACCGCCGGTGAGAACTTCTCACCCGGAATCTCCACCGCAGGCTGACCAGATGAAAGACTGAGCATCCACAACTAAGCGCGCCTACGCGCAGCCCGCCCTGAGCGAAGTCGAACGGCAGTTTCGAAAGGTGGCTACAACTCGGCACGAATCGACCGTAGAAGAGCAGGTGGCTACAACTCGGCACGAATCGACCGTGGAAGAGCGGCGCTTCAGCGCCGCGTCACGAGCATTCTCAAAGATGTCATTCCGAACCGATCCGAAGGTTCGGTGAGGAACCTGCTTTTGGCACCAGAAAAGGGCGCGCCCAAAGCAGGAAGCATATTTCCATCAACCTTTGTCCCGATTCGCCGCCACGAGCGCCTGCCCCAGGCTCAAACCGCCATCTCCGGCAGGAACTTCATGGTGAGTGAAAATTTCGAAACCATCTTCCGCAAGCCGCTTTTCCAGCCCCTGCGAAAGGTAAGCATTATGGAAGGTTCCACCACTCAAACAAATCTGCTTCAACTGAGTTTTTTTTCTAAGCAGACTTGCGATTTCGGCAAAACACTCAATCAATCCATTGTGAAAACGCGCGCTGATTGTGCCTTTGCTGGACCCGCGCGCAAGATCCTCCACTAACGCGAAAAACAACGGCCGCGTGCCGATGATCCACTGATCGCCATCGAGAACAAGCTCGAATGGATAACTGCCGCAAGCATCCGAAGGCTCAACCGCCATCTCCAACTCAACCGCAGCCTGCGCTTCGTAATTCACCTGCTGCCGAATACAGGCGAGAGCTGCAACCGCGTCGAAAAGCCGCCCACAACTGGAGGTCAGCGGCGAATTGACTTCTTTTCTAATCATCTGTAGCAACACGTCGGTTTTTCGCCGATCCAGATTACGGACAAAGGGAATGTCCAAATTCCACAGATCGTCTCCAAAATGCCGCGCAAGATAACTCACCGCCATGCGCCACGGCTCACGAATCGCCGCCTCGCCGCCGGGCAACCGCACATACTCGAAGTGGGCCGCACGTTCGAACTCCGCGTAATCGGCAACCAGCACTTCCCCGCCCCATATTTTCCCATCGGTTCCGTAGCCCGTTCCGTCCAGGGCAAAACCAATGACCGGACCATCCAGATGGTTCTCGGCCATGCAGCTCGCGATATGCGCATGATGATGCTGCACACCAACCGCGCGAATTGCCGATTGCGCAAGCGCCCACTTTGTAGAGAAGTAATCCGGGTGCAGATCATAGGCAATCGTTTCCGGCTGTATTTCCAGAATTCGCTCGAGATGTTCAATGGCTTCCTCGAAAAACCCGTAGCCCTCGGAATTTTCGAGATCGCCAATGTGCTGGCTCAAAAACGCATGCTCACCCTTGGTCAGGCAAATCGTATTTTTCAGTTCGCCTCCGACAGCCAGAACCGCCGGCTGCTTGTCTTTCAGAAACACGGGCACTGGCACAAAACCGCGCGAGCGACGCATGTGGCGCGTCACTCCATTGACCACGCGAACTACCGAATCATCGCACCGCAGCAGGATTTTTCGGTTGTGAACCAGAAGAAAATCCGCGAGACTGCGAAGTCGTTTTGCCGCCTCAGCATTATCAATTGCGATCGGCTCTTCGCTCAGATTTCCGCTCGTCATCACCAGGGCCTTGAACTTGCCGCTGTTGAAAAGCAGGTAATGCAGCGGAGTGTAAGGCAGGAATACTCCCAGATATCTGTTAAATGGCGCAACCTCGTCAGCGACAAGATCGGAATTTTTCTTCAAAAGCAAAACGATCGGCCGTTGCGCCGATTGCATTACCTTTTCAGCTGCAGCGTCGATCTCGCATATCTCCCGCGCCGCAGCCAAATCCGGCACCATCACAGCAAACGGTTTTTCCACGCGCCGCTTCCGTTCCCGCAACAAAGAAACCGCCGCCCGATTCGTCCCGTCGGCGGCCAAATGAAATCCCCCCAGCCCTTTCACTGCTACAATCTTTCCCGCCTGTAACTGCCACACCGCTTCCGCGACTGGATCCACGACATCGATTTTTCGTCCCGCAGAGTCCCACAACTCAACCTGCGGCCCACAATCCCAGCACGCGTTCGGCTGCGCATGGAAGCGGCGGTTCAAAGGATCTTCATACTCCGCCCGACACGCCGCACACATGGGAAACACAGCCATCGAGGTGCTCGGCCGATCGTACGGAATGCCGCGCACAATCGTGAACCGCGGCCCACAATTCGTGCAGTTAATAAAAGGATAGAGATAGCGCCGATCGGAGGGGTCAAACATCTCGCGCAGGCAATCAGCGCAGATCGCCACATCCGGCGAAATCAGGGTGTGAACTTCTTCACCGGCGTGGCTGTGAATGATGGAAAAAGTCTGCTCGCCGTTACAGGATATTTCTCGTATTGCGAGATTCGTGATTCGCGCCAGAGGTGGCGCTTCCTTCGGGACAGTCTCAACGAAGTTCTGAACGGTCTCAGCCGGGCCTTGTATCTCGATGACCACTCCGCCCGATGTGTTGCAGATGTTTCCTTTAAGCTTGCGTTCGGTCGCAAGGCGATAAATGTAGGGCCGGAAACCAACTCCCTGAACAATTCCAGAGACTTCGATTTGGCGCCGAACTTCCATACGCCTCAGCGCACTGCTGCTGGCTGCTTTTCTTTTTGCGCTTGCCGTTTTTTCTCAAGCCAGATTAACCACTCATCCAGCCCGTTTCCTTTCAGGCAAGACACTTTCACGATCTCGATTCCCGGATGAACTTTCCGCGCATTCTCCACCGCCGCATTGACATTGAAGGGCACGTAAGGCAAAAGATCGACCTTGTTCAGGATCATCAACTGTGACTTGAAGAATATCGACGGATACTTCAGCGGCTTATCTTCACCTTCGGTGACGCTGAGCAAAACGATCTTCGCCTCTTCCCCCAAATCGTAGCTTGATGGACAGACGAGGTTCCCCACGTTCTCGATAAACAGCAGATCAAGATCTTCCAGGGGCCAATCTGCAAGGTGTCGCTCGATCATCCGCGCGTCGAGGTGGCAGGTACCACCGGTCGTAATCTGCTTGACGGGAAAGCCGTATCGTTTCAGCCGGTTCGCGTCGTTCTCGGTCTGAATGTCACCCGTCAACACTGCAACCCTCTCGCCTTTTGGAAGACTCGACAATGTCCGCTCCAGCAAACTGGTCTTACCCGATCCGGGCGAGCTGATGAAATTCAGACAAAGAGTTCCCTGCTCCTGAAACCGGGCACGCAGGTCGGCAGCGATCCGGTCATTCTCATTCAGTACTTTGCGCTCCAACGGAACTCGTTCCATATTCCTCCACCTCCAGGTAGCCGAAAGCAAATTCGTCGCCGCTCAAAAACTGCGTCCGCAGGCTGCCGCATTGCGGACATTGAATGTCATAATCTCGAACAGTGAATTCCTGGCCGCACTCTTCACAGCGATTTCGCCGTGGACAGATTTCGATTTCAAGCTGCAAGCCAGCCAGGTCAGTATCTTGACTTAGGATTTCAAAGCTAAACCGCAGCGCCTCAGGATCGACCGCCGTCATTTCGCCGATCCTCAGCGAGACTTTCGTCGCATATCTGCCCGGCACTCGCGCCACTTCGGTCCTGACCGCCTCCAAAATCGAGTTCGCGATGCCCAGCTCGTGCATGGCCCCTCAACAGATGCGCGGCAACTGATCGCCCGCCAGCATATCCACGATGCGCTTCGTTCCAAGCGTCGTGCGCATCATCACCCTGCCCAAGCCGGCGTGTTCCTCTTGAACGCTTCCGATAATGGATGCCTCTTTGCCCAGCGAATGCTTTCTCATTGCTTGCAGAATAGGATCCGCAGCCTCGGGCGCCACAATGGCCACCAGCTTGCCCTCATTTGCCACATAAAGAGGATCCAGCCCGAGCAACTCGCATGCCCCGCGAACGTCTTCGCTCACCGGAATGGTCCACTCCTCTAGTTCGATGCTCACGCGTGACTGTTGCGCGATTTCATTTAGCGTACTCGATACGCCGCCTCGCGTGGGATCGCGCATGCAACGAATCTCCCGGCTCGCCCCCAGCATCCGAGCGACCAGAGTGTGTAGAGGTGCGCTGTCACTTTTAATCGTTGTCTCAAACTCCAATCCCTCACGCTGCGCCAAAATCGCGATGCCATGCTCGCCAATCGGACCGCTCAACAAAACCTTGTCTCCCGGCTGCGCCCGGTCCGCCGAAAGTTCCACCCCCTCAGGCACGACCCCGATACCCGTTGTCGTGATAAACAGCCCGTCGCCCTTGCCTTTCTCGACGACCTTGGTGTCGCCCGTCACCACCTGAACTCCCGCAGCTTCGGCAGCCCGCTGCATCGAATTCACCACGCGCTTCAATTGCTCAACCGCCAGGCCTTCTTCAAGAATGAAAGCAGCACTCAGAAACAGTGGCACCGCTCCGCCCATCGCCAGATCGTTTACAGTTCCATGCACCGCTAGCGACCCAATATCGCCCCCAGGAAAAAACAGCGGCTTCACCACAAACGAATCAGTTGTGATCGCCACTCTCTGCCCATTAATCGCCACAACCGCCTGATCGTCCAGCCGCGCCAGCACAGGATTATTCAAAAAAGGCAGAAACACTTCCCGCAGCAAATCAGCGCTCAACTTTCCCCCGCTGCCATGGCCGAGCAACACTGTGTCTTTCGCTGGAAGCGGCGCGGGGCAGATCAACTCAGCAATGCTTTTGCTTGACACGCCTCCTCCTAACTCGCTTTCGCATGCCGCCGGTATTGGTAATACGCCGCGCACGCACCCTCAGATGACACCATCGGCGCTCCCAGTGGGTTTTCCGGCGTGCAGCGAATTGCAAACGCAGGACATTCCGTCGGCTTCCTCAATCCTTGCAGCACCTGCGCGCTCATGCACTCGGCGGGTTCATCCACCGTCAACGCTGCGAGGCCAAAAACCCGGTCAGCGTCTAGGTCGCCATACTTCTCGCTCAGCCGCAGCCCACTTCGCGGAATCGGCCCCAGCCCGCGCCACTTCTGGTCCGCGACCTCGAAGACTTCAGCCATGATCTGCTGTGCCATGACTGTGCCCTTATACGAGACCGAGCGCACATATTGATTTTCCAACCGGGCCTCGCCAGCTTCCAGTTGCTTCACCAGCATGAGAATCGCTTCCAGCAGATCAACCGGTTCGAAGCCGCCCACCACAATCGGCACACGGAAGTCTGCGACAAGCCGCTCGTATTCGCCACATCCCATCACCGTACAGACGTGCCCCGGCGCAATAAACCCCTGCACCCGATTTTCTGCTGATGCCATCAAAGCCCGAATCGCCGGCGGCACCAGCACATGCGAAACCAGCATGGAAAAATTCGTCAATCCTTCGCGTTTGGCCTGCCACGCCGCCATCGCATTGGCAGGGGCCGTCGTCTCAAATCCGATCGCAAGAAATACCACCTTGCGGTCTGGGCGCGCCCGGGCAATCTTCACCGCCTCCAGAGGCGAGTACGCAATGCGCACATCCGCCCCTAGCGCCTTGGCCCGAAACAGATCTGACTTCGATCCCGGAACTCGCAGCATATCCCCGTACGAAACCAGAATTACGTCCGGCCGCAACGCGAGTTCGATGGCCTTGTCGATGGTTTCGAGCGGCGTCACGCATACGGGACACCCCGGCCCATGCACGAGTTCCACGCCCCGCGGCAATAGTTCATCCAGTCCGTAACGCATGATCGTGTGTGTCTGCCCACCGCAAATTTCCATCAGCACCCACGGCCGCGTCGTGACCTGGAAAATTTCCGCCACCAGGGCGTGCGCAATGCGTTGATCCCGGTATTCATCCAGATACTTCATTCCGGACCTTCGTCCATGAACTTAATGCAATGTGACCCAGGCAACTGTGACGGGGATCACACGAAGACGTGAAGTATGGCAGAAATAATGCTCGGGGTCCCTCTGTGATTTACGTCACAGCGGGCAGTTCCAAGAAATGATTTAGTGAAGGCGAGGTAAGCCGCGTGTGCCTTGCAATCCCAGGAAAGATTTTGGACATTCAACAACAGGCCGGTTTTCGCTCGGCCCACGTGCAGTTCGGCGGGATCATTCGGCAAGTCTGCCTCGACTTTGTGCCCGAGGCCGCCGTCGGCGACTACGTCATGGTTCACGTCGGCTTTGCCATCAGCCGAGTGGACGCAGTTGAAGCCGAGCGCACCTACAAAATTCTGCAGGAGATGGGCGCTTTGGAAGAGCTTCCTGTCGCTTCCACCCACGAACCTTCTTAATTTAGAGATCCTTTCTGATACGTGCCTAGAAAGTCTGACCCAATTTGCGTGTTGCAAATCACTTGCGAATCGGGCCGATTTGTGTACGATGATTCCCTTTGAGTCCAGCTGTGCGTAGACGCTATTTTCTGAGAGGTGCCCTGTGAAGCGAGCAACTTTGATCAGCTTTTTGTTGTGCACATGTTTGGCAGTTTCGTGCCTTGCCCAGCAAACCATAACCATAGGATTCACCGTTTCCCGGACCGGCGCGCTAAATGTCGACTCCCTCGAGCAGTACCGCGGATTTGAACTATGGCGCGACACCGTCAACGCCTCTGGCGGTATCAAGGCAGGCGGCAAGGGTTACAAAGTACAGTTTGCCAGCTACGACGACGAATCCAATACCAAGCGCGTGCAGCAACTCTACACGCGCATGATATTGGAGGACAAAGCCGACTTCTTATTCAGTCCCTATTCATCGAGTCTTACAGCAACAGCCGCGATCGTGACCGAGCAATATGAAAAGATCATGCTCACGACCGGCGCAGCGGAAGAAAAGACATACAAGCTGGGAAACCAGCACCTCTTTCAAATGTTTGCGCCAGCCTCGCAATACCTGACCGCCGCTCTCGACGCCTTGAAGGCCAAAGATCCGAAGGCGACCGTAGCTTTCGTCTACGAAGACGCGTCTTTTTCAGTGGCCGTGGTGACTCCGGCGAAAACCTATGCCCAGCAATTGGGATTCAACGTTGTGTTCACCGAGGCCTATGCGCCCAATACGACAGATTTCAGCGCCCTCATCGACAAGGTGATTTCTTCAAAGGCAACGGTTCTTTTGGGCGGCGGACACTATGCCGACGGATCAACTCTTGCACGACAGCTCACTGGCCACAAAGTGCCGCTGAAGATGATCACGCTTCTGGTGGCGCCCGACAGCCCGCAATGGTCGGAACTTGGCGATGCCGCCTACGGCGTTATCGTGCCGTCACAATGGGAGCCGCAGTCCACATTCAAAGCGGAATATGGGCCGAGTGGCGCTGATTTTGGCAACGCGTACACGGCGAAATACAATGCTCCACCAAGCTATGAATCGGCTGGGGGCTATGCTTCCGGTTTGATATTGCAGCGCGCGATCGAGCAAGCAGGTGGAATCGACACGGCCAAAGTCACCCAAGCGTTGAATGCCACCGACATTACAACATTCTATGGGCGAACAAGATTTTCTACTCAGCCCAATGAACATGGTTTGCAGGTGGGACATACGATATTTCTGGCGCAGTGGCAGAAAGACAAGTCCAGCAAGCTGGTCAAGCAGGTAGTGTGGCCGCTCGCCGGAAAGAGCGCGGATTTGTTGTATCCGATTCACTAAGCTGCTCCGGAAACTGCTCTAGCTTCGTGCCGAAGGTGAAGCATGTCCGGTATTCTTGCCTCGATGATCGATGGCTTGCTGATCGGCTCGGTCTATGGGCTGGCGGCAATGGGTCTGAGCCTGATTTGGGGCGTGATGGACGTGATCAATCTGACGCACGGCTCCATGATTGCCCTCGGCATGTTTGGAATGTATCTGTTGTTCGCGGCGATTGCGGGCAATCCCTACGTTTTGCTGATACCGGTCATTGCTGCGGGACTGCTGCTGGGCATCCTCGTCTACTGGCTCTCTGTGAACTGGGTGGTCGGCCGTTCGCAGTTGATGAGCCTTCTTTCCACGTTCGCTGTAAACATGATGGTCATTGGCATCGGCACAGCGATCTGGAGCACCAGTCCTTATAACGTAGACTTCAGCCTCTCGGGCATCACCGTCGGCGCCTACACGTTCACGGGAAACCACATCGCGGCCGCGATTTCAGCGTTGCTGATTGCTCTGCTATTGGAAGCTTTTCTCTATCACACTCGCGCCGGCAAAGCTATCCGCGCTGTGGCCGACAATCGCGACGCCGCCGAGCTGATGGGCATCTCTTCGACCCGCGTGCTGATGGTTGCGTTCGCCATTGGCATCGCGTTGGCAGCAGCTTCAGGCGCGCTCGTTTCAACGCTTTTTCCTTTCACAATTCTCTCTGGCGCAGGATACCAACTGAAAAGCTTCGTTGTGACTGTGCTTGCCGGACTGGGCAAACCGTTTGGCGCGCTCGTGGCGGGCGTGCTACTGGGCTTGCTGGAAGGGGCCGTCTCACCATTTATCGCCGTCAGTTGGATTCCTCTGATTGAGTTTGGCCTGTTCGTCATCGTGCTGATCTTTTTCCCGCGCGGCATTTTCGGAAAGGCGACGGCATGATGACGATGCTGCGGCGTCCGCTGTTCTGGTTGATTCTGCTTTTGGCGGGCATCTTCGCATGGCTTCCTGTCCGCGGCAATAACGTCGCTCTTCGTGAGGATCTTATTTTGGTTGCCGTCGCGATCATTCTGACCAGCAACCTCAACCTGATGATCGGCTACACCGGATATGTGAACTTCGGCCACATCGTCTTTTACGGCCTAGGCGGTTATCTGGGACTTTATCTCGCGACCGTGCGCGGCTGGCATTTGGTTATATCGGCACTCGTAGCCGGAGTGTTGGTTAGCCTGGTGGCTTTGCTGTTTGGACTTGGCATTCTGCGCCTGCGCGGCGCTTACTTCGCACTGGCAACGATCGGCGTGCTGGTCGCGGTGCAGGCGTTTGTGGCCAACTTTGAACCCTGGGGCAGATCCACAGGAATGTACGTCTCTTTCGATTCTTATGCCCCGCTCGGCGGCCCCAGGCACGCGCTCTGGACAACTTATTTTCTCGTCATCGGAGTCATGGCACTTTCGTTGCTATTGAGCCTTGCGATTAAGTCTTCCAAGTTTGGCCTCGGACTTTTCGCCATCCGTGAAGATGAAGACGCCGCAATAGTACTAGGCGTTAATGCCACAGTTTATAAAGCCATCATTTACAGCGTCTCCGCCTTTCTGCCGGCCGTGGCTGGTGCGCTGATGTTTTTCAAAAACGGCATGATCGATCCCTCGATCGCTTTCGAGTACATGCTTTCGCTTGAGGGCATCGTGATGCTGATGCTCGGTGGCTCGGGAACGGTAGCCGGAGCGGCTCTCGGCGCGGGCCTGTATGAGCGGCTTCGTTCGTATTTACTGACTTCGCCTCGGCTGTCGGAGTTTCATTTGGTAATTGCCGGCGGATTGCTGCTGCTGGTCATCAGGCTTGCACCCGGCGGCCTCATCGGCTGGCTTTATCGGCTCATCCCGCATTCTCGTGAGGTGGTTGAATGACCGGCTTGCTCGAGGTGCGCGGAATCAGCAAGCGCTTTGGGGGGCTGCAAGCGGTTTCCGACGTTAGCTTCACTCTGAACGAAGGCGAAATCCTGGGATTGATCGGACCGAACGGCGCCGGCAAGACTTCGCTATTCAATCTCGTAAATGGCGTTTATAAGTCCGACAAAGGCAGCATCATGTTTGCCGGCAAGGACATCACGGGACTTTCACCGGATCGCGTGGTTCGGCTGGGCCTGGCCCGCACTCACCAAATCGTCCGCCCCTTACAGGGCATGACAGTTTTGGAGAATGTGATTGTCGGCGCCTGCTTCGGGCGCGAGAACCAATCGATGCACGACGCGCACGCAACCGCGCTTGAGGTCCTTGAAAAAGTAGGCTTGGCCAAACGCGCTTACTCGCCGGCACGGGCTCTCACGCTGGCGAGCAAAAAGCGGCTCGAGGTCGCGCGCGCTCTGGCGGCAAAACCCAAGCTGCTTTTGCTCGATGAAGTGCTGGCCGGTTTGAACCCCACCGAGATCGCACAAATGATCGATATCATCCACAGCATTCGCGATAGCGGGATCTCCGTATTCATGATCGAGCACGTGATGCAGGCCATCATGAATCTCTCCGACCGCATTCTGGTGCTGAACCTCGGCCGCAAGATCGCCGAAGCTCCTCCCGCCGAAGTAGTCCACAACACAGATGTCGTTGAGGCCTACCTCGGTTTTCCAGACATCGTCGACAAGTTGCGAGGAATGGCATGAGCGGGACAGAGATCGCCGCCGGAGCATCGCTTGCCGGAAAATCGAAAAGTTCTGGCGCCACCCTGGAATTGAGCAGCCTCGAATCCGGTTACGGCGAAGTGCAGGTGCTTTGGGGAATCTCGATCACCGCGCGACCCGGCCAGTTGACAACCATCATCGGCGCGAACGGAGCAGGAAAAACCACGGCTTTGCGCACGACGATGGGCATCGTGCGCCCGTGGGGCGGCCGCATCCTGCTCAATGGCGAAGATGTAACCAAACTTCCTCCACACGCCAAAGCAACTCGTGGATTGGTGCTGGTGCCGGAAGGGCGGCAGCTTTTCCCTGACATGTCAGTGCTGGAGAATCTGGAAATGGGCGCATACTCGCGCCGCGCCCGGCCGCACCACAAACAAAATCTCGACCGTGTGTATCAAGCTTTTCCGCGGTTGAAAGAACGGCAGAAGCAAAAAGCATCTACGCTCTCTGGCGGAGAGCAGCAGATGCTCGCGATGGGCCGCGGCCTTATGCAGGAGCCCGTCATCCTAATGATCGACGAACTCTCCCTTGGGCTCGCTCCCGTTCTCGCTCAGCAACTTTTCCTCACATTGAAAACGCTGAAGCAACAGGGACTAACCATCATTCTCGTGGAGCAAAACGTCCACCTCGCACTTGCCGTCAGCGACTACACCTACGTTCTCGCCGAAGGACGGATACCGATTGAGGGGCCATCCCAGGAAGTCGAGAAGAACGACGAAGTCCGCCGCGCATATCTTGGGTTGTAGGAATCAGCACGTCAAAGCTCACGCTGCGCTGGATCTGCTGTGAACGTTAGGCGAGCGTGATCGAGGGTTCTAAGCTCGTGCCTTCTTAGCAACTACTTTACGCCCAGCAGTTTCCCATGGCCGCCTCGGCCGCTCCACTGCCGGTTTGTCACGGTCTTTAATGCGATCGTAGTGATACGACTCGCTGACTGTTCCGAGCGACTCGTTATAAAGGCTGGGTAAGCCGAGTGCGACTTTCAATTCTTCGGAAAAATTCTGTATGGCTTTGAGGTGGTCTGCCGTCGCGGGAATTTCCGTTTTTGAAGTTTTCAAGAATTGCTGGTAGCCACGATTGATCAGCTTGGAGATCTCGCTGCCGATCAGGTATCCGGGGTATGCGAAAATCTTTACTCCGCCATCGGGCGTTCTCTCAATCGCAGCCGATACATTGTACTTTCTCAAGAAGACCCGCCCATTGGTTCCGGGCGCTTCCGTGACATCGAATCCGTTATCGCGCAACCAATTCAGCGCTTCGTCATAAGTCCGAGCTTCTGTCGCTTTAGCCATTTCGTTTTTCCAATTCCTCTTAATCGTTGCTGATTAGATGCCGGCACGTGCGAAATCGGAGGCATGATTTGACGCCGCATCGCCATCTCCGCCATCATCATCTAAAACACATACTACATAACGTGTTTTCTCTATTTCTGCATATTACGTTAGTCATGACAAAATGGTTCGAGATATGAGTCAGGCATCTGCCACGATGGCGCCAACAACAAGTTCAACAAACGAGCCGAAGCTTGAAAATTCGCGGCCGGGGCAGACTTTGCTCAATCAAATCGGCAACACGCCCCTGCTTCGTTTTGATCAACTCACCGCGCATCTGCCGGGCATTACACTTTTGGGCAAGGCCGAATGGCACAATCCCGGCGGCTCGGTAAAAGATCGCGCCGCCGCCAACATCGTTGCCGAAGCCCGCCGCACCGGGCAACTCAGTCCTGGCAAGATCCTGCTCGACTCCACCAGCGGCAACACCGGCATTGCTTATGCCATGCTGGGCGCGGCTGAAGGATTTCCCGTTACCCTTTGCATGCCCAACAATGTTTCCATCGAGCGCAAACGCATTCTGGCTGCGTATGGAGCCAACATTATTTATACGGATCCCGGGGAGGGTTCCGATGGGGCGATTCGCTTGGCGCGCCAGCTCGCCGCCAGCCACCCGGATTTGTATTTCTATGCCGATCAATATTCGAACGAGGCCAACTGGCTCGCACATTACCATGGCACGGCCAATGAAATCTGGCAGCAGACCGAAGGCCGCATCACTCATTTTGTAGCCATGCTCGGCACAAGTGGAACTTTCATGGGTACTGCGCGGCGGCTTAAAGAACTAAATCCCGCGATCCGTTGCATTTCTCTACAACCCGATTCCTCGTTCCACGGCATTGAGGGCGCCAAGCACATGCCCAGTGCAATCGTTCCAGGAATTTATGACGCTAGCCTGGCGGATGAGAACATTGAGATTGCCACCGAAGATGCGCACGCCATGGCCCGCCGAGTCGCCCGCGAATGCGGAATCCTGCTGGGAATTTCCTCCGCCGCCGCCCTCGTCGGCAGTCTCAGAATTGCAGAACAGCTTGCGTTGCGCAAAGATCAGCCGGCGGTGATTGTGACGATTCTGTCCGACTCCGGCGACAAGTATTTAAGCGAACGTTTCTGGACAGAAAAATAAAATCTTTCACCACAGAGACACAGAGTCACAGGGAACTTCATCGAGACGGTTCTCATCCAACAGTAGGTTCAGCCGATTTGATTTGGTTTTCTCTGTGTCTTTGTGACTCTGTGATGAAAATCTTTTATGTTGCGAATCACTTCTCGGGATTATGACTCAATCCGCCGCCATGGCGAACAGACCTATCCTCACGAGTGTTGCGGCGTTCTTCTTGGCCGCTTCCAGGATGATGGCCCGCGCCTTGTGACTTCGACCGCGCGCTGCGGCAATACTCGCATCGATTCGCCGCAGAACCGCTACAACATCGATCCCCGCGAGTTGGTTCGCATTCAACGCGAAGGGCGCGGGCGCGGCGAAGATATCGTTGGCTTTTATCACTCTCACCCCGACCATCCTGCCCACTGGTCAACAACCGATCTCGCCGAGGCCCACTGGATTGGCTGCTCTTATGTGATTACAAGTGTCGAGAAGCAAAAAGCAACGGTCACAAACTCCTTCGAGCTCGCAGGCAATGATGAAAACGACAAGCACTTCGTCGACGAGAAAATCGAAATCAACTGAACGCATGTAGGGACGGCCGCCCTCGGCCGTCCGGCCGAGCGAAACTCGACTGCTTTACCGCCAAATCCACTCAGTCTCAGTGCTGGAAAGATTTTCACAGCTTTCCGGCCCCTAAAACCGGGAATGAAATTGTTCCATATTGCCGCCGCGCGCGGAAAAATCATAGATCTTGATTTATCGCTTTGCTTTCTCATCTAAACTCCTGCACCATTTTCGGTCACCAACCTGTGGACGCCATGCACTCAATTGAAAACACAGACTTTACAAGCCGCGATTTTTGATTGACGAAAAAACCTGAAGCCCGTAAAAAGATACTCGTTCTTTGACAGCTTCTAAAGTTTTTCCGGTTGGTGCGGCGTCCGGGGCTCAAGCCAGTCACTCTGATCATGCAAATGATCAGGGAGGGCAAGCAAGGGTCTATAGCAAAGCGCTGGTCGAGGAGAACAAGAAGAAACGTCGAAGGCAGGATAGAGTTCCGAGGCGTTGGATAGGTTTTTCCGGTTGGCGGTGAGCCCGGAGCCCAAGCTAGCGATCGCGTGCAGCACCCGCAAGGGATCGCTTCACAGCAGGTCGAGCAAGGGTCAAACGCGAGCTACTGGCCGAGACGAATGGATCCAACATCACCTCGGAACTCTTAATTTTTTTGGCAAAAAAAAACCGCTCGGCGAGTAGGAACAACTTGCCGATCTCCCCAGAGCTACAAACCTTTCCTTTCCTTGTAGGCAACATTCACCCGGCAAGAAGTCCCTCTCAGACTACGTCATTCCGTTTTCCCAGATTTCTTCCCCCGCGCCCTCGGCAGCCGTTCTCCAGCACATTGCCGGTTTAAGATTTGGCTTTTCTTGCACATCCATAACTCATCGGAAAAAGTTTGCATTCCCTTTAGCCTGCCTACTTAGTAACTGATTCCGATTCTCTTGAGCGAAAACATGGAATGTAGCGTGCTTCTGCCACTGCGGAACCATGGATAGCGGCTACTACGCAATTTGCTCAGGACTCGCGGCACAGACTCAGGCCCTTGATCTGGTGGCTCACAATCTCGCGAATACAACCACAACCGGCTATCGCGGCGAGCAGACGACCTTTCGTTCGCTGTTGACCGGCCCTGGAACCGTCACCACGAACTACCTGAACAGTGTCGTAAACAACTTTGGCGTGTTAAGCGGCAGCCGTCTCGATCTAAGCTCCGGCAGCTTCGCGCCCACTGGCAATCCGCTCGACGCAGCAGTTGCCGGCAGCGGATTCTTCGCCGCGCAGTCAGCGCAGGGAGTCATCTACGCGCGCAACGGCGGTTTCCATCTGACGAACATAGGCCAGCTGGTCACCAGCGAAGGGAATGCCGTTCTCGGCGAGTTGGGACCAATCACCCTTCCCAGCCGCAATGTAGCCATCAGCTCCGACGGAACAATTTCGGTCGATGGCAACGTCGTTGACAAGCTACAACTGGCGGAATTCGCTCCCGGGACGAATCTGACCGCGCTCGGCAATGCAACCTACGCCGCACCCGCGGGCTCTGCCTTATCCGCCACAGGCTCAACTGTTCGTCAGGCAATGCTTGAGGGGTCTAACGTGAGCCCCACCGAAGCGGTCGTGCAGTTGATCACTGTTCAGCGCAACACAGATATGCTTGGCCGTGCTATGGGAGCGATTGATGGCCAGCTCAATCAGATTGCCGTGCAGGATTTGCCCAAGGTCTAAGTCGAGAGATGAAAGCTGCGACATACGGGATCTACAAACGCTGAACAAACTGGGGTACACAAACTGGGGTACACAAACTGGGGTAAGCAAACTGGGGTAAGCAAACTGGGGTAAACAAACTGGGGTAAACAAACCATGATGCGCGCACTCTACACCGCAGCCAGCGGCATGACGGCCCAGGGACTCAATCTCGACAACATCGCGAACAATCTCTCGAACTCGAGCACGGCCGGCTTCCGCAGCCGCCGCCTACAATTCGAAGATCTGATTTATCAGAACCTGATCATGCCGGGCGCCGCCGCCCCGCAGCAGACCACACTCGTCGCCGGTTTGCAGGTCGGTCTCGGCACGCGCTCCGCCGCGTCCGAAGTCATTCAGACCCAGGGAGATTTCAGCCAAACTGGTAATCCTCTTGATCTCACAATCCAGGGACAGGGCTTCTTCCAGGTTCTGCTCCCCGACGGTCAGACCGCCTACACACGCGCAGGAAGTTTTCACACCGACGCCAACGGCAACCTGGTTGATCAGGATGGAGATGCGGTGCAGCCCGCCATCACCATTCCTTCGGGCGCGACCTCGATCACCATCGGCTCCGATGGCACGGTTAGCGTGACTCTCGCTGGACAGACCGCAGCCCAGCAAGTCGGCACGCTGCAACTCGCAACCTTCAACAATCCCGGAGGACTGAACAGCACTGGCAGCAACCTGTTCTTACAGACCACCGCCTCCGGGGATCCCATCGTTGGCACGCCTGGCGGCAGCGAAGGCCTAGGAACCATTATTCAGGGCATGCTCGAGCAGTCGAACGTCAGCGTAGTAACTGAATTCGTGAACATGATCGTGGCGCAGCGATCGTACGAAGCCAGCTCGCGCGTAGTAAATACCGCCGACCAGATGCTCCAGACCATCAACAATCTCGGCCGGTAAAAACGTAGCGGACTTGTATGAAGAAGTCACGGACAACTCGCATTTTCTTAATGCTTGCGGTCTGCTGCCTGGGGTTGCGCTTGGCAAAGGGCTTCGATGCGAGCGCGGTCAAATCCTGTCGCGATATTGCCGGCTTTATCGCAACCTCTGGTGCCGGTGACGGCACAGACGCAGGTCGTCTGTTGGACAGCTTAAACTGCGCGGCCGCGCAAAATCTTCCCGCAAACGCCCAACTTGAACTCACACGCACAAAGTGGAACCCCGGTCTACAACGTTGGGAATTTGTTCTGCGCTGCGCCAGACCACAAGCTTGCGTGCCTTTCCTGGTTTGGGCACATGGCGGAAATCCCCACAAAGAGATTGACAATTCTCAACCCGGCCAGGCGAAGCCGCCAAACTCAGCAGAGAACACGGCGCCGCGGCTTGTCAAAACCGGGCAGACGGCACTACTCACCTGGGACGGTGGCGGAATTCGCGTCGCATTGCTTGTGACTTGTCTGGATGCGGGATCCCTTGGGCAAACCGTTCGTGCCCGTCTCAAGAACGGAAACCGAATCCTGCGGGCTGAAGTGGTCGGCGCAGGTGAACTGACGGCGAATCTATGAGAGCGACTGCAAGAGAGTTTATGCAACACCGTTCAAAAACATTCGGCAAACTCGTCGCTCAGATTTTGCTTGCGTGCATAGTCATTTCGCTCGCTGCACTCGCGGGAGCGCGCGACAAAGACAAGAATGCCAAGAAGGACACGCTCGCCGATTATGTGCGGCGCATGTCCGGACCAACAGGCCCAGGTCCTGCACCCAGCAGTCTTGGCAGTCTTTGGGTTGACAATGGCCGGCTGGCCAACCTGGTCGCCGATTACAAAGCTTCCCGCGTCGGCGACCTGGTGACTATCAACATCTCCCAAAACCTGCCGCCCATCTTCACCCGTTTACTGGCCGAGCGTTTGGCCTCTCACTCGCAAATTCCTATAGACGAAGGATCCGCTAATACCGCTCTCACCGGCGGCCACGCATGGATCGCTCCCGGCAACTTTCACATGGTGGTAGAGCGCACAGCCCTGTCGTGTGTTCTGGGCCTGAATCAGGCCCCGCCGGAGAATTCATGCCGGCCAGCAGTCGATGTTCTTTTCCGCTCGGTGGCCGAGGCCTACGGGCCGGAATCTCTTGCCGTGGTTATGACCGGCATGGGTGCCGATGGTGTGATCGGATCTCGCTGCATCCATCAGCGCGGCGGTCAAGTCATCGTGCAGGACGAACCCTCCTCCGTGGTCTGGGGGATGCCGGGCTTGGTCTATGCCTCCGGCGAGGCGGATGGTGTTTACCCCCTCAATCAACTCAGCCATGAGATCACCCGCCGCGTGCTTCGAAGCCGTGCACCTCTCAGATCTGTCGCCGGTGTGGATCCTATGGCGCTGGAGCCTTGGGCAAGATAATGGCAGGAATGCAAATCGCTGGATCCCTTTCATCACCGCCGGATGGCGCTGCCGTCATCGATCCTGTGTATCGCCAGATTCGCGATCTGGTCTATAAGGTTTCGGGCATGTACAAGTCGGAAGAGAAGTTGTATCTCCTGGTTGGCGGCTGCGAACGCCGCATGAAGCAGGTCGGCACAAAGTCGCCGCGCGGTTACTGGGAACATCTTACTGCCCATCCGAGCCGCGACGGCGAACTCCGCCAGCTTCTCAACGAGCTCACCATTGGAGAAACGTGCTTCTTCCGCAGCCAGCCCCAGCTCGATGCCGTGCGCAAAGTTATTTTGCCGGAATTAGCGGCGGATAAAACCCGGCAGATCACGCGACGGATCCGCATCTGGAGCGCGGGCTGTTCTACCGGCGAGGAAACCTACACGCTCGCCATGAACATGCTTGAAGAAAGCACCGCCCTGTTGAAGGGCTGGACGGTCGAGATTCTCGCCACCGACCTGAATGACCGGTCGATTGAAGCGGCCAATACCGCCATCTACGGCGACTATGCCCTGCGCTGCACCCCCGAATATTTCA
This sequence comes from Candidatus Sulfotelmatobacter sp., assembly GCA_030041215.1. Taxonomy (GTDB): domain Bacteria; phylum Acidobacteriota; class Terriglobia; order Terriglobales; family Acidobacteriaceae; genus Sulfotelmatobacter. Next base: position 16,672 of record JASHOH010000245.1, on the reverse strand, counting down.
AGAGAAAGTATTTCTCCGTCGTCGACGATAAGAAATTACAGGTCCGTCCCGAAGTAAAGAAACTCGTCAGCTTCAGCCGGCTGAACTTCCAGGATGACTCCCGCATGCTCTTCATGAAAAGCATGGACCTGGTTTTCTGCTGCAACGTTCTGATTTATTTCGATGGCCCGTCGAAGTCCAAAGTGATCGACCATTTCTTTACAAACTTGAATTATGGCGGGTACTTCTTCCTGGGAACATCAGAGTCGCTGTTGAATCTGAATGACAAGTTTCACCTCGTGCATTTTCCCGGAGCAATTGCCCATTGGAAACCGTCCCTCGGTGGTGGCAAGCCATGACCTCATCTCTCGCCCCATCTACGGTTAATCACATCCGCGAGCGGGTTAAGCAGATCGAAACTCTCCCCACGATTCCGGCCGTCTTTTTGCCCTTGCTGAATCTGCTGAACTTGCCCATCGACCAAGTGAAGCTGGAGGAGGTGGTGAAACTCGTTTCTTACGACAACACCATCGCGGCCCAATGTTTGCGCATGGCTAGTTCTCCCTTGTTCGGTCTGGCCAGGGCTCCCGAATCCATCAAGTCGGCGGTTATTAGCCTGGGACTGCGCAAAGTGGAAACCATTCTTCTCACTTGTTGCATGGGCAATGTCTTCTCAGTCAAAGACTGGACGATCGATCCCACAAATTACTGGCGCCATTCCCTCGGTTGCGCTATGGTATGCCGGAAATTTTCTGAAAAGCTCGCGGCCTCTGATGGCGACAAGGCGTACATTGCCGGCCTGCTGCACGATATTGGTTTTCTCGTAAACTGCATGACCTTCTCCAAGGAATTCGCCGCCGCCATGGAGCACGCCTCCACCCAGCAGGTTCCCTTGGAGGAAGCTGAGCTAGCCACAATGGGCTTCTGCCATTGCGATACGGGCCTTGCTCTGGCCCAAAAGTGGCGGCTGGCAGATGACATGCTTCAGGCGATTGCCTACCATCACCACCCCGAACGCAGCCATTCCGCGCAGCCTCTGGTCGCGTTGGTTCATCTGAGCGATCTTCTCTGCCGTATGCGGAATCTGGGCTACGGCTATTATGAGCGGCGAAGGGTCGATCTGGCTCACGATCCGGCCTGGGCAATTCTGGCGAATGAATACCAGGCCCTTGAGCAGATGGACCTGGCCCGCTTTTCGTTCGAACTTGACGAAGCAGTTGGCGAGATCGCCGCGCTTGTGGATATCATTTTCGGCACAAGCCACAAGGAGTAAACGGTGTTCGAGAACTGCAAGGCGGGGAATGGGTTGCTGTGCAATCCCGGAGAGTGTGCGAAAGCTTCCAACTACAAAGCCAAGGGTCTTTACCCGCGGCAGATCAAGAGCGATTCTCTGCCTTGAGCCAACCGCGCTTCGGGATCATCAGCTATGAATTTCCAGCGACACCACTAGCGGCATGCCCTCAAACAGAAGTCTGATTTCAAGTGCGGGTTTATCTGCGATCGAGTAGGTGGTGTAGTCGCTGCCGCTGATTACGGTCGGGGGCGAAAGCATGCAACCATCGCCCAGGCCGGTGATTTTGTTTTTAAAGTTGCCGGCAACCATGTTGCAGATTTCGCCCAGTGCATCCGGCATTTCGGCGTTGACCTTCTCCGCCGGTACTCCCAGCATTTTGCAGGTCATCTGCACTGCGGCTTTCTCTTCGCAACGTACGCTGAGCACACCGCACAGCTCTCCCGCCAGGCCGACCATTGAGGTCACTGGTTGGGAGGGATCGGCTTCGGTTGTGGCGGCCTTCAGTTCGGATGACAGCATCAGTTGGAAGACTTCCCGCGTCGCCAGTTCCATCAGCGACGTCCATCGTTCCCGGGTGCCGCTTGTGGCCAACAACTCATTCGCTGTGTTCATGATTTTCCTGCCAGCGCTGGGATCACTTGGGTCTTCACCTGCTCCGGCGTGAACGGCTTTCGGATATACCCGCGCGCGCCGCATGACAGGGCTTGCACCACGTGTGCCTCGCTGCCCTCCGTCGTAATCATGATGACGAGCACCCCTTTGGCTTTTTCCACCTCGCGCAACTGCTTGATGAACTCCAGACCATCCATCACCGGCATGTTGATGTCACAAAGAATCAGATCGACCTGCTGTTCCTGCAGTACAGCCAGAGCTTCGGCCCCGTTTCCAGCCTCGATCACCTGATTCAGGTCGATGCCCGCCTGGCGCAATGATCGTTCCACAATCTTGCGCATTACCGACGAATCATCCACGATAAGAGCACGTAAGCTGTTCATGAAGGAATACTCATTTTTCTTTCACCAGGTTAACTGCACCCTCTTATCAAGGGTCTTAGATACCATCCCGGAGAGCGAGGATGATCGTTTCTTTCTCCCTATATCGGCACCGCTTGGCAGAACTTCAGGCCCGGCAATGAAGCTATTGCGGTACTTCTTGCTTCAGTTCCTCGGGAAACTACGCGCAACCAAAGAGGCGATCAGGTTCCATCCTCAAGGTTCTTGAGAATCCTGGGACGGCAGGAATTGCTTTGCCCGAGCAACTGCCAGTTCTGCGATCTCTGGCGATTTCAGAGTTGTTGTATTCCTCCGCAGAGCTGTTGCGAAATGCATTCACACGCAGCGGGCCGCGTAAATGCTTGACGGAGCAGTGATATTCCCATCATTTTGTTGCCTCTGCAGATTAACCGCAGCACCCTTGTTGCAAAGCTCATCAACGGATGCTGAGCTCCGCAACGCCAATTTGAATGCTCAAGAACCTCTAGGCCTCTATCTTCTTTTGTTTGCGTAAGATGCCGCCCGACGCCGCATTCTGCAACATCATCTGCAGCGTGGCGCGTGAATTGCCTTTAGAAAAGTGCGTGGAGCGGCAGCCAATATAAGGGGACAAAAGAGCGGCCCTCCGACGAGGTGACTTATGACAGTCATACTGGTTCTCTGCACATTCGCAATCTTCTTGTTAATCGATTACTTACGCACTCAGCACGAAGCCGTGAAACCGGCGCTTCAGGCATCGGCGGCGCAATCGGACGCCGTGCCTCGCCTAAAACCAGCAATGGTCGCCGGATTCGAGGTGCCGGAAAATCTGCGCTATCATCCCGGCCACACCTGGGCATTGAGCGAAAGTCCGAATCTGGTGCGCGTCGGCATGGACGATTTCGCCTCCAAGCTCACCGGCAGGATGGAAAGCATTACGCTGCCAGCACGCGGCACCTGGATTCGTCAAGGACAGAAGATGTGCACCATCCATCGCGACGGCTCTGCGGTTGACATGATCTCGCCCGTCGAAGGCACCGTGTCTGATATCAATGAATTTGTCGTGAGCAATCCCAAGCTCGCGCTGGAAGATCCCTACGGCGACGGATGGCTGCTCACCGTTCAGGCGCCCGATGCCAAAACCAGCTTCCGCAACCTGCTTGGCGGATCGCTCGCTCGCTGGTGGACGGAAGAATCGGCCAGCCGTCTGCAACGCCTGATGCCTACTCCAATGACTGGCGCCTATGCGCAGGATGGCGGTGTCGCAGTCGACGATATCTCGGCCCATATTCCGGATCAGCAGTGGCTGCCGATTGCTAAAGAATTCTTCTTGTCATGACGAGCATCACGGGCGGCTGTTCCAGGCCACCAGGGACAGCCGCCCTAGCTTGCCCCGAGCAAAGTCGAAGGGACTGTCTAGCGGCCCGGTTTACGGGCCGCGGCGAACTGGCCGCCCGAATCCGAGGCAAACCTGCCAGGACATCGGGCGGCCGGTGATTGTGAGGGCCCCCGCAACGGCTGGTTTCAGGGCGCCACTTCAGCCGACCGAGGGCATCGAAGACCGTGGAAGCCGGCTTTAGAGACGTTCTCGCGCACAGGGGCTCAAGGAACGAGCGGCGACCGCGACTTCAACTGCGCAACGTTGCGGCAATGTGGGCACAGCGTGCTTTCCTTCAGATCGATCCATTCCACTGCGTGGGACGAAGCCATCACGCAGCGATAGTCGTCACAGTGCGTCAGGTGGAGGGTATGGCCGACTTCATGAACGGCTTCCTTGATAATGCGCTGCCGGAAAATCTCGCTGTTGGCAGGAAGACCGTAGAACTGCTGCCGCAGGCGGTGAGTGGATAGCAGCGCGCATGGGCCGCCGACCTGCGCCTCGCCAAAAACAAAAGTAAGAATGGGAATGTAGAGATCGACCTCGGCGACACCCAGCAAGCGCCACGAATCGACAGTCAGGAAGTTCTGCATGTGCCGGAGAATTTCTGAGGAATGATATTGCTGGCGCTCGCCGTGAAAAGCAAATTCAGGATCGAGACGCGCCGGCAAAGTGCTGCACGCCACGCCGAAAGTTTCCTCAAGCGCGGGACCGAGATCCTTCAGCAGTACATGGTCCACGCTCCCGATCGGCAACAGATGCAGCAGCTTCATGGGCGCCGTCACCGGGCGACTTCATCGGCCTTCATCGAAGATCGCGACCAGCCGTATTTCTTTAACTTGTGATAAAGCGTGACGCGGTCGATGTCGAGGACTTCCGCGGCATGGCTTTGGTTGCCCCCGCATTCTTCGAGCACGCGCAGGATGTGGGCTCGCTCCATGTCTTCCAGTTTTTTGCCTGCCGCCTGCACCCCCGGCAGCTTGAATATGAAATCTGTTTCGCGAAGTTCCGGTTCCTGCCCCACAACCATGGCGCGCTCCACGGCATTTTCCAGCTCGCGCACATTGCCGACCCAGGGCTGGCGCTGCAATTGCGTCATGGCCGCGGCCGAGACGCGCGTGATGCGCTTGTTCATGGCCAGCGAGAATTTGTGGACGAAGTGGTCGACCAACAACGGAATATCTTCGCGGCGCGCGCTCAGCGGAGGCAGTTCGATGCGGAACACATTCAGCCGGTAGAAAAGGTCGGGCCGGAATTTTCCTTCCTCGATCAGCTTCTCCAGATCTTTATTAGTTGCGGCGATGCAGCGGAAATCGACTTTGATGATCTGGTTGCCGCCAACGCGGGTGATCTCACGCTCCTGGAGCACGCGCAGCAGGTCAGTCTGAGTTTTCAGCGTGATGTCGCCGATTTCGTCGAGGAAAACGGTCCCACCCTCGGCGAGTTCGAACTTTCCCTTCTTGCGGTATTGCGCGCCCGTAAACGCTCCCTTTTCGTGGCCGAAGAGTTCGCTTTCCAGCAGAGTTTCGGTGAGCGCGCCGCAATGGATTACAACCAGAGGATGAAACCTTCTCACACTTGCCAGATGGATGGCGCGGGCGACAAGCTCTTTTCCCGTGCCGCTCTCGCCAGTAATGAGCACGGTCGCATCTGTTGGGCCGACGGTTTCGATGGCTTCAAAGACTTTGCGCATGGCGGCGCTCTGCCCGATCAAGTCGCCGGGGTGCGAGGCTTCGGCCACGGTTTGGCGTAGAAGTGCATTCTCTTGCGTCGCGCGTTTGTGGGCCAGCGCGTTCTTGACCAGATGCGCGATGTCGTCGGGATCGAGCGGCTTGGTGACGTAATCGTATGCGCCATTTTTCAATGCGGCCACCGCAGTCTCAACCGACGCGTAGCCAGTCATGATGATCACCATCAGCTCGGGATCGATTTCGTGCATGCGGCGCTGCAACTCGATGCCATCGGTGCCATGCATCTTAATGTCTACCAGGGCGACGTCGAAGCGCTGTTGCGCGAGAAGCGTAAGTGCCTCACTGGCGTTCTCGGTTGTCGCAACCTCATAGCCTTCTTCGCGAAACCACTTGCTCAGTGAATCGCGCACGCTGAGTTCGTCATCCACAATCAGCAGTTTTCCGTGTGTATTCACCTCGCTCACCTCACTTTCATGGCGGCATCGCTGCTTGCATCCGCCAGGGCAGCCGGGCGGGACTCGATTGGAAGCGTCACAGTAAATGTAGTGCCGCGGCCGACTTTGGATTCCACCTCGATTCGGCCGCCGTGGCGTTCCACAATGCCGCGGCTGATTGCCAGGCCAAGGCCGACTCCGTGGCCGCTTTCTTTGGTCGTCACGAATGGTTCGAAAATGTGCGGCAGAATGTCAGGCGGGATGCCGACCCCGTCGTCGCGCACCTCGATTTGCGCCCCAGTTTCATCAGGGCTCAGCCGGGTTGAAATCCACAGATTACCGCCACGCGGCATGGCGTCGATGGCGTTCATGATCAGCGCCAGCAGCACCTGTTCGATCTGCGCCGGATCACAGCGAACGAGCGGCAGATCGTCCGACAAATGTAGCTGCAGCTCAATTCCGGCCAACTCCAATGGGTGGCGCACCAGCAGCAACGAGCGATCAATGACCTGGCGCAAATCCGTGGCCTGCACATTCATGGGCGCGCCGCGCGAAAGAGTTAGCAAATTGTGGATGAGTTCTCCGCAGCGCCGGCTCTCTGTGGCGATCAGATCCAGACATTCCATGGCCTCGCCCTGTTTTTCGTGTTCTGCCTGACCAGTGGCCACCCACTTGCGCAGCAGCTTGGCGTAGGTCAAAATCCCTGAAAGCGGGTTGTTCACTTCGTGCGCGACCACGGCCGCCATCTTTCCCAGTGACGCCATCTTCTCGACGTACAAGACGTGTTCGTGAGCGCTCTTTAGCTCTCTTGTCTTTTGTTCGACCCGATCTTCGAGAGTCTTAGCCCAGTTGACGATCTGCTCATTGGCTGCCCGCAACTGCGTGCTCATGCTGTTGAAGGAAGCAGCAAGGTCGCCGACTTCATCCTGCGACTGAACGTCAATCTGGTAGCCGAGGTCTCCGCGTGAAAGATGCTCCGTTCCTTCCTTAAGTGTTTTGATCGGCCTTGCGACCACGCGCCACACGAAAATCCAGCTCAATACCGCCACAATCAGCACTGCGGTGGCCGTATAGGCGGTCATGCGGGTGCTGCTCGAGGCCAGTTGCGCATCGGCCTGCGCCAACGAGAGATTTGTGTCGAGTACTCCCAACACCTGCTGGGTAGCAGGATGAGCATGGCATTCAGCATTCGAGCAGCTCGGTTGGTTCTCAATGGGCGTGATGATCCCCAGCACGCGGTGCTGATCGCCGCTGCGGTAAATGCGAAAACGATCGGGACGATTCAAACGCGCCAGCGGCTGCGACTGACTGTGGCAGCCGTAACAGGCCTCGGCCGTCTTGTTCACGACATGGCTGACTTCGGCGGGATCAGTGGAATAGTTGATCCGCCCTTCCTGATCGAAGATGCGGATTTTCACTACCCCGGGCTGGTCGGCGATAGTTTGAATCGTGTGATACAGACCTTCGCGGTCATTGCGCAGCATGTAATAGGCCGTACTGCGCTGGATGATGTCGCTGACCCGCTCCGCGCTGAGGAGGGCGGCGGCTTCCAGATGCTGGCGGTGCAGGCGAATATTCAGGTACCCGAGAAGCGCAAAAATAATCAGCATCATGGCCAGCAACGACCCGATCAGTTTCGCGCCAATACTGGCGGTGAAAGCTTTCCCACGAAGATTCTCGCGCTTGGCTTCAATCTCCTGCATGAGTTAACACCGGTGCTGCCATTGCATGGCTGGCTTCAGTTCCCGGGCTCAAGTTCACGGCGAGCTCTCTTCCCGGCGGGAAAATGGGCAAATACTTCACCGCGACTGCGAACAGGAAGAAGCCCATCGCAATGATCATCAGAGTGACGGAAAATTCGGTCCACTTCGGAACGTAGTGGTGGCCGACGTAGGTTTCGAAGCCGATCAGGCTTACATTGAGGCGATTGGTGATGAAGCCAAAAAGGCTGATCACTGAAGCCAGATACAATCCCTGTGGCGAAAGTCTGACTTTCTTGAAGCTGAGCATCGTGATTGGAATGACGAATGAGAACAGCAATTCCAGCCAGAGGAAATATGCTTCGTAGCTGGGTTTGAAGATCTGCAGGAGCATGTCGCGGCGCCAGTAATCCTCGAGGCGCAAAAGAGCATTGACCCAGAGCGCGACCAGCAAAGCGCCACCCAACTGAACCAGCACTTCGATTTCAAGATGCCGCCCCATGGCCTTGGCGCTCTGGGTGGATTCGAAGATTGTCATCGCCAGCCCCACCGCGACGGCGGAGCCAAAAAAGAAGAACGGCAGTGCGGGCGAGTACCAGAACGGGTGCAGCTTGCTGGGCATGATCAGATACAGCGAGCCGAGCGAGCTCTGGTGCAGCGTGGAGAGCAGAATGCCAAGCACGATCAGCACTGGATAAAATCTCTTGATCCACTTAATCGGTCGCTTGAGGTTGAATCGCTCGAACACGTTCGGCAGGAATTCGAAGAAAAGCACGGTCGTATAGGTCATCACGCACATGCCGACTTCAAACATCACCGAGTGCGGATTCATATAAATGAGCTGGTGCCAGATGAACCATGGACGGCCAAGGTCGAAGAGCAACCCGACGATGAAAAGCAAATAGCCTAAGAATGCGGTCAACACTGCGGGACGAACCACGCTGTGCAGGCTCTCGACGTTGAACAGGTACACGGCGCCCACGATGCAGAATCCACCGGCGGCCAGCATGACGCCACACAAGCAGTCAAAGCCGATCCAGAATCCCCAGGGAAACTGATCGCTCATGTTCGTGACCGCGCCCAGACCGTGCGCATAGCGCACATAGGTGGAGTAAAGCCCCAGCACCATAACGACGACGAAAACCGCCCTCCAGAAGGTAAGCTTGATCTTCATTGCGCCCTCCCGTTTTTTTTCTCTTGTGCCCTTTCTTCTGCCTCGGCGGCGGCCACTTCGTCACGCCGATGTGAAATCCAATAAATTCCGCCGAGCACCAGCGACCAGACTGGAATGAAGTCGGGAACCTTCTCCATCACGCGTCCGGTGTATTCCGGCACGGGAGTGTCGCCAATCTTTGCCGAAGCTGGATAGCCATACTCTTCAACATTCGCGCTGGAAATAATCAGTACACTCGTTCCACCCACCTCATTGAGGCCGTAGATGCGAGGAACGTAGTTGCCGGGATTTTCACGGATGCGCTGCCGAGCCTCGTTGATAAGGTCGTCACGCTCGCCGAACTTGGTCGCACCGGTGGGACATATTTCCGCGCACGCCGTCTGTTTGCCAGCGGCGATCCTGTCAGGGCACATGATGCATTTGCGCACACGCGGGTTTAGCGAACCCCATTCGTATTTAGGCTGATTGAAGGGGCAGGCAACCATGCAATAGCGGCAACCGATGCATTTCCAGACGTCGTAAACGACCGGCCCCACTTTGGTCTTGTGCAGCGCCCCAACCGGGCAGGCGGAAGCGCAGGCCGGTTGATTGCAGTGCATGCACAACCGGCGCATGAACTTGTCCTCTTTGGTCAGGACAACGGTGTACTTGTGCGCAGACTGAACCGACTCCGCTGCTACGCTGTCGTTATAAGTAAGATTGTTTTGCTGGGCGCAAGCAACTTCGCATTGCTTGCACCCGATGCAGATCGTCGCGTCATATAAGATGGCCTTGCTCATGATGGCACCTTTCGGCGGCGTGGCAGGAGATTGCTTGCGTGGAATGAGAAACTGCAGAGTGCAGAATTATTGCGATTAGCTTCAGCAATGGCCGGCAAATCTCTGCAAGCCGCCCAGAAAAAGTTAACCGGGGCCGGAGTGGTGAGCATCCGGGCCCCGGTGGTCTGTTCCACACGGCAAAGCGGGGAGAGCGGGATGGCCAGCTAACCATGAATCGGCAGGGTTCCACTCCCATCCGCCGTATTGAGCTGGAAATCCTCACGCTCTCTCTCCCGCATTCCTGTGCCGCTGCTGGTTCGCGTGCGGCCTGCGCGTAAAGAGGAACAGACGATAGCTGCAATAACCGACCGCAATTACTTTTGCAGGGTGCGAATGTAGGCCACGACTGCTTTGACCTCATCCGCCGACAAGCCCTTCACACCGGCCGGATGTTTTGCCGTGCCGGTGATCGACTTGCTCAGGTCTGCGTCCGATGCCTTCTTGGCATCGTCGGCAATCAGGCTCGGAATCTTGGCCGCAGGTTTGCCGGCTGCGTCCGCCCCGTGGCAGGCTGCGCATTTTGCCTTGTAGATTGCAGCTCCATCATCGGCCGCCCACGACAGGCTGGGAATCAGAATGAACAGGCCTACCGCGATGGCCACAATCAGAGCTATCAGCTTCGTCGTCTTCATGACTAGTTCTTCCTCTCCTAGGTCGTATTGCAATAAGAAGCAACGTTCCTTGTCTTGTTCCCGCGTCGCTGCAAAAATGAACACCAAATGCTTTGCCGCAAAAAACTTATGTAAGAGAACGCAACAACCTGATCGTTGCCAGTTGAGATTTTCTACGTCGGTAGGGAAAAGCGCAGTGACCGTGGTCACCATTAATCGTGATTAACAACTAGCTGCATGTACCACGAAGTAAATGAGTTAGATAACGAGTAGGGATCGCAAGAAATCTGCTGAATTAGTTTTTGCAGCATGTAGATGGAAATGTTCAGAACGAACACGAAGGTTGTGACGAGCAAGGGCGCTCGCAGCTCGAGTGACGGAAGACCCTTAAACAGGGATTAACCCGGGGCGTGCACCAAGCTAAACTCATTGGAGGGGCTGGGTGCTTCAATTCGGCCTGAACCTCATGCGAATCCATCCGGCTGGCTGACTGCGCCGACATGTGCGTTGTTGTCGATGAACAGTCGCCCTGCGGCAAGCGCCTGCCGGTCGACTTCCAGCAGATCGACCTTCTTTACCTTGTCTTCCAGCACGCTTAGGGCGGTTCGCGCATCCAGACATTCGGTCTCCTCGAGGAGCGCACCCATCATCACGATATTTGCCGCTTTGGTCGATCCCAGCCTGTCGGCCATCTCTGCAGCCGGTATCGGGATCACCTGTATTCCCGGAGCCACAAAATCGGGCGGAAGACTTTCACTGTTATAAAGAACAAGCCCGCCGCTGACGACTTCGGGGGCGAACTTCCGCAGTGAGAACTCATTCATGGCCACCAGCACGTCAGGCCGCGATACCAGCGGCGATCCGATCCGTTCTTTCGATAAACAGACATGGCAATGCGCACTGCCCGAGCGCATCTCCGGGCCGTAAGACGGCAGCCAGCTCACTTCCAGACCTTCGCGCATGCCCATCTCTATGAGCAACTGACCGAGCAGAAGAACGCCCTGCCCGCCGAAGCCCGCGATCTTAATTTTCACGTCTTTAAAGTGATGGGCATGTTTCTGCACAGAAGCATTCTGACCCTCAGGTTTCGCCGCCAGTTCGAGCACCTCCTCCACACTCCGCTGTGGCACTTCCATACTAGGGATTTCGGGGACGCGGTCGCGGAAAACGTTAAGGGGAAAAGCTGGGATCATCTTCTCCAGAACCCAGCGTCTTGCTTCCACCGGATCTTTGCCCCAAATGGTCGGGCACGGCGACAAAATTTCCACAAAGGAAAATCCAGAGCCGTTTTTCTGAATCTCGAGCGCTTTGCGAATTGCCCGCCGCGCTTTCATGATGTTTTTGTTATCAGAGAGCGCCACGCGCTCGATGTATGCCGGAGCTTCCAGTGCGGCCAGCAACTCGGCCATGTGTATGGGGAAACCTTCGTTCCCCGGCCGTCGCCCGAAAGGCGAGGTCGTACTTTTCTGACCGACCAGCGTCGTGGGCGCCATTTGCCCGCCCGTCATGCCGTAGATGGCATTGTTCACAAAGAAAACGGCGATTTTTTCTCCGCGATTGGCGGCGTGAATGATTTCGGCGGTGCCGATGGCGGCCAAATCGCCGTCTCCCTGGTAGGAGATGACGACCTTGTCCGGGCAGGCGCGTTTGAGTCCCGTGGCTGCCGCTGGCGCCCGCCCATGCGCGACTTGTACATTGCCGACGTCAAAATAGTAGTAAGCGAACACCGAGCACCCTACCGGGCTGACGATGATCGTCTTATCCTGAAGCCCCAATTCCTCGATCGCCTCGGCAATCAGCTTGTGGACAACTCCGTGACCGCAACCGGGACAATAGTGTGTCTGATGCTGCAGCTCCGTCTTGCGCGTATAGAGGTCATAAAACACTGGCGACTTGGAATGAATCACTTCGTATTCACCCGCGTTGACAGCCGGCGTACTCGCGTCAGTTTGAATTTCGGCCTCATCCACACTGATCGTGCTTTTGGCTTCCATGTTCGTTGTCCTCATTCGCTCTACTCACACCACTGCTTTAGCTCTACTCAGACCGCTGCGCCTATGCGTGCTAGCACGTGCTCTTGAATTTCCGCAACCGAGGGTACGTTGCCACCTACGCGGCCGTAGAAGTCCACCGGGACGTTGCCATCAAGCGCCAAGCGTATGTCTTCCAGCATCTGTCCATTGCTCAATTCGACGACAAAGACCTTCTCGACCTTTCGCGCCGCCTCAGCCAGACTCTTCGAGGGATACGGCCACAAAGTGATGGGCCGAAACAGCCCAGCCTTTACGCCTTCTTTGCGCAACGCTTCGACCGTCGAGAACAGAATGCGGGATACAATTCCATAGCCCACGAGCAGCACCTCGGCATCGTCGGTGTTGATCAACTCACTGCGGGGCTCCGCCTGCTGTGCGCGCAAATATTTCGCTTCCATCTTGCGCTGTTGCTCTTCCAGTTCGTCAGTTTCGAGATAGATCGAGGTAATTACGTTCGGCCGGGTTTCCGGGGTTCCTTTGACTGCCCAGGGTTTGTCCGGCGATTTCAGCTCGCTCAATTGCAAATCGAGCGGCTCCATCATTTGCCCGACAAAACCGTCGGTCAGCACTATGGCCGGATTGCGGTATTTGTCGGCCAGCTCGAAGGCCAGCATCGTGAGTTCGGCCATCTCCTGCACTGACGCCGGCGCTACCACGATGTTGCGATAATTGCCATGCCCGCCGCCCTTCACCATGGCAAAGTAATCGCCCTGTTCCGGACCGATGTTGCCCAGCCCCGGGCCGCCCCTCATGACATCGACGATGACGCACGGCAACTCCGCGCCCGCAAGATAGGAGATGCCTTCCTGCATCAAGCTAAGGCCGGGGCCGGACGAGGCGCTCATGACCCGCATACCCGCCGCCGACGCCCCGTACACCATGTTGATAGCGGAGACTTCGCTCTCCGCTTGCAAGAACGTTCCGCCTACCTGGGGAAAATAAAAGGCAGCCGCTTCGGCAATCTCGCTGGCTGGAGTGATGGGATAGCCGTAATACGCGCGGCATCCCGCCAGAATCGCGCCCTTCACTATGGCCACGTTTCCCTTACAGAGCTGGCGCATATTCGCCTCCCGTCACAGCTACCGGCTTTGGCTTCGCCTTCACGCGGTAGACAGTGATCGCGCCCGGTTCCGGACAGCAATAAAAACAGATTCCGCATCCGGTACAATCCCGTCCTGTGTAGTGCACCGGGTGGGCGCCGTACCTGTTCAGTTCCGTCCCCAGCTTAAGGCAATGGGGCGGACATGACTCCACGCACAACCCGCAGCCTTTGCATTCTTCGGTACTCACAACGACGTAACCGCGCGCTGCTCCCGCCATATTTTTCACCTCGTCATTGCCGGCTCCGATGCTACCGGCCGCTGGAGCCATTTCGTTTTCTCACAGTACTCATAAAGCTCTTCGCGGAAATCGGGATGAGCAATGTCAATCAAAGCCTGCGCCCGTTCGCGGATGGTCTTGCCGTGCAGATATGCGACTCCATACTCGGTGACCACATAACGGATGAGTCCCCGCGAAGTAACTACTCCCGCCCCTGGGCTGAGCGTAGGGACGATTCTCGAAATCGTTCCGTGTTTCGCCGTCGAAGAGATCGCGATGATCGGCTTGCCGCCCTTGGAGCGCGAAGCTCCCCGCAGAAAGTCCACCTGCCCGCCGATGCCACTGTAGAACTTACTGCCAATCGAATCCGAGCAGACCTGGCCTGTCAGATCAATTTCCAATGCCGAGTTGATGGCGACCATATTGTCATTCAAGCCAATTCGGGCGGGATCGTTGGTGTAAGCGGTCGGATGAAACTCGAAAATGGGATTGTTGTCCAGAAAATCAAACAACCGTTTGGTGCCCAAAGCGAATCCCAGGATAATCTTTCGTGGCTTGAAATTCTTGCGCGCGCCCGTGAGCACGCCGGCTTCGATCAGCGGAATCACGCCCTCGGAAACAAGTTCGCTATGGACCCCAAGATCTTTGCGGTCCATCAGAAAGGGCAGCACTGCTTCTGGAATTCCACCAATTCCGGTCTGAATTACCGCGCCGTCATCAATCAATCCGGCGACGTGCCGGGCGATCGCCTCTTGCATTTCACTCACAGGCTCTCTTTTCATAGCGCAAAGCGGGCGTGAAGAATCGACGATCGCATCAATTTCGCTGACATGGATAAAACTGTCTCCGTAGGTGCGGGGCATGTGGTCGTTGATCTGAGCGATCACATAGCGAGCACACTTGGCCGCGGTGAGAGAAGTATCGACGCCCACGCCGAAGCTGCAAAAACCATGAGGGTCCGGAGGAGAAAGTTGCAGCAGGGCGACGTCAATTGGCATGGCGCCGCTTTCGAACAATCCCTCAATTTCGCTCAAGTAAATTGGAGTGTAATCGGCGCGGCCGTCGTTGATCGCTTCACGCACGTTCGGGCCGATAAACATGGCGTTGTGGCGAAAACGCCCTGCCATCTCCGGAGCCACATAGGGCGCCGGCCCCACTGTCATCATGTGAACGATTTCGACGTCATGCACGAGAGGAGCGCGCCGCATCAGAGCTTCGACCAGCGTCTCCGGCTCAGCGCAGCCCGGTTGAATGTAGACGCGCATGCCCGATTGGACGCAGCTCAACGCCTCATCAGCAGTTTGCAACTTGTTCTTGTAATGTGTTTCCCACGACATGCGTTCACCCCATAGCAGCGGACCTCACGCCTGTGACCGCGTTTCGCCCCGATGAGCGCCCAGGGCGGTCTGCGGCCGCAACGACCGGTAAGGTCATCGCTGCTCCCTCTTTAACTATTTATTGTCTGCCTCGGGTCGCTGATCCAGCTATGGCCGGGGGCACAGGAACCTGTGACGGCCGTCACAAAATTAAAAGGCCTGAGCCGGAAGGACTTGCCGCATTCTTGCTTATTGCTTCGTGCCTGCAACGCTCGTAGATGCGTGTGCCGACCGTACGTGCATCTTCACTGCCAACGAAAGGCGGCGGATGCCTTCACGAATCTGCTCCGGCTCCGAGTAGGAGAAGTTCAGCCTCATGTGGCGGCAGCCTTCGGACGTGTTGTCGGCGTAGAAAGAGTCGCCGGGGACAAAGGCCACATCCTCGGCCAACGCCGTCCGGAACAGGGCGCGGCAGTCGGTGCCTTCGGGTAGCGTGATCCAGAGAAACAAACCGCCTTGCGGGTGAGTCCATGTCACCTCGTTAGGAAAGAAATCAGCCAGCGCATTTAGCATGACATCGCGCCGCTCTCGATAAACCTGACGGATCAGCTTGACGTGCTGGTCAAGGAAACCATCTTTGGCGACTTCGTAGGCGACCATCTGATTGAAGGTCGCGGTATGCAGGTCGGCGGCCTGTTTGAGCAACACCAGTTTACCGATCACTTCTATCGGCGCGACGATCCACGCCAGACGGATTCCCGGCGCAAGCGTCTTAGAGAACGTGCTCAAGTAAATGACGTTGCCCAGAGTAAAAGCCGTATCGCGCAGATTCTCGTGGTCGAGAACAACCAGTGGAGTCAGGTGATCGCCTTCGTAGCGCAACTGGCCGTAGGGATCGTCTTCCACAAGCGGGATACCATAACGGTCGGCCAGGAAAATGAGCTGGTGCCGGCGCGCTTCGGAGAGCGTAACGCCGGCGGGATTCTGAAAATTGGGCAGAATGTACATGAATTTCGGTTTCTGCCGCAACGCGCTTTCCAGTTGGTCGGTGCGGATACCGTCATCATCCACCGGGACGGAAATAAACTCCGCACCATAGACCCCGAAGGCCTGCAGCGCACCCAGATAGGTGGGAGCTTCAACCAGCACGCGGTCGCCTGAATTGATGAGCAGCTTACCGATCAGATCGAGAGCCTGCTGCGAGCCGGAGGTGATGAGCACATTTTCAGGGCCAGCGAGAATGCCATAGCGGGCGATGTTCCGCGCGATCATTTCGCGCAAAGGCTCGTACCCTTCAGTGGCGCTGTATTGCAGGGCCTGCGCTCCATGCTGCTCAAGCACGGAGTTGCAGGCCTCTTCGAAGCGCTTGACAGGAAACACGTCGGGCGCAGGAAGCCCGCCGGCGAAAGAAATGACTTCGGGGCGCTGGATAAGTTTCAAAAGTTCGCGGATGGTCGAGCCTTTGCTGCGCTGCGCACACAACCCATACCGCGAACTCCATACGGTAGACATAGATGCCTTTCCGTCTGAACTTCGGGGCGGCTGTTCTTTGCGATCTTTGCGGCCTTTCCTAGCGAACTTTGCGGTGTAAGATTTCGGAATCTTTGAACCGCAAAGATCGCTAAGGGCTCGCAAAGTACGCCAAAAAGCCGCCCGCCTGTTCCTAGACCACAGTTACCGCCTCAGGCTGCAGGGGCTGAACATGTACCTCACCTTCCTGGGCATCAACCACTGCGAGCGCAGCCATGCTCACGACGTCCTCCACCTGCGCATTCCTCAGCAGCACGTGCACCGGGCGACTCATGCCCATCAGGATGGGACCGATGGTCTCTGCTCCTCCGATCTTCACCAGCAGCTTGTAAGCGGTGTTGGCAGATGCCAGATCAGGGAAGATCAGAACGTTCGCGCCGCCTTTCAACGTGCTGAACGGATAGGACTGTTCGATCACATCCG
>JASHOH010000244.1 GCA_030041215.1 Candidatus Sulfotelmatobacter sp. | reverse complement strand
GCGTGTCATTCCACTCCACTAACATCCGATGCCTCTCTGGAAGCGTCAGCAACGGCAGCTCTGACAACTTCGATTCAGGCCGCGCCGTGATTCCCTCCAGGAGAGTTCGGTAATGCTCCACCATCCGCTCAATGGTTCCTTTGCCAAACAGGTCGGTGTTGTAGGAGAACCAACCTGTCACTCCTTGGCCCGTCTCTACCAGGTAGAGACTCAGATCGAATTGTGCCCCCCCACCACGAAACTCTAGTCGGCTCGGCTCGAGTCCCGGTAACTCCAAAGGCTGCGCCAGAGATAGGAACGACAACATCACTTGGAAAATGGGACTGCGACTGATGTCGCGTTTCGGATTCAGCTCTTCCACCAGTTTCTCAAACGGCAGATCCTGGTGCGCGTACGCGCCCAGGGCCGTATCCTTTACCCGTTGCATCAATTCCCGAAAAGTCGGGTTCCCCGACAAGTCGGTTCGCATTGCCAGCGTATTCACGAAGAATCCAATCAGTCCCTCAATCTCGGCTCGATTCCGGTTGGCAATTGGCGTCCCCACCAGCATGTCCACTTGCCCCGTGTAACGCAGCAGCAGAACCTTGAAAGCCGCCAGCAACGTGACGAAGAGGGTAACGTCTTCCCGTTGGCTCAGACTCTTGAGCGCATCCGTCAGTGTCTTGGAAAAAACAAAAGAAACGGTTTCCCCATTGTAGGTTTGGGCAGGTGGGCGCGGATGGTCCGTCGGCAGTTCCAAAACTGGCAGGCTTCCACTCAGCCTCTCCTTCCAATAGTCCAGTTGTCTTTTGAGCACATCTCCTTGCAGCCACTCTCGCTGCCACGCGGCGAAGTCAGCGTATTGAATGGGCAGATCAGGCAGTGGCGATGCCTGCCCCTGGAGAAAGGCCTTATACAGCACCGACAGCTCTTTCAAAAACACCCCGTGCGACCATCCGTCAAAGGCGATGTGATGTACGTTAAGCAACAGCACCTGTTCTTCGGCTGCCAGCTTCAACAGAGTGGCTCGTATCAGCGGGGCCTTGCCAAGATCGAAAGGCTGCCTAGCGTCAACCAACGCCAAGCGTGCCGCCTCTTTCTCCCGGGCTGCTTCGGAAAGCCCCTGCAAATCAACTACGGAGACTTGGAACGGTTCTGGCGAGGCGATCATCGGGACAGGATGCCCGCCTGCACTCGAATAATATGTGCGCAAGATTTCGTGGCGTCGGACGATTTCGCTGAGACTGCAGTCGAGAGCCGCCAAATCGAGATTGCCCCGTAAGTGAACCAGTGATGGGAGGTTGTAAGCGACGCTGCCTCGTTCCAGCTCATTGAGCAACCACAATCTCATTTGCGCAAAAGAAAGCGACAATTCTCCCTCGCGAGGAACGCGCTTCACGGTCGGAGGCTGTGCGCCGGTAGCTAGAGAGGTGCCCTTGAGAAAACTGAGGAGTTCCGCCTTGCGTGCAGTCAGCTCGTTATGCAGGTCAGGAGTCATTACTCCTGTAGGGGCGCTATATCTCAACCGATCACCATCAGCAGATAGCTTCACATCCAGATCGCGAAGATACGACAAGAACTCAACTGTTGACATACTATTCATAACTCTCCCTCCTCGCGGCCTGAGGGAGGCCCTGCCACCAGAGCTGATAACTCTCCTGACGTCCACCGGATTGCTTCAATATAAAGGGCGAGCTTGCTAATGGTGGGGGCCTCAAACAAGCTGTTGGGAGGCAAGTCCATGCCAAGCTCTCCACGCAAGCGAGAAATCAGTTGGGTGGCCAAGAGAGAATCACCGCCGAGATCAAAAAAATTGTCGTGGATGCCAATCTCCTCGTAGCCAAGAATCCCCTGCCACGCAGTTGCGAGCACTTCCTGCAACTTGGTTTGCGGAGCCACGTACTCACTTTGCAGTTCAGAATCTCTGGGAGCCAGTTCTTCCTGCATGATCTCCGCTTCGGCGGGGCGCGGTAGATTCTTCTGCTCTCGGGTCAAGCCCGCTTGGGCCGCGAAGTAACCTCGTGCCGGTTCTGTCGGCTCGACCCAATAACGCCGGCGCTCAAAGGGATATGTCGGCAGAAGGACCCGATGGCGTCTCTCCTTTTCATGGAACCCAAACCAATCCACCTCAACCCCGGCCAGCCAGAGGCGGCCAAAAGTATTTAGTATGAAAGCAACATCCGATTCTTGCTCATGGGGGTGACGGATAGAGGAAAGCACCACCTTATGTTCCGATCCGTTCAGATGTTGTTTCGCCAGCGTGCTCAGGGTGTTTCCGGGGCCCACCTCCAGAAAAACTCTGTTTGGATCCTTCAACAATTCTCGAACCCCGTCGGAGAATCGTACGGTGTGGCGAAGGTGCTTCGTCCAATAATCGGGGGCCACCGCCTCATCCGGAGTAATCCACGTCCCGGTGACATTTGAAACGAAGGGAATCCGGGGAGGGTTCCTTCTCGTTCGTTGCACCTCGGCAGCAAATGCGTCTACAACCGGATCCATCATACTTGAATGAAATGCATGGGAGGTACGCAAGAGGTGGCAATCCACGTCCTTTTCGGAAAGCCGCTCTTTGAAATCTTCCACCGCTTTCCCCGCGCCGGAGACGGTACATAAAGAAGGGCTGTTGATCGCCGCGAGAGAGAGTCCATTACCATCTATTAACGACCGAACCACCTTCTCCGGAAGCCGAACCGTCAGCATACTGCCACCTGGTAGGCTCTGCATGAGCCGTCCCCTGGCGGCAACTAGGGCCAAGGCGTCTTCCAAGGAAAATACACCGGCCAGGCAGGCCGCAACATACTCTCCGATGCTGTGGCCTACCATGTCGGCTGGATGCACTCCCCATGTCATCCATAATCTAGCCAGCGCATATTCCACTACGAATAATGCGGGTTGGGTGATAGCTGTTTGGTTCAGCCTTCGAGCGGCCTCCTCGAAGCTGACGTCCTGCGGGTAGAGGGTCTGCCGTATATCGAGCCCGAGATGGAATTGAAGTATTTCAGAGCAGCGATCAACTTGTTCGCGAAATCTTGACTCGGTTCTATAAAGCTCCGACCCCATGCCGACATACTGTGCCCCCTGTCCGGAAAACATGAACGTGACACGCGGATCCCTTCTATCCTGATAAGCGGTCGCTATGCGTTTCGAATCCCCCGTTTCAAGCACGGACAGGGCATCCTCACCATCCTGGCAGACGATGACCCTGCGGTGGTTGAAAGCTTTTCGACCTAGCTGCAGCGTGTAAGCCGCATCCGCGAGGTTCAGATCGCGGTGGCTCTTGAAGAACATGCTCAAATTCCGGGTGGCCGTTTCCAAAGCGGATCTGGTCTTGGCGGAGAGCACGAGGAGTTGGTGAGGCCGGGATGGACCCGAGGGTTCAGCAACAGGGGCCTCCTGGAGGATTACGTGGGCGTTTGTCCCCCCGATGCCGAAGGAGCTGACGCCTGCCCGGCGCGGGAAGCCATTGCTCTTCCATTCGGAAAGAGTTGCATTGACGTAGAAGGGGCTGTTTTCAAAATCGATATTAGGATTCGGTTCATGGAAATGCAGGCTTGGAGGAATTTGCTTGTTCTTGAGCGCGAGAACGGTCTTGATCAGACCAGAAACGCCGGCGGCCGCATCCACGTGTCCGATGTTTGACTTCACGGAACCAAGGGCACAGATGCCCCTCCTTTGCGTTCCACTACGAAAGGCACGGGTCAGTGCAGCGATTTCCGCAGGATCCCCAAGGTCGGTTCCTGTCCCGTGGGTCTCCACGTAGCTGATCGTCTCTGCCTGGACGCCGGCATTAGCCAGTGCCTCTACGATAACCTGGGATTGGCCGGCCACGCTAGGTGCCGTGTAACTCACCTTCACGGAACCGTCGTTGTTTGTTGCTGAGCCGAGGATCACGGCGTCAATTGGATCACCATCGGCTAAAGCGTCTTCCAACCTTTTCAGCACCACGGCCCCAAGACCGTTCCCGAAAACTGTTCCCTGCGCTTTGGCATCGAAGGGCCGGCAATGCCCATCGGGGGAAACGATCGAGCCCTCTTGATACCAGTAGCCGGTATGTTGCGGTACTGCGACTGTCACGCCTCCGGCCAAGGCCATATCGCATTCAAAATTTAGCAGGCTCTGACAGGCGAGATGGACGGCCACTAGCGAAGTGGAACAGAACGTCCCAACGGTGTAACAGGCTCCTTTCAAATTAAGTTTATAGGCTATGAGTGTAGCCAGAGAATCCTGGGCGTTGGTAAGAAAGCTCTGGTGCATCCCGGCAAGTGCAAAGGCCTCCGGGTTCGCACAAAGGTTGTTGAACAGGTAACTGCTCATGCTCGAGCCTGCAAATACGCTGATGGCGCCCTTGTAGCGCTCAGCGTCATACCCGGCCGCTTCGATCGCCTCCCACGCGCATTCCAGGAAAAGGCGATGCTGCGGATCCATCGCTGCGGCCCCTCTCGGATTGAAACCGAAGAAGGCAGCATCAAAGAACTCGATTCCTTCCAATACGAAACCCGCTTTGACATAACGGGTGTTCTGCAGCGCTTCGGGGTCGACCCCTGCGGCCAACAATTGCTCGTCAGTAAAAAAACTGACGGACTCCACTCCATCCCGCAGATTATTCCAGAATGCTTCAATGCCCGACGCGCCGGCAAAGCGGCATGTCATACCGATAATCGCTATCTCCGAACCGCTCAAACGATCAGAGGTTTCTGTGTTCTTCATGGGCTGTTTTCTTGTTCCCCGGCGTCATACTCGGATGCGCGCTTTCCGTTTCTGTCCCCGACCCCTGCTCTCGTCGAACGATGTTCCATCCCGCCCCCCCTGCCGTACCATCTCGCTTAGCAAATGTACCGTGGGGTATTCGAACAGGCTTGCCACGGAGAGTTCGATGGGAAATAGGCTCTTCAAGCGGGCTACGAGCCTTGTTGCCAGTAACGAATGTGCGCCTAATTCGAAGAAATTGTCGTGGATGCCCACATTGGCTACGCCAAGAAGTTCCTGCCAGATATCGGCAATGGTCTGCTCAGTTGAATTTCCAGGAAGAACATAGTCA
Organism: Candidatus Sulfotelmatobacter sp.; assembly: GCA_030041215.1. Classification (GTDB taxonomy): domain Bacteria; phylum Acidobacteriota; class Terriglobia; order Terriglobales; family Acidobacteriaceae; genus Sulfotelmatobacter. The sequence goes on along the minus strand of JASHOH010000244.1, from coordinate 8,116 downwards.
CTGGACAGCTCCGGACGCGGGTGTGTCGGTTTCCGTATGGAAGACTCCGCCAGCTCTTCTACAGCAACCGATCCTCCACCCTTATCGCTCTTTTCCATCAATGCTGTCAGGTCCTCTGACGAGACGATGACTTCCGGATAAGATCGGCCCAGAATTCTGTCAAATGCCTCTTTTCCCTCCTCGGGCGATATTCCGAGCCGCAGATTCCGTTCTCTCTCTTCTCTGAGATCAAATGTCACCGCAGTGTTTACAGCCATACCAACTTCCTGCCAGGTACACCAGTTTATTGAAATGACATTCTCTTCTGAATGATACTTCTGCGCGTATGCATCTAAGAAAGCATTGGCAGAGCAATAATCTACGCTTTCGATTCCCCCCAACTGTGCACTAAGGGAGGAGCAGAGGACCAAGAAATCCAATCTGTTTTCACGCAGCAGTTCACCGAGCAATAAAGTTCCCTCCACTTTCGGTGCCATAACCCGTGCTGCCACGTCAGGCTCTTTCAGCAGTATGGAACTGGCGTCGGCGATGCCGGCAGCGTGTATCACACCATGAACTTGGCCAAATTTGTCATGCGCCTGGGCAATGGCTGCCTTCATCTGATTGACGTCGGCTACGTCGGCCCTAAGGACTAGCACCGTTGCTCCTTGATTCTCGATCGACTGCACCTTTCGAATCTTTTGGCTAACCTCATCCTCTTCCCCGTGCGCTTCTAGCCAATGTTGCCACTGTTCTCTGTCTGGTAAGCCGGTTCGTGAAACGAGAACGAGTTTTGCATGTACTGATTGAGCGAAATATTCCGCCAAAACCAGACCAATACCGCCCAGACCACCTGTGATGAGATAAACGCCTCCTTCTCTTAGCGTGGGTTTGAAGTGGTCACTTTTGCCCAGCTTCATGGGTTCGAACGCTTGCACCCATCGATGTATACCTCGGTAGGCGACAACAGCGTCCGTGGTCTTGGCGGTTAGCTCTTTCACAAGCAACTGTGCGCATTCCTCTATTGGCTGCCTGTCTTCCACATCAACGTTCGTACACTGTATGTTGGGATGTTCCTGAGGGATGATCCGACACGGACCAAGAAGGATTGCCTTAGCAGGAGACAGGAACTCGTCTCCCGTTACCTGATGGAGATGGTTGGAAATGACTTTGATTTGCATCAGTTTCCCAGGAAGTTGTTTGGCAATTGCTTGAGTCAAAAACAGCAAACTGTTGAATCCCACGTTGCGGACGAGGTCGTAGGACTCGGCAATCGACTCTTCCCGACTGGTAAGACACCACAGATGAACGATCGTGCTTGGTGAGCGTTCATCTGTTCTTAGTTCATTCAGCAAGGCGTGGTAGTCTTCCTTCACTTCAGGATTTATGGTAAAGGACTCCTCATTGATTCGATGAAACTTCGTTCCCGCTTTCACAACGGTCACGCGCTGCCCAGTACTCTGCAGCAGTTTAACGAGCTTGGCGCCAAATCCGCCCTCGTCGAGGAACACCACAGAGCATAAATTATGGGTCGATGGTCCGCTGCCGTTGCTATTTTCGGGGAGTTGTGCTCGTTTCCATGATGGGACATAAAACCATTCAGCGATGTCTGACTTCTTTTCTGAGAGCTTCCGAGCCCCCCCAATAGCATGCATTGCCTGCGATGGCTCAATCCAGTAACGCTGTCGCTCAAAGGGATAGGTCGGTAATGGAATTCGATGGCGGCGTTGGTTCTTATAAAATCCGGACCAGTCTACCTCAACGTTGGCAAGCCAGAGCCGCCCAAGCGTGTTCAGGATGAAAGCAACATCCGAGGTTTGCTCTTGGGGGTGACGGATTGTAGATAGCACAATGCGCTTGCCTGATCCACCTGGATTCTGCCTGGCGAATGTCCCGAGGGTGGTTCCTGGTCCGACCTCCAGGAGGATTCTATCGGGCTCTTTTAGCACCTCTTGAACGCAATTGGAGAAGCGGACAGTCTGGCGCAGGTTTCTGGTCCAATAAGCCGGTGTGGCCATCTCCGCTGAATGTGTCCAGGTGCCGGTGACACTGGAGAGAATCGGAACTTTCGGGGGATGAAGGTCTGCTTGTTCTACCTCCCGGGCAAACTTGGCCAGGATGGGGTCCATCATCTTTGAATGGAACGCGTGAGAAGTATGCAGGAGGCGGCAGGTAATATCATTTTTCGAAAGCTCCTCCTCCAGATTCTTCACCGCTTCCGTTTCTCCCGAAACGACGCACAGGGAAGGACTGTTGGCCGCAGCCAGGGAAAGGCTTCCATTCAAAAGCGGCACGATCTGTTCCTCCGAAGCAGAAACGGCCAGCATGGATCCCTCGGGGAGGCCCTGCATAAGTCGACCTCGGGCGGCGACCAGAGTGAGGGCATCTTCGAGCGACAATACTCCGGCCAGACAGGCCGCTACATATTCACCGATGCTATGGCCTACCAGGGCGGCCGGTTTCACGCCCCATGACATCAGCAGTTTTGCGATGGCGTACTCGATTACGAAAAGAGCTGGTTGAGCGACTAGTGTCTGCTTCAGTGTTTGCGAAGCGCTAGCGAACTCCGCATCCCCTGGATACAGGATATCTCGCAAATCAAAGGAAAGGTAAGGCTTGAGTAGTTCGCAGCAGCGATCGATCTGTTGCTGAAACTCTGATTCCGTCCGATAGAGTTCCAAGCCCATATTGGCGTACTGGGCGCCTTGCCCAGGAAACATGAACACGACATCTCTATGAGCCGGCTCTTGATAGTGTGTTGCTACTCGCCTCGGGTCTAGGCATTCCAGTGCAGCAACGGCATCTGTAAGGCTCTGGCAAACCAACATGCGGCGATGATGAAAACTCTTCCGGCCTTTCTGAAGCGTGTAGGCGACATCGGCAAGACTTGAGGGAGGATTGTCCTTCAGGTGCTCGACGAGGTTTTTCGTCATCGTATCCAAAGCGGTAGTTGTGCGAGCCGACAGCAGCATAAGCTGCCAGGGCCTGGATGGCCCGGAAGCGTCGGTGACACGTGCCTCTTCGAGCACGGCATGAGCATTTGTGCCGCCGATGCCAAAGGAGCTCACCCCAGCCACACGCCGGCCATTCGCCGGCTGCCACTCCGACAGCGTTCGCTGCACGTAGAATGGGCTGTTTGCGAAATCGATGGCAGGATTAGGTTGCCTGAAATTCAGGCTTGGAGGCAGCATCCGATTCTCCAGAGCTAACACGACTTTTATCAAGCCGACAACGCCGGCCGCCGCGTCGAGATGACCAACGTTTGTCTTCAGCGATCCTATTGCGCAGAAGTTCTTTCTCGGTGTCGTTCTACGAAAGGCCTTGGTGAGGGCAGCAACTTCAATTGGATCACCCAACGTCGTTCCCGTCCCATGAGTCTCGACGTACGTAATCTCATCGCCACTCACCCCGGCCACCGCTTGTGCCTCTGCAATGGCGGTCGCCTGGCCATCCACGCTAGGCGCGGTGTACCCAACCTTGCGAGCGCCATCGTTGTTGATCGAGGAACCCGTAATCACGGCGTGAATGCAGTCGCGATCGGCGAGCGCGTCAGCTATGCGCTTGAGAACGACGATGCCCACCCCGCTGCCAAATACAGTACCCCGAGCCATAGCATCGAATGCGCGACAATGACCATCGGGGGAAGAAATTGATCCTTCCTCATACAAATAGCCAGCCTGGGGAAGCTTTATAGAGACGCCACCGGCTAGAACCATATCGGATTCGCCATTCAGCAAGCTTTGGCATCCCAAGTGGACAGCCACTAGTGAAGTCGAGCAGGCACTTTGAACCGAGATGCTCGGCCCCTTAAGATTTAGTCTGTAAGAGACACGCGTGCTGACAAAATCCTTCTCGATAGCAATGAATCTCCCCAGATCGCCCAGAAGTTTGATCAGGTGCGGACTTGAAGCCAGGCTGTGTTGATAGTCGCAATGCAACCCAGCACCGGCGAATACTCCTATTTTGCCGGCATATTGGTCGGGATCATAGGCCGCGTTCTCCAGGGCTTCCCAGGCGCATTCAAGGAAAAGTCGATGCTGGGGATCGGTGGTCTCCGCTTCTCGTGGTGTGAATCCAAAGAAGTCAGCATCAAACAGATCGACTCCCTCCAGCACAGCACTCGCTTTCACATAGGCTGGCTCGCTAAGTAAGACAGGATCCTCTCCCGCTGACAAGAGTTGATCGTCCGTGAACGTGGTAATCGATTCGACCCCGTTACAGAGGTTCTGCCACAATCGATCGATAGTGAATGCGCCGGGAAAGCGTCCAGACATCCCAATAATGGCGATTCCCTCGGTTTGATCGAACTCTTGTTTTGTGTTCATCTTAATTGGCCCTTAATGTCCTTTTCTGCAGGCGCCGTCGTGCAGATTTCTTATAAGCCTCGAGCTGATCCTGGCTTCGCGTCAGCTTTATCGTTTCAGTCTCATGCCCTGTCAGATATTCCGCTAATAACCTGATGGTGGGATGCCGAAACATCTCTACAACCGATAGTTCCTTATCGAAGACCTGCTCCAATTCACTGAAAACTTGTATTATCGATAAAGAGTTTCCGCCTAGATCAAAGAAGTTACTGTCCCTCCCCACTCCGCTAACGCCTAGCACATCCTCCCATACACGAGCGATTTGCCGCTCGGCAGTACTGTAAGGCGGTAACCATGTCTCATGTGAGTCGACTTGAAACTGTCCGAGGCTTGGCAAGGCCTTGCGATCCACCTTCCCATTGGGGTTTAACGGCAGCGCTGGCAAGGTAACAAAGGCCGCCGGAATCATGTAGTCGGGTAGTCTCTGTTTCAGGTAGTCGCGCAATTCGGCACTCGTGCAGGCCGACTCTCCCGCCGCAACCACGTACGCCACCAGTTGCCTTTCTCCTTCCTCATGCACCACCACCACCGCCTCGCGCACTCCCGAGTGGCTGCACAACACGTTCTCGATCTCCCCTAGCTCAATCCGGAAGCCCCGAATCTTCACCTGAAAATCCATGCGGCCCAGGTATTCAAGAGCGCCATCCGGAAGCCACCGGCACAGATCCCCCGTCTTGTACAGCCGCGCCTCCGGGTCTCCGTTGAACGGGTCCGGAATAAACTTCTCGGCCGTCAAGTCCGGCCGCTTGTGGTACCCACGACCGACCTGAACTCCTCCAATATGCAACTCACCTGGCACGCCCATCGGTACCGGTTGAAGGTAGCGGTCTAAAATGTAAACCTGTGTGTTAGCCACCGGCCGCCCGATGGGGACGATTTTTCGCTCATCATCACGTCGGCAGGTCCAGTGGGCAACATCCACGGCGGCCTCCGTCGGCCCATACAAGTTGTGTAATTGCGAGGGTAACAACCTGAAAAGCTGCTCCTGTAAATCGTAGGGCAACGCCTCTCCGCTACAAATGACATGCCGCAACGACTTACACCTCTCCACCCCGGGTCTTTCCAAAAACATCCTCAGCATCGACGGCACAAAATGCAGCACCGTAATCCCTTGCTCCCTAATCAGCTTCACCAAGTAAGCCGGATCCCGGTGCCCACCGGGTTTCGCCACCACCAAACGCGCCCCCACTAGCAACGGCCAGAAGAATTCCCAGACCGATACATCGAAGCTGAAGGGAGTTTTCTGCAAGACCTTGTCTGCCTCCGTCAAACCGTACTGGTCCTGCATCCACAACAATCGATTGCAGATGCCCCGATGCGTGTTCATCGCCCCTTTCGGTTGACCGGTGGACCCCGATGTGTAAATCATGTAGGCCAGGTTGTCCGGACGTGTCCTCCTAACCGGCTTCGGCGGCTCTCCTTGGGCAATCGGTTGCCAGTCTCCGTCAAGACATATAACCTCACCGCCGTAGGTAGGCAGTGAACCCGCGAGTCGCCTTTGTGTCAATAGCACCTGCACACCCGCATCACGGAGCATAAAGGCTATACGTTCTTCCGGATATTCGGGGTCGATTGGTACGTAGGCACCCCCTGCTTTCAATACTGCGTATAGCGCCACTACTAACTCTAAGGATCGCTCCATGCAAACGCCAACCAATGTATCTGGACGCACCCCTATTCCTCGCAGATAAATGGCCAACTGATCCGCCTGTTCGTTCAACTCGCGGTAGCTCAGCCGTCCCCCGTCACTCTCGACAGCCACAGCGTCGGGAGTCCGCTCTACTTGCGCCTCAAACAGTTGGTGAAGACAAACGTCCTGGGGATAATCCACCTTTGTCTGATTCCACTCTATGAGAACTTTGTGGCACTCCGGCTCTGGAACAATTGACAACTTGTCAACAGATCCATCCTGCCCGCTTGCAATGTCATTCAAGAGGGTCGTAAACTGCTCCTGCATACGGCCGATCGCATTCCCGTCGAAAGCCTCCCCGTCGTACCACCAAAAACACTCTTTTCCGTCGTCAGGGATGACAACAACGAGCTCAGCACTCGTGGTGGGCCTGTGGCGAAATAGATCTTTCACACGCTCGATAGCAACTGGCGCTAACCGAGTGCGTCCCTGGCTCAAGCTGTTGCGAAGGCTTGGATCCCTAAAAAGAAGGTCGCGCGCGTAAGATCCATGGATTCGCAATGACTCAATCTGCCCTGCAACTCTCTCGCAAAACTCCGAAAACCCTTTTTGATGTTCCACCTCTACGTGAAGCGGCACCTGCGAAGCAAAGAAGGCCTCCGCACCTGACACCTTTTGCCGTAATGCCGCGTCCTGGACATCTATATCAATCCCCGGCTTGTCCGTGAGGCGACAAAAATACAGCATCACGGCGGCCAGGATGGAATCTCCAGGGTTCTTGGAGATATCCGGACAGATCAAAGTCCGCTCCGGTATCGAGAAGTGCGCCTCGAGATACTGTCGCTTGTCATGCTTGGACGCCTGTCGTTTCTTATAGGGAATCTCGATAAGCTCACGGCTGCGCAATCGGCCCGTCCAAAAATCTTCATGCCTGCAAAGTTCTGAGTGGATCTTTGTAATGCTATCTACCCTTTCCCGCTCCAGCTTCGGCAGTTGATCACCAATACGCAGTCCGGATTCCGTGAGAAACACGGCAGGAGAAAGCGAGGCACCTTCAAATGAAATGAACCCATGCAACTCAACCTCACGACTTTGCGTCGCCACTTGGACTCTTTCAGCATCCACAAGGGTGATTGTGCCCGGGGTCACAGGCGGCTTTGACTGCAAGATCTCGATCCCTTGCACGATTACCGCTCGATCACCCAAATAGAGTTTTGGAAGGCCCAGTGGATTCGGGTACGAACCGCAGTCTAATCCACGGAACAAGGCGTCTATGCTCTCCACAGAACAATTCCAGTCGATTGTGCAGTTCCCGCGAGGCCTTTTCCAACGCCCATAGTAGGTCCGATTTTCCGGGCTCTGCCTAATCGGCGTAACACGGTCCTCGGCTAGCTCGTCGATTAGCACGGCAAAGGACTCGATGCTCTTGTCATAGCACTTCGCGTTCAGCGTGAACGCTGTCTCTTTAGGTAAAACCGGAAAAACTACGTGTTTGAGAATGTCACCGCTATCTATGCGGTCCGACATTGCATGCCACGTCACACTATGGGTCGCTTCCTGATTCATAACGGCCCAGTTGGTCACGTTGACCCCGGCATACCGCGGTAGAGGACCGTCGTGGAAGTTGATGACAAACTTCCGGGCCAGGCTTAGTACCTCATTCGGCACCTTAAGAAGGTTGTCGATGCTCAAAAAGAGGTCAAAGGGCTCGCGAGCCAGCACATTGACCAGGTCGCTAGTGGGCATTATTTGATTCAGGTTCTTCTCCTTGGCCCAGCGCTGTATGGTAGGTTCAGCCGAAATAACTCCAAGAATCTGATGGCCCTTCTCAAGCAAGACATCGCCACACTGGATCAGCCTAGACTGGCTCCCCATGAGAAAACACCGAAATTTCAACAGTTCCGAGATCCCCATTCTCCATCTTCCGCCCGATTCCCGGGCCCCTTCGTTCAATTCAATACACAGCAGAAATCCCGCAGCGTCCTGGCGAAGAGCACTCGTCGGAACGGCAGCAACGACTTGATCAGCATGTTGATCAGCACCTTCGGCGTTCGCATGGGGTCACTAGTGGCCTGTCGCAATGAGTTCGTTACTGCGGACGCAGCAGGGCGATGTTGTTGATGCCGAATACCGATATTGAGTG
>JASHOH010000243.1 GCA_030041215.1 Candidatus Sulfotelmatobacter sp. | reverse complement strand
GCGTCACCGCTCACGCTACTTGAAATTAATCCAGTCAGTAGTTGCTGAAATATCCGGATAGCACTCATTGACCTTCGGTCAAAACGTGTAATCGCCTGTTTGCGACAGTTGAATCTTGCGGTCCTATAATGCGGTCATGGAAACGCACCACGGCAGGCTCGGTATCGCTAGTGGAATGCTGCCCATTGTGATGAGTCTGGCGGTAGCCTCTCGCAGCCTTATGGCGCAGGCCCCATCCAAGGATCAAGATATCGAGCCACAGGTAATTTTGCGCAAGCTGTTTCCGCCGGTTTATCCGCCGCTCGCCCGGCAGGCGCGCGCCGTAGGGGATGTTCATCTAAGAGTATCCATTCACTCAGATGGAAGCATCGTCGCCGTCAGCGTGATTGATGGAAGTCCGGTGTTGCGGCAGGCTGCCCTCGACAGTGCGAAGCAATCGCAGTTTGAGTGTAAAGACTGTGGGCAATCAGATCATCTCGTCGAGGGAACATTTACATATTCCTTCCAAGTTTCACCAGAACAGGAACCCGCAGACTCGAATTGTTGTTTGGAAGAGCAGGCCCCGCCTGACAGAGTGCCGACCACACAAGTGTCTCAGTCCGACGAGCGCATTACGATTACAATTCCGCCCATATGTATTTGCTCGGATGAATATCTTGGCACTCTGATGGATCGTAGAATGCGGCTCATTGCCGGTAACGATGCTTTAGATTGTGGGAGAGTGAAAGTGGGTGGTGACCCGAAGGCCAGTCTCACGTGTGCGCGTCAAGCGATCTCAAAGAAACGAGCCTTCTTTGTACGCCTAGACAGTTTTGGCATGGACTCGTTTTTATCTTACGGATTCGCTGGCAACGGCTCAGGCAAGGTATACAGCGTCACGTTTGATAGCCTCGGATGGAACCCTGATCCCGATATCGAAATTCTGGACAATAGCCACGACGCAGTTGAGATTTGTCCCAAACCTGTTCACATTTGGAAGGAAGTTTCCTCCAAAGGGGCATTCATGGGCTATCGGTGTGTCCCCTACAAATAGGAGCGGTGGATGGCGATAAATCTCCATTACACTCATCGTCACGTCAATGAGCGCCATCGCCTGATTTCGTAAATTGACCTGTAGCTTCCGGTTGCCTTATCTAAGAGTTGCTTGATCAGCACTCACCTCTTGCCTGCCTGTTTGCAACGAAGAACTTCGCATCCACCGTACAATCCGCCCCTGTTGCCAGAGCCACAGGCCGCTGACGACAATCAGCGGTATCACCACGAAGCGAGCGATCTCGGTCAAGACCGCGTTTGAGTGGGAACCAGAATACACATAGGCTACTAGGAACATGCCCTCAGCAATGTGCCCCCAGCGGAGAATAGTTCTTATGTGAGCTTGGTTGAGCATCGAACCCTCCTGGAGCAAGTTAAAATTCTTCTCTCCGCAATTGATCTATGCAACGCAGACGCCTGGTACCGCAACCTTCTGGAACAAGTGCGGCGTAGCCACAGCCGAAGATGGATAGATCGAAAGCTTCGCCCTGAATCCTGGGTTCGTGAATGCAGCCCGGAAGTGAGCGGTCGTTTCCCAAACGGCGTAGTTCAGATATGTCGGGCTTTCACCGATGGCACGGTGAAGTTGGGTGGAAATGAACCCCGGCTGCTGTTTCATGAACAGCGCATCGTCTTGCCAAGCTTTCAGGAAGGCCTGCTCGTCGGCCTTATCAAGGGTGAAGATGTTCACCAGCACAACGGGGCTTGCATCAAGCGCGACCTGACGTTCAATCGGAAAGGCGGGGTCTAAAGGGCGCAGCAGCGACATGGCGTTCTCCTTTTTTATTTGGTTGTACCGTGTCAATATGGCATCATATAGCCAGCCGACTGATCCAAAATATACCGTTGACATTATGATGTCAAGAAAATAATATGATGACAAATGGAATATAAAGGCAAGCGAACACCCTCTGGGGATGCCCTGACTGGCCTCATCCTCGACCTATTTAGGCTTAACAGCCTCCTGGTGACGGCGGGAGATCGGCTGGTCGCACGGCTGGGGCTCACAAGCGCCCGCTGGCAGATTCTGGGCGTCGTCGCAGCTTCCGAACGCCCACAGCCGGTTGCGTGGCTCGCTCGCGACATGGGTGCCAATCGCCAAAACGTGCAGAGGATCATCAATGACCTGCGCAAGCAAGGGCTGGTCGCATTCGAGACAAACCCGCATCATCGGCGAGCGCAGCTTGTCGTTCTGACTGATAAGGGGAAAGAGACTTTTGACGCGGCCATGCGCTTGCAGGCACCTTGGATCAACAGCCTTTCGGAAGGTCTCTTGGTCAAGGATATCCAGACAGTCCAGCGTGTCATTATGTCGGTACGACAAAAACTGGAGAACAACGAGACGGGGGAGCGGCGCTGAACGAAGGTAAGTTGGCCTAGTCGGCAAATCGGAGCCTATCCCGGTTGGCGTAACATGTATGGTCCGCCGCTGAACTGCAAGAAGAATCGGTAGCAACGAGAACAGTCTGCGAAAATGTATCCGGCCTCTTAGTGGAGAGCAATCTCCCGGGCACTCGATGAGGATGCGCGCGTGCCTGTCCTTGTTAATCCCGACGGTCGTGAATGACCTTGTTACGCCACAGGTTCTCAGGCACGCTGTTTGACTGTTTTTTCGTCGTTCCTTTTTTCTGCAGAGCTTCTTAGGACTGAACCTTAGAACCCACTTCGCTAGTCGGAAAGAGCGGCTGCTTGCTGTCGTGACTGATACGGATTGCCACTGGCCAAGACTGCCCAACTGATTCGGGTCTTGCCTAAATCGATTCCAATCGATCTAATTTGCATGGCGATGATCCTCCGTCTGGCTTTTGCCAACCTCATCATCCACTAGGTTGGTGGCTAGGCGGCGGACCATCTCATTATCCCGATTACACTCGTAAAGGGTACCGAATGAACCGTCTCAGTCCAATGGTTTTCTTCGCAATCTGTGCTGTTTTCGATTTCGTGTGGGGATGCATTAAGTGGCATTCTGCTGTCGCAGGTTTGGTCGCCATCGTTGCCGGTTTACCTGTAACTGTAGTTCTGTTTTTCGCTTTCAGGGCATTTGGGAAGGGCGATGACTCGGGTGCGCCGCGGACCTAACTGTTGCCTTTTCGGTAAACCCAAGCAGACGTAATGCTTGGCGGCCTTTGTGGCGCTGGCTGCCGGTGCCACATTTGCGGTTAGGTGTTTGAGGTGTTCGGCGGGAAGATAATTCCCCAAAAGGTTTCCGCCCGTTCGTCTTGCTCGACAAACTCGATTGCGTACGTGGAAACGCCCTCTAGTGCCGCCAACTGCGCAACTACGCGGGCCGAGAGCTTGGTGCCTTGCTTGTTGTTTACGGACACCACCGAGCCCACCAGAAGCTCACGACTGAGTTGAATGG
>JASHOH010000021.1 GCA_030041215.1 Candidatus Sulfotelmatobacter sp. | reverse complement strand
AAACGGCTAATGGAATGTCAGTCGTTCTTGCAGGTTGGTCGGTTTATCGCAGCGGTTCCCCTCTCAACTTCCGTGTTGCTCGTTAACCGCCCAGAGCAGGTAGGTGGCTGAATCATGGCGGTCGCGCGCTCCTTCAGGTCGAAGCACGGCCTGCGGTACCAGCGCCGTGGAAAAGTTCCAGTGAAATTGCTATCCCGACATAGCTCTGTCAACGATCAATCTGTAGCAGGGAGAATACAGACGCATGGCAGCGCCAGTGATGGTGGTCATATGCCGCGCTCAGCAAGACGGTTATCATCGGCAACATGAAAAGAAGTGGCTTCCTGCTGGCTGGCATCATCTCAATCTCACCGCTTGTGGCCCAGAATACAGGCTCGAACGGTCCCGTGGTCTCCGTTTCCGAGATTTACCTGATCGGCAGTGTACATAACATGCACTTCGAGGAGCGTTATCACTACTCGCTTGTCGATCTGCAGGCTCAGGTCCGATCCTTGCATCCCGATGTCGTATGCGGCGAAATCACCCCCGGAGATCTTAATGGCCCCATGGAAGGTAACTTCCCTCCGGAGGCTGCCATGCTGGCCGAGATGGCTCCAAGCTGGGGTGTGCGCTTCATCCCCGCCGATTGGCGAATCAGCTTTGTGTGGCAGGCACGAGCAGAGAAACAGGAGGCTGACGATAAATTGAAGGCTGCCGAGGTGAATGCCGAGCAGGCAAAAATAAAGGCCTATTACGACGCCTTCAACGGGGGCTCGCTCTACGACTATACAAATGGGTCGCCACAATTTCAGGCTATGGTTGATCACTTATTCGAAGATGTGATCGGAGAGAACACGCCCTCGGATATCGCGGCTGGAGCATGGCACGAACGCAACCGCATGATCGTGGAAAACTGTCTCACTAACGCGGGCTCGGCAAGGCGGATCGTCTTTGTCTTCGGCGACGGTCATCTGGCGCAGCTACAACGGCAATTGACAGCACTTGGATTGAAGGGCCGCATTCCGCCGCGCGCATTTACCCCCGCAGGGCTGGGAACGATGCCGCACACGGTGATTACTCGCTGGGAACGTAACCTGAAAAATCTGGAAGGCATTGTGGACGGGAGCATAACGGTTTCCGCCGATATAAAGGCCAAAGTCAAAGATACGAATCGTGCTCCGCAGCTGAAGAGCGAGATTGCACTTTATCTCGCTCGCCAGAAGCTACCGTAGGCATCGATGCGTGAGATGGGCCGTTGTTGCCAACACCGCCAGCAGGTCGTATCGCTCCTCGACCGTATTCATGTGAGCATTTGATCGATCTCGGGATCTTGAGCGTGTTGTCGGCCAACCGGAAGTTAACGTCCTTTATCATTCGCTAGCCAAATCGGGCCTGTCGTGTTAGCGAGAGTCGTTTACACTCGACAATATTGCGGATTCGAGGCGTGTCAAGCCACTCAGCATCGTCCTGAGCGAGTAGCTGAAGACTGACAATCCCACAGGTGGAACAAACCAAAGCGGCCCGTGTCCCCGCTACTTGTCCATATCCGAGAAAGCGAACCGGCCAAGCAGGAATGGATGGGAAGTAGGTGGACCCGCTTTGGCTCCTGCCGCAGGGTAGGGGTCTTGCGACAAGGTCGGAAACCCCCAAATATTTCCGTTGCGCAGATCGACAACGACCTTCCCCAGCACCTGCTGAGTGCCATCGGGGGCGCGCAACATAGACACGCCCGGTTCCACATAAATTTCGCTCGCCACGCCGGACTGTGCCGCGACCGGAGGCGGACTGACGTAAGGACGCAATGTGATCGCGCTGAGAGAAGCGGCAATCACGAGTAGAAGGATTTTCACGCACAGATCAGTTTTCATAGTTCTCTCTCTCTACTTCAGTGGAAGATTCCCGCTACGCATTATGCCCGAGATTCCGCGTGATTCGGAACTTTAGTTTCCCGTCGAGCCAGCATAGGCGCAAAGTCCGCCCCCTGTCTTGAAGGCACAGGATACCTACATCGAGGTATGCCGCAGTAGTCGGTTCGTGAAAAAGAAAAATGCTTCCTTCTCCAGATGCGCTGATCAAGCGCACCTTGGCATAGTGTTTCTCGAAAAACAGATCTGACACGCAAGGGAGACAACATGAATCTGATAAAACGAAATCTACAGCGACCCGGGACGGTCGCAATCAGTTGCGCATTACTCGTCTTCGTTACAGTTTTCACAGGCTGTGGCTCCTTTTTCGTCAATCCCACAGTCACCGGGATGAAGATCAGCCCCACGAGCCTCTTCGTGCAATCCGGGCATACGGAGCAAATGACGGCGACTGCCATTTACAGCGATGGCACCAGTAAGATCATCACTGGCAGCGCGAATTGGACCAGCAATAATCCCAAGATCGCTACGGTGAGCAGCAGCGGAGTGCTGTCTGGACTGATTACCGGCTCCGCAACGATTTCAGCCTCATACCAGTCGATCGCCGGGAGCACCCTAGTTACGGTGTCTGCGGCACCTTTAACCTCGATCGAAGTTTCGCCGGTAACCGCGACTGTGCGTGCGGGCCAAACGCTACGATATACAGCAACTGGCACGTTTCTAGGAGGTGCAACGCAAAACGTAACGGGGAGCGTAACCTGGACTTCGTCTGATACGAGTGTAGCCATGGTGTCCGGAGGGGTAGCTACGGCGAAAGCCGTTCTCGCAATGAGCCAGGTAGAAATCTATGCTAGCTCAGGAAGCATCCTAAGCCAGCCTGTAACGCTGGTTGTGTATCCACAATGAATTTCCAGCAGGATGCCCTCCGCATACTACGCTACACAGCGGCAGGCGGGGATTGGCGGACTGGCTCCGGGAGACTAGCGGCTCGCAATGCCCTGGTGCGCTGGTAAAATGCTAGGCCTTACGCAGAACTTACTCTCGCCAAAGAGCGGAGGACGACATGGATCCAGGGACGGAAATAAAGCGTCGTTCGCCCTTCTATCCAGCGGTTCCATTGATCCTGCGGAGACCTCCATGTTCGGCTACGGCATTCTTGTTTGTGATGGCTTTGATGACGACTCAGATCAATGCCTCGGGTCAAGCTGCTACACCAGGCTCCCCGAATGTTCCGACGCTTACACTAGACCAGGCTCTCGGCATTGCAATTCGAAACAACAGGCAACTGCAGATCAGCGGTCTTGATGTGGTAAAGGCTCGCGAGAGTCTCGCTGAGGTTAGAACGAATTTTTTCCCTGCACTGAAATTCTTCGGTTTGGGGGGATTCCCGCTGAGGCCCACCTCCTTCACAGTTCCTGCTGGAGTCTTGGGAGTGTACCCCACGGTTGGACCCATTCCAGCACATGACTCCAGCATCACCACGCCCCTGAGGCCTACCGGCTTGATCAACGCGTCTGCTGACCAGCCGCTGACTCAGCTTTACAAATTGGACTTAGTGGCTCGCGTGGCTGGCAACGGTCTCCAGCTTGCCCGAGAAGCTGAACGTGCACAACATCAGGAGACAACCCGGCAGGTGAAAACCGCTTACCGACAGCTGGCGCAGGCACAAGCAGAAGTCGGCAGTGCAGAAGCCGCCGTGAAATACCTGACTGAACTGTCGGAACTTACCGACAGGAGATTGGCGCAACAAACCGTGCTGCTCTCGGATTCCCTGACCGTTAACGCGAACCTCAAACAGCAGCGCTACCAACTCCTCAAGTTGCAGGATGCGTTCGAAGTGCAGAAAGAATCGTTTAACCGGCTTCTGGGTCGAGACGTCCACACTGCTTTTTCTATCGAATTGCAGCCTTCGCCCGAGTTTCTTGAAGTCGATCTCGAGGCAGCCCGTAAGCAAGCGCTCGAACAGCGTCCTGAAATCCGGGAGGCGCGCCTGCAGCGCGATTCGGCCAAAGTCGACGTTCGGCGTGAGAAAGCTGAGTACATCCCAGATCTAAGCTTGAACGTCACTTACTTGTCTTTTCAGAATGTCGTTTTTTTGCCCAGGAACGCTAGCTCCGTCGGCCTGTCGCTGAGTTGGCAACCCTTCGATTGGGGATACAAGAAGCATCGCATTGGGGAGCTAAAGGCAACCGCGGAGCAGAAGGTTCTTTCCGAAGAGGACATAGAGCAAGAGGTCGTCGTGGAAGTGGACCAAAAGTACCGCGTTCTAAACGAAGCGCGGATGTTGCTCGAGGCCGATGCAGATGCCCGGCAAGCGGCAGTGCAGAAATTGAAGGAGATGACCAGTAGTTACGAACTGAAGGCCATACTGCTTTCCAGTCTGTTGGAGCAGCAATCCGCGGTCTCGAAAGCCGAAACAGAGTACCAGGGCGCTCTGGCAGCCTTCTGGACAGCGAAGGCAGACTTCGAACGGGCCATCGGAGAAGACTAGATGAGCATCACGACCGTTGTTTCGTCATACCGTCGGTGCGCATTTCTTGTTATCTGCGGGGTCACGCTTGCAAGCGGCGGCTGCAGCCGAACACCGGCGTCCTCGACACAAGTTGTAAATGCTGGAACTGTGCAGCGGTATACGCCAGAAGTCGGACAGAAATTCTCCACCTCCATCAGCCCCTTTGCCCAAGTCGATCTGGCGTTTAAGTCGGGAGGATTGGTCGAGAACATACTGCAATTAAAAGGCGATGACGGACGCATGCGCCCGATCGGAGTGGGAGACAAAGTGAGCGCTGGGACTGAACTCGCGCGGGTTCGCGTCAGCGACTACGAACTGCGGGTGCAAGCCGCGCAAGCTGCTCTCGAGCAAGCCAAGGCGCAACTCGCCTCCGCGCAAGCGAACCA
>JASHOH010000242.1 GCA_030041215.1 Candidatus Sulfotelmatobacter sp. | reverse complement strand
CGCCTGGCCCAGGTTCCACTCTCAAGGATGGAACTACAGGTCGATAATCAGGTAGCAGCACCGGCTGAAACGAGAACGCCCAACATGCACCGAGCGAAAAATCGCTCCTCGAGAGTGCGGATGGAAGCATAGCGACAGTGGCTACTCGGCTGGGGAAAACTCTTGTCGAACAAAAACATGAACAAATTCACTTGACTTCGACCGGCCTTCTCATGGAAGGCGATTACACTCAAATTTCGACTTCTTTCGATTCAGTCGATTTGAAAGCGATCGGAAGATAAGTGTAATCCGGATTTATCGCCAACTAACTCTTCGGAACGTAGCCAACTTCCGCACTTTCATTGACGGGGATAGCTGTAGAAGCGGCGGGAACATCCGGCAACTCCGCTGGGTTCTCCGGCTCCGAATTCTGGGTCGAACCGGTGCTGTAGTGTAATTGATTGAGGATGAAGTGTTTACGCACAAGGTTCCGCTCCTTGAACCCAACCACGGGCGGAGGGAGACTGGAATCACGTTGAACGAAGATTTCACGATGATTTGAGGAGGTCCAAGATGCCAGCTGACACCGCCGCTCCCTGCATCCGCTGCCGGGAACTTGTAGATGTCAATCAGACCGCGATCGCCATCTGCGTGTCCTCCCGCACTGTAGGAATCGATGAGGCTTTGCGTTCACCCCAAGATCAAGTCTACGTCTGCTCAATGTGCGCCGATGCAATGGTGAAAGGCGATGAACCGCCAAAGACTCAGCCACTTAACTACGTCGTCTTTCACCAGATCAGAAATATGATCGCCAGCGACCCCGCGATTGGGATGAGCGCCTGGCTAGAACTACGACGCGCGGCTGGGCTTCCCGTGCCAGCGCTCACCGATCCGACAATCGCGCGGGCATGGAACGAGTTCCGCCAGTCGGTCTCTAGCGCGTTTCCGCCAACGCTTCCCGAGCCGGAAATACTGACGCCTGCGAGAACGTTGCGCGCGGGATAAGCAATTGCACGCGACAACCCTCAATGACACCCGTCTAAGCGCATGAGCGGCATGGATGCAAACCCCGAGACGAACGCCAAACTCTTCGTCGCAACACGCAACTGCCACATCGTGCCCAAAGAGAGGCGCATCGAACGCTTAACGACGGGGTATTCCATCCAGGAGTGTTGTGACGATTCACGAGGCTATTACTGGTTCGTGATAACAGCGCTTGAGGTGCTGTGTTGGTCAGCAAGAACTTAGGAACCCGGCTTCTGCGCGCTGGGGTCTTGACCCTCCCACAACGGTTTGGGCAGTGGATTTTTGCGCGGTTATCAAGACGGAAAAAGCGCGCTGGGAGCGCGCTCTTGTTGTGCAAGGGGTGCTTTAGGCAGCTTTGCGTGCGGTGATCCGATGGGTGGTTGAGGATTGGACGTCGAATGTGCGGATAACCGGATCGGTCTCCAGGAGATGCTTGATCGTCTCATGGATCTGGGGGTAGTGCTCCCGATGGTAGCGCTCGGCATCCTCTTTGCTATTCCAGAAGCTGAGTCCAAGCACTCGATTCGGTTCCGCGTCTGACGCCAGAACCGTCTCATCCACGAAGCCGGTCTGCTTTTTCAAGATGGGCACCACCTTCTCCTCAATGGTGTTGCTGAGTTCGCGTGCCTTGCCGGATTTGCAGGTAATTTCAACGACTCTCGTATACATGGTTCGCTCCTTTCGGTTGGTGAGAAGTGTGAAAGGGACGTCGCGCAGGAAGCGCGGCGGACCACTGTTTTGTTGGATGCCCACTACGCTACGCCGCTGCTCAGGAGGTGTCAATGTAGCGAAAATGGTGCAGCAGGTCTGAAGGATTGTTTTCAGCGAAATTGGCAGGCGTCAAGCAGGCGTCAATAAGTGAAATGGGGATTTTGCAACAAGCGACGGCTACCGTCGGTCTAAATCACTCTCCCGCCAGTCTTCGGGAGGAAGAGAGACTCCCCAAATATTCCGCGCCTTATCTAAAGCAATACCACAGAGTCGAGGCCCTTCCGGATCTACGTAAACAACTTCAGCTAGCTCGCGTGCACCTGTCAGGATGACATGAATCTCAATTCTCATCCCGACGCGCAATGGAATTGAAGTCGAGATCAGGGCGCCGTGCAGGTTTACGACGATCGTCTCCCCCTCACACGCCAGAGGCTCAGTCACACCCTCCGCATCGATCCGAATTTTAATGCGAACCCGCGTACTTCTTCGCTTTTCACCTGCGACTGAGTCGGCAGACATGGCCTGTCCTCAATTCCTGATGACGATAGACCAAAGTGACGACATCAGCAAACTCAAAAGGGGCGAGACCTGCCCGACGCGGCAAATCTGTCTGTGAGGGCAGGGCAGTTGGTAACAGGCGTTGGCGCTCATTGGCGTGACGATGAGTGTAATCGGGAGTGTCTGTTGAAAAAGTCAGTCGCGAAGATGTTCTCTGCTGCGCTCTGAGCGGTGCCGTCGGGTGATTTTGGTTTGCCAGAAGATCCACTAAGTGGTCGCGGGCAAGATGGAGGGTGAGCCTTGGCTGAGGAAGCGGACTAACCGTTTGATATTCTGCGCCGCCGCTGCCAGGAAGAACTGCTCCCGCACGAA
>JASHOH010000020.1 GCA_030041215.1 Candidatus Sulfotelmatobacter sp. | reverse complement strand
ATTTCATCCTTCGCAGAACCAGCCGACCATCGACTTCGGCGGCCGCTACAAAATTCATTCCCCGATTATCCTTCTCTTCATGGCCGGACGCGCCCTCAGACCCAGCAGCAGCAACCAAACTTATTTTCTCGGCTATTTCGGCTTGCAATTCCTGCTGCCGCCCAAATCGTATCCCAGCGATTTTCCGGAACATGCGGGTCACTGAGAAAGCAGATTCGGAACCCGTGTTGGTGATCGCTCGCAACGATTCAGGGGCATGACACACCTCTTGCCGAGGCCACGACGCCTTCAAACCGCTAGACCAATCCCCGATAGCTCTGCTAAGTAGACCCGCGAAAGCTCATCAGTATTTGTCAGGATTCCGGTCACGCTTTCCCCGCAGGCTGTTTGCCTGGTGCTGGCTAAGCAGGCTGCGGGACTGTTCAACAGTCAGCCAGTTACCAAGCCGCACTCCCAGACGTTTCGCTCCTTTGACACGGCGGATGCCCGCTGCGAGTTCCGGGCTCAGAAGGCCAGTGTCGGAGGCTTCGTATGCGAGCCGCCTCACCGCGGCCAGGTGAACGTTGATTGTCGAAGGTGCGAGCTTTCTCTGTTCGAGAAAGAACCGGTATCGAAGGACGACAGTTCGGTTGAAGGCCAAACGAGGTTCGGAGCAATACCAGCCGATGAATTCATCTATGGCATGCCCGTAGGATTCTTGCGAACTGGCAGCTCCCAGCGAGTGAAGCACGGCAGTCTTCGATTGCTCCAAGTCGGGCAGTCGAAGTATGGTTTTGGCCTTAGCTTTGGAGCGTCTCGATGAGTTGCGATGGGCCATACCGGCGCCTCCTTAGCCGCAGCCAGTATGGTCCTTCAGGTGAACGCTGAATTGTCTCGAAGCCTGTTTATGGCCAACTTCCGGATCGTCGACCATCCGTCCACAACCGCAGGTCAACACTAGCCCGTTGCTCAGCACTGTTCGCGATTCGAGTCGTACCGGGTCAGTTACGCTATAAACAGCCAGCGCTCTCCAACTCTTTGCCGACAAACCCTACTCTTCAAGGGAAAGGTTTCCGAATACGGGGCGGCCCACCAACAAACGCCATCGATCTGCTTCAGACTGCAATTCCCTATGAAAGCGGAACTCCGATCGAGGGTGGTTCTGAGTATCTTTTGGGTGCGGGCAGCCTCTATTCGGCCTACGTCCGTGGCCTAGCCTATCTGGCCTCACATCAAAGCGCTCAGGCCGCTGCGGAATTCGAGAAAATTCTTACTCACCGCGGCATCGTTCTCTGCGATCCCATCGGCGCGCTGGCCCACTTGCAATCGGGTAGGGCTTACGCATTGTCGGGAGACAAGGTCAAAGCAAGATCCGCCTATCAGGATTTCCTTACGCTCTGGAAAGATGCGGATCCGGACATCCCGATCTTGAAGAAAGCCAAGGCGGAGTACGCGAGGCTGGAATAGCTGCCGGTAGACAAGAACAGGACCTCGACGTCTCTCGCTGCTGACAGATCATTGGCGCAAACGACAGTTCCATGAACCCTCGCCCACGATTCTGGGCGGATCACGGGCAACTCGGAAGTTGGGCCACTCAGAACCAGACGGGCGCGAAGTCGGCTTCGGGGACTCGAAGCCCGTTTACGGACAACTTCGGATGGCCGACAATTCGTGAGCTGACTTCTGGTGACAGGTGCGTTTCCGATCTCGTGAAATTCAGGGGCGGAGTTGAGAGCGGTGCAGAGAAGTTTGGGCTCACTTCGCGGGCAGCAAACTCTCCAACAAATCGATTGTGCGTTCAATCGGCCCGGCCGTCGGCGACCACGGGATCGTCAAGCCGCATCGAACTTCATCACCAAAGTTCAACATATCTCGGCTCGGTGCTTGCGCCAATGCATGCCAAACCGCTCACCTGCTTCGCACATCGCTTGACAACCGTGCATAGCCGGGTGTACATGAAATAACCCCGGAGTCGTATCCAGCCAATCGTTTTCGGGAGGGGCACTATGCCTGGAAAGATCACGTTAGCCCGCTTAGCTTTGGTCGTTGCTTCACGCTCCTGGCGGCGTTCATTTCTGCTTCGCCATCTCACTCTGATTTTCGCGGCTGGCCTCGCTGCTTGTGTGTTGGGTTCAAGCTTTGCGAGCGGACAGGCGACCACGTCGCTCCGCGGTACAGTCACTGATCCCGGAGGCGCGGCCGTGGTCGGCGCCAAGGTAGTGCTCGCGAATGCCGAATCCAAGACCGAGCGCACCACCACCAGCGGGGATCAGGGCGAATATCAGTTCCTTCTGATTCCTCCCGGAACCTACACGCTCTCCGTCACCGCTCCCGGCTTTCGCGGTTATGAGCAAAAAGGCATTGCGCTGCTGGTGAATACGCCGGCGACGGCGAACGTGCAACTGAAGATCGGCACGACCACCGAAGTCGTCACGGTGGCATCCGAGGCGCCGGCCCTTGATGAGGTAGACGCTTCTCTGGGCAATTCCTTTGACGAGAAACAGGTACGCCAGATTCCGCTGGAGGCGCGCAATGTTCCCGATTTGCTGAGCCTGCAAGCCGGCGTAGCGTACACAGGCGATCGAATTACCGATCAAGACCAGGACACGCGCAACGGGGCTGTGAATGGCGCAAGAAGCGATCAGAGCAACATCACCCTTGACGGCGTCGACGTAAACGACCAATCCAACGGTTACGCATTCACATCAGTGCTGCCCGTGACGCAGGACTCGGTGGAAGAATTCCGCGTGACCACTACAAACTACGGCGCAGACCAGGGCCAGGGCTCGGGCGCTCAGGTCGCGCTCGTCACCAAAAGCGGCACGAATTCGTTTCACGGAACCCTGTATGAATATGTGCGCAACACGATCACTAGTGCGAACGATTATCTGGTGAAGCAGTCGGAGTTGAACATCGGCCTGCCCAACAAGCCCCTTCAATTGAACCGCAATATCTTCGGCGTCTCTGTCGGCGGCCCGATTCAGCGCGACCGCCTGTTCTTCTTCGTCAACTACGAAGGCACGCGCGAGCGCGAGCAGCAGCGCGCCGAGCGCGTCATTCCAACTCCTTCGATGTGTCAGGGCATCTTCCAGTACGTAAACGTCAACGGCGGGACCACCGTAATGAATCCCACCGATCTGATGAACCTTGATCCGAATAGCATCGGAATTGATCCGGCGATGCTGGACTTGACGGGTCACACAGGTTATCTCGACACGACTTTCTGCGCCGGCAACACACCCACTAACGATCCCTCCGCCGGTGACGGCCTGAACTATGCCGGTTATATCTTCCGCGCACCCACCAGTCTCGATAATGACGTAGCCATTGGCCGCCTCGATTACCGCTTGACGTCAGATGGCAAGCACAGCCTGTTCGCGCGCGGCGCGGGCCAGGATTTGCGCAACCCCGGGGCTCCCTTCCTGCCTGGAGATATTCCCGAAACAACGACGCTGGATCACAGCAAAGGCTTCGTCGTTGGCTACATCGCCGTTCTGAGTCCGACCAAGACGAACTCATTCCATTACGGATTCACCCGCCAGAGTTTCGGAATCATCGGCAACACTGATCTGCAATGGAACGAGTTTCTTGGCCTCGATCAGGGCGTTACCTACAGCCACAATTTCCAGGTGCCGCTGCATAACTTCGTCGACGACTTCACCTGGAGCCACGGCCCTCACACATTTCAATTTGGTGGTCTGGCTGGAATTGCGCGCGATCCGCGCCAGAGTTATCTGCACTCGAACACCATCGGGCTCGGAACAACAAACTGGACTTCTCCCATCGGCTTCGCCGGAACCACCAGCACACTGGATCCATCTAACGCGGCCGGCCACCCGAATCTGAACATCCCCGGAAGTCCTCCAGGAACCGCGCCGGAACCAGTGACTGCGACGCAGTATGATCGCCCTTTGCTGGCTTTTTACGGCATGATCTCGGACGTGGTGGCGAACTACAACCTGGACAAGAACGGCGTTGCACAGCCACAGGGGGCGCCTCTCAATCGCCACTATGGCCTCGACTGGTACGAATTCTATGGGCAGGACACATGGCGGGTCAAACCTAACATCACGCTCACTTACGGCTTGCGCTGGTCATTCTTTCCTCCGCCATGGGAGACAAATGGGTATCAGACATATCCGACATTCGGACTGGGAACTCAATTCAACAACAATGTGCAAAACATGCTTCATGGCATTGGCTACGGCGCTGAGCCTCCCGTCGCATTCAATCTCGGCAAAGGACCGGGCTTCTATCCATTCGAAAAGACAGATTGGTCTCCTCGAATTTCCATTGCATATTCGCCGCGAGTCAGCGAAGGTTTTCTTAGAAAAATCGTCGGTGACAGCGATAAAACCGTGATCCGCCTTGGATTGAGCCGCGTCTACGACCGCGCAGGATTCGCCCTGCTCAACAGCTTTGACCAGATCGGCGCCGCGGGATTGTCCACGACGATTCAGAACGCGTGCTGCACGTTTGGCGTGACCAGTGCCGAAGACTTGCCGCGGATAACGGGCATTCACAACATCCCGCAGACGAACATCAATGGCGTGCAATTTTACCTGCCACCGCCAACGCCGGGCTGGCCTCAGATTCCCGCAACCGACGCCCAAGCCAACCTGTGGGGAACCGACAACACGTTGAAGACGCCTCACGCCTACACGGTCGATTTCTCGGTAGGACGAGAGTTGCCCAGCCGGTTCTCGGTCCAACTTTCTTATGTTGGCCGTTTCGGGCGCGATCTGCTCACGCAGCGCGACCTGAATCAACCGCTGGATATTGTCGACCCGAAGACGGGAATTGATTACTACACGGCGGCGTCGGCACTGTCCAATCTGGCGAGGCAGTTTGCTGCCGCCAACATGGCTTGTGGCCTTGGCGGCACGGCAAACTTTTACCAGGCGGTCATTACCACTTCCTCCCCGACCACCGGCCCCTGCGCGGGTCAGCCTTCCAACCTTTCTCAGGTGAG
>JASHOH010000241.1 GCA_030041215.1 Candidatus Sulfotelmatobacter sp. | reverse complement strand
TGTGACGACTGTCACAGCCTGGGCTCAAATTTTGATCGTAGGATCATTCCGGTTTCCCGGCCCTTCGAGCAGACGCGGTTTTCAGGTGATTCGAATGACTGGGAAATACCTGGCCACCTGCCTAGTATTTGTTGTTATCGCCTCGACATTACTGGCCGAAGAAAACCCTGCTGAGCGTGCTCAGGGCAAGAGTCTTGCCAATGCCCCTGCAGCCCGGCCGGGCATAGCTGCAATACCGTTCCCGCCGGCAATGCCCAGTTCAACTATAGAAACCGTCCCGCGGGTCGCTGGTCGAGTAACTCGAGGACTTCTTTCGCCTGCCGAGCTACGGTCGCTGGTTCGTGCGGCCGGGATCATTTTTTCGGGGCAGGTGATTGCTGTGCGGAGGGAAGCAGGTGATGCGTCCGCCGCCACCGTTGTGAACTTTCACGTGGAAGATGCCTTTCGCGGCGCGTTTCCGGGCGAGAGCCTGACCATCCATGAATGGGCGGGACTGTGGCCGCGTGGCGAGACTTATCGCGTGGGCGAACGCGTTTTGCTCTTCCTGTATCGGCCCAGCAAGTTAGGGTTTACCAGCCCAGTCCACAGCGCAGTTGGCCGATTCGAAATGGATATGCGGGATACGATCTTGCTCAATCCATGGCAAACAGAATTTTTTTCAAGCCCCATCGAATGGCGGAGAGGTGCGCGTGTTTCCTATGCCGAGTTCGCGTTATGCATCCGGCGCGCGATGTCCGGGGCAGGAAAGACGATCAGGGGTGGCGAAAGATGACTCGAGCCAGCAGCAATTTGTTGGCATTCTCGCTCAGGTTCGTGGTCGCGTTGGCGATCGTGATTTTCTTTGCTCTCATGGCGCGCGCGGGCGGCCCGGAATATGTGACCGGCTCCAGCTATTTCACGACCATGGGCCAGCCAATGACCTGGTCGCAAGGGGTGGTGAATTACTACACCGATCAGGGAGACTTGAGTCCGATCCTCTCGAACACCGCGGCCAATGCGCTGGTTGCCAGCTCGTTCGCGCAATGGACGTCCGTTTCTACAGCGTCGCTTGCAGTGACAGCCGCAGGCCAGCTTGCCGAAAACGTCGACGGAAGCAACATCCAGGTGAACTCCCAAGGTGTGGTTACAGCTCCCGCTGACATCACTCCATCGGCCACGGAAAAACCTGTTGGCATTGTCTACGATTACGATGGCACCGTGACGGACGCGCTGCTCGGCTCGGGCGCCGGCGATCCCTCCGAATGCTTTTGGAACGCCGTTTTTGGCGGGGTCGACAATTTCGGCACGAGCGGCAATTTTCTGCACGCGCTGGTGGTGATCAACGGCGAGTGCGCCATCGCTTCGACCCAGCTCACGGATGTGGAATACAGGCTGGTGCGGGTGTTGGGCAGCGTGCTTGGCATGGGGTGGTCACAGATGAATCTGAACGTGATCACCCAGGATCCGCCGCCGACGCAAGCCGATTACGCCGGGTTTCCGGTGATGCACTACATTGACCCGTTGAACTGCGTGCCGATCACAGCCTGTTATCCCGACCCCTATCAACTTGCAGCAGATGATGTGGCGGAGCTGACGAGACTCTACCCTCTCGCCAGCGGACCGCCAAGCACCATGGCGCGAATTTATGGGTCGGTTTATTTTTCTGATCCTCAGGGAAATGCCACCCAGCCAATGCAGGGCGTAAACGTGGTCGCGCGCTGGATAGATCCTTCGACAAATCTGCCTTCAGATCAGTACGGAGCGTCTGCAGTTTCGGGATTTCTATTCACAGGGAACGCGGGAAATGCGATCACGGGCTGGAGCAATCCGCTGGGTGTTCCTTACAGCCAGTTCGGGTCATCCGATCAAACGCTGGAGGGATTTTTCGACCTCGGCGGATTGCCGATCCCGAATGGCGCGGGCACAGCGCAGTACGAGTTATCGGTCGAAGTGCTGGATCCGCTGTGGTCGGCGGGAGTGGGTCCCTATGATCCGTCGCAGGTGGCGCCATCGGGAAGCTTTCAGCCGGTTATCGTGACGGTGAATGCGGGCGGCGAGACTGAGCAGGACATTGTGATGTCAGGCAGTGCCCAGCCGGTGCCTCCGTGGTGGTCAACGCAGACGTGGAGTAATCCCGCGCCCATTCCCGTTGCCGGCGATTGGGTGGGATCGATCAGTGGCTACGGCGACAATCCGTATTTCCTAATTACGGCCCAGGCAAACCGCACGCTGTCGATTGCAGTCACGGCGCTGGATGAGAGCAGTTCGCCGACTGAGTCCAAGGCCGAGCCTCTGGTCGGCATTTGGAGCCAAGGCGATCCGGCAGGCACGCCGCCGCCGGCGTATACGACATCTCCATTCAATTCGGCCGAATATGCCGAAAGCCGGCTTGACGCGCAGATTCTGGCCTCGAACAGCTTCATCATCGGCGTCGCCGATCTGCGGGGCGATGGCCGTCCTGATTATTGGTACCACGCACATGTTGTGTATGGGGATTCGGCAACACCGACACGCGTGCCTGTCAGCGCCGGCCCGGTCGCGTTGCAGGGCACAGGTTTGCAACCGGATCAAACCGTTAGTGTCGGGAACACGAACGCAGCATTGATCGCCAGCAATACAAGTCAGTTGCTGGTGATTGCTCCGGCACAAGTGGATGGGCCGCAGACTGTGACCATTACCGATCCAGCAAGCGGCGGGTTTTCCATCATGACAAACGTCCTCACTTACGGGGCCGCTGCTACGGACCAGATCATGTTACTGGAAGGCGTGAACCCTCCTACGCCAGTTGGCACACAAACTGCGAATCCTGTAGTCGTGCAGGTGGTCGCGTCTGATGGGGTTACGCCAGTGAACGGCGCGACAATCGGTTGGTCGGCAACAAATGGGGCCGCACTCTCCGCTTGCGACGGCGCTAGCTTGTGTTCATCGGTGACTGATGAAAGCGGAATGGCGTTCACCGCGGTGACCCCGTCGGCCGTGGGAACAGCAACCATTACGGCGGCGCTGGCTCCAGAAACCTACAGCCCGGCTCAGTCGGTCAGCGCAGCTGTTTCGGGAACATCTTCGTCGCTGGATATCGGCGTTACCACTCCATATTTGTGGATTGCCCAGGGCGCGACGTTAAGTGTGCCGGTGACGGCTCGAGTTGTGAGCTTGGGCACGCCACAGGCCGGGATGACGGTAAATTTTACAATTAATCAGGGATCGGGCTCGCTGAGTTCCTCGAGCGCAGTCACCAACAGCAGCGGATATGCGTCGGTCACGCTCACTGTGACGAACTTCACTTCCAATGTCCAACTCAGCGCGTGCGTTGCGCCGGCGAATACACCGTGCCAGTCGATCTATGGAAATGCAGTCGCGCCTTCGACGATGAATTTAGAGGCAGTCGCCGGCGCGGGTCAGGTGGTTACAGCGGGAGCATTTCAGCCATTGACGGTGCGCGTGACCGACTCTTCTACGCCGCCGAATTCGGTTCTTGGGGCGAATGTAGGTTTTTTCTCGATTGTGATGGAGGCTACGGAGAATAGTTTGGCGCCTCCGGGATCGGATCCAACGAATGGTCAAAACGGCACGCCGATCATCTTGAGTGAGAGCCAGAGCACGGTGCAGAGCGATGTTAACGGACTGGCGAGCATTGTTCCGTCGATCGGGCCGTTTACCGGGCCGTTGCTGGTTGAAATTCAAATTACCGCTGGGACTGCAGCTTCGTTGCAGGAGGAGGTGGAGAGCTTTCCGGCATTGTGAATCCCCGTGATGTCATTCCGAGTCCTCGCTAACGCGAGGGCGAGGAAACCGCTGTTCCCGGCAGCATCGGAAAAAAGCGGGTTCCTCCGCCTCACTGACGCGAGCCGTCGGAATGACAAGGTTTGTAGCACCCACGCGGGCTGGACGGAGTCTGCCGCCGAGGGCTGAAGCCCGTTATTATTTTCCCACCCACTGGTCGACCCAGTCGTTCACGGTCTTGTACCAGAGCTGCGAATTTTGCGGTTTGAGCACCCAGTGGCCTTCGTCGGGGAAGTAGAGCATCTTTGACGGGATGCCTTCCATCTGGAGCGTGGTGAAAAGCTGCAAGCCTTCGCTCACATCAACCCGGTAGTCTTTCTGGCCGTGGATTACCAGCGTCGGCGTCTTGAAATTCTTGGCGAAAAGATGCGGCGACCACTTGCGATACATCTCGCGATTGTCATAGGGCGTGCCATGGAACTCCCAATCGGGGAACCACATCTCCTCGGTCGTGCCCCAGGACGCCTCGTTGTTGAAGTCGCCGTCGTGCGACACCAGGCATTTGAAGCGGTCGGTATGGCCGAGGACCCAGTTGATCA
>JASHOH010000019.1 GCA_030041215.1 Candidatus Sulfotelmatobacter sp. | reverse complement strand
TTTCCTCGGCCCGCTTGCGATCAGTGATGTCACGGTTTACGATGACCAGCTCCTGGACCTCGCCTCTATCGTCGCAGACAGCGCTCGCAGTGGATTCCAGGATGCGCCAGCTGCCATCGCGGTGACGCATTCGATATTCGAGCCGCTGCGGGTTCCCGGTCTTGAACGCCTTTGCGGACGCCTGCATTATAAGCTCGCGATCCGAAGGATGAATCTGATCGAAGGAACTGCCCGCTTTCAGTTCGTCGGCGGAATATCCGAGTATCTTTTGATAGGCAGGGCTGTTGTAGATTCGATTGCCGTTCTTGTCCACCACGGCAATCATGTCGGCAGCATTTTCAGAGATCAACTGGAACAGATGGCCTTGCTCCGCCAACTGCCTCCTAACCCGCTGCAACTGGAACTGCTGGTACAGGGTGTAGATATCAAATAATAGAACCAACGCGGCGAGAGCACGAACCCATTCCCGAAGATCACCGCCGTAAAGCTCGGGCAAGCCGCCGTGCTGTCGGCCAAAAGTCAGGAATATGATTCCAGCCGTTAACGCCAGTGTGATGGTGACGGCAAATCCCCACAGCCACCACTCCCGGCCCTCGATGCGACGAGCTTGAGACGAATTCGCTTGCGGTTTCTGTTGGGGAGACCCACGCTGATCGGGATGGGACATTGCGACCATTATTTTTCGCTAGCTAAGGTTCCGACCAAGTGAAGCAGTCGGCTTGCGCTTTGTTCTATTCCATTTTTCATAACAGCGCCTGCCTCGAGCACTGGGCAAAGATCAGTTCAGAGTGATTTCTTCTTGTTCTGCGAATCCTCGGGGCCAGAAGCAGCGAATTGTGCATCCAGCCATGCGTCAAGCTCACTTTGATGCTGCGCGTTGGTACATTTGAAGCTGATTCCCGTTTTCCCGTGCTTGTCATCCCATATGACAGTGCCTATTGCGCGAACCATAACGTCGGTCTCCCGCAGGAGTATTACGAGTTGAATCTCCTCGCCTGGATCTAAGGGCACAGGGGCGCGCAGTCCAACCCCGCTGCTGCTCACGTTCATGGTTGTAGACTTGAACTCTTCCCCTGAGCTGCTGCGAATGACCAACGCCGGAACCTCTGCGGCGCAGCGGAAGTAGCGCCTGCGTTCTCGCACCATGCTTTCGTAAGACCCGTGCAAGATTCGTCGAATCTCCTTGGCGTCGAAAGGACGCCCAAAAAGAACGTTTGCGCCGCTTGCCAGCGCTTGCCGTCCGTGGCCAGCTTCTGTCGTTACAGCCAAAATGACAGCGTTTCTGTTTGCCGAGCTTTGCCGCACGGCGCCAAGCATTGCCAAGGGATTAGGCATTAAGTCGAAATCGATGAGAACAGCTTCGTACTTTGCCCGCGCCAGTTCCTCAGGAAACCGTTCACACGCGGCTGCACGTACTTCAATGCCCAGCTCGCTGCATGCATCCGTAAAGGTAGTCACCAGCAGAGGATCGGGTGTCACAAGACACGCGTGAATTGCACAGGGTTCCACTTCACACTCCGAGAGGCAATCTAATACTTAATTATTTCCTACTTCATGTCGCCGCTTTTCTTCGTCCGCTATTTATCTTCTCGGTCCGTTGTTACGAAATCCGAACAAGGAGACGCCTCTTTGTGGTACGGCGCAGGAAACAAGACATCTGCAGCGCATTCCAGAAGTTCCTTAGCGTTCTGATCACCGTCCCAAGCCTGGCCAAGCAAGACCAACGCGGTTTGCTCACGGTTTAGTTTCCTGACTTCTGGAGGCGAGTATGCCTTCTTGTGGTTAGATGTCAACGACCTCTCCATTGTGGAATACGCCGCCAAGGTTTGCTTCCAGCGCTTTACGGCAGTCGTGAAGCAGGCTCTTGTACTTGATGTGCATGAGCAGCGCGCCTGCCGATGCTCCCATAATGAAAGTGCTTAGAACTGCGAGTGTGCCTGAAAACAACGGGGATTCCTCCTGGATGCTCAATGTAGCCGAGGCATATCTCCGACAAGAAACGTAGAGAAGCGACACAGAACAACCAAAGTAACCTGTGTCGTTACGCGAACACTTGCATTCCGAGCAGAATCAAAGTAGCGGGAATTTGCGGGGCGGCACTCGGAACGGGACCTTCACGTGGAGGTTTCTACCGTGCAGCCAATCGTCAACTTCGTTTTGGAAAGCGAATACTATCGATCCTTTATTCGGTTGGACCCTCCGAACTGGAAACTCGTATGCTCGTTCCCAGCGCTGGACCGTCTTGACGCAGGTTCCCACGTAATGGGCAATGTCCTTCCACGACCGAAGCACCGTTTCGGGATTTGACGAACCACTCGCTATCTCCTGAAGTTGAACATTCTTGTCTAACTCGACGACAACGGCACCGACCTGCTTAACCTTGCCGTCGGAGTCGGCAATGGGAAAGAAAGTGTCAATCCATTGCCCCCCTTTCGGCCTGGTAGGCAACGCTCCCGCCACCTCGTAGTTCAGAATAGGCTGCGAGGTCGAGAACACCCGCCTGATCGCTGGCTCGACCTGGACTCCCACATCTCCAAGGATCTCCCGGATATGCCTCCCGAGATGGCACTCGATGGAAATCTGATGAGCGGAAGCCAAATAGGGATTAATCATCCGATAACACAGGGATTCATCAAAGATAGCCAGACCAACGGCTGATCGTTTGAAGAATTCGGACAACAGGTGCTCCGCTTGCGCTATTTCCAGAGCCTCGCTTCGTCTACCCATCGATCCCGAATCCCCCAAGCGGGCGCCGAGCAGGGTTACCCCTGTGAGATGACATCGACCTCCCGATTGCTGGAATATGCCAGAAAAAAGACGGAGTCATCATCGTCGGTGAATTCCTGTTACGAAATCCGAACAAAGTGCCGTTATATCGGCAGGTGCCGAATTTTCGGCACTTCGGCTCGCGTGATTTACCAAGTAACCGGCCTAATCTGTGTGGCGTCCGACCGACCCGGTCCCCCAAGCAGGTTGCCAGGCTTTATACCACTCAACGACAACATTGTCGTTGCACCAGCGCAAAATCAGAATCATTTGAACAATCTCGGCAGGAGGCATGAGCGGATCGGGTTGTCG
>JASHOH010000240.1 GCA_030041215.1 Candidatus Sulfotelmatobacter sp. | reverse complement strand
TAAAGCGGCCAGGCGGCTATCCCTGGCCCACCGAAGCAGCGCAGCGGCGGGGATCGAAATCCCAAATCTTCGCATCCGCGGATACTTTTTCCAGTCCGACTTCACCCGCGAATTCGGTTCCTGGCTTGCCGCACCACACAATGCGAAACTGTGCTTTGTTGCCTTTGTAGAGCACGTCCACAATATCACCCGGTTTGAGTTGGGCCTCGACCGCTTGCAATGTTGCCCCGCGCCCACTGATGCTCCGCAGACTGGCAGTCTGAGTGAAGGGCTGCGAGTGCATGTCCATGCCCCAGATCTGGACTGGAAGGTCGACGAAAACGCGTGACTGGCGGCGCCGGTCCATGAGGATATACCTCTCCGGATCAAGTCAGAGGATGGTAGGCGGCTCTAGCCGGCAAACCAAGGTCACCACAGTCACAGTCAGAACTGTGCCGAAAGTTTGCTTACGGGCGTCGGGGTGTGAACAAGACGAGCGAGATTAAACACTAATTGAGATCGCCAAGGGAGCACGCGCCAGGACCGCGAGGATCGCCGCACGCGCCGCAAGCGCCGGTGGAAGTCGAAGTCTTAGCTCGGCCTTTTGCAGAGACTGTGAACACGCTGAGTTGGGGGCTCAGCTTCTTGCTCTGGCATTTGGGACACTTCGCCTTATCTCGGCCAAAAACCAGGGTTTCAAATTTGTGCCGGCAGTCCTGACAGATGTATTCAAAAATCGGCATGGCAATTACTCCTTGCAGCTTTGCATTCTATTAAAATCGATTTGTGGGAACTTCGCAAACTGTGCGGTGAAAATCTGACATCTTCCAGTTCCAAAGTTGAAATTGAGAGCAGGAACAAGCACGTTTTCGTCCCCTCCGTCTTCCGTCCTCATGGGTGGTTGCGGGGTGGGCATGTGCAGACACTGGCGGCTTTTTTCCGTCCGCGCAGAATTATGTTGCCACAGGCCGAGCGGCGCCTGATCGAGGTGGAACCCGGTGTGCCCGTGCTGTGCCAGTGTCATTGGCAGGAGAACCGGCCCGCTTTGACGTTGATTGCGGTCCACGGACTTGAGGGATCGAGCGAGTCGCAGTACATGCTGGGAGTTGCGCGCAACGGGTTGGCCGCTGGCATGAACGTGGTCATGATGAACCAGCGCAATTGCGGCGGCATGGACCACTGCGCGCCCACGCTGTACAACTCCAGCCGCTCGGCCGACGTCGCGGCGGTGGCGAACAATCTCATAGACAGCGATGGAATTCCCGGTTTCGTGCTGGTTGGTTTTTCCATGGGTGGAAATCTGGTGTTGAAGCTGGCGGGAGAGTGGGGCGGCAACGGGCCAGCGCAATTTCGTGGCGTGGCAGCGGTTTGTCCGGCGGTCAATCTGGCGGCTGGAGCGGACGCGCTGCATGAGCCGGCCAACCGGATCTACGAATACTATTTTCTGCTGCAACTGTTCCTGCGATTTCGCCGCAAGGCGCAGTTGTTTCCGGCGAGCTTTGACCTTGCGCGGCTGCGCGGAGTCAGGTCTCTGCGCGATTTCGACGAGCGTGTCACCGCTTACTACTGCGGGTTTGCGGGCGCGGGCGATTACTACGCGCGGGCGGCGGCAGCGAATGTGATTTCTCAGATTGCGCGGCCTGCGCTGGTCATTCATGCGGCGAATGATCCCTTTGTTCGAATTTTGCCGGAAACCAGGCAGGCGCTTCTCGCGAATCCCAATATCACTTACATCGAAACCGCCGACGGCGGCCACTGCGCATTTCTTGGCGAGCGCGACGGTGACGCGGATTATGACGGACGCTGGGCGGAAAGGGAAATTGTGGAGTTCGCGAAACAGTTTCTGTGATCTTCGGGGAATTAGGTATGTGCGCCCATTCTTTGCATGTTGTCATCCTGAGCGTAGCCGTTTTTCGGGCGGAGCAAAGGATCTCCCTGTACACGGACGATTCTCTGGGAGATTCCTCGCCCCGCTGGTAAAAGCGCGGGGCTTCGGAATGACGCCGCTATTATGGGGATTTCAAATTGAGGCGCTACCAAAGGAGGCGCTTGATCCCTTCGGTCGTTTCGGTTGTGTACAATCTTTTCTGGCTGAATGAGCGACGAAACTCCCATCTCCCACTCCCAACGGAAACTCATCATTGCTATGGACGGCCCCGCCGGCGCGGGCAAGAGTACCATCGCCTCCCGCCTCGCTCGCAAGCTTGGCTACGTCAACCTTGAAAGCGGAGCGATGTATCGCGCGCTGGCGCTGAAGGCCATAGAGAGCGATGTTTCGTTCGATGATGAAGCTGCGCTGCTGCAACTGGCGCACGATTCGCGCATTCAGCTCGAACCCACGCTCGGCGGCAATCGTACGCTGCTCGATGGAATCGACGTTTCCGAGCGCATTCGCGAGCGCGACGTGACCGAGGCGGCGTCGCGCGTGTCGGTGCATCCGCGAGTGCGCGAGTGGATGGTGGCGCGCCAGCGCGAAATGGGAGCGGGCGGCGGAGTCGTCATGGAGGGCCGCGACATTGGTACGAGAGTTTTTCCCGACGCCGATCTGAAAATTTTTCTCGATGCCGATCCTGTAGTGCGCGAGCAGCGCCGCATGGAGCAGCACAAACTCAAAGGCGAAGTCTCTGCCAGCATGGCCGCTGACCTGCGCGACCGCGACCGCCGCGACCGCACCCGCGCCGCGTCGCCGCTGGTGGCGGCCAGCGACGCCGTGGTCATCGATTCGACCCGCCTGAGCGAAGACGAGGTGCTCGAGCAAGTTGAGGCGCTGGCTCGGCGCAAGCTGGGAAGCTGATTGCGCGATTTCGGCTGTTTTTGGCGCGAAAGCGAGGATTTTCGCTGCGATTTCGCGCAGAAAATACATCTTTGCAGGCTGTGGAAATCGCGTAAGTCATTTGTTTTCAGTGCAATTTCGATCACTCAGGCCACCTCGTTCGTGC
>JASHOH010000239.1 GCA_030041215.1 Candidatus Sulfotelmatobacter sp. | reverse complement strand
CTCGGGGAACGCCGCCAAAGAAACTGTTTTGGGTGCCCATGCCGGGCGAACGGTGGCGCATCGACTGGCAGCGCACAAATCGCTCAGTAAGTAACGATTCCGCCGTTTGACCTATTCCTACTCTCTACAAGATCATAGAGAACCGTGGACGCTGAACAGACCATCGCCGAAATCGAATGGCTGGAGCGCATCTTCGCAGTCCCGGACACGAGACCGCCAAGAGCAAGCGACCTCGCGGCTGCCAATCGAAGACATGACGAGACGCTCGCCCATAGCCCTTGGTTCCGGTTGTGGCAGCATTTTGGTGTCTGCTGCCGAGCGGAGTCCCCTGTAATCCAACTACTGGACGTGAACAGCTAGGCTTCCGCTGGAATTCGGATACTCCCATCTTCGGCGATGGGAAAGAACGGATTCCACGCGACCTCCCACAAGAACCCGTCCGGGTCAGCAAAATATCCGTCATAGCCTCCCCAGAAGGTCTCCTGCGCAGGCTTAAGCAACTTTGCACCTGCCGTTTGAGCTTGCGCGAGCACGAAGTCAACCTCGTCGCGGGTGCGGGCGTTGTATGCAAGAGTGATTCCACTGAATCCGTGTCCTTCAGGGGAGACGTTCGCATCCTTTGCAAGTGCGATTCGCGGATACAGGGCAAGCCCCATTCCTCCCGCCTGAAAGAACACGATCTCGTTGGTTTTGGCGTTTGACCGCTTCCATCCGAGGTTTTCGTAAAAATCCGCGCTGCGATGCAGATCAGCCACTCCAAGAGTAATCAGACTGACTCTCTGTTCCATATTGCCCGTCCTCGCCTAAACATGCGGCGGCTTATCAAAGCTGAATACCGACGATATCACTGCGCATACCAAAGCGAATGCGGCGACCACCGGGCGCACGAGAGGCACTGCGTCTCAGTCCACTGATGGAGGCAGGCTGGGCACACGCCTCCGGTGTCGAACGTGTTCCATTCGTTGCCGCAGGTGCAGAACCATTTGTCCTCTTTGCGGGGCGACCAACCGCAGAGCGGGCATCGGATGCGGGGCGGTTCTGACTCGCCGGGCTTCTTCCCTTCAAGCTCGCGGTCTGGAACGATGACCGGATTGTCCGCGACTGGGGTCATGCTTTTTCACTGGATTCTGTTTTCTTCGCCGAGACTGCTCCGATTGGTTCCGATCACGCGCACTTCCTTCCCACGGAGTCCGGCATACTTGATCGCCATACCCAGCAACATATACTCGTCTTCTTGGTAATCAGTAGCAAAGGCGTCTTGGTGGAGCATTACCAATTCCGCGTCATTGGCACACATCTTTGCGAAGTCGGGGAGCTTCGACCGGACAGTCCCGATCAGACTCGCCTCCCGTTGCATGCGCTCTTCGTCGGTCATAGAGGTTATGAGAATAGCTGATGGTTGTGGGCGAATTCCACAGGTCTGAGCCGATTGGTCTCTGCCGCTCACAGTTGCTTGGGATCGCGGACAGCAGTAAGGTTAGACCCGTCTGGCGAGTTGGACGAATGCGCCGTAGAATGGCTTGCCAACTAACAAGGTCAGTCAGCTAAGACTCGTGGAGACCGAAACATGCCGGGAATAGGAGACGAATATGAGTTGACAACTGGAGGCGCTGGGCGTCGCTTGGCGCGTCACCGACAGGTCGTCCCACCCTCGTCAACAACGCAATTCTATTTTGGAGGCTCACCATGACGCGTGTTGGAACTTCGTTCGTCCTGCTTGCAGTTGTTGTTTTCCTCGGGCTTCCTCCCACAGCGTCGGCCGGAGACAAGGAGGAGGTGGCGGCTGCCGCTGCAAAGTGGGCAGAAGCCTTCAGTGCCGATACTCCGGATCGTCTACTTGCGCTCTACGACCGCGAAGCGGTGCTGTGGGGTACCCTGTCGCCCAAGCGTCGCGATGACCCGGAAGCAATTCGAGACTACATGGTTAACGCCTTTAAGGCGCTTCCTGGACACAAGGTGTCTTTTGGCGATCAGTTGATCCGCGTCTACGGAGAGACTGCCATCAATACCGGCTACTACACGTTTACCTACGTCAAGGACGGCGAAAGCAAGAGCCTGCCTGCCCGCTACAGTTTCGTTTACGCCAAGCGTAATGGGCAGTGGATGATCGTCGATCACCACTCCTCCGCAATGCCGGTGCCTCCAAAGTAGGTCGCGCATCGTCGTCCGGTGACCAGTTAGCTCCACGACGGTGCCCGCCGTAATAACCGTTAAGTGCTTTAAAGAGTTTGAAAACGAGGGAAAAAATATGAGACCTGAGACTCGGTTTATTGCTGCCCTGCTCTTATCCGTTATCAGCGCAGGCGCATCGCTAGGGCAGGCGAGCGAAAAGGCATCGGACGCCCTTCTCGCTGCTGATGCTGCATGGATGAAAGTCTATGCCGCGAAAGACCTAGAGAAGTCAGTGGGCTTCTTCGACAACCAAGGCTCGATGTTGCCATCTAACGCGCCGATTGCAACCGGGAAGGACGCCATTACGAAATTGATAGGGAGCGCGTTCGCAACCCCCGATTACACGCTCTCATGGCATGCGAACAAAGTCGGGGTTGCCCGCTCGGCGAACTTGGTTACACAAGCGGCACATACGATTTCAGTATCAAGGACGCATCCGGGAAGACTATCTCCGACAAGGGGAAGTACCTAACGGTGTGGAAAAAGGAGGCGGACGGCGCATGGAAGGTGCTGTTCGATACGTACAACTCAGACCTGCCCGCGACTCCCTAACTTGCTTGGCTTCTAACCGCTATTAGAAGAGTTGATTCTGAATTCCTGCGAGTTCCACGGGTCGCGAGCACTCCTCGTCATCGTTCGCCACATGGTTGTCAGCGGCGGATCTCCTTGACGCACCGTTCCGAATCCGGCAATTTCAATGTGGTCTTCGCCACAGGTCATCATTTGCACTTGAAAATCTCGCAGGCTCACCTCTCCTGCATTACGAATACCGTTCTGCGAATCAAAGCGCACAACTCTCAACACGTGACCAACCGCGCCCATGCCTATATCGGCAGCGCAAAACGCTGCGGAGCATGCGCACAAAAAGCACAATGCACCAGTGGGCGATATAAATATCTT
>JASHOH010000018.1 GCA_030041215.1 Candidatus Sulfotelmatobacter sp. | reverse complement strand
ATATCACGGAAACTCCAGTGTCACAAATTTAGCCCGCTGCTTGCCGGTGTTGGTAATGCTGTGCGAGTAGCCTTCGGGCAGCCATTTCGATTCACCACTTTTGAAATGTCTCGGCATCGGACCCTGCGCTTCAACGTCGCTGCGGATATCAAGATCGCTGACCGCGACCAGCAGATGCGGCCCGGTATGGTGATGCGTGGGGACAACGCCGCCCGGTTGCAGTTCAAACTCGGTCACGCGCACGCCATCTTTCACGAAGACTATCTGCTTCGTTCCACCTTGCAGAATGTCCATGCCGCGGTCTTCATCCCACTTGGCGGTTGAGTTGCGCAGGGTTTCATCCTCAAGGAGCTCGATGGTGACATTGCGAAAGGGCTGGTCGCCAGCGTTCTTGGCGATGTGGGCAAACGTTGCAGAGGAGAAGTGGGTTTCGCCATCCTGCAGCTTGACATCGGCGGGAGCTTTGTCTTTCACGGAGTTGACGATCTCGGCCGGCCCAAGGCTGATTGCAAAATAATCATGACGGTGCCAGTGCATCAGCGTCTCACCATGCGGCGGGACCTCGACGTAATAGACGCGAACTGATTTGTTCTCCAGTGTGAGGTGATGGTGCGGCTCAGCCGTGATTTCAACTTCGGGAGCAGCTGTTTGTACCAGCAAAACGGTTGCGAGCGCGCAGAAAACTGAACCGTGTTTCATGCCGCAGAATTGTAGCACCGGGCTCAGACGCTACAGCGCGAAATAGGTCGTGCGATGCAGCAGGAGGCACTTTCCAGCTAAGTCCCAAAGAAAATCTACTCTTCGCGGGTCACGCGAATCCACTGCTCCATCTGATCGAGATATCGCGCCAGCGCGCGCCGTCCCGCAGCGGTTAGCTTGTACTCCGTGCGCGGCACTCGGCCTTCAAAATATTTCAGGCACGAGATGTAGTTGGCCCCCTCCAGTTTGCGGGCATGGACGCTCAAGTTTCCGTCCGTGGTTTTCAGAATGCGGTTGAGATCGTTGAAGCTGAGGCTGGCGTTCGTGGCCAAGGCGCTGACGATACCGAGGCGAATGCGCTCGTGAATGAGCCGGTCAAGCTCCGGCAGCGTCAGACTTTGCGCGGGAGCCGGTGTTACCGTCTTAGATGTTTGCCGCTGTGCCAACGCTTTCGCCACCGCGCTTTGAAGGAAACATAGCGAAGTGTTTTGGTGAACGTCAAGTACTTTGTACTACAGAGTGCGAGCAGAATTCCGCTCTCATATTGGAAACAGAAGTCCTTGCGGTCGGAATCAGAGGATTAGGCGACGGCTACACGGCGCGGCTGAAGCCGCGTCCTTCAAAGCTGCGTGCTCAGATATCCAGGTTCTTCACATCCAGCGCGTTCTCTTCGATGAACTTGCGGCGCGATTCGACGTCTTCGCCCATCAGCGTCGTGAAGATGGCTTCGCATTCGGCGATGTCTTCGAGCTTCACCGAGAGCAGGGTGCGGCGCTCGGGGTCCATGGTGGTTTCCCACAGCTGCGGAGCGGTCATTTCGCCGAGGCCCTTGTAGCGCTGGATGTCGTAGCCGCGGCTGCCTTCTTTTTTCACGTACTCGAACAGCTCGCGGGCCGTAGTTTTCTCAATCGGCTCGGGCAGGGCGCGCGGCCTGGCTGTGGCCTTTGCGCCGTCGGATTTGGACGAAGTATCTTTCGCGGCTTTCGTAGATTTCTTTGTTGCGTTTCCATCAGAAGAAGAGGCTTCCTCTTCTTCTGATTCGTCTCCGTTTGCGCTGGCGCTCGCTTTCGGCAAGGCTTCGACCACGAATGGCGGCTCAAGATACGGTTCAATCTGCTTGAATTTGGCGATCAACTGGCGGCACTCCGCACTCGAGGCCAACTCCCAGTTGATGACGTGCTCGGAGCCTTGCGAGCTGACAAACTTCACCTCCCACAAATTGTGTTCTTCGTCAAAGCGGCTTTCGACTTCTTTAAACTTGCGGTCTTTTTGCAGACGCTTCAGTTCGCGTTCCAGCTTCTCGATTTTCTTCGGCGGAGTTTTCTTGTCGCCTTCGAAATCGGCATGCTTGGAGAGATCGAGGCGCGGCAGCAGCTCGGTGACGGCCTCGTCGCGCAGGCGCTTATCAACTTTGTCGAAGAAGTTGAGATAGTCCTTGAGCACGCTCATGAAGCGCGTTAGGTTCGCGCCTTCGAGTTTGGCTGCGCCTTCGCCGTAGCGGACGACGAGCCCGTCGGCGGCGCGTTTGAGCAGCATTTTGTCGAAAGCCTCGTCGTCTTTCACGTACTGAATCGACTTGCCTCTCTTGATCGAGTAGAGCGGCGGCTGGGCAATAAAGACGTGGTTCCGCTTGATCAGCTCCTGCATGTGGCGGAAGAAAAACGTCAGAAGGAGGGTACGGATGTGCGAGCCGTCGACATCGGCGTCGGTCATGAGAATGATTTTGCCGTAGCGGACTTTCGAGGGATCGAAGTCGTCTTTGGCGATGCCGGTGCCGAGCGCGGTGATCATGGCGCGAATTTCTTCGTGGGCAAGCATCTTGTCATAGCGGGCTTTCTCGACGTTAAGAATTTTTCCTTTCAGAGGAAGGATCGCCTGGAAGCGGCGGTCGCGGCCCTGTTTGGCCGTCCCTCCGGCGGATTCGCCCTCGACCAGGAACAGTTCGCATCGGTTCGGATCTCGTTCGGAGCAATCGGCAAGTTTGCCGGGAAGGCCTCCAGAATCCAAAGCTCCCTTGCGGCGCGTGAGATCGCGCGCTTTACGGGCAGCTTCGCGGGCGCGGGCGGCGTCGATGGCTTTGTTGATGATTTTGCGGGCGACGGTAGAGTTCTGTTCGAAGAAGGCGCCAAGACGTTCGTTGACGAACGCCTGCACGATGCCGGCGATATCGGAATTCAGCTTGCCTTTCGTCTGTCCTTCAAACTGGGGCTGCGGCAACTTGACACTGATGACGGCGACTAGGCCTTCGCGAACGTCATCGCCGGTAAGATTTTCTTTTACGTCTTTGAACAGGCCCAACTGCTGGCCGGCGTAGTTGATGGTGCGGGTAAGGGCCATGCGGAAGCCGGAAAGATGCGTGCCGCCATCGACGGTGTTGATATTGTTGGCGAAGCTGAAGATGGTTTCGGAGTAGCCGTCGTTGTATTGCAGGCCGATCTCCATATTGACGCCGCTGCGCTCGGCTTCCATGTAGATGGGCTTGTCGTGCAGCACCTGCTTGCCGCGGTTGAGGTGCTTGATGAATTCGGCGATGCCGCCGTTGTATTTGAACTGGGTTTGCTTGCCTTGTCCGGTTTTGGGATCGGTGACGCGCTCGTCGGTGAGCGTGATGAGCAGGCCTTTGTTCAAAAAGGCGAGTTCGCGCAGGCGCTGGGCGAGTGTGTCGTAGTTGTATTCGGTAGTGGTGAAGATGGTTTTGTCGGGAGTGAAGTGGACTTTCGTGCCCGTCTTTACTTTGGCGACGCCAGTCTTCTTGAGCTTGCTGGTCGGCTCGCCTTTCTCGTAGGTCTGCTCCCAGGTGGCACCGTCGCGCCAGATTTCGAGTTCAAGCTCCTCGCTGAGCGCGTTGACGCAGGAAACGCCAACGCCGTGCAACCCGCCAGAAACTTTGTAGGTGGAAGAATCGAACTTACCGCCGGCGTGCAGCGTGGTCATGACGACTTGCGCGGCGGGAATTTTTTCCCCGTCGATATCCATGTCGTCAACGGGGATACCGCGACCATCGTCGACTACGGTGATCGAGTTGTCGATGTGAATCGTAACTTCGATCTTCGTCGCGAAGCCGGCAAGGGCTTCGTCAACGGAATTGTCGACAACCTCGTAGACGAGGTGGTGCAGGCCAAGATCGCCCGTTGAGCCGATGTACATGGCCGGCCGCTTGCGCACGGCTTCCATGCCGCCGAGAACTTT
Source organism: Candidatus Sulfotelmatobacter sp. (assembly GCA_030041215.1). Lineage (GTDB taxonomy): Bacteria > Acidobacteriota > Terriglobia > Terriglobales > Acidobacteriaceae > Sulfotelmatobacter. The sequence continues at coordinate 8,808 of JASHOH010000018.1, read as the reverse complement.
AATGGACTCGGCAGTGTAATCGTTCTTACCGTTGCCGTTTTTGCCCGTCGACGGCGGCGCGATGGGAGTTACTTTTCCGTTTTTTGTTGTCGTTTCTTCGATGGGAGTAATCTCTTTAGTGGCCATTTCGCTCCGCGGGAGGTGCCCCGATTCTAATTCTGATTTAGGCCTTGCTTCCGCCCTGAAACTGCTCGACAGAACATACCCGAAGGGCCTGAAAAGGACGCCTGCGAATCAAGTTCAAGTTATTGAAATATCTTAACTTAGGCTCGTTTGGCGACTATTTATTATACCACGAGAAGGGCACATTTTGGGTGCTCTGCGGTGGCGAATCGCACAGGTAAACATCCCATTTTGAATGAGTTCCTGAAAATGGTTTGGCAGCATGTTTCCCACCTTCGTCCACAGTCGTGCGGCCTGAAAACTAGCTGCGCCGCGTTCGATTTTTGCTATCGGGCAGCGGGCCGCAGGAATCCAATTTCGAAGGCCTGATAAGATAGCGAAAGGAGCTTTCCGACCCAGAAATGGCCGTCCCCCTTTCACAAATGTGGACCGTTGCGTCCTACGTGCTTCGGCAGAATCTCGCCGGACACAAGCGCTACCCGCTCGTGCTGATGCTCGAGCCGTTGTTTCGCTGCAATCTGGCGTGCGCGGGCTGCGGAAAAATTCAATACCCGGCCCACATTCTCAAGAAAGATCTTTCACCGGAAGAATGCTTCCGCGCCGTCGACGAGTGCGGCGCGCCCATGGTTTCGATTCCCGGCGGCGAGCCTCTGATGCATCCCAAGATTCGTGAGATTGTCGAAGGCCTAGTCGCACGCAAGAAATATATTTACCTGTGCACGAATGCGCTGCTGCTAAAAGAGAAGATTTATCTGTTCAAGCCGAGCAAGTATCTGACTTTCAGCGTACATCTTGACGGCAACCGCGAAGAGCACGATCTGGCCGTGTGCCGCGAGGGCGGGTATGAGATTGCTGTCGATGCCATCAAAGATGCTTTGAAGCGCGGGTTCCGGGTTACGACGAATACGACTTTGTTCGATGGCGCCGACCCGAAGTCCGTGCGGGCTTTCTTCGACAGCATGATGGAGCTTGGGCTCGAAGGCATGATGCTTTCGCCCGGATATTCGTACGACAAGGCTCCCGATCAGAAACACTTTCTCGGTCGCGCGCGCACACGTCGCATGTTCCGCGCGATTTTGTCGAATCGCAAGCCGAACTGGCGATTCAATCTCTCGCCGCTGTTTTTGGAGTTCTTGATGGGCAAGCGGACGTATCCGTGCACACCCTGGGGCATGCCGACGTACAACGTTTTCGGATGGCAAAAGCCCTGCTACTTGCTTCAAGATGGATATGCGGAGACGTTCGCGGAGCTGCTGGAAAGCACCGAGTGGCAGAACTACGGAACCGAGTCGGGCAATCCGGCCTGCGCGAATTGCATGGTGCACAGCGGGTATGAAGCTTCCGCGGTGAATGATACATTCAGCTCGATCGGCGGGTTCCTTGCTACAGTCAAGGCAACTTTGTTCACGCGCTATCGCGATGAAGAAGCGCTGCGCATGCTGGAGGAGCCGCAGGCACCAGTGCATCCTCTGATTCAGATTGCACCCACAAGCCACGCGCAAGAAACCCGCGCGTAATGTGTATATGCGGGGAACAATCGCCGACCCCGGCAGTCCACCGGACGCAGCCCGATCTTCTGGAGTAATCAATGACTGGCAAAGCCGCAGGACATCTCGACCACCAGGCGGCAGGATCGGCACCGCATGTTGGCGCGCTCCATCCTGATGCGCTGGAAATCGCTCCGGGGGCTGAGCATGAGCAGCTCGAGGGCTGGATTCCGTCATTGGCCAGCGACGAAGAAATTCGCGCCGCCCTCGAAAAAGCCTTCGATTACCGCGGAGATGTCACCATTACGCGAAAGGATGGCTCAAAAATCGAAGGCTACGTGTTCGACCGGCGGTCAGCTTCCACTTTGAGAGATTCGTTGGTTCGCCTGTTCCCGAAGAACTCTCCCGAGAAAATTTCGATCTCGTACGCGGACATTGCTGCCCTGGCTTTTACAGGACGCGATACTGCCGCGGGCAAAAGCTGGGAAGCGTGGATGACGAAATACGCCGAGAAGAAAGCGGCGGGCGAAAAGAATATTGCCCTTCACCCTGAACCGCTAGACTAAATCTCCGCCTCCCCACCGCCTCGCTGACTGCTTGCCTTCAGCCCCGACGCGGCTACGAATCCTTCTTCTAAAACCGGTCCTCTCTCTTGATCTAGGAAGAAGTCTTGTATCCAACGGTTAGCGTCAGCGAACTGCATGACCACAGGCACGCTCACCTGCAACTCGTCGATGTCGCGTTTATAGTGGAGGATGATTGTGCAGTGCGCTGCACAAAGATCACGGCAGCTTTTGATGCTTAATGCTTCGTCGGCTGCGAGAGGAATGTCAGGTTTTCGATCAGCTCCTCCACTTCCTGTTCCGTTCCGCCGATGAATGTGAACGACACGGCGTAGCCGCGCGCCAGCATCGCGAGCGTGGACTGATGCATCACGCGGCTTCCTACATTTTTTTCGAAATCGCCGCGCACCACAGTTCTTGCTCCCACGGAAAATTCGTAAGGTTCTTCATCAACCTGGAATCCCTGCGCCTTTGCGACTTCGGTAAGCGGACCGAAGTACTGCGCGGCGTCCTTCAGCCCAGGATAGGCAGCTACACTTTCGGCGGCGATCAGGATTGAAGCATTCACATCTTCGCCTCGCGCCAGGGGAGGGCGGGAAAATGCCGCCAAGAGCACGCGGCCGGAACTGGCGAATTGTGGCGGTGCTTCGCCGTCGTTTGCAGCCTTGCCGTCCTGTTCAGAATTGATTTCATCGGTTCGCAAGACCCACCCGCCGGGAATTGTGCAAGTGAATCCGAGCGAGGGATTGCGGTAAACACCGTCGCTGACCGCGCCGGGCTCAAGCGAGCCATGCAGTGAGAGAGAATTTTGGGAAGCGTTTGCCTTCGAGGACGAGTTTTGGGAGAGTGCAGTCGCGCCGCCTACCACTACACAGAGTAACCACAGCCTCGCGCGCAAGCTCATATTCCCATATTACGCTGCCTTCCCCATCACTAGCTGTGTGCAGTGGGCGCAGCGGCGGGCTTCGATAGGAATTTCGCTCTGGCATTCGGGGCACTTCTTGATGGTGGGATCGGGCGCTTTTTCGCCCTTGTGCATGCGTGCGATCAGGGCATTCACCGGCAGCACAACGAAAAAGTAAATCGTAGCGGCAATCAATACGAAGGAAATCACCGCATTAATGAAGTTATCGAGAGGGAACGAAACGCCGTGGATCGTGAATTGTATCGTGGAAAACTTTTCTCCACCGGCAACCAGCTTGATCAGCGGATTGAGAAAAGCCGACGTAAGTCCATTCACAACGCCGGCAAACGCCGCGCCGATCACCACGCCCACCGCCATGTCCACCACATTTCCGCGCAGAATGAATTTCTTGAAGCCGTCGAGCATGGGAACCTCCAGAGTTGGCCCTAGGCTAATACCCTTGGCGAGGATGCGTCAACGCCGGCTCGGATTCTACGTCCCAAGCTGGGAAGATTAGAGGACAAAAATGTCGACGGGGCAAGCTATGTGGTGGAAACCGTCCGACAATGAATGTGACGACCAACCGCGACGGGTCAATCCGTGTGGCGGGTCGCCGACCGAGGGGGCCTGGCAGACTTGCCCTTGGCCTCCGAACGGGCTGCCGCTTGCACCATGGTCATCGGCACGACGGCGGCAAGGTCGCGCCCCCTTTTGGTGATTACGGTAACCTCCTTTGCGTAATAGGCGCGGTGGACGACGTCGGAAAAGTCCTTTCGGGCTTCGCTGGATAGTAATCGGCGCATCACCGATAACATTGTACAAGAACAACAACTTGTGCGTAGTTACATGTAGTACAAGTTGTACATCATGTATGATTGCTGCAAAAAATGGCGTTGACGAAATGTAAGATCGCGATGTAGAAAGACGGTAAGAATTAGGAACTAGCTATGCAGCATCACATCTCGAAAACTGAGCATGACGAGGCAGTGAGGCTTTTTGCGCTGCAGTTGCAGTCACAGGGGTACGACGTACGCGCAAGGGTGGAGGGTTGGTTTCAGGCGCCGGACTACGTTAACGGGCACAGGCCTGACATCGTCGTCCAGAAGGGAGCCCACATCCTGCTCATCGAGGTAAAGAAGGGTGAAGTCGATTGGCCGAAGATCTCCGCGCTTGAGAGAAGTAACTTCACAGTAGTAGTCGTTTCCCCTGATGATGCCATCCTGAAGCGCGTGGCGGAATTGCAATTCTAGATGTCCGGCTCAGGCTGAGTGTGTCGAAAATACGTCCAGAAGGAGTGGGATAGCATAGGGTCGTCCGTCACTACCCGAAGGGTGCTTTGAGTTTCTGCCTCCTCTAGCAGAAAATTCCCGCCCTCGTGCCGAATCGACAGCTCCAGGTAGTGCAAAAGCACCTTCCTTAACATCTTTGCGCATTGGTCGACACTGCGCACAACCATGATTCCGTGAGCGACGCCGGTTTGCGCGCTGGTTTGCAGACCTAATGGATGGCCAACCCGAAAGGCCTCCGCCCGGCTTTCCATATCGACGTCCGAGGTGCGCGAGGGCAGCCTTACGTATCTTGGCTCGGAGGGGACGTACACAATAACGGGCTTGCCTTGTGTGAGGGTCGCGGCCAGCTCACAGTCCTTTCCCATCGTGTCCTCGGCGCCGGCGCTGTAGATCGTGACGCTGGCTCGGCGGAGCATGAGGCACTCGATTAGCCCCTTCTTTATTCGACTGGGGTCGTACGACGCCGTTGGATCGAAGTACCTCAGCTTAAGGTCCTTGACGTGCGCGCTTCCAAAAACGTCCTGGACAAACTTGTGCTGGGCAATGAAGTCCTCGTCCTCGCGCATTGAGTGGCCACGTAAACGTCCAAGTACGGAAGAGTCAGATACCGCTGGGTGTTGCGCTGGCCGGCAGCCTGTGCGGCGGCTTGCCTTTCCCGCTGTTCTCTTAGCTTGAGTTCCAGTTGCTGCGTCTCGGCGGTGACGCGCTCTCGACCTGCTTCCTTTAGGCGCTCCGGAACAAGGTCGCTTTCCTGCTTGTGCTCCCGGGCAAGGACCTGCGAAAGTTTTTTCTGGACCTCCGGGCCCAAGTTGCGAAGGAATTCATCTAGCCCATCCCATTGCTCGATCGCGAGTTTCAAAGTCTTTACCGCAAAATCGAAATCATTCAGCCGTCGCCCTGACAGATAGCCCAAGAACTTCAGATCCTGTTGGGCGATTTTCTCAATGTCCGAGAACGGCTCTCTACCATCGAAGTTCCCGGTATCGCGCTTTACCGTCCTAGCAATGAGACGCTGGAACTTAGCAGGCTCGGACGTCGCTAATTGCTTGTATGCAAACTGGAAGTTGCCGAACAACCACATCGCCTTCACCCGAAACTTCTCCACCGCATCCTCAAACCCAGTGATGCTATCGGCGGTTTTAAAAAAGTAGTCAAAGAACTCGGGGTTTGCGATGGGGCGTCCACTCGCGAGCATCAGCTGGTTGAATTTCTCAAAGGTAAGACTGACCTTCCCATCGCCTGGCAGTAGGGGACGCAGGAGCTCTTCAATGAACCACTCCTCGCTTATTTGGACACCCGCGAGCGGTTTCTCTTTTGTAGGGTTCTCGCCCAGAAACTTGGCGAGCGCGATTAGGAATCGATCTTTTTCGCTACTCTCGGTCGGCATCCGTGCTCTCTACGCCATGGCCCGGCCCGCCGGTCAAATCCGCATCGGCATCACGATATACCGGTACCGGTAATCATCTCCCTCGGCGGGGCGGAGCTGTCCGGCTGATTGCGCGTCCTTCAGCTCCAGGCGCACTTCGCTGGTGCCGGCAGACTTGAGAAAATCTGTCAGATATTGAGCGTTGAAGCCAATGGTCAGTGTATCGCCGTCGTAAGGCGCATCGATGGAATCTTCGGATTCTCCCGCTTCGGACGACGACGCTGAAATCTTCACTTCGCCTTTTTCCAACTTCAAACGCACGGCGCGCGAGCGCTCGTCGGCGAACTGTGCCACGCGCTGGATGGCGGCGTTCAGTTCGTCACTGTTCAGCGTGACGATTTTGTTGTTGTCTTTGGGAAGAACTGCTTCGAAGTTGGGAAATTGTCCGGTGAGCTGGCGTGAGGTCAGCAGGCGCGAACCGATGCGGAAGAACAGCGTTGATTCATCTTTTGCAAACTCGACGGTTTCGGCATCGGTTGAGTCGAGCAGAATCTTCAGCTCGTCCATCGCTTTCTTCGGAACGAGCGTTTTCATCTCGCCCGAGACGCCTTCAAATTTCTCACCGCTGCGCTCGCAGTGGGCCAGCCTATGGCCGTCGGTGGCGACCATGGTGATCGACTCCGGCTTGAGCAGCATCAGAGCGCCGTTGAGCGTATAGCGCGATTCTTCATTCGAGATGGCGAAGCCTGTGCGCGCAATCAAGCCGCGCAGCACTTGGCCCGGAATCTTGACCACTCCAGTTGTCGGAAAAACCGGCAGGCTGGGGAAATTTGATTTCGCCATCCCCACCATTTTTGTGTTTGAACGTCCACAGCGAATGCTGACCCAGTGGTTTTCGAGCAGCTTGATGGTGATATCGGCGTCAGGAAGAAGCTTTACGTAGTCGTAGAGCTTGCGCGCGGGAATCGTACACGAGCCTTCTTTTTTTACCTTGGCGTTGCAGGATGTTCTGAGGCTGAGATCGAGATCGGTGGCGGTGAGGGCTAGCTTGCCTTCGGCGGCTTCGAACAAGTAGTTGGAGAGGATGGGAATCGTGGTCTTGCGCTCGACCACGCCTTGCGTGGCCGTCAACTCACGTAGCAGTTCCTGCTTGCTGACCGTAATTTCCATTGTGCCCACCGCAACCGCGGCTTCCACCGGCATAGGCGCATCTCCCGTGGCGCTACTGCTTTTATTAGCTTATCTCAAATATAAAATCCAATAAAACTAGCCGTAATAGTAGGCGCATCGCAGAAGTGGAAAACTTTGGGAAACCGCCTATTCTCACTGTTTTGCGCACGACCTTTCGTGTGAGAAATTGATCGCCTTGCGACGGCGAGCCCCGAACAAAATTTCCAATTTTGCTGATTGGGATGGTCCTTGCACAGCTTCCACATCTCATTCACAAAATCAGAAAAGGAAACCTCGGAAAAGCGAATCAGCATCTTTCCCCGGCCGGCCTCGATCACCCACCCAGTTGCTCAGTGAGTTTGTTGAGCAACCTGTTTAAATCTTTGTCATTCTTGCGGACCTCTTCGATTTTTTCGACGGAGTGCAGTACGGTCGTATGGTGCTTGCCGCCAAATTGCCGGCCGATCTCCGGAAGCGAGGCCTCGGTCATCTGCTTGGCCAGGTACATCGCGATCTGGCGCGGGTAGACAATGGCTCGCGAATTATCTTTGGCTTTGATCTCAACCAGCCGCAAGCCAAACTGTTCTGCGACCATTTTCTGAATGGACTCAATGGTGACGCGTCGCGCCTGAGAATCGATAAAGTTCTTGAGCACCTGCTGAGCGTAGGGAAGCGTAATCTCGGCGCCGATCAGCGAGGAATGTGCCACCAACCGGATCAGAGCGCCTTCCAACTCGCGTACATTGGAGCGAATGTTCTGCGCCACGTACAAAGCGACATCTGTCGGCAGCGTGACTTTTTCCTGCTCAGCTTTCTTTTGCAGGATGGCAACCTTGGTTTCGAGATCGGGCGGCTGGATGTCGGCGATCAATCCCCACTCGAAGCGGTTTCGCAACCGATCCTCGATTTCCGCTAACTCTTTCGGCGGACGATCGCTAGCGATCACGATCTGCTTCATGGTTTCGTGCAGAGCATTGAAGGTGTGGAAGAACTCTTCCTGCGTGCGCTCCTTGCCGGCCAGAAACTGAATGTCATCGATCAACAGAACGTCAACGCTGCGGAAGCGGTCGCGAAACGACGTCATTTTGTCGTAGCGCAGCGAGTTGATCATGTCGTTGGTGAACTTCTCGCTGGAGACGTAGCAGATCGAAGCCTGCGGTTGCCGCCGCTTGACTTCGTGCCCGATGGCCTGCATGAGGTGCGTCTTGCCCATCCCCACACCGCCGTACAGGAACAGAGGGTTGTAGGCCTTTGAAGGACGCTCAGCCACAGCCTGACAGGCGGCATGAGCGAACTGGTTGCCGCTGCCGATGACAAAGGCGTCGAAGGTGTAGCGCGGGTTGAGTTGCGCGGCGCCATCCCAGTCGAAGCGCGACTGCGCGGGCCCACCCGCGGCTGTTGCCGAAGAGGCCGACAAACCGCCATTGTGTCGCATCGGAGTGGCCGCGGGATCGTCCTCGGGCGTGACGAACTTCACGTCGTTGAATTCGAGACCGAGATTATCGATCGCCTCCTGAATCAAGTCGGCGTATTTATCGCCGGCGTGACGGAACTCGGCTGTGGGCACGCGCACGAACAGCACTCCTCCACTGGAGTGGCTGTAACGCGTGGGTTTGAGCCATGTGTCATAGGAGTGCCGGTTAATTTTCTTTTCGAGCGCGTCGAGAATGCGCGTCCACGGATTGGGGGAAAGCGTTGTGCCTGGTGCCGACATAAATTTATGAAATACCCGCCGTTGGCCACCCCGGCGGCTGGTACGAGGGCGCCTGTCTAAAAACTTCCGTTAGCTTACTTGCTGATGGACCTGTCTGCTGGGGTTTCTCTCAGTGTACTGTGGAATGCGCCCCTTATGTTGTGCGCGGTTGCCATGTGAATGAAAATTTTTAAAACTGACCGAGCGGCATAG